>JBFXLE010000010.1:0-117721 GCA_050173015.1 Calditrichaceae bacterium
AAAGTATGACTCAGTTTATGGCAATAAATTTACGTAATATGAACTATCCCCTCAACAATAATCTGCAACAGCCTGATGCATAAGGGAGGGGAAGGGCATGATTTATCAGGCCCGGGGTGGGTTAAGAAGTAGGAATTTAAGAGCGTTAAGAGAAAAGAGTTAAGAGTGAAGAGTGGGGAGCCAGGTGAAAAATTGGATCTTTAATCCCGTAGGGATGTAATTATTGTAGAAAAACAAACCCCACAGCTGACCCTCCCCTCGATCCCCTCCCTTATGCATAAGGGATGGGAAGAGCATGATTTATCAGGCCCGGGGTGGGTTAAGAAGTAGGAATTTAAGAGCGTTAAGAGAAAAGCGTTAAGAGTGGGGAGCCAGGTGAAAAATTGGATCTTTAATCCCGTAGGGATGTAATTATTATAGAAAAACAGACCCCGCAACTGACCCTCCCCTCGATCCCCTCCCTTATGCATAAGGGATGGGAAGGGCATGATTTATCAGGCCCGGGGTGGGTTAAGAAGTAAGAATTTAAGAGCGTTAAGAGAAAAGAGTTAAGAGTTAAGAGTGGGAGCGAGCTAAGCGAAAACTGGATCTTTAATCCCGTAGGGATGTAATTTTTGTAGAAAAAAAGACCCCACAGCATCCCGCGACCCCGTCGGGGTCGTACAATTACACCGGGAATCCCTGTTCTGCAAAAATGCGACACCTCCGGCGTCGGGTGGAATTTAAGATAAAAGAAGAAAATGGTCTGAACTTTGATTAAGATGATTAAATGATGAAGATGATTAAGAAACCGGAAATCAGAGTTTTCAATTAATCAGGCGAATCATAGTTCAGACAAAAAGTAAGAAGTTAGAAGTAGGAAGTAAGAATTGAAGAGCGTTAAGAGAAAAGGGTTAAGAGTTAAGTGTAGGGCGAGCCAGGCGAAAAATTGGATCTTTAATCCCGAAGGGATGTAATTATTGTAGAAAAGCCGACCCCGTAACTGACCCTCCCCTCGATCCCCTCCCTTATGCATAAGGGAGGGGAAGGGCATGATTTATCAGGCCCGGGGTGGGTTAAGAAGTAAGAATTTAAGAGCGTTAAGAGAAAAGAGTTAAGAGTTAAGAGTGGGAGCGAGCTAAGCGAAAACTGGATCTTTAATCCCGTAGGGATGTAATTTTTGTAGAAAAAAAGACCCCACAGCATCCCGCGACCCCGTCGGGGTCGTACAATTACACCGGGAATCCCTGTTCTGCAAAAATGCGACACCTCCGGCGTCGGGTGGAATTTAAGATAAAAGAAGAAAATGGTCTGAACTTTGATTAAGATGATTAAATGATGAAGATGATTAAGAAACCGGAAATCAGAGTTTTCAATTAATCAGGCGAATCATAGTTCAGACAAAAAGTAAGAAGTTAGAAGTAGGAAGTAAGAAGGTTAAGAGAAAAGAGTGTAAGAGTTAAGAGTTGGGGCGTCCCAAATTGGGCGCCCTTTTCATATGCGGGAAGTGGATAAGAAAAAAGAGTAAGAATGCTCTGTTTCCCACTTAGCAAAGGGGGACTAAGGGGGTTGTTTTTACGCGGCATGCAAGATTGCATCCTCACTTCTGCCAGTAACCAAACTCCGGCGCGTAGCAGGTGCCGTCTAAATCGTGGACTTTTTCAAGCATATGATCGCGGGCGTCGGCTATGGCCTTATTATAGACGGAGGGGCCGATCTCCTTTATACAAAAATCTAGAAATAGCGATGCCTTCAAATCCCCTATTTCCTGATCCATATTTTCTTCAAAATATCTTTTTATGGATTCGATTAATCGTTTTTCCGCCTCAGGTGACAGTTTGATTTCCATGCGATTTCCTTCGTTTTTTTTCGTATCAACCAATTAATCTTGTTTAACTAAATAGCAACCGTTTCCATCCCGGCTGAATTTAATATATAAGAAACTATAAAATTCCGGCCTAATAATTTTAATATTTTTTTGGAAATTTATCTGTGAGTGTTTCTGTTAACAGACTTATAGAATCAAAATTTCCGAATTTAATCTCAACTTGGTAGTCTTCTTCATTTTAATATGGTTTGTATTCTAAAAGCTTCATCCCTCCTCCCCAAATGACCGGATTCGTTTTTATGCAAGGACGCCAATTCCAAGCAATCGGTTTATTTTGCTTTAGGAAGAACGCTCATGAGTATTATCAATCATAGCCGAAGTCCTCCTGACCCGCTTGTGAACTTACTTAAAATAATTAACTCATTTTATATTTGGGGGGATTTAATCATGGGAACAAATAAATTTAGATTTATGAAATATTTTTCCGTTACCGCCACATTTTTTCTGATGCTGATGTTCGCGGCAAGCTGTAATCAGGGGGATGAACCCACTTCCGCGCTAAACAACGCTCCGGATAACAATGACATGCAGGCGCTGGCCAAAAACAACGTGATTCACCATGTGTCTCTGGGCGGGGCGGATATTTGTGAGGCGCTGGGTCTGCCCACCGGTTGCGACGCGAATTTTTCACTGGTGGCAAATATGAAGGCTGACGGAAGCGTATCGGGGCAATGGCAGGATACCTTCGCGGGAGGAAAAGAGGGCATCCACGTTTCTGTTGACTGTATGAAAATTGTTGGTAACGGAGCTGTTATTAGCGGCATAATTACTAAGGGAATCTCCGGTGGTGTTGATGTCAGCGGACAGCGGGCGGTGACCGCTGTGGTGGATAACGGCACATCGGCCAATGATCCGCCGGATCAGCTCAGTTTTTCGTTTTTCCCCGCGCCTGATTGCAGTAATTTAGTTCCTTCAGACTTCCCGCTTTTTGATCTGACCCACGGCCAGGTGAAAGTAAAGTAAGGATATATAAAACGGGGGGGGATTACACTTGATTGTATATAATAATTTGGTGTAATTGACACCGGACAGGCTTGAAAACCTGTCCGGTTTTTTATTGTTAAACAAATGATTGTAGAAATCAGTAAAATAAAAGGCTGTCCCAACACCCGCCGGGACAGCCTCTTTCAAGTTAATCTTCCGGACTGTAAGGTGTCATTCCATTCGGAATAAATTCGAAATCGATTCCCGGATTTACATCATGACTGAGCGCTGGCGCAGGACCTCCATCCAGTGTAAATGACATCAAAGCCACATGCTGTAGCCAGACGATTTTTGTCGGATGCAGCGCCCCGTCAGATACGCGAACAAGTTCATGATAATGCACAAATCCGGACCTGGCATAGAACTTCGCTTTATGAACAGACCAAGTATCTATCACCGCGTTGACAGCGTAGAGCAACGCACCGTCCGGCGCGTCAGATGCCCACCATCTTGGTGAGCCAAAAGGTCCCGTGTTAAAATGCCTTCCCAACAGCTTGTTTTTCCCAATCATTTTCCAATAATGCCCCGGGATATCAGTCGCGCCGTTTGGCCCGTCCGGAGCTCCGGCGAAATAATAATCATCGCCATCGACCCTGACGATTAAGGCGTGCTCGAAACCAATTTTCAGAACCCCCGCCGGATCGCTCTGAACGGTGGCGGATTCTGACAACACACCTGAATCATGATGAAGGTTGTTCGCGTTTGTAGCGAGATCACTTTCCTGACAGGCAATAAAGACAGCCAGCCCCATCATGACCTGACCCACGCGTTTAAAAATGGTTAGTAACATAGCTCCCCCCTATGGTTACTGGTTGGATGGTTTGAGTGATTATCTGTGAATGATAACCATATATGCTATAACCGCCATATTTTTGTATCTATTTCAGTAAGAAAATTTATGCTGAGAATTACAACAGATGTTTTTCACAGGGGTGATTTTGAGTCCAACGAATATATTCCGCTCATCCCGGCCCGATTATTTCTTCAGCACTTTAAAGGCGTGGGTCCAGCGATTCTCACGAAAACCGGGGATACACCAGAGAATACATAGCGATTCAATAGCCCGCGCCGCTTCGGCCATCCCCAGATCTTCAACATCCCAACCAAATTGGTCTACTATTTTCTTCACATCGGCTCTGGCGGTTTCGCTGTTCCCGCAAATAAACATGGTCGGTCTGGATTCATAATCGGGATTCACCATCAAATGAGCGCCCACGCTGTTAAAGACTTTAACAAAATTTGCATCGGGAACCGCCTTCTGAAGCCGTTCCATCAAGGATTCATCCGCTTTGGTAAAAAAACTGATGACACCGTTTACGGGTTCGGTATCCGCTATGGGATTGGTGGTGTCTAAAACCGTTTTTCCCGCAAAATTCCCGGTTCCCGCCAGTTTTATGGCTTGTTCGGCGGCTGTTCCTTTGGTCGCGAGAACCAAAGCGTCACCAAACGCGGCGGTTTCGGCAAAATCCCCGACACGTAATTTCGCGCTGATCTCCGTTTTCCAGGCTTCCAGCTTTTTGGGTTGACGCGAACCGGCCATCACCTCATATCCGTGATGGATAAATCCGGTAGTCAGGGCTTTGCCCACTACGCCTGATCCAATGATACCTATCTTCATAATTGTTTACCTCATTATGATTGTTGCAAAAAATTCATTTCTTCTGAACCGGTTTTGCCGACGCGCCGATCAAACCCATTTTCACCTCTCTGCTGGCCGGAAGCCTAATCGCGGCCAATAGCAATTTCCTGATTGCCTCGTGTCGAATATCATTGATACTTTTAATATTCACATATCTCACCTGCCTGCCGGTTCCTTCGAGCAGGCTGTCGGGATCGGGCAGAAGAGCGCCAAACTCAAAACCAAGCTTGACACGGTCTTTTCGCGGAAAAATTCCGCAGAAATAGCCGCTCTCCGGGTGGCGGTAACCGATGCCATGCCAGACGGGATAAGCAACTTCCATGGCGGATGGGACTATCTTAATTATCATTTTTCGCATGGATTCCGCGAGCGCGCGGACTTCCGGCGAATGTTCCGCCAGAATGTCCTCGGGCCTGATGGTTTGTTTACCGTTATGTTTACTTCGATTTTTCATGAGCGTATCCAACCAACGTCAAACGAAACTCTCTGATTATTCTTTCTGTCAGCCGGTCCATCCGCTCAAAACGCGGCCAACTTATCATTTAGCCGGAGCAAAATTGGCGTGTACCAGCATCCATTTGCCCATCTTTTTCGCGTAAACACGGGTCGATTTTGCCAGGACGGTTTCTACCTCACCTTCATCGTTTTTTAACATACCCACATAATTATAGGTGAGAATCGCCACATCGCCATAGACCTGTACCTTCTCATTGAGCATCTCGGCCGCCAAAAACTCACCGCTGCCGGAGGCCATGGCATCACTCAACCTGCCGTTCAGGGCCTTACCATCCAACCGGACCGGCGCTTCCGGATTAAACTCCGTGTATTCATCCGCGACGGTGCTCATCCATACGGAGGCGGGTTTCTTTTCCATTTGCGCCGCCCATTGGGCCTTGGTTATGGCGATCACTTCCATCGCGGCCTGATCGTTGGTTTGCGCGGACAGCGGCGGCAGGCTGAATAATAACACAAACGCGAATGTAATGCTCAATTTGAACGCGATCATTCCTGACGCGTCCTTATGAAAATTTCTCATCAGACATCCCCCCTGTTTTGTTTATGTAAAGCGTAATTATTAAAATTGTCAGCCGCGCCAGCGGCTATTCGGAAGTTGCATTTTGTGAACAAAAAATAATCGGGACACTATTTTGTGGATTTGCGGGCGCGATACATCATTTATAGGTATATAAGCGAATTCAGTTGCATTAATATTCCATGATGATATAATCCTGTTCGTTTATCGCGAAGGGCTCCCCGGTTGTCGCGGTACACTCCCCACTTGAAAAAATATATTCCCCAGTCGTTGCGGAACTTTCCCCAGTTGTACCGGAACTCTCCCCACCTGTCGCGGAACTCTCCCCACTTGTCCCGGAACCCTCCCCACTTATCGGGAGACTTTCCCCAGTTGTCCCGGAACTCTCCCCACTTATCGGGAGACTTTCCCCAGTTGTCGAAATGGACCGCCGGGTTGTCGCGGAGAGCTGCCCGGTTCACTTGGAGAACTGCCCGAATCACTTGAAAGAGTGCCGGGTTGACGGGGAAGGGGATCTGATTTGAGGAAGAAAATTGAGTATGGCAGGATTTAAACTAGCTTTTTGAGGAGATGATTAAATTAGGATCGAAGTGTGGAAAATAATTTCTGAGTTTTTCATAGGTTAACAATTCTTGTCTGGACTGTGATTTGTGTGATTAAATGATTTTATGATTTGAAATCATCGTCCACTTTTTTAATCATATTGGCTTAATAGGTATGATTATACCAACTTTTGCCAAAATTCATGATTAATAATATTCTTTGATATATTCATAGGCTCTTGAAAACAAGTCTTCCGCTTTATGAAGTTGGTATTTTAGCAATGTTTGACGCAGCGATTTCTGAACTTCACGCTCGCCGGTTATTGTGTTTTGCCATCCGTCAAAACGAACAATCTTAACAATTTCATCAATATCATTTACGATACGTTCCACAATAGCAGGCGTTTTGGCGGTCTTCATTTCCAGGAAAAGTTCGGTCAACGCCGATTTTGCGGATTTTTGTTCTTCAATTGTTACTATTTCACGTTCAGCCTGTAATGTTTCTTTGGCTATTTCACAAAGTTTTTTAATAAATTCAATGCTGGTTATCAATCCTTGTTCGGCTTTTATTTTTAATTCTTCCAGTCGCGCGCTCAGGGCTTTAAACTTTGGAATATCCGCGTGTTTGCCTATACGGGTGATTAAAATTTTTAATACTTTAGCCGCCTGATTTTTATCCTTTCGATGCATCAAATCATCAATCACTTCCGCGTCTAAAATCATTTCTTCCATTTCCTGATTGATGCCGCTAACATGAACATGCTCATGAATAAGTTTTGTTGTTTGAGCGCCCAGGGCATGCCATAACAATCGACCGGTATCATCAGAAGTTGGTTTTACGGAAGCGTAAACCTGTGAAAGCCATTTATAATCCTTTCGATATTTATTTAAGATTTTATCCGGTGACAGCGCTTCCCATATTTTAGTCAGACCGCTAAAATCCCGGGCAAAATTATCCCGTTTTTCATTGGTGTTAATACAATCCTGCGCGGCCTGCAATCCTTCAAATCCCTCCATATTCCGATCAACGCCGGGAAAATGAACCAGACATTTTTGGATTTGTCGCGGTAATTTATCACGTAGTTCCTGAAGATTTGTAATGACTTGCTTTACAGTTGCTTCATCAAATGCCAATGCTCTGGCGGTATCATCAAAAACACCAAAGTAATCCACAATCCGGCCAAATGTTTTATTTGGAAAAAGACGATTGGTCCGGCAAATTGCCTGTAAAAGTGTATGATCTTTGAGCGACTTATCCAAATACATGGTTTGTAAAACCGGCGCGTCAAAACCGGTTAGAAGTTTGGCGGTGACAATTAGAAATTTAAGATTGGATCGCGGATCATTAAATTCTTCGACCACTTTTTCCTGCTGATCTTTATCCAGCCCCCATTTTTGTTTGAATTCCAAATCGTCGTTTGCCGCCGTGCTTATCACGACCTTACTTGATTCAGCCGGAAACAATTTATCAAGTTCTTCTTTGTACTGAATACAGGCATGACGATCCGGTGTTACGATCATCGCTTTAAAACCCGCCGGCTCAACGTGTAATTTGAAATGTTCAAATATATCGGCGACAATGGATTTTACCCGTTCAGGCGATTTTAAAAACACAGCCATTTTTGCCGCTTTTTGGCTTAACTTAGCGCGGTCATCTTCGGATAAATCATTCGTCAATTCCTTGAAAGCGATGTCCAGTTCATCTTTATCGATGTGGTAGTCCGGTAATCTTGGCTCAAAGTGCAAAGGCAGCGTTGCCTGGTCACGGATGCTTTCCTGAAAAGTGTAACGGCTGAGATATCCGCTTTCATCTTCAAACGCGCCAAAAGCCCAGAACGTATTTTTATCGGCTTTGTTAATGGGGGTTCCGGTCAATCCAAATAAAAAGGCATTGGGCAGAGCAGCCCGCATTCGCTGTCCCAAATTGCCTTCCTGGGTGCGGTGGGCTTCATCAACCAGCACGATGATGTTTTCACGTTTATTCATATCCGTATAAGCATCACGGAATTTATGAATCATGGTAATAATAATTTTGCGGCTGTCTTTTTCCAGCAGATCATGAAGCTCTTTGATGTTATCCGTGGTGATCATGTTGGATACTTCGGCAGAATTAAAGGTGGCGGTGATCTGCGTATCCAGATCGATACGATCCACAACGATTAAAACCGTTGGATTGCCCAATTCCTGCTGTCTGCGCAATTTCTGAGCGGCGAAAAGCATCAAAAGCGATTTTCCCGAACCCTGAAAATGCCAGATCAACCCTTTTTTTATCTTCCCTTCGATCACCCGGTTTACAATAGCGTTTGCGCCCTCATACTGCTGATAACGGCAAATCACTTTTATTTTCTTCTTCGCGCCGCTTGTGGCGTAGATGGAATAATACTGTAAAATATCGAGAAGCGTGGCAGGTTTTAACAGGTGCGTCAATTGTTTTGCTACATTCTGCAAACCGGCAAACTGAACCAATTCATCCTTATCTTCTTCAACACGCCAGGGCGACCACAATTCCAAAGGCGCGCGTACCGCGCCGATATAAAGTTCTTTACCTTCGGAGGCGAAAGAGAGAATATTGGGCACGAATAGTTGAGAAATGGAATTCTCATAAATATGATGAATCTCATGAGCGCCATCCACCCAACTTACCGCGGGGCGGACCGGTGTTTTCAACTCGGCAACCACCACCGGGATACCATTTATAAACATGACAATATCGGGAATTTTAGTTTCACGGGCGTGGACTTTGAGTTGATTGGTTAAGAGATAACTGTTGTTTGTGGTATTTTCAAAATCAATAAGTTTAACATTCACATGTTCGCCTTTGGGACCGAAGGGCATGGTAATTTCATTGCGCAGCCATTTGGCGAATTCTTCATTGGCGCGCACCAGGCCGACGTTGGAAACGGTAATTAAAATAGCGCGCAGTTTATGAATCACTTCATCGGCGAAATCAGGATGGCGGTTTATATCGGGGTTCAGACGGCAAAGTGATTCCTTTAATTCGTTTTCCAATAAAACACTTGTGGTTTCACGATTCAGAAGTTCGCTCTGGATGTATTTCCAGGGGAATACTCCAAAATTTTCTGACGGTTGCCGAACCACATTGCCGGATTCAATTTTATTAAGATTAATACCGGTAAGCCGTTCGATGAAAAAATGTTCCACACTATTAAGTTCGTTGAATGTCATCTTTTTACTTTTTCTTTTTAGGCGGTTTCTTTTTTTGTTGTTCTAATTTTTTAACTGTGTTATTTAAATCGCTAATATGCCTGTCATTTTCTTCTATGCGCTTTAGGTTAAATTTTTCGTATTCACCTTCCGCTTTTGCCGTAGCCAATTCATGAGAAATAGTCCCGGCATGAGTCAGAATATTGCGTTCATTAAACTGTAAAAAGGAATCCAGTTTTTCCCGCCAGTCGCGCATAAACACTTGTTTGTGTCTTTTCGCCTGATCTTCGGCAAAATCCAGATACATGGATACAACGCGATTTAAAGCGTCCAGTTCTTCTACATTTAAATAATTCTTGGCGATGGCAACGTCGCCTTTACGCACCTTTTCACCTTTCCAGGAAGTTAATCCCATATTGGGTTTTGAAGCGTCAGCTCGCCCGGCGATAAGTTCCGCGGCGGTTTGACCGGAGATGGCAAAGTGCAGCTTGTTTTGAACCGTTTTGAAAAAATCGATGGTCTCTTCCGCTTTGGGATCGTAATCCACAGCGAGTTTATAAATCTCTTTAATTTTATAATAAAAACGCTGTTCGCTGGAACGAATATCGCGGATACGTTCCAGCATTTCATCGAAATAATCGGAACCGATATTTCGCACATTTTTCAGGCGTTCATCATCCATGGCAAATCCCTTTACCACATATTCATTTAAGCGTTCAGTCGCCCAGCGCCTGAATTGTGTTCCCCGATGCGAACGAACTCGATAACCGACAGAGATAATTACTTCCAAATTATAAAATTTTCGCGACCGCCCGATTTTTCTTTTACCTTCAATTTGAACTTGTAAGAATTCCTTACAAGTTGCAGATTCATCCAATTCACCTTCAGAAAAAATATTGTTGATATGCATGGTGATGTTTTGCGGTGTTGATTGGAAGAGTTCCGCCATTAATTTTTGCGTGAGCCATACAGTTTCATCCTGAAGCCGCACTTCGATTTTTGTTTGCCCCGCTTCGGTTTGGTAGATGATGATTTGTGAATCGGGTTTCTGTGGTTTGTTTTCCATTTTTCTACTGAGGTTTGTAAAACATTCAATAAAGTAATAAGGTTTGAGATGTGTTGCTGTTCATATGCTACTAAGGTTTAAAAACCAAAAATAAGGTTCAAAAAATCAGCCATGGTCATGTTAAAACCTTATTTTAATCTTTTAACCTTAGTAGATGATTTTTTCCCCTTCAATTAATAAGGTTTGGGGTTATGTGTTTTTTTGACTACTAAGGTTTGGAAAAACAAAATAAGGTTTAAAACCGTTCAACTTTCTTTCTTATAATCCTTATTTTAATCTTTTTACCTTAGTAGAACTTTGAATTTCAACATTCTTTTTAACCTTATTACCTTAGTTTATATCTCATTTTAAGGTATCCTGATAAAAGTTTATAAAATTATCATATTCTTGGGCAAAAGTTATTTTTTTATGATGTTCCGGTTGATTCAAAATATATTTACATACTTTATCAACATCTGATTTTGACACCGAAAAAGCGGATGCTGTTCTTTGCCAGGAAAAATTATATTTTGTCAGTTTGTTTTCATTGATAAATCGTTCGCTGCTATCGGCGATAATTGTTGCTAGTGTTTCTTCAGATATGGAAGGATTGCGGGAAACCAAGATGTAGACATGTTCCGGATTGGCGTATATAGCATACAATTTTGAATCATTATTGCTTATAATTCCGGTCATATATTTTTCTATTCTAATCCGATGATTTTCCATTATCAGCTGTTGGCGTTGGAATACCGTAAAAACAAAATGTGTGTAGAGATTGTTGTATTCAATTTTCATATTACCAATTCGCTTTTTTTAATAAGGCAATAAGGTTTTGAGTTTTGTGTAATTTTGTTTCTACTAAGGTTTGGAAAAACAAAATAAGGTTTAAAACCGTTCAACTTTCATTTTTAAAAACCTAATTTTAATTCTTTTACCTTAGCAGAAGATTGTTTCCCCTTTCAATAAATATGGTTTGGGGGTTATTTTTTTTTTGACTACTAAGGTTCGAAAAAAACAAAATAAGGTTAAAAAATCAGCAATGGTCATGTTAAAACGATATTTTGCTCATTTTACGTTAGCAGAACTTTGAATATCATTATTCTTAAAAACCTTATTTTAATCTTTTTACCTTAGTAGAAAAATCGTTTATATATGCTAATTAACCTTATTACCTTATTTCCATCTAGCCCAAAATCTCATCCAATAAATTTTGTTTTAGATATTTTAAATCAATATGCTGCTTATGAACCAGATCAATACTATTTTGAATAGACTGAAATACATCTAATATTTTTTCCTGAACATCCAAAGGGGGCAAAGAAAATTCAAATTTGGACAAATCTTTCCATTTAGTTCTTGGCGATAACGACCCCGCGGAAGTGCTGACCGCATAATCAAAAACCGCTTCAGCTGTTACGTAGTAGGGAAACAGCCCGGGCAGGATTTTATTTTTATCAGGAACGATTACAATTATATCCCCGGAGCATAAACCACTGAAATCCGCGACAGCGACTTTTTTAAGATAGGCGCGTCTTCTTCCAAAAAGCAGATCACCCGGTTTAAATGTTTTAGTGAATGTGGTGCCATCCGCAACATTTCCCCAGTTCGTAATTTTCAGATTCCCCGGTTCAATGTGTTCAAGCCCAACAAATCGTTCGTGACCTTCGGCGAGCGGATTTTTAGAAGACTCTCGTTTTTCACCGGCAATTGAGCCCAGTTTAAAAAGAGTCAATTGTTCCGCGAATATTAAATGGCCAAATTCAGGATTTTTAGCTACTAGATTGTCAGAAAGTTTAGTAATTAGATTTCGCAGATTCTTTTCCTGCGCTTCGGTTTGTTCTATTAGTTTTTCTATTGTGAGAAATAGTGAGAGTATTTTTTCCTGTTCATCCTTTGGCGGTAATTTGAAATTGTACTTGGCAAGGTCACGCCATTTAACCCTTTTTGACATCGTACCTGCAGCATTTGATATAGCATAATCCCAGAAAAATGACGTATTTAAAATTACTATAAGAAAATCTTTAATAAGATGATTTAAGTTTTGATTTAAAACTATTGCATCCCCCGAACACAACCCGTCAAAATTGACCACTGATGCTCGTTTAAGATAAGCATTTCTTCTTGCAAAAAGGACATTACCGTTTTTAAATAATTTCATTGCAGAGTTGAGATTTTCAGTTGTTCCGTTTTTCCTAATAAATAACTCGCCACCTTCAAAATGCTCAAGCCCAACAAATTTATCATATCCTGATTCTTTTGGTTTATCAACTCTGTTTTTACATTCAGAAGATACGTCACCAATGTTTTTTACCTTCCAAGATTCTTTAGATAACTTTGAAATCACTTTAATTTATCCCTAGATCTTTTAATTGATTATAAAGATTGTCCATAGATTTATATATTTGTTCATGATTTTCTCGTATATCATTAATCATTTTTGATAAACCCGTCTTTCTCATATTGTTTGTCATTTTTACATACAGTTGGATGCTTAAATTGCCGCTATGATCAGAAATAACATCTGTATTTTTTACTACCTTTGAAAAGCCTTCAATATCATTAAAATTCAAATATGCGTTTGATATTTTATTTATATGCTCATCTTCTAAATAAGCATCACTTCTTTCTAATCGGATTTCATCTTTCCCATCAATTAAAATTATTTTACCTTTCCTAATTTCTGGTTTATTAGTGTTACAGACTAAAAGACAACTTTCCATAGAACTATTATAGAACAGGTTTTTTCCTAAACCTATTACAGCATCAACCAAATCCGCTTCTATCATTTTTTTTCGCATTTCGGCTTCCGCATCTCTAAACAAAATACCATGCGGCCACAAAACCACGCTTCTGCCCGTCTCCGGTTTTAAACTTTTGATAATATGCTGCTGGAAGGCGTAGTCGGCATTGCCCTGTGGCGGCGTACCCCAAATATTGCGGCCAAAGGGATCGTTCATAAACTTTGTCCGGTTCCAGCGTTTGACGCTGTATGGCGGATTGGCCATGATTACATCAAACTTTTTTAGTTCATCATCTTCCAGTATTTGCGGGCTGTCCAGGGTGTCACCCTGCACAATCAGGAACTCATCAATGTTGTGCATAAACATATTCATACGGGCGATGGCCGAAGTGATCAGATTCAGTTCCTGGCCGTATAACTTCAGGTTTCGGTATTCCTTGCCCTGGTCTTTTAGATGCACCACGCTGTTTAGCAAAATACCCCCGCTCCCACAGGTGGGGTCGTACACGCTTTCCCCGGATTTGGGGTCGGTAATTTGGGTCATAAGTTTTACGACGGTGCGGTTGGTATAAAATTCGGCGGCGGTATGTCCGCTGTCGTCGGCAAATTTTTTAATCAGGTATTCGTAGCCGATGCCCATTAAATCGTGGGGCACGTTTTTTACGGTTAAATCCATTCCGGAAAAATGCTCAATCAGGTCAAGTAATTTTTCATCACTCAGGCGGCGTTTATTGGTCCATTGGGCATCGCCAAAAACATCATGCAAAAGTTCAAAGTTCGCGTTTTCAATGTCGCGCAATGCCTTTTGCAGATTTTTACCGACATCAACCGATATTTTTCGAATGTCGTTCCAGTGACAGCCATCAGGGATTTGAAACCGATGATTTTCACGGAATTGGGCGTAATCCAAATCGTTACCGGAGAGTTCGAGCGCTTCCCGGTATTCTTCGTCCCATAGATCGGAAATACGTTTAAAGAATAAGAGTGGAAAGATGTATTGTTTAAAGTCGGCGGCGTCAATCAATCCGCGCAGAATATTAGCGGCGCCCCAGAGGTAGTCTTCGAGTTGTTTGGTGGTCATTCGGGTCTCTTTTCCTTTTCAGCTTTCGGATGAATACCGTTTGATTTACGGAAATCAATTTAACCAATTTTTAAAAACAGCGTAAGAGAAAATTTAGTTTTAAGCCGCGTGATGGATTTTTGGGGCAGGGCTCACCAGATTATGGAATGAACAGATCAGACTATCTCTAACTTACAAAATTATTTTATCTGAAAACATACCAAAAACCACCCAGCCCATCAATTCCAGTGAAGGCAAATGTTATGATCATAACATAAAATCTTCAGATACCATTCTTGATGCAGTTGATGCTTTTATTTTTGATGTACCCTTATATTTTGAAGATATAGCATTTCCTTCTTTACTAAATTTTGTCAAAATATCTCTCAAATTATTTATTGATGAAATATCTAAGACTAAACGTATACACGTGCCCTTAACCTTAGTTGTAAAATCTATTTTATCATTTCTTTCAACCATTATCCCTGAAGAATAACTTGCTAAAAAAAATGATCCATTACCATTCCTACATATTCTATTCAACATATATAGACCATAACCAGAATTTTGCCATACATCATGTTTTACTTTTTTAACTCCTTTATACATTTTTCCTGAAATGCCAGGCAAATAGCTCATCAAAACTGCATCTCTATCATTTTCAATTTCCAGATAAGGATTATTTAAAAGACTCGCTTTTAATCCTATTCCATTATCAATTAGACATAATTCTGCTTTTTGTTTTGTTGGCCAGTACTGGCCGCAATATTCATATGACTCAGAATTACTATGTTCATAAACATTTCTTATTATTTCCCGAAAGGAGTAAGATATTACATCAAATACTGGGCCGTTATTAGTATGAGTTAAGACTTGAGAAAGGCGCTGAGCTTCCTCTTCGATGATGTTGTGTATCTTTGTATATCTATTATTTGCTTTTTTGTCCAGTTTCTTTATAGGCATGCTAGTAATTGGTATATAGTTATTATTTCCTTTTTTTTTAACAACTTTAGTTCCAAATCCAAAACCGCAACTTCTGAAAAATGCCATGTGATCAGCATATGATAGACAATCTCTTGAGTGTATTTTATTGTTTGGAATATTAAATTGAATATTTGATTTCTTGTTTAAATCCAAAAACTCTTTTATATGCTTCGAAACGTATAGAAGTGAAAAGGGCTCGATCCAAGATAAATTATTAAAATCAAACATATATTCATCATGACCTGTATTATCAAATATATGGTTTATAAATTGAATTGAACTATCCATGGTAAGTTCATGTGGGAATGTAAAAATTTCCATTTATATATATCTCCAATTAAATGTTATACTAAATAATCCTAACCGGCGGCGATAACAAGCAAAAATAAGCGGCCAAAAAACTTGAAAAAAATCCTAAAATCATCGTCCGCGTTTTTTGTCAGGTTGATTGCATTGTTGGGTTGCCACACCATGTAAAACATAATTATTAAAGGCTGTTACATAAAACTTAATGAATGTAAAAAATCAAGCATTTCAGTAGTAAAATTTCTCACATCATCGATATTCCTACTTGTGAATATGTGATTATCAGGATTTGTTGTTCTTCTGAATTCATGTAGTTTAGTTTGCTGTTGTTCTGTAATAAAAACATTTTCTTTAAGACCATTAATTAAGTTTTCAAGATTATGTTCATCTAAATTGAAATCTAGTATTTGTTTGAAAAAAATCCGTTTTAAATGATTTTCCAAATAAGGCCGTAAATCGGATTTTACATCATTGTCATGCTTTCTGTTAATAAAGTTATACAAGTACAAAAAATTCTTATTATGCTCGTCTAAAAGAAACTGAGTTGAATCAAGTGTATTAATTACACACGATGCACTTTCTTTTTTTACTTCTAACAATTTGTAAGTCAATTGCTGGATCTTGGTAATTTCTAAAAACCGTGTTATAAGGTTAGGATAATGAGTTAATATAATAATTTGGCTAACTTTTGATAGTGTCTCCTTGGTTAAATTTATTGTTTTTGTAATACGTTGATCATCAAAACTTGTAATTGGATCATCAAAGATAATTATTGAGTTTTGTAAATCACCTTCATCTTTTAGATTTATTTTTGCCCAAAATACAGCCAATGCTAAGGCTCGGCGATCTGATTCGCTAAAAATAAAAGGTAGTTGCTCAGCCGTAATTTTATGGTTTTTATATTTTACAGATAGACTATACACTTTTTTAAAGCCACGATCATCAGTGTCCATAATTAAAGTAAAGTCTCTGCTACCAAATTGAACAAAAAGTTTATTAATTTCTTTATAATATTTTTCAAGATAATCAGATTGAGACTCAATGAGCGCTTTTTTTAATCTTTCCTGCTCGTTTTCCAATTCTGATATTTTTGCCGAAATAATTTTATATTTTTCGCAAAGATTATTTTGTTCAAGTCGTGCTATCTTTAAATTCAGGACATTTATTTCTTTATTTAATTTATCCACAAATTCTTTTTTTTCGTCAGTTGTATAACTATTTTTAAAATTCTTTATACTCTCAATAAAAAAATCAACAAGAGAATCGATTGTATTTTCTTCCTGGATGAATTCATCGATGAGCGGTTGAATCAATGAATAATCAAAAGACTTGATGCTTTTATGAGGTGTTCTTTTCTTGGTATCAATCACAACTGCGATATCAGAAAGAAGCGATTGAATTGTACCTTTGAGTTTTTCTTCTAATTGGGAGATAGAATTTCTTTTAATTTCCAATTCAGAAATATTTTTATTGAAAATCTCATCTGTAATTAAATCTTGATAATCTTTGATAATAAGTAATGAATCAGATACATTCTTACTATATTCTATTTCTTTGGAACTAATATTTTGTAAAGATTCATCCAATGAAGTCTCAATATTGTTTATGTATTGAATATACTCTTCGTTAAAATAAGTTTGATAAACACCAATCAAATCCTGAACTGTTTTTAAATCCTGACCACAAAAAGGACATTGCGCATCATCAATGTTAAAATTACTTATATCTAAACCCTGTTTTATCCAGAATTCAGCATCTTCAATATTTTTAAAATTAGAATGTATATGATTTTGTAATTTTAACACCGCTTCTTCTTTTAATGATTCAAAACTTTTAATCAAAATGCTATTAATGTACCTGATGCATGCTAAAAATTCTTTCAGATTTGATTTATTGAATTTAATTGGCTCATTTTTATTTAATATAGAATTGACATTGCCTAGTTTTTTTTCTTCTGAAACCAAAATGGCAGTTTTTTCTTTTAATGTATTTTTTAAAGCGCCTACATCTTCAGTAACTTTAAGACTAATGAAAGAATTTATTTTATCTTCAGTTTCATCTATAACATAAGGTGGTATAGCATTCTTTATTTCGCTTCTTTTATTTCTCAAATCATGATTTGTTTTTTCTAATTTTGTGGCATAATCAGCCCCTTCTGTACCAAGAATAAAATCAGTAAAATTTTCTTTATTTTGCCTTTCAATTGTCAGACCGGTAAAAACATTTTTATGTATAAAGTCTGTTCCAAAAACTTCAATATGGTTATCAATGACATTGCTGTCCCATTTCCCATCTTTAAATTTAATTGTTCTTTCATTTTCGTCTGGTTTAATGGACATTTCTACTAATTGAGATGTACTACTTAAAGGAATGGTTTTTCTTTGACTTAAAATTTCACTGTCATTTTTTGCTAATGATTGAAAGACATCGCAAAGTGTTGTTTTACCATGAGCATTCAAGCCGTACAACAAAGTCAATTTTTCAAAACGCTTTGAACCGCCATCACAAAAGTTTGAGAATGCACCGACTTGTACTATCTTTTTTATACTTTTAATTTCCATTTTAGTCCTTGATTTACCTTATTTCATCATACTAATCCATTCATTCAAGATATTGTCTTTACAGGTGGTTTTACTCGAGCAGTTCAATAATAGTTTTAATATGACAGTTTTTTCTCATCGCTCAAATTGTAAGTAATTGTGGCCACATGGAGTTATAATTTACTCTTTCCTATAGCATGATTTTTTTTATTCCCCTTCGGATATTCAAGATTAGCAAACGGGAATGGCCTATTTGGATCTCTCAATTTAGATAATGAATAAGTAGAAACATTCTTAATAAACAGTTCTAACATAAAATCTTCAACTTCTTTAGGATTATTACATTTACCATAATAAATATATAGGTTGTTCAAATTAGTTAGTGTTTTTATCCAGCACCCACCAGCATGCGGCCTTTTATCACCAAGTTCAGTTGTATAATATTGTTTAATTCTTTGATTAATTTTTTTAGTTGTCATTCCAATATATAATATATTTTCATCAGATAGCCAGAACTCAGATAACCTACTAATAATAGCGTCGACTGAAGGATTAGGTTTCTTATCCAATTCAATAGTAGGAACCTTTTTTATCCAATATTTTACTTTTATTTCTGAGAGAGGGGCATTCTCTAATAAATTATTGCTTTTACTTTCATCATCAGTTAAAGAAACAATGTATATACCTGGATATTTACTTTCATCTTGGTCAATATTATATCCCCACTTTGCTCTATCAATAATTTTTACTCTCGCTTTATTAAATAAATAAGAAACTGTTGAAGGCATATTTACCTCCATAAGGTTAATTTATCTATACAACCCAACATAATAATTTAAAGCGTCTATTCATTCTCATTTTTTTTCAAATGTTAGAAAAATTAACTATCGGAAAAACTTCATTCTTCCTCTCAATAGAATAAGGGATTTGTAAGGTACACCCCAAACCATTCATTATTTTTGACACCGGCACAAAATTGCATCCAAACAAGGAGCTGACATCTATCTATCAAAAAATAAACTGTTATCGTTTTCAACGATTGAAGAAAAAATAAAGACATGAATAAAAACGTTATCATTATAAACATAAATAATAAAAAATTCAAGAACCTAATTGGAGATAAACGGAAATGCTGGCGAGAGCTGTGAACATCGATTACATAGGTTGACTGTTCCGGCGTCCTTTCCGTGAGAATTTGATCTCAAATATTTAAAGTTTCCCATAGCCAAACAACAGATTAAGGAGAGTAGGGATACCACGTCAACTGATTTTCACTATATTATGGTGTTTCACCGAACGGTGAAATGTATCAAAATAGTGAAATTTATTTGAACATATCTGATATTTCATTATATTATAGCGTTTTAACAAATGGTGAAAGCAGGTGTTTCAGTGAAAATCAGTGAAAAAAACATTCTTGAAGATGCAAAAAACGTCCTTGTGCGTTATTTAAAAGACATTCCATTCATCAAGATAAATAATATATTAAGCAATATTAAAAATGATAAAGTACAGGCAGATCTTTGGGTTAAATTTTCAGAACCACAAAACTGTCCGGACATTGTCGTTGTGGTAAAGAACAGTGGAGAACCACGTATTATACGCGATGCTGTCAATCAATTGCTTCGATATTTAGAATACATACCCAACGCGTATGGCTTAATATCGGCTCCCTATATCTCAGAAAAATCGGCTGAAATCTGTAAGGAGTCGGGAATCGGATATATGGATTTATCCGGCAATTATTTCTTGTCTTTTGGACAGGTCTATATTAAGAAAGAAGGCAAATCAAACCCAAAACTTGAAAATAAGGTTTTAAAATCTATTTATTATCCCAAGGCCGAACGAATTTTACGTGTCCTTTTAAATAATCCGCATTCAGTATGGCAAACTGAAAAATTAGCTAAAGAAGCAAATGTCAGTTTGGGGCTTGTTTCTAAAGTCAGGCAACGTCTTGATGCCATGGAATGGATCGTTAATAAATCAAGTGGATACAAATTGTCTGAATGGGATGCCCTGCTGCAGGATTGGGCAAAGAATTTTAAGTTTACAAAGAATAAGATGTATAACTTTTATTCTCTCAAAACAAACCAATATATTGAAGAACAATTGAAGGCGTATTGTATAGAAAATAACACTTTATGGGGTTTAACATCCTTCTCAGGCGCGTCAAGATTAGCACCTTATACCCGCCAAAATCGTTTGTATGCATATTTTGATGGAGACATAGAAAAGCTAACAAACTCGATAGATTTGAAAAGTGTTCCCAGTGGGCAAAATGTAGTATTGATTAAACCATATGATAATGGAGTTTTTTATAATTCAACAGAAAAAGATAATATCCCGGTTGTCTCCGCGATTCAAATCTATTTGGATTTAATTCAAAACAAAGGTCGTGGAGAAGAGGCGGCTGAATTTTTATATGAAAAGGTAATTAAAAAATCATGGTTACAAAGCGGGATTTCAAAAAACGGGATGTAGAAGCCGCAAGATCAGTATTAATAGAACTTATCCATATCCTGGGAGAGTTTAAAGATGAAATTGTTGTTATTGGTGGATCTGTTCCACCTTTATTATTGCCCGATACCACGAATGAGTATGTTGGCACATTAGATGTCGATTTAGCTGTTAACCATAAAAATATAAGTGATGATACATACAGTACAATCCGACAACTTTTAATTGATCATGGATACGTTGAGCATGAAAATCAACCCTTCATATTCTTTAGAGAAGTAAAAATCGATGAGCAAGAGATTGAAGTTCAAGTTGACTTTCTTTCGGGTGAATATGGTGGAACCGGTAAATCGCACAGAACTCAGCATGTACAAGATATAAGGACACGAAAAGCGCGCGGCAGTGATTTGGTTTTTGATGATTATAAAGAAATCGAGCTTGAAGGAAATTTGCCGGGAGGCGGAAAAGATAAAGTACAATGTAAAATATCCGCCATTGTTCCTTTTATTGTTATGAAAGGTATGGCGCTTCATGATCGGCTAAAGGAGAAGGACGCCTGGGATATTTACTATTGTTTAAGAAACTATCCCGGAGAAATAGATGCTATTTTAAGAGAATTTAAACCATATTTAGAAAATCATCTTGTTATGGATGGTTTAAATAAGATTAAAGAAAAGTTTTTATCCGCAGACCATATAGGCCCAAAACATGTCGCTGATTTTGAAAATTTAACCGATGAAGAACAGATTGAATACAAAAAGCGCGATTCCTTTGAAAGAGTTAAATATTTGCTTGACAACCTGGGCATTTGATCAATATTGATTTTATAGTTTGTTATAACTGAATAAAGCTATTAACAGCATTCGGCAGGATTAATAAAATAAATAAGATTGGTGATGGAGCGGGTCGGCGTATGGCTAATCATATCGTCTGGTGATTAAAAAAAAATTAGACTTTGGAAAACAAGTAATATTTTTTTGCTAAAGTGGGGAATTTTAAATTCCGCTTGAAAGCCCCGGTTTAGAACGTGGCAACAAAATACCATCCGGCCTGAGGATAATCAAATCCTTTTAGCCGGATGGAGCGAGGGAGGTGTTTTTGGGGTATAAAATGTTATTTATTTAAATGTTTTAAAATTGAATTTCTTTAAATTCCGGTTTCTTATTTCTGTACTGTCCGTACACAACGTACATAATTAAATATCCTGACCGCGTCGCCTTGCGGTCCGTGGCCTGTAGGATAATCATCCGGATTACCAACTTTGGGATCGCTGCGCTGGGCGCCGGCACCATGCACATCCTGCCACATTCCATTCATGTAACCCATCGCGCGCCCAAAGCTTACATAAACCGCAAAGGCGCCGCCAACCGATGACCAGTTGCTATGCGTGGTGCTTGTCCAATAGAACCCATAGTCATCCTGCCCGGCTTCATTGGTAATCAGGGTGCAGTTAAAAAGCGGATCGATGGCGGCAGAAGCGCTTGTTCCGGACGAATATGTGTAATCAACGATACTTTGCAGCTCTTTTGCATCCGGTAAGCGCCAATCGGTATAGCCCGCGTATTCAAGACTTTCCGCATAGCTCAGAGCGTCTTCCCAGTTCATGGCCGTTTTACTGTCATTTTGCATCCACATCAGTCCGGTGGCGTCATCAGTGATCGTACTGTCGCCGTTATCGCTAAAATTATTTATACCGTATTCCGTATTGCCTCGGGTGTATAAAACAAAGAAGGTTTTTTCACCCGGTCCTAATGAGGTTTGCAGACCATACCCTTTGATGCGGCCATCGGCAAAATTTACCCCAAACAATAAATCTCCGCCGGTATATAGAGATGTCGTGGCAAATTGAGAATCAATAACGCGCTCACCGGCTTCCACATCACCATAGGCAAAATCGAAATATTCCGTATCAATAAAGGGAACGAGTTGGTCCGTTGACGCGCCTTCATAGCCGCTTGGGTCCACACCGCTGAACAGTATAAGTGAGTACAATTCTTTGATGCTTGGCAACCGCCAGTCATCATAACCGGCCTGATCAAAATACTCGGCCCCGGCAAGCGCTTCCGAATATGTCATTTTATCATCCGCGTCAATATCCCCGTCACCATCCATATCCGGACTCTTAGCCCACATCAGACCGGTTACTATGTCTGTAATAGTCCCATCACCGTTATCCACATAATTTGTCTCGTTGTGTGAATACATGGCGTCCTGCCCGTAAAACGCGTCACCTTTTGATGGAGCCACCGTTACATTGTTGTTATCGTAGTATTCCGTTTGATTGGTACTCACAACAGGATAGCCGCTTATCTCAGACAGATTATCGTCAGTTACCTCTGTACTTGTTAACGCGTTATTGCACGCCGTAGAAAGAGTGAACACCAAAGTCAGCCATATTAATATTCTTGATTTCATTTTTTTGTTCAGCTTTATAGTTTAAATTCTTACCTGCGGCCCGGTCTTTGTGGCCTGTCCGGTTTCTTGTCTTTCATATACGCTTCATATTTAGCGATTTGATCATCATTTAACAGTTCTTTAACCCGGTTATCAAAATCCTTTTTTAAATCTTCCATCGCTTCGCGCTGGCTTTCCCGATCGCCTTTATTCTCTTCCATTAATTCTTTCGCGTCCTCAAAATGCGCCATATACAGATCGGTTATCGCGGATTTCTGCTCATTGGTTAAAGTAAGCGCTTCAGCCAACTCATCTACCATTTTTACAATTTGTTCGGAATCGGGGAGCTTTGGCGGGCCTTGCCGCTGGGCAAACAAATTGCCGGTAATTATCAGACTTATCAGCATGAGCAACATCGTGTAAGTTCCAGATCTTTGCTTAATCATTGTGTTTCTCCTTTTGTTAAAATGATATTTTCTGTTCTATTACTTGAGACGTTGATTGGGAAAAAAACTTGTGGTTGGATTTATTTTTTTTATCCGCGGGTATTTTATAGATAAAATAACCCTTCACTAACAGGTGGTGAAGGGTTAAGTACGTGGTATCTCCGCAACCCGGTCAGGAATTGACAAACGGCTGTTTTTCAAACTTCATGGTTCCGTCTTTTCCTTTATAAATATTTATCCATACACGCCAGTTCTCATCGTCCATATCAGGATAATCCAGCCGGTAATGACTACAGCGGCTCTCTTTACGCATAATGGACGCTTTGAGCTTCATCTCGGCGCTGATTATCATATTGGCGGTTTCATGCGCCAGTCTCAGCTCATGCAAATCGGTTGCTTTTAGCATCGGCATGTGATGATCGCGCAACTCTTCGATATAAGCCAAAGCGGCTTTTAACAGATTTTCCTTTTTGATATAAAGTATAAAGTTGGGAATCATGATGCCCTGCAAAGTTTGTGTAACCCAGGCGGGGCTATAACCGGCTTCTTTTTTTAATGGCGCGAGAATCTCTTCCTGAACTTTATCCCGTTTTGATTTTGAGATTTCAGACAATTCAACATTTTTTGAGTAATCGGCTGCCGCCTCCGCCGCTATGGCCCCCTGAACCGCGGAACCGGCTAAGGAGGATCCAATCTGTGTATAGATAGCCCCAGCCATATAAGATCCCAGTGCATCACCGGCCGCGTACAAGCCCGGAATATTGGATTCACATTTTTCATTAATCGGCACCAGTCCTTCGGATTTATGAATGGACATACCGGCGGAAGATCCGCCAACAACGGAACCGCCCATTCCCGGAGGTCCGCCGCCTTCACCATCAGGTCTTTTTCCCCCCGGCCGGGAACCTTCGCCACGAGGTGGCCTGTCACCTTCCTGTCTGCCATCGCCACCCTGAGGGTGGTCCTGGCTAAACTCGGCAGGCCGGTAAGGTCCTCCTTCAATTTGTTGAGATTGCCCCATTCCCGGAGGCCCCATCTGAACCGAATTCCCGCTCATATAGGCCATATAATTCAACTCAACACCCAAATCGTGGCGAATACCTACACCGGTTGTACCCGGTTTTTGTTCAAACATGCCATGCCAGCCGTCATAACAGGCCGCGGCATTGGTCGCCTGACCGGGATGCCCGTCGTTCCACTCTTTACCGGTGACTTTCGCGCCGATGTTATAGGCCATAACGGTCCCATCATGTGTGAGATCGCAAATGGGAAATCCATTTGGCTTAAAACCACCGGCCCCTGTACACAGAATAACACTTTTCGCGCGGAAAATGTGGACCTTTTCTTCATCCAAACTAAATCCCGCCGCCCCGGCAATACGGCCATTTTCCTTTATAAGATGTGTGATGGTGATCCGTTCCATAACCGGTATATCGCGCTCATCAATGGGTTTGCGGAAAGAGTTATTGTACAGGTTGGAATCAAAGAAACCCCATTCCCGTAACTCATTAACACGAGCCAATGAATGTTCAGCCACCTGGCGGGTATAAACCGGATTATTTGTACCAAGGGCAGAGCGGGAGACCGATTCTACAAACTCATCAAGCGTAAGATTTTCCTTTGATGAATCATACGCGAAAATGCCTTTCGCGAATGGTGTTTGCCCGGATGAGCCTAAGCGGCCTTTTGAAACTAGCAATGTCCTTGCCCCGGCGTCATGGGCTTTTACGGCCGCGAATAACCCGGCCATGCCGCCGCCTATCACCAAAACGTCGCTGTCTGTTTCGGTAAACTTCATCTTAGTGATATCCACTTTAGGGCGTTCTGAAGACCAACCGTGTTTTAATCCCACTGACGCGAGGGCCGCTAAACTTAAAGCGCCGCCGGCCATTGCAAAAAATTGACGTCTGGAAAGATCATTATTTTTACGCGGCTTTTTCATTTTGGTTTAGCTCCCTTGTTTTTATCGGTTTCAAAAAATATGTTTTTAGAACAAGCATTTCACTGCTCATTGCCAGAATAATGATATAAACGGTCATGGCCAGGTTGGTATGACGACCGAGATCGATCATATGCCATGAGGCAATCGCGATAAAGATCATTGCCAAAATACCATGAATATATCTCCAGTTTATATAGCTCATAGACAACCTGTCGCGAAAGAATGAAAGTATGCCCAAAGTCAGCATTAAGCTCCACGCGATTAGCCCTAGTATCACCCCCAAACTGTCAAATGTAGTAATGATTGTGACAAATGCCTCCAGCGGGGTAACACCGGCTTCAAAAAATCGTGGTACTACCAAAAGAAACGGGTGAACCAGGAAAACCGCTACTGCCGTATATCCAATGAATTTGTGGTATTTAACAATCCTGTTCATCTTGAACAATTTTACAGCCTTTCTGTTACTTCTTGTGAGAAAAAAAAGTCCAAGCATCAGGGGAAAGGCAAGAATGAACAAAATGGACAAGGATTCTTTCAAAACTGTTCGACGAGCGAAGTCTCCCAGGATATATATCATTAAAGGGAAACCAACAAAAAATCCCGCTACAGGAACAAACCAATCTTTCTTAGTATATTGCATCATTTTTTTACCCCCAGGAAACGATGACCGGAATCGATTTTTCCGGCGAAATGGTTATAGCGTCAACCGGACAATACATCCGGCAAAGATGACAGATTTGGCAATCGGCGGGATACATGATAACCGCTTTTTTCGAATCGGGATCAAGACGAATCACATCTGTCGGGCAGGTCTCTACGCAAGTTCCGCAACCGATACATCCGTTTATGCTTTCTATTGACATTTATTTTATTCCTTTCCTTTTTACCGGAATAATTTAGTTGCTTTATTAATTATGACGTTTTTTTGGGAAATCTCTTGTGGCTTACTTTGAGTTTTTTTTAAAAAAAAACCTTCTTTCCGCCGGTTTGGGATGTTCTTATTGTTGTGGTTCACCGGTATTAGCGTCCCGGGTGCCGTTAAGCGGGATTATCTAATCCGTGATGCTTCCGTTCTATGTATTTTTATTCCTGAGGTTCTTTGAAAACATGTTTTGCGGCAGGCCCGTAGATTTTTTCAGCACATGTTTGACAGATCCCATGAGAAATGCGTTTTTCCAGCTGCAATTTTGAGATATCCATTAAAAACCGCGCCACATTAATGGGTATCCATTTATTATTAATTCTTACAGAGTGGCAGCCGGCGCACATTGTTATCATGTCTTTGTGGAGGCCCATGTTGGTTGTTTTTTCTCGCATAATTGGTCTTCTTCCCTGTTAGACACCTTGAATTTTATTTCCTGAAAAACATGCGCCGTATGGAATTTATTTGATACCGGTGATGTGGTTAAAAAGCCCTCCAAATGGCGGATGAAGGGCAGTATAAATTTCTAATGTTTTAGTGATCTTTCGTCGCTATTATTTTTCTTCAACTTTTATTATTTGATTAAAAACCAGCTCAAAATCGAGTGTATTGAGCCTGTCACCTTCGATGGCGGATACGTCCGGTACCATAAGTCTTACTTCTTTCACTTTTTCTTTTAATTCCGGAAAAGTCACGACATATGTTAATTTGGCATGGTGGTATATGGTTTCTTCTTTTTCGGGTTTGTTATCAGTCTCTTTTGATTTTTTTAATTTCTTTACCCAAACCACATTAGGGCCAAAATCCCAGAAAGGATCATGTTTTGCATGCCTGATTCCAATTCTCGTCCCTCTTCCTTTGTGCCACGCGCGGTATGGGTACATGGGATAATAGGACCAGCCATAGTTCATGCCAAAATAATAATGAATTTCCGGATCTACGATCACATACTCGCCATTGGTTTCAGTCTTTTCACCAAAAGTCATTGTAAGCGGTTTAAGCTGATTACCAAAAGAGTCAATCAATCGTGTTTGCGCCGGTTTAATCGATATTTTGGTTTCACGATTATTCTGAACTGTAATCCAGAACGTTGGGTGGATTATTTCGCCATATGGCTCAGGCAGCATTGCCGCCTGGACAGTTACTTCAATGTCCTCCATTCTCTGGGTCACAGAACCTGATTGTAAATCGATTTCCGCTTCGTTCACCTGGCTGCCGGGTTCCAAGGAAACCGTTTGTTGTATACCGGCGCAACCGGCTAAAATAAACGATATGGCCAGGATGACCGCTGTGAAATGTTTACGATTGAATATGCCGGCCATGATTTGCTCCTTTCTTCAGTTGTTTGATTGATCAGACACATCTTAAGTTTTATGCTTTAATTTTTGATATAGGCACACTCCACCCACAATGTCCCCGGAATTGTCAAATAATGGAGATCCGGTCAGAGCGATAAGGAATATCAGTCCATTACTGAGTTGTAAATATCTTTTAAATTTTAAACCGATAAAAAATCCTTTTACCGCAAGATCTTCCCATGAAGATGGCATGATATCACCTCGCGGATTTGGTTTTCGAAACAGTGGGGCAAATGTATCCAGGGGTTCACCAATCGGATCTGTTTCTTTTCTTCTCAGGTCGTTATTTGCGGTAGTATCGCAGAATATGACTTCCCGGAATAAATCGAAGGCGATAAGAGAAACCTTTCTGTTTGATGTTGTTTCGAAAAAACTTTCTCTTACTAAAAAATGTTTTGTTTTAAGAAATGTTTTGAAATCATATTTTTGTGATTGACGCGGGGTAAGTGTGAGCGGATTGTGACCGTAAAGAATGCCATACCCTGGATTCTGAATAAGTTGATCATTCATGTGAGACTCCTTCATTTTGGGTGTCGTAGCATTCTTTATGTTAGGGTATTCCTCCTTTAGCTTTTGTTCTTATTCATCACTCTATATATTTAGACGCTGATTCTGAATAAAACTTGCAGGTATTTGCCTTAAATATTACAAAACAAAAAAGCCCTTCATTGTTGTTACTGAAGGGCAATTAAATAGTTTCAGGTTATGGTTTTGTCAAATTCTAATTCACGTAATTCATTACCGTACTATAGCGGCTGTTCACATGGGAGATTAAATAATTCACCGCCGTATTAAAATCGCTGTCAGACTCCAGGAATGTGTACTTATCCTGCTCGCCATTAGCGCCAATTACATACTCAGAAATCAGATTCTGGTAATATTGGTATTTGCTTGTCATTTTTGCCGGTTCAAACGCGGTCTCAACAACTTGTCTCAGATAAGTTTTGTAGCTGTTTAAATATTGCTCATCATCCAACAAATAGCGTATTAGAGGCCAGGAACTATTGACTTCACTACAGGAAACCGACAGAGCTCCCGTTTGTTTCCCTGTTTGCAGGGCTTCGTTGTTGTCCCAGGGGATCCATGTTAACCAGCTATGTTCAGGATCATTATAAAGATAATAATTATGAGGCATCCGGCCATAGGTATCCCAGTTTTGAACAGCGATATTGACAGTAAGCCATTTTAGAAATCCATTCACATTAAAAACCGTTTCAAGGGAAGCCCTCCAGGAAGCGGCATTGGTTGTTCTTTCGGATGAATGCAAAACATCAAAAAGCGCTTCAACATCCGACCAATCACCGTCTTCATTGGTCTTCTTCTCAAAATAGGACGTGCTGAATGTATTGGCGGCAAAACTGGCGCCGGTGCCTTCCGGTTTGTAAAGGTTCCCGTCATTTTCTGTAAACTGCTCTTTTATCACCGTGTCATCCACAATTTCAATCATTGTATAAAGCCCAAAATATGTGGGTCCGTCACCATGATCGATATAAATACGGTAAAAGGCGGTTTGCGGCGCGGGTACACCAAAATCCCTGAAAATTTCCGGCACAACTTTTTCACGGAGTAATGATTCGTCATCGAAATTACTGGAAAGAGAAAGTTCTTTAAACCCATAAAAGCGCTGATTGGTGATCTGCGGAATCTCATCTTCATAATAGTCAATATTAAGCCTTAATGGCAGTTTCCATATTCCACTTGCCCAGGTGGATTGTAAGCTGGAATTTCCTTTAAAACGAACACCAACCTGATACCATTCGATACCATCTAAAAAAACAGAGCAGGGGACATAAACCGGATTCTCGTTCGAGTCATCCGCGGGCGCTGTGACACGTGATCCGAAACTACCATAGTTCTGTTCCATATCATCCAGCATTACCTGCCAATTTTCGCTATCTATTACAAGATCCAAACGGTTCACCCGGTTTTGAGGAAAAACAATATCATAGTCGGGATCGGCGCTTTTCCCGTGTGTGGTTTCGGTCCAGTCAGGAGTCTCAAATTCCGTATCAATGACCGGCTGATTTTCGGTGCTGTTTGTACTTGTGTCTTCACAACTAATCAGAATTGACAAGAACAGCAGTACAGATAGAATTTTGTTATACATGTCCTTCTCCTTATGGGTATAAATTTTCTCAATTTACAATCACTATTGTATCGGAAAGGATAAAACTTTTGTAAAGGCTCCCTCCCGCATACGTTCCGTCCTTATAGAGCCCGTCCGTAGAAGTTCCGGAACAACTGCCACCTGTGTAAACATTGTATGAGGTTCCTTTAACAAGTGCTGATGATGAAAAGGCAACGGACTGGTATGATTTTGCGGGACCAAAGGTTAAAATCTCTTCACCGCTTTGGGATTCCATATGTATTAATGTCCCGGCGTCTTTTATTGAGTTGAAGTTTACAAGAATACAATATTGTTCCGATGATGCGCCTGGAGCTTTTGTCATTCCGGAATAACTACCCGCCGCTACCAGAAATCCACCGTCCATCTCAAACGTACCATCATAATCCAACGCGCTGCTTGATGTGTCTGAAGAACCGCTGACGAGTAAAGTCCCATCGGTCATTAATATTGAAGAGTTTGCGTCAATGCCATCACCAACCGCGTTTACTACGATATACCCTCTGTTAATATAAAGATAGCTGCCGCTCCGCGCCGCTAAGTTTATGCCGTCGTCACTTGAGACAATGTGTATCTCACCGCCGTTTACGGTAATATCCCCATTGACGCTTTCAATACCTTCAAATGACTTCGCAATGTTAATATCCCCGCCGTTTATAAACAGATCGTAATCGGCATGAATAGCATCATCATCGGAAGAAATAGTCAGGATACCATCATTGATTGTGACCAGGCCATCGGAATGAATTCCATCATCACCGGAATTTATTGTGATTGTACCTCCATCAACAGTCACACTTATAGATCCATTGATTCCTTGTCCACCGGATGATATAGTAATTTCTCCGGAACCGATATCCACATCTTTTTCAGCGGCTATGGCTTCACCACCGGCAGTTATGTCAATGACACCATTCTCAATAGTGATGTATCCCATTGAAGCGTCATCGGCATTATCGGATTTCAAACCAATACCGGCGGCATCCACAGTGATATTTCCATCTTTCACAATCAGATAATCTTTTCCCCTGACACCATCATCCGCCGCGTGGACCCGGATTGTTCCGCTTGTAATTATCAATCCGTCTTTACCGGCAATACCGTCATTAAAGTTTCCGTTGACCGTTAAGCTGCCAGTTCCATAGAGAGTAAGATCAGCTTTACTGAAGACAGCGGCATTGGGTTCAGCCACATCCGTGTTTGCAAAAGTATATGAAGATCCGTCCGTCAAATAATTTTCTGAATTATCCGCAAGAACGATCATTACCTTGGCTGCCTTCTCAACATACACAGGCGCGTATGTCGAGCAATTGATATTCGCGCCATTTAAAATGAGCCTGACAATTTCTTTATCATCGGTATTCACTATTATCCGGCCATCTTCAAGTGAACCGCTTAAATTATATGAACCCGCCGATGTAATCGCTAAGATGCTTCCCTCCGCGATGGCGCCGTTTCCATCAACAGTAATCCTGTTTCCATTGAACCTGATCGGAATTTCTTTAGAACTGTCCCAGATATAATCTCCCGCATCATCATGACTTTTAGCATCATCAACAATTGTGGTTTCGCTTCCCTCTGCCTCATCTTCCGCATTTATAGAATTTTCACAGGCGATGAATCCTGTAGTTACTAAACTAAATATCAGCAATAAATTTATTTTGTTATACATTCATACCTCTACCATTATACCGTTCATTCTAAATCTGTTCTTCGTCAAAGAAGAGATTGATATTTTTTACACCATGTGAATTATCCAGGGCGCTTATAAATTCCGGGTTCTTATCCTTGTTCTTCAACCTGACATAATAAGATAGCTCCATTATACCCTGATTTTCTATGGTTCGTGTGTTGATCACCTTATACCGCCGGCAATATTTCTCCAGGATTGGCATGTAAGATTGGGGATCGCCGCCATTTGGCTGAAAAGAGAACTGCAGTAAATAATCATCCTGCCGCGGAGAAGTAATTTTCGATTTTGCCAGTAACAAAATAATTATCCCGACAAACACGGACCCAAAGATGGCAAGTTTATAATATCCCACACCGGATGCCATACCGATCGCCAGCGCAAAAAAGATAAAAACTATATCCTGAGTATCTTTAACGGCCGTCCTGAAACGAATAATTGACATGGCGCCAACCAGTCCGAACGCGCGGGCAAGATTGTTACCAATAACCATGATAACAATGGCTGTGATCATTGTAAGAATGATCATTGAATTAACAAAAGCCGCCGAATACCCGGCTCCGCGATAGGATTTTTGATAAATATAGGCGATAAAAAGCCCGCAACACAAAGCGACGATAATGTTTTTCATTATTTCAAAAATTGATACAGGAAACAGGTTTAGACTTTGCATTTCATTAAACATCACAGCACTCCCTGCTTATAATCACATTCCGCCTCCTTACGCGTTTATTTTTAAACTCCGCGTGTGTTTCCAGAGACATGGTGTATTTTGACAATGCCTGCCGGTTGAAGCCATATTTGCTGATAAGCGAAATGATCCAGTTGGGCAGACTTCCAAAAAATTTTATTTCAAGAATGAAGTGGTTGGTCAATGTAGATTTAACCTTATCTTCATTATAAAGCTGCTCCAGATCAGGAAAAATAACACTGCGTAGATTTTTATCAAATGTTAAACGCAAAGAAGGATCCATTTTTCCAATAAAAGCTTCACGATCGTAAATAACCAAAACGACCGGACGCAGATTTTTTATGTAATAATAATAAAGAAATTTCCGCGCGTCTTTTTTCTCCGCCCCATTTCCACTAAACGACAGTACAAAATCATCTATGCGTCCTGAGGCTAGTGTTTTGGCAACATCAGTGTAATAAATCGGCACCCTGATTTTCGATATACAATTTGTGTTTTTGTGTTTTATTTCCAGAAAAGTTATACTCTTTTTTGAACACTTATCATAGCCTCTGATTCGGTATTTATTTCTGATTTTAACACCATCCAGTTTTTCGTTATAACAGGTAAACTGCGGTGTATCATAATAGATGCTTCTTACCGTGTATTGTCCGTCGCCGTGTCTTTTTGCAAAATTATCCAGCTCCATATAAGGACTCAGCTCTGTCCTGAGCTTATCAATAAGCGTGTTAGGGACTAAATATTTATATTCATATCTCGAATCCATGGTCATTCCTAATTTAAAATAATCTGTTTCAGGTAATCCGGAATGGACAGCGGGCCGCAGTTAATTTTTGCCGGCGTAAACAAACCGGAAATAAAGTCATTTGATATTGAATTAACAGTCGCCAAAACGATAATACACTGTTTCCCGCCGATGAGCTGTAATACCGGCTGCGTCGTCTGAACTTCACCCGATAATCGTGATTTTAGTTCAGGTGAATCAAATAAAACAGTACCGCCCTTCGTGACAAAAGCAGCGTTCTCCAGCGGAACAGGGATACAAGCGACCGCCGAATCAAAATTTGACAAGACCAGAAGCGTGTCATCGGAAAATGACCTTTCAACGCGGCCACCAAATGGCGAAATAATCAGATTTTGCGAATTTATCTGTTGTTTTAAAAAGGAAATCTCATTTTCAACCGCGTTAATTTGTTTAGTCAATTTGTGTATTTCCTCAACTTTCTCACCACTCATGCTCGATTCCAGTTCAGCCTGCCGAACGTTTACGGCTTTTTCCAGGGTATTTAATTCATCGGCGGCTATCTGGTATTCTTCCCCGGCGATTAGATCTTTATCAAACAATTCCTTAAGCCGCGCGGTAATTTTTTTCTGTTTATCTAATTCCGATTGGGCCATGGCCAGCCTTTCTGCCGCCTCCCGCACTTCCGTTATTTTGTCGCCACTCATGCCTGCTTTTAGGGTTGCTTTTAATATTTGGAGTTCACCTTCCAACTGAATAAGGTTTTCATGCTTATTGCTGGAGTAGATGATACCAAGCGTATCTCCCTTCGCCACAATCTGTCCGTTTGAAAGATCCGGATTCAGGGTTAAAACGAATGATTCGCCCCTTTCGAACGAAGTAAGCTGATATGAATTATTTATTCCGCTGCTAAAATTAACCGTGCTGTTCAAAATCTCCCCGCCATTACCGCGGGACAATACCCATTGTTGAGCGGGCAAAATTTTTGCGACACTGTCTATGGAATAAGGCACTTTAATTGGCAAAAAGAAAATACCCAAAACAGTGAGAACAATGATGAGGATACTTAGATAACGATTATTTTTTTTCAATTTAGTCAGCCTTTTTAGTTTTTTGGCAATAAATCCCTAAAATAATTTTAACATTATTCTAATAATTAAGACGTTGTTTGGTGAGAAAACTTGCGGGAGGTTTTAATTTTAATAAATGCTATTTGTTAGCCAGAAAAAAGAGCCCTTCATCAATGAACAAAGGGCCCTGGCAAATGATCTTAATAGGGTATTGATTTATTTCATCAATATCATCCGTTTTGTTTCTGAAAGGGATCCACTCGTCAGCATATAAAAATAAATGCCGCTGGGCATATTTTTAGCATCCCATTGCATGACATATGTTCCTGCGGAGAGTTGTTTGTTGACAAGTGTTGCCACCTGCTGCCCTGTAATATTGTAGATTTTTAAAGATGTAAAGTTTGAAGAGGGCAACTTGAATGAAATATTCGTAGTTGGATTAAATGGATTGGGATAATTTTGCGAAAGGTTAAACTGATCAGGTAGTTCTGATATCTGATCATCAGGAATACCGGTGATTCCGTCATTGTTCTCTGCTGAAAAAGTGGGACTCATTTGCACAAAAGATCCTGTCCCATTTGGATAACGGCCGGTTGATATATCGTCTGTTTGTTCTCCAAAACTCACTTCATCAATAATTGTTGTATCACTACCCGATAAGTAAATAGTTTCACCGGAGCTTGAAATTTTTAGATCCGCATGTAATCCTGCCTGATCTTCATCTTTATCCGCCCAGACAATTAAATATCCCTTCGCAGAAATTGTTGTATCAGGAAAGGCCCAGAGAGACAGATCATTGCCATCATCTGATAGAAAGTATCCATTTAATGAAATATCCTCATCGGAATTATTATAGAGTTCAATCCAGTCGTCGTATTCTCCATCCTGGTCTGTTACTGTGGTCTCATTCGAAGCCATAAATTCATTGATAACCAATTCAATAGCTAATGGATCGGAACTGGTGGCAATAGTATAGAATTCATATTGTGCCCGTTCAGGTGAAAACTGCCCTGCATTGTCATTTTCGGCATAGATATAATATTGAACCTCCGAATTGTTGATTTCCAGGTATGTACCATACGTGCCATCATTGGCGGATCCGTCACCATGTGCGCCGTCATCATACATTTCTACTAAGCTAAAGGGAGCTATTGTTTCATTTCGATAACCCAGATATACCGCGTTTCCATCTGCCACGGAAGCAGAGATTGCAATGGTTTCGTTAACCGCGGGACTTTCATCCGACAATGCAATACTTGAAATCGTGGGTGCTGTTTCGGTGAAATCAGAAAGCGCCAAAAGGTAACTACTTCTTCCATTCATCAAATTGGTGATGCCGGGAAAAGTCATGCTTTGCGGACCAAAACCGCTAATTATATCGGAAGTTAAATTATTTAGAAAATCATTGTAGGTAAAGAATTTATTTACATCAGCCCGAACGGAGGCGTCGATTAATGATTGAAATGTTAACGCGGTGTCATAGTACTCCCCATTGTCAAAATTTTCTAAAAGCATGGTTTTGTAATGAGCGAGGTACATACGCTTGTACATTGGTATGCTTAGCAATTGTTTAACTAATGGGAAATTTGAGTCAGAAGAATGGAGCAAGTGACTCATCTGCTGTTTCGAAGATGTCGTGTTTAGCGTTGAAGAGCCTGTTTGTGAGAATACCCCAAAAGACTCATTCAAATCCCAAACTATCGGCAAAAATTGTTGATACTCACTTCGGTATAAATAATAATTTTGAGAAAATATGCCAATGTAACTATCCAGGTTTACGATTGCATTGTCGAAGGCAAGCATCCACAAGGCTCTGTCCACATCTAAAATATTTTCAATGTCTGAGATATTGTAGCTTAATGTATCACAAAGGTCTATCAACTCCCGCCAGCCATAATCCGATTTCATTTCATAGGCATCGTAATAATCTGTGCTGTCTTGACCAAGGTATACCAGATTGGGGTAATTACCTGATTGTGTAGGTGCGCCATCAGGCGGGCTGCAATCGAAATAGGCATTGTCGTTAGAGCCAAATCGGCTCTTAGCAAATTTCTTTGAAATGGATTCGGTGTTGGTGTAGAGGCCAATTAAGGTTCCGTTCACGTAAAGGTTGGCAAAATTGGAAAGCGGCGCATCCATGTATTTTCTGATGATGTAGAAACCCAAAACATCGCGCAAAAACGAGGGATCGTTGTATCCATTGGCCAATTTGATATCAGTGTATCCATCATATTCATGGTCTTTGTAAGTATCCAGCTCGATGTGCCATGGATTTTTTACCTGATCGGCCCTATACGAACTGTTGCCTTTGTATTTTACGCCAACGCTATCGAATACTTCTCCATTGATAGTAACACTTTGAGCCATTATGTAATCTCCGTCTTCGGAATATTGAGCATCCAAAAGTGCATCCCAATTGCTTTCCGCAAACGTAATTTCAATCGTTTGAATGGTCTCTAAATCGTAAAAATCCTGACTATAGATATTTGTTGATATTATTAGAAAAACAAAAACAGTTAAAATGTAGATATTTTTCATTGGTCTTTATCCTTATTTGTTATCTTATTTGACATCCGAAGCCTTTTATCGAAATGAATCGAAATTTTAAGTTTACTCATGCCTGAGCGCCTCAATAGGATCCAGAGCCGCGGCCTTACGCGCCGGATACCAGCCAAAAAAGACTCCGATAAACGAGCAAAAAAGGAATGACAATAAAATGGACTCCATTGTAATCAGCACCGGCCAGGCCATGATATTTTCAACAGTGTTCGAAGCCAGTATACCCATGACCACACCAATAACGCCTCCGGTTACACTCAACAAAACAGCTTCAAGCAGGAACTGCATTAATATATCTTTGCCTTTGCCGCCAATAGCCAGTCTAAGTCCTATTTCACGGGTGCGTTCGGTGACGGAAACATACATGATATTCATGATACCAATACCGCCCACAACCAAAGATATCGCGGCGATTGATCCAAGCAGCACCAACATCATTTCGGAAATGGATCCAAATGTACTGATCAATTCAGCCTGAGTCCTTATTTCAAAATCATTGTCTTCACTATCCTTTAATTTATGTGAAAGACGCATATTCTCTTCAATCTGCGCGGTTGCCTCATCGATGTACTCTTCAGAGACAGCGGAAGTGACAATCGCCCGCAAATAGGTCTGCCGTGTAATTCTTTTCATAACGGTGGTGTAAGGCGCCAGCATGATATCGTCCTGGTCCTGGCCAAAGGTATTTTCTCCTTTTTCTTCCAGTACACCGATTACTTTAAACGGTATTTTTTCAAAGCGGATGGTTTGTCCGATCGGATCAATATCGTCGCCAAATATATTCTCGACAACAGTCTGTCCAATCACGACAACTTTTGCGGCGTTGTTTATTTCCTGGGATGAGAATGAACGGCCGCTGGCGATATCATACTTTTTGATATAGTTATATTCCTCGTTTCCACCATTTATTTGAGTCGGCCAGTTATTCGTTCCAAAGATAACCTGACCGGAACTTTCAACTTCAGGCGATACAGCTTCTAACAGACTGCTGTTTTCACGAAGAATGTCCACGTCTTTCAGTACCAGGGTTTGCGACATTGCACGTCCCTGCTGAACCCCGCCCCTGTCTTTGCTTACAGGCATTATGTTAATAAGATTTGTACCCATGGAAGATATTTTTTCCTGGATACTGGCATTGGATCCTTCTCCGATAGCAAGCATGGCGATAACCGATGCCACTCCTATAATGATTCCCAGCATCGTGAGAAACGAACGTGTTTTGTTTCTTTGAATAGCTGCTATGGCAATTTTAATTATAGTTAATATTTTCATTTTTAATTCTCGTTTTATACTTATTATTATGCATCAACTAATGTTTGAAGAATGGCTTCTTCTTCTTTTAAATAATCAAGCGCCCGCAGGGCATTTGTTTTTGTCTCTACCTGTATATCGTTAATTATTCGGCCGTCCCGGAAAACAACATTTCTTTTTGTAAAATCCGCGATATCGGGCTCATGAGTTACAAAGACTATGGTTATCCCGTTTTCATTTAACTCCTGGAGCAGAGCCATAATCTCGTATGAAGTCCTGGTGTCCAGATTACCGGTTGCTTCATCGGCCAGAATCAGTACAGGATCGTTTACCAGCGAACGGGCGATGGCCACACGCTGCTGCTGTCCGCCGGACATTTGATTGGTAAGGTGATTCATACGGTCCGCCAGACCGACTGCCTCCAACGCGTACTTCGCTTTTTGGCGGCGTATTTTTGCGTTAATCTCAGGATTGTACATCAACGGCAATTCCACATTTTCCAGGGCAGTGGTTCGCGGTAACAGGTTATACGACTGAAACACAAAACCAAGTTTAGTACTGCGTATCTCCGCCAATTGGTTTTTATTAAGTGATTTTACGTTCGTACCATCAAGCCGGTAGTCGCCTGATGTTGGCCTGTCGAGACAACCAAGAATATTGAGCATGGTTGATTTGCCGGATCCGCTGGCGCCCATAATGGCCACAAATTCACCCGCATTTATTGTTAGGTCAACACCGCGCAGCGCACTGACTATTTCAGTCCCCACGGGGTAATCTTTTTGAAGATTTTCTATTTCAATTATTTTATTATTCATTTTTTTACAATTCTTAATTTTTGTCAGGTTTATGTTTATGAATTTTTAATTTTCTAACTGTTACCTGCCCGGGCGTCCCGGACCTTCCTGGACAAACGGGCTTTGTGTTTCTTCGCTTTTTGTAACACTATCGTCCGTGTCGCCGCCCATTTCCATGGAAATTATAACCTGGTCACCTTCATTCAATCCCGAAATTATTTCAACGCTTATACCATCCGTTAAACCGGTTTCTACTTCAACAGGCTTGATAAGCGATCCGTCTTTAACCCAAACACGTTTGATGTTTTCAGGTTGCTCATTGGGAGCTTCAGTTTGTCCCGCTGTTTGCTGTGAACCGCTGGCAGGGCGTTGCGGACGTTCACTCTCCGGAAGTCTGTCGAAATAGCCGGCCATTTGCTCGCGCTCAGGTGTAAAACGCAAGGCTTTTCCCGCTACCACCAGCGCGTCTGTTACTTCTTCGATATAAACGGTGATACTGGCCGTCATGCCCGGTTTTAATTTTAGTTCGGGGTTCCGCGCCGAAACGATCACGGTATATGTGATAACATTTGATGTTTCCGTTGGTTGTAACCTTACTTCTGTAATAACACCTGCAAAAGTTTCATCGGGAAAAGCGTCTACAGTAAATTCCACCCGCTGTCCTTCTTTTACCATACCGATATCTGCTTCATCCACATCGGCTTCAACCTGCATTTCCGAAAGATCATTGGTGATAGTAAACAATTCAGGCGTGCTCATACTGGCTGTAACGGTTTGCCCTTCTTCAACCGCGCGATTAAGCACAAGCCCGTCGATAGGTGAATAAATATTGGCATAAGCCAAATTTAGTTGTGCTTTATTTAAATTGGCATTGGCCGATTTTAAGCCTGCCTGGCTTTTCTTATAATTATATTTGGCCAGGTCAAAATCGCTTTGTGACAACAAACCTTTTTCAAAAAATTCTTCATTCCGCTCAAAGCCGGCTTTTTGATATTCAAGTTCAGCCTGCGCATTGAACAAATCCGCTTCAGCGTTTTCCAGGCTGGATTGAAGTGTGGATTTGTCGAGTTCGGCAATCAATTGCCCCTTTTCGACTTTCGAATTAAAATCCACATAAATCTTTTCAATAACACCAGAAACCTGGGTTCCAACAACTACCGTATTTGTTGCTTCCAGGGTTCCGGTAGCGGTGATGGTGTTGTTTACCGCACCTTTCGCTACGGTTGCTGTCTCAAAAACGTATTCGCTCGAATTGATTCCCTCATACAAAAAGGCAAAAGCATATGTGGCTAAAAGAAGGACAGCCATAATGGTAATGATTCTTTTGTACTTTAGTAATATATTTCTCATAACATTCAACTCCTTAGGTATATTTTGTTTGTCTAAACTTATAGACGTGAATTCAGAAAAAAACTTGCGCGGGTAGCTAAAAAGGAAGTGTAAAAAAACAAAAAGCCTTTCATTTTTTGATGAAAGGCTTTGCTACTAACAAATATGATTATCTGTTTTCAGGATGTGGTGGCGGTCCCTTGCCGGCAGGCGGAGGTGGAGGTCCTTCAGCATCAGGTGACGGCGGAGAAGCATCATTAATCATTCCGGTTGGAGCGTTTTTACGAAAAAATTCATTTAATAATATTTTTAATTTATCCTGCTGCTCAGGTTTGCATAATTTTTTAAGGTCTAAAAAATGTTGAAATGTAATCTTCTCAAGCCGCGCCTGCTTTTCCTGGGCCAGCGCTAATAAAGAATCGGATAATTCCTGTTTGTGATTCTCCAACAATACTTCATCAAACATTTGTTTTTTTATACGACTGATATCCTTCTGCAATTGCACTGCTTTTTGACGATGCTCCCTTCGTAGTTTTAAATATTGTAAGGACTGTGTTTCATCGAAATCCAGTTCCGCTTTTAACAATTCTTGTATTCGATTTGCTTCTGTGACCGGATCGTTCTGTGCTTTTTGCGGTCTCGAGCCATCCGGCCGCCCCATCCATAAAACTGTTAAAGAAGAAATGTTTAAGATTAGTAAAACAATGACTGTTATCCACAAATAGCGTTTTTGTTTAAAAATATCCATGTGATTATCCTAATTAATATCAAAAATAGTGCTTTGATTTTTTTCCAGGTTTAAATCGTTGCTCAGCAATTCAATTAATTCCGTCCGCGTATTGGCTTGTTCCGCCTGATTAGAATCGTTCAAATACCAGAATGCTGTACTTAGATTCAAAACCACTAAAGCGGTAAGCATGGCCGGTCTAAGAATGGCGAAGAACACATTTTGTTGATTCTGCTTTGCTTCCAGCCGGGCTTGCACACGTGTATAGAAATACGGATTTGGCGGTAATTTTTCAGCCTGATCAAATTGCTCCAGAGTCCTGGAAATTTCATGCTCGATTTTATCTTTTTTATTCATATTTTTATCTCCTCATTTTGTTAGACGCTCATCGTTTTCAAATCTTGCGCTGTTTATTCAAATTTTTCATAATAGTCATACAACAGTTTATGCAGATTTTTCTTTGAACGATGCATCAGCGCCTCTACGGCTGAAAGTGATAAATTCATAATATCCGCGATTTCTTTATTGCTGAACCCCTCGTATTTGCTTAGCGTAATTGCCGTTTTTTGGTTCTCAGGAAGCTGATCTATTGCTGAGTCAAGAATCTGTTTCCGCTCTTTTTGCTCCATATTTTCTTGCGGGTTATCGTTATCGGGTAAGATAATTTCTTCTTTTTCATCATCAAATCCGAACAGGGAAGTGAGTTGCGCAAAGCGTTTTTTGCGTTTTTTTTTGCGGATAAAATCAAGCGATTTATTTACGGCTATGCGGTAAATCCATGTTGACATTTCAGAGTCTTCACGAAAATGGGCAAGCGATTCATAAACCTGGATAAATACTTCCTGAGCCAAATCATCCGCGTCTTCCTTGTTTTTCACAAAACGAAAACAGGTATTGCGCACATTTTCCTGATACGCTTCAACAATTTTTCTAAAATCGGTAACCTGCTCCATTGATGTCTTCAACTCTGGAATCCCGGATTTTTATGTTCGAGTATTCTACTAAAGTCAATTGCGATCAAAAATAAAAGGCTCCTTCTAATAACCAAAAACGGTTAATTTATTTTGCCAAATAAAAAAAAAGGAACCTTTGCTATGAAAGTAAACTCTATAAGTGTATATCGCAAGATATTAATTTGATTATTGAAACAGGATCTGAAAAAGACGATGCATTCGTGTTCAAATATTTATCGTCCTGCCATTTTAACGGGTTTTCGATGATATATTGCCGGATGCGGTTTAATTCGTTTTCGTTACGAATAATGTGTTCGTAATAATTTCTTTGCCATAATCGCGCGCCGGGGGTTTTGCGGATTTTGTTGATTTTCCGGGATGTGATGGATTGAAAATTTTGCATTATCGCGCCCAATGATCCGGGTTTGGTGCCGTGGGGTCGTTGGGGCGATGCATTCATATCCGGATTATTACCATTATTTATATTATTTTTATTGGAATGCATTGCCCCTACATTCATATCCGAATTTTTACCATTATTTATATTATTTTGATTGGAATGCATCGCCCCTACATGCATATCCGGATTTTTATCATCATTTATATTATTTTGATCGGAATGCATCGCCCCTACATGCATATCCGGATTATTATCATTATTTATATTATTTTGACCGGAATGCATCGCCCCTACATTCATATCCGGATTTTTATCATCATTTATATTATTTTGATCGGAATGCATCGCCCCTACATGCATATTCGGATTTTTATCATCATTTATATTATTTTGATTGGAATGCATCGCCCCTACATGCATATCCGGATTTTTATCATCATTTATATTATTTTGATTGGAATGCATCGCCCCTACATGCATATCCGGATTATTATCATTATTTATATTATTTTGACCGGAATGCATTGCCCCTACATTCATATCCGGATTATTACCATTATTTACATTATTATGATTGGAATGCATCGCCCCTACATTCATATTCGAATTTTTATCATCATTTATATTATTTTGACCGGAATGTATCATCCGCAAAAAATTTATCGTCCTGCCATTTTAACGGGTTTTCGATGATATATTGCCGGATGCGGTTTAATTCGTTTTCGTCACGAATAATGTGTTCGTAATAATTTCTTTGCCATAATCGCGCGCCGGGGGTTTTGCGGATTTTGTTGATTTTCCGGGATGTGATGGATTGAAAATTTTGCATTATCGCGCCCAATGATCCGGGTTTGGTGCCGTGGGGTCGTTGGGGCGATGCATTCATATCCGGATTATTATCATCATTTATATTGTTTTGATTGGAATGCATCGCCCCTACATGCATATCCGGATTTTTATCATCATTTATATTATTTTGATCGGAATGCATCGCCCCTACATTCATATCCGGATTATTACCATTATTTACATTATTATGATTGGAATGCATCGCCCCTACATGCATATCCGGATTTTTATCATCATTTATATTATTTTGATCGGAATGCATCGCCCGCAAAAAATTTATTGTCCTGCCATTTTAACGGGTTTTCGATGATATATTGCCGGATGCGGTTTAATTCGTTTTCGTTACGAATAATGTGTTCGTAATAATTTCTTTGCCATAATCGCGCGCCGGGGGTTTTGCGGATTTTGTTGATTTTCCGGGATGTGATGGATTGAAAATTTTGCATTATCGCGCCCAATGATCCGGGTTTGGTGCCGTGGGGTCGTTGGGGCGATGCATTCATATCCGGATTATTACCATTATTTATATTATTTTGATTGGAATGCATCGCCCCTACCGATTTAATAATATTCACAATTCCATGAAAATGATTGGGCATTATTTGAAATTCATCAATATTTACATTTTTAAAATGTATTGACATTTTCTTCCAATGATATTCAATGATTTTTCCCAACGTGTTCAAAACCATTTTCCCATCGATCACATCACCAAATAATATCTCACGATTCTGCGCGCAGATGGTAACGAAATACCACCCTGCCTGTGAATAATCAAACCCTTTTAACCGAATCGAACGACGATGGTGTTTTTGGGGATCATAATTCAATTATCTAATCCTTTTAAAATACTGACCTATTCAATCTCATTTATTCCTTCCGGGTAGTTCTCGCCCGGGGGACATCTTTTTTCTGTGATGGGGTAATAATGTAGGTTTATGAGATAATTCATTATGCATACGATGAATCAAATCATCAATACTATTCTTGAAATTTTGTTCTTTGTATCAAAAAGAAATTTATAAAACGCATTTAAGAGAAGCACGAACTGCTATGAATGAAAATTACTATCAAATATAAATAAATTAGTTATGGTATCATAATATTGATTGGATCTTTAATACTGTTAATGCGGATATTAGTCAATATTTGGACACATGGCCCAAAAAAACAGGGTTACGAAAATTTATCGTAACCCTTTGTTTTTATTGATGTGGCGCCTCGCGGAATTGAACCGCGGACACACGGATTTTCAGTCCGTTGCTCTACCAACTGAGCTAAAGCGCCTTGAACCATTTTGAAAGACAACAAATATAATGTGCGGCGTATATCGATGCAAATTTAATTTATTATTTTTATTTAAAATAAACTGATGTGCAATCCCTTTTTTTCGATCTTTCTGGCCAGGGAATCCACACCGATTAAAGTCCGGTTCAGATTGTCATATAAAGTCGTGTCATACATCATTTTTCCCAGCGTGCCCTCCTTGTTCTCCACCTGTTTAAGCAATACATGCAAGGTAAAGGCCATCGAATCGAGACGGGCGGAGATTCTGCTTACATTGTTTAGCGATGCGTTAACCGGCCCTTCGTTGGCTTCAAGCATGGTGTTTAACTTCTGCGAACCTTTTTCAAAATTCACAACAGCATTACGTAAATTCCCCGTGCTTGCCGACAGCACATCCTTAAAATCCGCTGTAATCTGATTGACGTTGGACAATGTCTGCTGAATATCTTCCTGCAGTTTTCCCTCTTTTAACAAACCGTTTACCATGGCCACCGTCGTATCCAGCCGGAATGTCAGCGCCGATAAATCTTCCGAAAGTTCACCAATCGTCATTCCCACATCAACAATCCGCCCGCCGTATCTTCCCCTGAACGGCTGCTGATTCATCGATATAAGATTTTCCGACTTCCCCGGAAAAATTTCCACCTTCATCCCAGCCAGCAATTCCGCGCTGATCACAACAAAGTCCGCGTCTTCATATAACTGCACATGATCGTTTATCTCAAGGGTACACAGCACATCCCGTCCGCGCCAGCCGATGGATACGATCTTGCCCTCCTTGACTCCGTTCACGGTAACCGGATCGCCGGGGACCATCCCGCCCACATTATCGAATACCACATCAATATGATATTTGTTGGTTTTCAGACGAAACTCTTTACCCCAGATTATCCCGAAAATTAAAATGAGAGTGGATAATATGAGGGTCAAACCGACCTTAAATTCGGTGGTGATTAATTTTTTATCCATGAGGAGCGAACTTTCTTCAACTATTACCGATTAAATTTTCGAAAGCGATTTTTTTACCGGTTGGCACATCAAGACATTCAAACTGAACGCCTCTTTCCATACATCTTCGAAACGTGTCCATCTCTTCGTTGTTTATATACAAATAGGGTAGATACTTTTTTCTGGCGTCCTGAAAGTGAATACCTCCGATATTGACACGCTCAATCTGAGCGCCTGATTTCAACAACTCTTCCAGAACGGCCGGGGAGTTTATCAAGATGATAGCCGAGCTGTGATCAGATTCCCTGTTATTAATATATGCCGTTGTTTCAGCCACATTCATAATATGTGTTTTGATGGACTCCGGCACACATGAGAGATATAGCTCCTTTTCCCAATCATTCTCAGAAACCGAATCGTCACAAAGAACAATCTCTCTGGTATTTAAATAATTTGCCCATCCGATTACCACCTGGCCATGAATGAGCCTGTCATCAATCCTGACTAGCTGAACCGCCATCGTATCATCCCTATCGAATTAATATTCCTTTCTTACCGTCTTCCATAATCTTCGCGATCAACTGCTCCCAGTCCATTCGCTCATGGTTGCTGTGATATGAAACAAGCATCGGAACATTTACGCCTCCAACTACCACCGCTTCCGGCCGCGACTTTTTAATACGATTGGCCAAAACCCAGCAGCTGCCCCCGACAAGATCTATGAAAAATATAAGTTTTTCCGGTTTTATTTCTTCAATTTTTTGTTCGATTTCACTTTCTATGGATTCAAGTGATTTCGTTTTATTAGAAAAGAAAAATTCATTCTCAATTTTCCCCACCAGTCCGTCCGCCACATTTTTTAATTCACGTGACAGATCCCCGTGAGTGATAATGCACGAAAGATGTTTTCCGCTCATTCCCAGTCCTTTTCCAGAAAGGCTCTGTCCTGAGAGAGCTGGCTGCGGTCTTTTTGCTTCATGAATTCTTTAAGACGGGAATTGAATTCACGGGCAGTATGATAACCATACATTTTTAACAGATGATTCATAGCGATGGTCTCGGCAATTACCGTGATATTTTTACCCGGATTGATGGGCAGGACAATTTGCGGAATTTCCACGTCTAATATTTTCGTAATATTCTCTTCAAGACCTGTACGCTCGTAGTCAGCGTCCTTATCCCAGTCCACCAGTTTCACTTCCACTTCAACGCGTTTCTGCATGCGAACACTTCGGATACCGAACACACGTTTCACATCGATCAATCCTACGCCGCGGATCTCAAGCACATGTTCCGAAACTTCCTGGCCTGCTCCTATGAGCACATCTTCCGCTTTCAGGGTGACAATGACCAGATCGTCGGCAACGAGACGGTGGCCCCTTTCCACAAGATCAAGCGTGATTTCGCTTTTCCCGATACCGCTCCTGCCGGTAAAAAGGATGCCGATACCATAAACATCCACCAGCGACCCGTGCATGGAAACGCGCGGAGCGAATTTTGTTTCGAGATACTCTCCCAGCAGATGCACAAGCCTCGTTGTACTGTAAGGCGTGCTGAAAACCGAGATATATCTGCGGGTGGCGGCTTCTATTAGAAGAGGAGGAATCGGATTTCCGTTGGAAACAATTACCGCGGGGATCTCAAATTCACTAAAACGGCTGATAGATTGCATCAGCGCCTTTTCATCTAGCCCGGAAAGATAGGATATTTCTGTATTTCCGAGAATCTGCATTCTATCCCATGTAAACAACTCAACGAATCCCGATAAGGCCAATCCCGGACGGTGCAGCTCCGGTGATGTGATCTTTCTGTTAAGTCCGTTTTCTGAACAGACCAGCTTTAATTTAAGCCTGGACTGATTCTCCCTGAAAAATGCTCTGACTGTGATAAACTGATTCATAGTTTGAATTTACTAAAGATTGATAAACTCCGCAAAAAATTAAAAAAAATAGGCGCTTCTCAATGAAGCGCCTATCATATTATTCACAAAGGACTTATTAGCTTACCAAATTCTCAACGATTTTCTTGTTATCATGATCTTTGATCTTCGCTTTTGCCTTTACAATCTGCTGTTCCATTTTGTCAATCGCCAGGTCAATGGATTTGAACACGTCCTCTGATCGCTCTTTAACGACAATCACCTTATGATTCAGGCGCAGAATAAATTCCACAACCTGATCAAGTTTTTCATAAGAGAGGATAACCTCAACATCCATGATTGAGTCAGCAAAGCGGTCGAGTCTTTTCATCTTATCCTCGATGTAGGTCTTAAGACGCTCCGGCGCTTTGTACCCTCTGGCGGTGATTGCTATTTTCATCATGACCTCCTTAATTTTTTTGATGATTTATGTGAGGCGCCCGGATGGGCTTGATTGTATATTTCTTTCAAATGCTCGATCGACATATGCGTGTAAATCTGCGTAGTCGACAAACTTTCATGTCCCAGCAAATCCTTAACAACTCTTATATTGGCTCCAGCGTTTAATAAATGCGTCGCGTAACTGTGCCTGAGCACATGCGGGCTTTTTTGGGGGGAATTGGATACAAAAGCCAGATACTTCTTCACAATCCTTTGGACAGCCATCGGATACATTTTCTTCCCTGAATTAAGTACAAATAGATTATCGACATCCTTCAGCGCAAATTGAGTTCTGAATGTTAAATATTTTTCAAGAATTTTCACCGCGACGCTGCCGATAGGTACCACTCTTTCCTTATTCCCTTTTCCGATAATCCGGATCAGATTTTCATTCATATATACATCTGTGACCTTTAGATTTATTAACTCCGTCAGACGCATTCCGGTTCCATAAAAAAACTCCAGTATTGTAAGATCGCGCACGCCTTCAAATGTGGCGCTGTCGGGCTGCTGCATGAGACGGGTGACTTCGTCTTCCGTCATGTATTCAGGTAATTTTTTTTCGAATCTTGGTAATTTAATGGCCTGGGCAGGGTTAATTTTGATGACCTCCTCACGCGCTAAAAACTTAAAAAGTGATTTTATGGCCGCAAGTTTTCTTGCGATGCTGCGTTTTGAAATATCATTTTCCTGCAGGAAGACGAGAAAGTAGCGAAGTGTCTTTTTTTCAATCCGGTTCCATTCAATCTGACCGGTTCTGAAGTAGTCAAGCGCGAAGTTTTCGAACTGTGTTAAGTCTGCCGCGTACGCCTGCGCGGTATTCCCGGAATATCGTTTTTCCAGGATTAAAAAATCTAAAAACTTACGGATCTGTGAATCCATAATATCTATAACATTATAATTGGGTCAATGGTCTCTGTATTACATACTCGGCATTTATTAATCAATTTGCAACGTTTTCTTCAATTATTTCAAATTTACATTCCGGGCATCGTAAAAAATGTCCTTTAGACTTGGAAGACTTTTCATTCATGTATTTATTCCCGCAATTTGGACATTTTTGATTTACAGGCTTATCCCAGCTTACAAAATCACATGCCGGATAATTTGTACATCCGTAAAAAATCTTACCGCGTTTGCTTCTCCGCTCAATGATAGTACCGTCGCATGAATCTTTTGGACAGGAAACCCCTGTATTGACGGTGATGGGTTTTGTGTTTTTGCAGTCAGGATAATTGGAACACGCTAAAAATTTACCGTATTTTCCTCTTTTAACCACCATGGGACTATTGCATTTATCGCAGACTTCATCCGTTGTTTCCTGTTCTTCATCTTCAAGCGGTTTGGTATTTTTGCATTCCGGGTATCCGCTACAGGCCATAAACCGACCGTTTCTGCCCCACCGGATTATCATCGGGCGGCCACACTTATCACACGATTCGCCGGAATCTTCAAGAAGATCAGACTTTATTTCTTCTTTATTTGCTTCAACGGTTTTTATCGCGCGGTCAAAAGGCGTGTAAAATTCATTCATTACATCTTCATACGTGGCGTGGTCACCGGCTATTTCATCCAGCTTTTTTTCCATTGAAGCGGTGAAATCCACATTAAAGATATCAGGGAAATTTTTGATCAGAATTTTGTTTACCGTTTCCCCAAGTTCCGTGGCGAACAATTTGCGTTCTTTCAGTTCCACGTATTTGCGGTGGAGAATGGTGCTTACAATCTGGGCGTACGTGCTCGGACGACCGATTCCGAGCCGGTCCATTTCCTTTACAAGTGTACTTTCCGTATATCTTGCCGGCGGTTTTGTAAAATTTTGCTCCGGCAGAATTTTCTGCAAATAGCAGGCATCACCTTCATTCAGTCCCGGCGGAATATCTTTCACCCCGTTTTCCTCGTCTTCGCCGGCTGTTTCCCGGTAAACTTTTTCATAACCAGGAAATTTCATCACTTCGCCTTCGGTCGTAAACAAATAATGACCACCAGTGACTGAGATCGTTGTTTTTTCATATATGGCAGGCATCATCTGGCAGGCCACAAATCTCTTCCAGATCAGATTATACAATTTGAATTGCTCCGCCGAGAGCACTCCTTTTAGATTCTCCGGAGCAAACTCGTCCGATATATTGGCGGGCCGGATCGACTCATGGGCGTCCTGAGCTGATTTTTTCGTTTTATATACTCTCGGATTAGCAGGCAGATATTCATCGCCAAACTGATTTTTGATGTAATCCCGTGAAGCGTGAAGCGCTTCGGAGCTGATTCTGGTGGAATCGGTACGCATGTAAGTAATCAAACCTACTCTGCCCTGTCCGGGTACATCAACACCCTCGTACAATGTTTGCGCGATACTCATGATTCTTTTTGTTGACATATGAAGCATTCGGGAGCCGGATTGCTGCAGGGTACTTGTCGTAAAAGGCGGCTGAGGCTGCCGTTTAAGTTCTTTTTTATTGATCGCTGTGATTTTCAGGGCCGCGTTTTTGATGGCCGCCACATGATTGTCAGCTGATCCCTGATCGGGAATATGCGCTTTTTTATTGTTGATTTTTGTCAGTTTCAGCTCAAAGGGATCGGAAATATCCGTTTTTACTACTATCTTGATCGTCCAGAATTCTTCTGATTTAAACTCACGGATTTCCTCTTCACGCTTACAGATAATATAGAGAGCCACCGATTGCACTCTTCCGGCGCTCAGACCTCGGTAGATCATTCTCCACAACACCGGACTGATTTTGTAGCCTACTATGCGGTCCAGAACCCTGCGCGCCTGTTGAGAATTTACCATTTTCATGTCAATAGATCTGGGATGACTCATTGCTGACTCAACACCGCTTCTGGTAATTTCATGAAATTCAACGCGATGGATTTCTTTTTTGGCCGTATTTAAAACAGAAGAAATATGGTATGCGATCGCTTCGCCTTCCCTGTCAGGGTCAGTCGCGATATAGATATTATCCGCGCCGGCCGCGAGAGCTCTTAATTCCTTGATTATTTTTTCTTTACCGCGAATATTTATATACTGCGGTTTAAATCCGTCTTCTATATTGACGCCAAACTTGTTTTTGGGCAAATCAATGATATGACCAACCGATGCGGCAACTTTAAAATCAGCCCCGAGGTATTTATTGATGGTCTTTGCTTTTGCCGGTGATTCTACTATCACTAAAGATTTGTGTGCCATATATCTCAATAACTTTTGGTTGTGATTTGTTGTTAACGCGGGACGATATCATCTAAGTTTCGGATCTCAGTAAAAATCTGGCTAATGTATGGTATTGGATCCCAGTTGGTAGAAAAATCCTTCATAAAAATTACCCGGATCAGCGCCCAATACCATTGATGCTGTGATACTCTTAATATCATCCAGTGTGATATTGGTTGTCCCCAGCGATAATGATTTCTCGATCGCGGATTCAATCCCCGATTCGTCCAGAATACCTAACTGCCATAACTGCAGAAGATACCCGTATGCATCAGGTGATACAACCAGTTTTTCAAGTTCGTGTAAAACACGGATCGATTTCCCGCTATACTGAAACTCGGCTTTTTGCGGAGCCTGTTCTTTTTGCAAATGATTAAATATCCAGGAAAAAGCTATGTTTATTTCATTTTCGGTATAACCGCGTGATCTTAGTTCTTCCGATAAATCAACATAATTTTCGTCTGAGTGCTGGTGCTGAAATTCACCCATCAGGTACACTATTATCTCAATAATTCGTTCTTGCATCTGTTTCCTTATGTATAGTCCAAAAAAAACTACACTTTTGTTAATAAAAAATCAAGTCATTAAACCGTACATTATATAATTAGTTTCATTATAAATATATTGGATGAAAATATATCCGTTTTGTGACAAATATTCCTTTTTATGTCAGGATACCTGAAAAGACAAAAAATAATGAAGAAAAAAATATCCGGCAAAGTTACCTCTGCCGGATCAAAAATACAATCATGCCATATCGAAATCAAATTTAATCACTTCCCCATGTGCCCCCTGCAATTTCATTCCCGGAGCTATTATACTTCTTCCACCATCCGTTGCCACTTGAATCCCAATGTGATTCAAAGAGAAGATTGCCGTTATTGTAAATAAGGAAACTGCCGCTACCATCGGCGTTTGCTGTCGATTCATGGCTGAACATTCCAAAATTGAAAGTACAAATCACGTTGCCATCGTCATCCGTTTCACAGGAAGAGACAAAAGCCACCTCTTCAGAGTTCATCTGATAAAATGTCCAGGATGATGATTTCCTGTCACCGCTTTGATACCCCTCCATGGCCAGCCAGTTGTCATACATCAATATGCCGATTGACCCATCAAGAATCATTTGCCAAACAATCGAATCATCATCTCCGACCGTGGCCTTTATGGTTATCGTAAGATCGTTATTCGTGCTTGTCCAAACCCATGTATCACCGTCTCTCACGGCATCTATGTCGTCAAAAATATTGCCAATCCACAGCATCCACGGTCCGAGCATCACGCCTGTGTACTGAAATTCGGTGTAAACTTCCGGTGGCGCGTCTGTCGGCGGCGAGGCCAGATTCAGATTTGGCAGTGATGGCGGTGTGTCTTTGTTGGAATTTCCTGAAGTACTATCTGAGCAGGAATAAATGGTGAATGCCGAAAATATAAAAGCTAAAATGATTAACTTTTTCATAAAGATCCCCCCCGGCTTCTTATATGGTAAGATAATTGCTGTTGACTAAAATCAAAATGACATTTGTCACAATACTTCAACTTTTTTTAAATCTTCAACTGTCAGCTGGAGCCTTTCAGTCCCTCTCCAATTGTTTATATTCACTCTGAAGGCCACATCAATGGTATCTCCGAACATAATATCATCCTTATAGCATCCTCCGCCCCACCATATACACTCGAACAACTGATTTCCTCTTTGCACGGATAATTTCAGGTGCTTTCCGTTGCTTAACAACATCATATCACGAACATAAACACTTTTTAGCAAAAGGATTGGTTCGGCGTTGGTCTCGCCGAAGGGCCCTATTTCCTGAATCACCCTGGCTGTGTTCAGATTAAGCTGATCAATATCTATCACCGAATCAATCACTACTTCCGGTACCAGCTCTTCATGACTCAGCGCCTCGTTTGCATAATCTATAAATTCTTTTTTGAACTGACTATAATTTTCCGCGGAAATGGTCAAACCCGCTGCTTTGTGATGGCCTCCGTAGTTCAAAAAATAATGATTAAACTGTGTCAGCGCGTTGGTCACATGAAAAGCGTCAATACTTCTGGCGGACCCCACATAATTTCCGTTCTCATCCCTGGTAAATACAAAAGCCGGTCGTAAGTATTTTTCTTTCAGCCTGCCGGAAACCAACCCGATCAAACCGGCTAACCATTCTTCATTTTCAACAAAGATCACTTTTTCTGAAGGAATCGCGTCATCCGCCGGCATTAAATTGAGCGCGTAATCAAGATAACTGGATTGCAGTGTCTGTCTTTTGCGGTTTAAACTATCAAGATGAGCCGACAGTTCCAGAGCTTCTTCTTTTGATTCGGTTATCAGCAGTTCAACCGAAATTGTGGCTTCTTCCATCCGTCCGGCAGCATTTAATCTGGGCGCCAAAAAATAGCCAACAGAGATCGGGGTAACAACTTTCTCTTTCACACCGCTGATTTTTTTTAGCGCCATCAGACCGGGTTTCCGGCTTCCGCTCAGAACCTTCAGCCCGAATTTCACAAGCGCGTAATTTTCATCCCGCAAGGGCATCACATCCGCGATAGTTCCGATCGCCACTAAATCCAACTGATTCAGCAGAAACTGTTTAAAATCGTCCTCCTGCATCAGTTTTTCACTCAGGGCGTGCAGCAATTTAAACGCGACCGCTACTCCGCAGATAGTTTTAAATGGATATTCAGAATCGGTCCTGTTTGGGTTAATCACCGCGCAGGCGTCAGGAAGATCTCCTTCCTGCAAATGGTGATCTGTCACTACAACATCGATACCCAGTGATTTTGCATGATCGATCGCGTCATGGGCCGTTATTCCGTTATCAACGGTAATAATGAGCTGCATTCCCATTTCAGCGGCCTGATCAACCGCCGACGGTCGCAACCCATAACCGTCCTTTTCCCTGTGAGGCAGGGCGTATTCCACGGGATATCCAATTTTTCTAAAAAAATATACCATAATTGCCGTGGAAGTCACTCCGTCCACATCATAATCGCCAAAAATGAATATTTTTTCTCCGTTATCGATCGCCCGGATGATACGCGTGACGGCTTTTTCCATATCAGGAAGCAGATATGGCGAATGAAGCCGATCTGATAATTTGAACGGTTCCAAATGATTTGGAGGCAGATCTCTGTTATTAAGTATCACATCAACAATTGAATTTCCAGAGTCGGTATTTAGTATTTTCCATAACTTTTCAGGTAGCATATATTTTTATTTAAACCTCCGGTCCTGTTCAAAATCATGTTTTTAAATTTAGGTAAAAACATCCGTAATGATAATCTATGAATTTAAAAGTTTATAATCAAAGCTACTTTACAATCTTAAAATGGGAAGATCAGAGAGGTCACCTGAACTTGTCATTTCCTTTAAAAACGGGGACGACTTCTGCATCTTGCCAAATCGGTTTTTGACTGCTGTCAGGATAACTTCTTTTCTTGCTCTCGTAATCCCGACATAAAGAAGTCGTTTTTGTTCTTCCAGTTTTTTGGCGACGGGACGGTTATCCTGATCATCTTTTTTATAGGCAAAAAAGCTGGGCATGGTATCATCTTCCAGCCCCTGAATGATCACATGGTCAAACTCCAGTCCCTTTGCGGAATGATATGTGAGGAGAGAAACGGCATCAATACTTCCAAGACTATCCTGTGGATTTATCAGCAGGATAAACGATAAAAATTCAGCTATTGCCTGATCGACAGGCTGATGTTTGAACTGATCGGCAATTTCAAGCATTCGTTTGAACGCGTCATCTTTCATGTCATATGCCGTAATGCCCGTCATCACCTGCTCTGCTCTGCTGCGTATTTTTTCCCTTAATTCCGCTTCCGAATAATTAAATCTAACGGCAAATTTGCTCAATATTTCTGAATAGGGCGAGAGCAATTTACGCGCGCCCGAAGCAAAAAATATCCGGTCTTCAACGGCCACCAGTTTGTCTTCCAGTAAATTTCCCAGGGCAACATACTCGGTAAGATTTTCCCCGGCGATCCTCATCTCCCTTTTTATGGCAACCTGGTGCATTTTCTGAATAATTTCATGCAGTACGCGCACATCGTCCAGCGCTCTATGTCTGTTCCCGGGATCAAGCTTAAACCGGTCCGCCAGCGCGTCAATCGAATTTTGCTTAGCTGGATATAAGTGGCGGGCGAAAACAAGTGAATCATAACGTGTGTTCGGAAGCCGGTCATTTAGCAGGCCGCGTGAATACCGGTCGATTATTTTAAAATCAAAACTGTATCCGTTATGTGCAATCAATAAATCATTTCCGGCAAAATCGATCATTTTTTTAATAGCTGTTTTCATGTCGGGAGCATCTCTGATATCTTCTTCGGTGATATGGTGTACCGCCTGCGCTTCCGGTTCGATAGGCATGCCGGGATTAACCAGGATTTGAAACTCATCCGTGATTATAGAATCACGTACACGGACGGCCGCGATTTCAACAATCGCGCATTTTTCTGGATCTCTTCCGGTTGTTTCCAGGTCAAACACCACATAATCCCTAAAAAATGGCGTGCGGGACTGTTTCAGGCCTGACTGCATTCTTCGAAAAAGCGTAGAAATCGAACCCTTTCTCTTTTCATCAGTTTTATCGTGCAAAATTTCTACTTCGCAGGACAATTTTTGGTCATTCATAGGCGACAGCAAAATTACCACATCCATAGGATTGATATTGATAATATTCTCATTTTTTAAAACATGAACGCGGTTTTGGTATAACAGCTGCAGCATTTGACAGCCGACAAAAGACAATTGCTCGTTCGTGTGATATACCCAAATTTGCGCCTTCGGATTTCTGGCTTTATTGTTTTCCCTGAAAGCAACATCGGTTATCTTCTCTACATTATGTTCCAGCATGGTTTTTTCCATGTCCTTTGAGCTGCGTAATATTTCCAGCACCAGGCTGTCAAACTTGTAAAATGATTTCAGATTCACAAGATTCGCGATGTTTCCGATAAATGCATTTGTTCTCCTTCGAATATCAGATCCGATTTCAGCCCGGTTTGAGAAATCGTTCAAAGCCTTCCTGAAAGTAGATTTCTCTCCTAAATTCTGATAATTCTGAATCTGTTTGTATATGTGATGTCCCAGCTCTATTTCCACCAGCTCTTCAAGGACAAGATTATCGGCCGGATTTCTGATGAGCTTCAGATACGATAAGAGGCGAACCATTTTTGGCTGATCAAGTAGATTTTTTCCGGATGCCTGTTGATAGGGAATTCTTTCTTTCAGTAACCTGACGGCAATCTGGTCGCCAAACCGGTGCTGAGGATAGATGATGGCTATCTCGGAGTAATCCGCCTTTTGCGCTGTGTGCCATTCATCTATTTTTTTTACTATAAATTCGATCTCTTTCCCCTCTTCTTCAAACAAAGCTACCTGTATCAGATCCTCTTTTTGCGCGTCCGGAATGATAACTTTGTCCGGCTCAATCCTGTCCGTCGATTTCACGATGGCTTGAGCCGCCCGGGTGATTTTTTCTCCGCTTCTGTAGTTAACTTCGAGAAACACCGGTTCTTCTATTAAAAAATCATCCATATACTGGCGTATATTTTCCGGATTGGCGCCCCGCCAGGAATAAATTGACTGATCGTCATCAGCCACGACAAAGATATTGCGATGTTTTTCGGCAAGCATTTTGATAATCTGATACTGAACCAAATCCGTATCCTGAAATTCATCAACGAGAACGGATTGATAGAGAAACCGATACTGATCCAGAATATCCTTATTTGCCTTTAGAAGAGAAAGCGTTTTGACAAGAATTTGATTATAATCGATAAGGCCGTGTTTTTGGAGATGATTTTCATACTTTTCATAGACCATGGCCGAAAAAGACGGCAGAGGATTGCCTTTTAACAGGAAATTTGAGAACGCCAGCTGAATGCCTTTGACTACTCTTTCCGGATTTTCCCTAACCTTACCGCTTATCAGGCTTTTTAGAAGACGATTCTGATAATCATCATCACATATGCTAAAATATTTACTTAATCCCGCGGGTTCATGGTATTTTCTAAGAATATCAAGACAAAATGAGTGGATGGTTCCGGTCCTTACTTTCTCCGCCTTCGAATCCAGTATCTTTGTTAATCGCAGTTTTATTTCACCCGCGGCTTTATTGCTGAATGTGAGGGCCAGGATGTTTTCAGGGGGGATATTGTAATGATGAACTTCATAAACAATCCGCGCGATCAGAGCCCTGGTTTTTCCGGTTCCGGGTCCCGCTATCATCAGCACCGGCTGTCGCGGCGCGGTCACCGCCTTTAGCTGACTTTTGTTTAATTCATCTAAAATTTTCCTGACTGACATCTGCAAATCCCTGTTAGTATTTTTAATCCCGGCGGGTTGCAACTTTTGTTTTCGGATCTAAGAATATTTGATGAGAATAACCGGAATTGTGAACGGGCAATTATAAATTTATTGTCTCGTCGCGGCTGTTGATTCCGAATTATGTTCTGAGATACAACCGGATTTAACGGCCGGATAATTTATGTTCAAAGATATATGAATAATATACAAAAAACGGATTAGCGTTGTAACTATTTATTTTGACCGTTTAAAAAGGCTCCTAATTGCATGAAGGACAATTCAAACTCCTCCTTATGCAAGAACGCCGCGTAACGCTTGCGGCTTGCCACTAATTTTGTATTGTCATAAATTTCAGCGAAATCAACAATATACCGGTACCCCTCAAAGCGGCTGGCTGGCAATGGATCATACAGAACAAGCGCATCAGTCAATGCCGGAAATGATTCGTTTGATGTTATGATAACCGGATCCTCCGGCGCTACGGATGGATCATTCATTATTGAATGGGGCACAAAACTATCCTGTTTCCAATTCCAGAGAAGATTATCGAGATTAAAAGCGCCCTTTTTATCCGCCACATAAACGGTCGCGCGCAATTTTTTATTGAATAATTTTTCGACAATATCGCAGACGTATCTTTCTTTGGCGGTAATTTTTAATTCTATAAATGTAACGGATATTTTTGTCATTAGAAACGTTGCCCGACTTCAAGCCGCAGATCAAATGTTGACTGGTCCTTTCGCTCGCCGATGGTTTCGGTGAACGGAAAAAATCGATACTGCAATCTGATTCCAAGGAAATTCTTTGAACTGACATTCGCGTCGATACCCGCGGCGATCAATCCCCCCAGAGTAAGGGAGTACTGGTCTCTTGTTTTTGTCCCGTCCGGTTTTGTATCATACTCCGGAAAATTCATCCCGTAAACCGGCCCGACGCCAAACTCGAGAAACGGTCTGACATTGTCATCCAAATCATTCGCGAACATTCTTTTTTTTGCTGTAAACATAAAATCGAGGATATAAACATTGTTATCACCATTGACTGTTCTGGGGTAGCCGTAAATATCAATATAGTTAAATTCTTTACTGTCCCTGAGCATAAATCCGTCAAATCCCATTCCGACATGCCAGTAACTTTTAAGAGGCCATTTGATGAAAGCGCCAATCCCGGCTCCGAGTTCAACCATACTGAATGCTAACCCGCGCTGCCGGTATGTCGTCGGCTGCGGATCCTGCTGAAGATATTGTTCAAATTGGCTGAATCCGTGAATCGGAATTAAAATTAATAAAAGAATGAATATGTATTTTTTCAAATTATCCTCCCGTGCTAAAATATAGTCGATCTCTCAAAACCATTCAACTATTTTTCATCGACAGTTCCACCTTAAATATAGAGGCTTCTCACTATGATAAACAAAATCCAATTATACCGGTTCCCTGAAAAAGTGATGAGCACTCCTTTCAATATTATATTAGAAGGAAATTCTCATCATTTTTATTCTGACAATCCGTGTATAAAAATTATAAATGCCGGGTTAACATTTTCATTGATCTATTCTGTCCAATTTTCCCTACAATTAATTAACACTTTTTAAGGACATCCTTTTGATGTTCATCGTATCAAGTCTATGGGCTTGATTTAAACACTTTAAATGATCATGCCTTTTGATTTGCAAAAATTCAAATTTAACATTTTACCTTATAAACAAAAAAATCCCTTTCCACCTGAATGAAAAGGGATTAATGATATTTGAAAATTATATTATCTGAACATGGCTTTTATCGCGCCCCAGGTTCGAAACACACCTGATATATTCGGGTGAACGATCATCGAATCCGTTTCTTCGATAAGTGTATCGCTTTCCCCGACCGCCTTTATTTTATAAAAAAGAGCCGTGCCGCTTTTGAACATCACATTCTCATCGACAAAATCATACGAAGTTCCCGGGCCTTTTGGCTTTACACGTTTTAATTCCGCGAAATCTGTCTGGGATGAGCTTTTTAGTATAATAAAATGCCTGACTCCCTCTTCAGAAGATGTAACCCATGACACGGTCACCTTATCTGTTGTTGGAACAGCGCTATACTCACTGAATATGATACCCGCAAATAACAACGTTGCCGGTAAAATAATAACTATTAAAAAGAAGAGTGCTTTACGCATGAAGAGTTTTCTGCCTCATACTATTAATTAATGTAAATATATAATGTTAATTAGCTAAATCAAGACTTTTCTGAATAATATGTACCTTTGAACTATGCGGAAGCGGGGGAGAAATTAATGACAAGGTGTCCGCGGTTCCGATCTTCAGAATTTCCAGAGTTTCTCCTCCATCCCCTGTTGAAAGCAGTTTGCCGGAAGCATCAAAATATCTGCTTTCTATGTACTCTCCCTTGATTTTTCCGACGTCAATCATGCCTTTTACACGTGTCTCTTCCCCCATGCCGGCTTCAATATTATTTATTAAAATCGTGATCAGTCCCTGTGAATTATCGACCCGATTAACAATACCTTGAACTTTAACTGAATCTGTTTTTAATTCTGCGCGTTGCCCTTTGTATATATAGCGGGCCTGTTCATAGCTTAACGGTACTTTCAGAATCTGATAGTCATTGTTTCTGATCTCAAATAGCGGGGTCCCTGGACCGATGTTATCACCAACTTTAATAAATACTTTTGTGATTTCACCCGTCATTGGCGACCGGATGTCAATGGGTGTATATTCTTTTTGTTTTGAAAGGCTCCATAAACCGGCCAGAAAGTCGTTCTGATTTACTTTCTTGCCTTGTTCCACAAGCAGCGCTATCACATTCGAGCTATCCGCGGAGTATATAATTCTATGTTCAAAAGCTTCTGTCATCCCTTCAAACGGAATATATACCTGCCGGTATTCATGATGGATATCCACAGAATCAGCAATCAGATTCATATCCTGAACTATGAGTTTTTGGTCCGGATTCTGATTCGCCTGACTCCCGCACCCACTAAGAGACAATTGAATCAAAATGCAAATGCCAGTAAAACTAATACCTGTACTCATTAAGATTATTCCTGATATCTATTAACTCGATTATCGTCTTAATCCGTTGAATTGACTGATAACGCGGTCCAAAATCAATTTATCCTAAAAAATGATCCATTAATAATCTGGAATAATCGAATCTGTACTCCGGTTAGATGAGTACAAAATATTCATTTATCGATGTTAAATTTAAAGTAAATCACTTTTACCGGAAAATAAACAATTTTTATCACAATTAAGGGGGATTTTTTTATGAGCAAGGAATTTAAGAACCATCATTCAAATAAATTAGCGGGATTTACAAAAGGCTCCATTCTTCTGAGCGCTATTGCCGGATTAACGGTTGGTCAGGCGCCGGAGAATGTCTTTGCCTATTCACCGCTGGGATCGGGAAGCGAAGTGAGAGAAGCGCTTTCATCTCTGAATAACGCGCCTAAAGCGCCGGCAGAACTCAAATGCGCGGGAGAGACTAAGAAATCCGCGGAGAAAAAAGCCGATGCCAAACATGAGGCAAAGGAGATGAAGGATGCAAAAGCGGCCGAGGCAAAATGCGGTGAAGGGAAATGCGGCGAATCTAAAGCCGATATGAAAAAAGCCGGCGCGATAAAGGACAGCGCGTCAGTAGAATCGAAGGCGGCCGAAGCTAAGTGTGGTGAGGGTAAATGCGGAGAGGGAAAGTGCGGTGAGGGTAAAGCTTCCGATAAAAAGGCTGTAGATAAAAAAGCCGATGCGGTTAATGATTCAAAGGCAGCGGAAGCCAAGTGTGGCGAAGGTAAATGCGGACAATAATTATTCTTTGGGCAGGCATTTCTATCCGCCTGCCCGATTTTTATTTTTTTAAGGAGTGAGGCCTATAATGATCAAGGGAGCCGGTTTGGGATTCAGGCGGCACCTTGCCGACGATCTGATTGGCGCGGAGAAAAACAAACCGCAGTTTGTGGAATTCGCGCCTGAAAACTGGATGGGCATGGGCGGCTACTGGGGTAAAAAATTAAAAGCCGTAGTCGAAAAATATCCGATTATCAACCACGGGTTATCACTTTCCATCGGAAGCCCCGAACCGCTGGACTGGGATTTCCTGAAAGATCTAAAGAAATTTTTTAATGAATTCCCTGTACAGATTTATTCAGAGCATTTGAGTTACAGTAAATGCAACAATGCTCATTTATATGACCTTTTGCCTATCCCCTTCCGCGAAGATGCTGTACGCCATATCGTTGACCGTATCAGACAAATCCAGGATTTTCTTGAACGGCCCATCGCTATCGAAAATGTTTCTTATTATACACCGGTCGCGGCGGAAATGGATGAAATTACTTTTATTAATACAATTGTTAATGAATCCGGCTGCAACCTTCTTCTCGACGTTAACAATGTTTATGTCAACGCCTTCAATCATCAATATGACGCCAAGGAGTTCATAAGCGGAATTCCTCTTGATAAAGTCGTTTATATCCACATGGCGGGTCATGAACAGGTCAGTCCGGACCTGATTATAGATACACACGGCCAGCCCATTATAGATCCCGTATTTGATTTATTTGAATGGACAATCGAAAGAGTTAAACCGGTTCCGGTACTTCTGGAACGTGATTTTAATATTCCTGAATTTGACGAACTGCAGGTTGAGTTAGGCCGTCTGCAGTCATTAATGGAATTGAAATGGGAAGCTCAAAATGTTGTTGCGTGAAGAAACCCGTCAAATACAAAATGAGCTTGCGGACTACTGCCGCAGCGGTGTACCCCGTCCAATCAAAGGGGCTAAAGCGGATCGTTTGCACCACTACCGGAGACTGGTCTTCAATGTCATCAACGGTACCCTCGAAACCGCCTATCCGGTAACTCGTCAGATATTACCCGAGGAAGACTGGACTCAGATGGTGAATGACTTTTTTATCAACCATAATCCTCAGTCTCCGCAGGTCTGGAAGATGCCTTATGAATTCTATATTTTCTGTTCAGAAAACAAATATTCTGAAAAATTTCACCGCCCTTATCTGACTGATTTGCTGTATTTTGAATGGATCGAGATTGAAGTACACACGATGGAGGACCTGATCATTCCGCCGTTTCAATCCGAAGGTGATTTACTTGAGAGCCCGCTCATCATCAATCCTGAGTTCCGGCTGATCCGATTAACTTATCCCGTACACAAATTCTCTTCTGATGAACTTTCCGCGAATGCCGGTGATTACTTTATCCTCTGTTACCGGGAACAAAAAAATCTGTCTGTAAGATTTTTTGAGTTTTCCTCGTTTTTCGCGGTGGTGTTTGAGAAACTAATTAATAATCGTATTTCAGGAAAAGAAGCGTTAGCCGAAGCGGGAATGCTTTTCGACATTCATGACGAACAGGTATTGCTTCAAAACGGACTGCCATTTTTTAACGATTTGTTTACTCAGGGTATCATTCTTGGTTTTGCCCCCTAGAAAACCTCTTTTATCTGTTCTTTTTCTCCTTTTTAAAGATTATGTTTTAAATATCCCTTATTATTTTTAACTTGGCAGTTAAAAAATGGTATAAAGACCGGTAAGGGATAATGAGCGATTATATCTATTTCTGGATTGGTTTTCTGGCATACAGCATCATAGTCATCTGGATCGGATTCTATATCTGGAAGAAAGAAAAGGCATCGGGCAGGCACTGCGACAACTCAGCATACTGGTCGGCAAGCGGTAATCTATCCGGCTTATCCAGCGGACTCTCCATTTCCGCCAGCATGATGTCCATAAGCTGGTCATGTGTGTATGGAGTACAGCTCTTTTACTGGTACGGACCGGGTGGCGCGTGGCTTCTTATTATCCCCTGGCTTATAACGATGGCCGGTTTTTTTATATTTGCCTCCCGTTTCCGGAAGTTTAAGACCTTTTCACAGCCGGAACTTCTCGAAAAACGCTTTGGATCAAAGGCAAGACAGCTGCTTGCTCCGGCGCTGATTGTAGTATTTATTACATGGACGGGGGCGGAAATATATGCCGCCGGAAATATCATCGCGCCGTTTCTCGGTATATCGCTCAATCAGGCGCTGCTCATCATCACGATTGTTGTTTCTGTGTACACATTTACCGGCGGATTCGAAGCAGTTGTTTCCACTGATAAGATTCAGTTTCTATTGGTCGCGGTTTTCATAACCAGCCTGGCTGTCATCGGCTGGAACGCTTTGCCCGCCGGCGCTTCCATCTGGGATATCCCTCCGCCGCCAAAATTAAATCACCATTCAAATTTATTCGCGCCCGGTATCGCGCTTATCGCAGTCACTTTTTTTGCCTATCTTCCGGGCTGGCTGATTGAAACCGATGTCTGGATCAGACTGCAGGCCGCAAAATCAAACGGAGCCGCGAGAAGAGGCATTTTGATTGCAGGCATCAATTCCTTCGTTTTCGTTGGTGTCATGCCTCTGCTTATCGGCATGTCGGCATTAATACTTTTTCCTCCCGTTAACGGAATCATCCCGGGGCAGCTCAAGGACGGGACAGTAATACTAACCGTGCTTATGCAGAATTACGCGCCGGTCTGGTTAAATGTATTTTTGTCCATCGGTCTTATAGCCGCTGCCATGTCCACCATCGACACCTGTGGCAATGTGGTTGCTCTCTCCTTCTCTTTCGACCTGGTCGAACCACATGTTCAAAACAAATGGTCCGCCGCCCGCTTAAACAATTTCGCCCGGATCTCCTCGGTGGGGGCAGTATTTATATCCTATATTTACGCTATTTTTACAGAAAGTTTGTGGGATATTTTTTATCTTTCTTCCGGAATATTAACCACGACTGTTTTTATCCCGGTTATCAGCAGTTTTTTTAAATCGACCCAAAAAAGTCAAGTTCATTTTTCAATCGTTTTTGGCTTTTTATCCACATTGATATTTTATTTTCTTGAATCACGCGGGAATATGGGATTTTTTGAACCATCGTTTTTATCCGGGACCGGGCTTAGTTATATCCTGTGGGGATTTATTTTTTCCATTATCGGATTCTTTACCGGAAAATTGTTTTCCGGTTCCGGCGCAATGGACGAAAGAGCAGACATCTGAACGCCGTTTTTTAAATACAAGCGTTTTAATATCAGCAAAATTATCCTCATTACATTCCGGTAAAATGTGCCATAAATCACAGCCATTTATTTTATTAATCGATAAAATCAACAAGGTCAATTATATGAACGGAAATAGATATTTAAATGCAAGCGTTTAATTTGGGGTCGTGTTGTTCAAAATTTAATTCAATCTAAGGAGAATTTCATGAAGAAGTTATTACTAGTCGCACTTGTTATTTTCACACTGGGCTCATTTGGCTTTGCACAGGGTATTGGTTTCCACGGTGTTGCTCCTCAGGTAGCGCTGCTTGTACCCGGTGAGGATGGTCTCACCACAGGCTTTGCATTTGGCGCAAAAGTTAATTTGGGTGAAGTGGCTCCGGGAATCTCTATTTATCCGTTAGCGTTTTATCATATGCCCGGAACCGATTACGACGATTTGACATTCAGCGATATTCAGATCGGCGCGGATGTACATTATAATCTTCCAAGCGTTGCCGGTGTTTACGTTGGGGGTGGACTTACATTTAACATCCTTACAATTGAGTTAGATTATACAAATCCATTCACCGGTCAAACCGATACGTATGATGAGTCAGAAAATCGGATAGGCTTTTCACTGTTGGGCGGCTATAAATTCCCAATAGGCGGTATGGATGCAATGGCGGAAGCAAAATACGGAATCGTTTCCGATTACAGCCATTTGATGATTGGACTCGCTGTAATGTTCGGCGCAAAATAATTTTTTTTGAAAATATGTATAAAAGGCTGTCTTTGGAAAAGGGCAGCCTTTTTTATTTTATTTCACCAATTTTCTTTTTCCATAATCCCATTGCGAATAGAATGGTATTGAGCAGTCCTTTTAAAAAGGTTGTGAGCGCGATGGCCCACCATATCCCCTTTGTTCCCCAATCCAGATTAATGGCAAAAAACCAGGCAAGAGGAATACGGCTGAGGGTGACAGGAACAGAAACAAGCATTACCGGAAGCGTATATCCCGCGCCGCTGAAGGCCCCTTCCATTATGACTTCAAGTCCCAAAAAAATTTCAAATACCGCGATAATACGCAGGTATTCCACGCCTATTTTTTGTACGCTCACATCTGTAGTGAAGACGCTCATCAACCATTCCGGCCAGAAAAAAAAGACAACCGAAACCAGAAAGAGTGTCATCACTCCATAAATATTGACCCACCAGGCCGCCTTTTGCGCCGAAGCAATGGAGCGCGCGCCGACATTCTGGCCCACGAGTGTTGAAGCGGCAGCAGAGTATCCTACACAGGCAAACCAGGCGATCCCTTCTATTCTGTGACATACACCAATTGCCGCGATCGCTTCTGTTCCAAACCGGGCGATAATACCGGTCAGCGCGACATAGATCAGGCTGAAAAAGAATCCTCCAAAGGCAATGGGACTGCCAATACTGAGAATTCTCCAGATGATTATTTTGTCAATCCGCACCCGGAAATCAGGAAGAAATTTTTTCTTTCGCAGAATGTAAACACAAAGTCCCGCCGCGACTATTTCGGACAATATGGTCGCGAAGGCCGCGCCCGCCACACCCATTTCAGGAAAACCGAACCAACCAAAGATAAAGACAGGATCAAGAACAGCATTTAATAAAAGGGCAATTGCTAAAATGATCATCGGCGTTTTGGTATCACCGATGCCTCTGAAGACTCCTTCCATCCCGACAAACCAAAATGAAAAAATCAGTCCTGATAAAACGATACTCAGATAGGTCCGAGCCTCATTAAAAACTATTTCATCGAATCCCATCACACGGAACAGCATATTTTGCGTCACAAACACAACGATAGCGATCACCACCGCGCTTATGGTATTGATGAGCATTCCCTGACCGGCGGCATATCTTCCCTTTTCTTCATCTCCGGCTCCGACACTTTGCGCGACAAGCGTCGTTATTCCGTTTACGCTTAAAGCCGAAAGAGAAAATATCGCCCACATAATAAATGAACTTCCACCGATCGCCGCCAGCGCTGAAGCGCCAAGCTTCCCCACCCAATAAGCGTCTATCAGCTGATATAGTGTTTGCAGAACCGAAGAAATCATCCCCGGAAATGATAATTCATAGATTGATTTATGAAGATTTTGATTTATCAACGAGTAGTTTTGTTTTTTCATCTAAACTGTTTCAATTTGGTTTATAACTGATCCGCTTCCAATCACATACCGGGTAGATGCGGATTTCAAATCCGGGCGAAACTTAACACCTGACTCTTATATTTCTAAATTTGTATCTTTATCGCGCAATTAAAAGATAGATTTAAAAAGTATTTCATGGCATTGTACGAGAGGGTCAAATGGATTTTATTTGTCTTTAATATGCCAAGGCTTCAATATTGCCCGCGCCTTCGCGTAAAATCTGGGGATCCTCAGTTGTAAAATCGACAATTGTGGATGGTTGATTAAAGCTTATCCCCGCGTCCAGAATCAAATCTATTTCATTTGCATAGCGCTGAGCAATTTCATCCGGGTCCGTGTAATATCCGTCATCACCAAGCGGCACACTTGTGCTTAAAATGGGTCTGCCTAGTTCCTTCGCCAGAGCGATAGCGACCGGTGAATCCGGGATCCTGATCCCCACTGTTTTTCTCTTTTGAAGAAGTATCTTTGGGACCTGTCTTGATGCTCTCAAAATAAATGTGTAGGAACCGGGTGTCACGCGGCGCATAATCTTATACGCGTAATCCGGAACCTGAGCCCAATTGGATATATCCTTCAAATCCGGACAGATAAAGCTTAAAAGTTTATGATTTGAAGATTTCTTAATCCGGAATATCCGTTCCATGGCCTGTTTATGAAATAAATCGGCCCCAAGACCGTAAATAGTGTCTGTCGGGTAAACTACCACGCCACCATTTTTAAGCACTTCCGCAGCCTGTTTAATTAACCTGGGTTGCGGATTTTCCAAATAGACTTTTTGAACAGTAACCGCCATATAAAATCCATTCATTTTTTACGAAGAGTTAAATACAAAGAATTTCGACATCAGTCAAGCTAAATTATTATTCACTTGTTTTTTCAATTGTCTTTTTTACTATATTTTTTCTAAAATGCGCATCATTTTTTGCGTGAGTTCTTCACTCTCTTTAAATTTGTTATGTCGAAAATTTATTTGGGCATCAGATTTAAATTTTAGACGGATGGTGTTTCCCTAATTTTTACTTACAATTTTTAAAGGAGTATCAAACTGAAAGGCATACAAAATCCACTGAAGAATCTGCATCAGATTGATCTTGATCAGCCTCTCAGAGGATATTATAAATTCATAAACTGCTGGCTTTACAGGGAGAATGATGTAACCATTATTGTGGATCACGGCCCCCGTTCATCATTTACCTTTCTTAAAAAGGCCCTGAAATCGTTGGGGGTGGACCGAATTGATTATATACTACTCACACACATCCATATAGATCACGCGGGATGCTCGGGTCTTCTTGTCAAATCATATCCTACCGCAAAAGTAATCTGTCACCCAATAGGCATCCCCCACATGATTAATCCCTCTGATTTGTGGAAAGGTTCATTAAATATTCTGGGGAAACTGGCAGAAGTTTACGGAGAAATAGCTCCGGTCAAAGCCGATAAAATTTCATTTCTGCCGCAAATCAATGAACGGGGGGTCACAGTCGATGTGTATGAAACACCCGGACACGCTTCGCACCATCTATGCTACCGTATAGGTGATATTCTTTTTGCCGGAGAAGCAGCGGGGGTAAATGTACCCTCTGAAAATATGGAATATCTTAGGATTGCCACTCCGCCGGTATTTAAACATGATATTTATCATGCCTCCCTGGAAAAAGCGGCCTTGATACCGGCAAAATACGTATGTTTTGGTCATTACGGAATCAGTGAGAATCCGGATTCGGTTTTTGAGCGGGCGCGATTTCAGCTGTTTCTATGGATAAAAATTGTAGAAAGACATTTTCAGAGGGCATCCAATGACTTTTATGAAACTGTATTCAATGAATTACTGATATCGGATCCATCCATTTCTGCCTTTTCTTCTCTTCCGGAAGATATTCGGGAACGAGAAAAATATTTTGCTTTTAACAGCATAAAAGGAATGTATGAATATATTGCCGGGCTGCAGCAATCTGATCCGTAAATTTGGTTTTTAACAGATGACAGGAGCAACTCCATGAGACAATTTTTTCATACAATACTTTTGACCGTTATTCTTACGGTTAATCTCTTTGCATCAGGGAAAGAGCTCACCGTGGAAGATATTTATAGTTCCGGGCAATTTTACGGCCGCTCGCCGGCCGGATTAAACTGGGTACCCGGAGAAAACGCCTATTCTTTTATAAAATATGAGGGTGTAAGCCGCCTGCCGGTGTTATACAAATTTGATCTTAAAAGTCAAAAAGAAATCGCTCTTCTTGACAGCGCCATCCTTAAATCCCCTGATGATCAAAAGCCTCTCCGCTGGTCCTCTTGTAAATGGTCCGACAGCGGCTCAAAAATCCTGCTGACCTCTCATATGGAGTATATCTGGAGACATTCGAGACAAGCTATTTATTATATTTATGACTTCAAGTCAAAAACGTTGCGGAAAATTTCCAGGGATGGCAAGGCCTTATCGAATGTTAAATTTTCTCCTGATGAATCCATGGTCGGATATGTTTTAGAGAACAATCTTTATATGATGAATTTGCTTTCCGGAGATGTCACTCAATTGACATCTGACGGATCCGACACCATCATCAACGGTCAATTTGACTGGGTTTATGAGGAAGAATTCGCCATTTCAGACGGCTGGGAGTGGTCACCGGACGGGAAGAAAATTGCCTTCTGGAGACTTGATCAATCACCGGAGCCGAAGTTCAGCTGGATTGATTTCGATCCTGTAAACGGTTCTGTTGAAACCATCCGGTATCCGAAAGCGGGTGATCCGAACGCATTGGTGAAAATCGGAGTCTTCGATCTCATTTCCGGCCAAACGACCTGGATGGATACAGGGAATGAGCCGGACATCTATATTCCACGGATAAAATGGACACAAAACCCGGATATTTTGTCTATTCAAAGGTTGAACCGGCTTCAGAACAAGCTCGAACTAATGTTGGCGGATGCCAAATCGGGAAAGACAAAAACAATTCTGACCGAAACAGATCCCTGCTGGATTGATGTTGCCGACGATCTTGTTTTTTTGAAAAACAAGCGGGAATTTGTGTGGACTTCCGAGAGGGATGGTTATAAGCATATCTATCTTTATAATATGGATGGTAAATTAATTCGTCAGTTGACCGGGGGATCATGGGAAGTAAAAAACGTCAGCGGTTTTGACGGGAATTTGCTGTTTTTTGATGCCAACAAAGACAACATGAATGAAAACCATTTCTTCAGCATCGATTTGAAGGGCCGCAATCTTAAAAAGATCACACATATTCCCGGATGGCACCGGGCGACATTCTCTTCAGATTATAAATATTTTTTCCATTCTTATTCCAATGTTAAAACTCCCACAAAATATTTGATTTCCGGGATAAACGGCAAAGCAATCCAGCCAATCGAAGAAAATAATATTGAAGCGTTAAACGAGTATGAACTCTCCTATCCCGAATTTTTTATGTTCAGGACCGAAGACGGTGAAATGCTGAACGCGATGATGATTAAACCGGTTGATTTCGACGCGAAAAAGAAGTATCCCGTTTTAATTTACGGATACAGCGGGCCCGAGTCTCAAACTGTACGTAACAGCTGGGGCAGGACGACATTCCTGTGGCACAATCTTCTCGCCCAGAAGGGTTATATTATTTTTACGCTTGACAACCGCGGGACCGGCGGACGCGGTAAAGCCTTCAAAAACTTAGCCTACGGTGATATGGGCAAATGGGCGGTGCATGACCATATTCAGGGCGCGAAATATCTCGCCGGAATGCCTTATGTTGACAAAGACAGAATCGGTATCTGGGGATGGAGCGGCGGTGGATGGCTGACATTGATGTCGATGACAAAAGCATCCGACTATTTTAAGGCCGGTGTTGCCGTGGCTCCTGTCAGCGATTTTCGCTTGTATGATACCATTTATACCGAAAGGTACCTGGGTTTGCCATCGATGAACGAAGCCGGGTATGATTCATCATCCGCCCTGAGTTTTACGGATCGTTACAAGGGTGGACTACTTATCGTTCACGGGTCCGCGGACGACAATGTGCATTATCAGAATAGCATGCAGTTTATCAAAAAGCTTCAATTGCGTGGCAAACAATTTGATTTGATGATCTATCCCGGATTGAATCACGGGATTCACGCCCGGAACAGTTATCTGCACCTTTTTACAATGATCACCAATTTTATATTGACAAATTTATAATTACATCAAAGATACCCTCGCTGACAGGTGAGGGATATCTTTTCCAGTTGAAGTTTATACAAATTCCCACATAATATTCCATTATCTTTCAAACTCGTATCGCATTTAAGATGCCTTTTACCGGTTGACATTGATATTTTTTTTATTGAGGGAAAAACATATTGAAGCATGTTAAAGGGAAAAACTCAAAACTATCTAAATATCATGACGGCGATTTTAAAAAGGCGTGATATTTTATAATCTGAAAAGTAAGACCCGAATTTTTGGAAAGTAAAGCCCGGGATTCAGAATTTATCAGGTTATTATTTTCCTAATCATCATAAGAGTGTAAATTAGTAAAAATTTGTTTGCTGATATAATTATGAAATCTTATATTCTCTTTTAATAATATTTTGTTAAATTTGGGAATTACGCGCAAAAAGGATATTCACCTTACGGAAAGGTCATTGAAATATATTTTATTGTGAAAGATTTACTGAACCCCCCGGTTCTGATTAATTTTTTAAGTTCACAAAAACAAAAACCGTCTAACTAGCGGAGCTTGTACCATGATTCGATTTTCAACATCTTCTTTATCCTCTGTCGGCAAGAAGATCTTCATGGGCCTGACGGGGCTGCTTCTCAGCGGCTTCATCGTAGTCCATCTTCTGGGAAATCTTGCTCTATTGAGTCCGGACAAAGATCCTTTTAACAAGTATGCTCATTTTCTGCAGAGCCTTGGAACTTCAATTTACATTGCGGAAATCATACTTGCTTCAATCTTCCTGATTCATTTTTTTGATGCTATTCTCATTACCTGGGGTAACTGGAAGGCGCGTCCTACCGGCTACAAAGTAGTGACAAACGCGAAAGGCGCGAGCAGAAAATCTATCGCCTCAACGACGATGATATATACCGGCCTGATTATCATTACATTTACGGTTCTCCACCTTTTTCATTTCAAATACGGCGCGATTGTCGAATACACAACCGCCGATGGGCAGAACATTCGCGACCTCTATGTTATCGTGTATGAATTCTTTGCCAGCATTCTTAATGTTGTTTTTTATGTAGCCGTAATGGTTTTGCTGGGCTTTCATTTGAGCCATGGTTTTTGGAGCGCTTTTCAGTCGCTTGGTCTTAGCGGCAAAAGATTCACCGTTTTTATTCAGGGCTTTGCCTACCTGTTTGCCGTTATCATGGCTATTGGCTTTGTTTTTATACCTATCTGGATTTATTTTAGAGCAGGAGGGGCACTATGAAACTAGATTCAAAAATTCCGAGCGGTCCCCTGGCCGAGAAATGGGATAAACATAAATTTGATATAAAAGTTGTCAATCCCAAAAACAAGAGAAAATTTACGGTAATTGTGGTGGGTACCGGCCTGGCCGGCGCATCCGCCGCGGCTTCGCTTGGTGAACTTGGATATAATGTACTTAATTTCTGCATTCAGGATTCTCCCCGTCGCGCGCACAGTATCGCTGCCCAGGGCGGAATCAATGCCGCCAAAAATTATCAGAATGACGGCGACAGCGTATGGCGCTTATTTCATGACACCATAAAGGGCGGCGATTACCGCGCCCGTGAAGCCAATGTGTACCGTCTTGCTCAGGTGAGCAACAATATCATTGATCAGGCTGTCGCTCAGGGTGTTCCTTTTGCAAGGGAATACGGCGGCTTGTTTGCTAACCGATCTTTTGGCGGCGCGCTCGTATCCCGAACGTTTTACGCCCGGGGACAGACGGGACAACAGCTGCTGCTGGGAGCCTACAGTTCTCTGATGGCGCAGGTGGAAGCAGGAACCGTTAAATTGTACACCAGACGCGAAATGCTTGAACTTGTCGTTATCGACGGTAAAGCGCGGGGCATTGTTACACGCAACTTGATCACCGGTGAAACTGAACGATTCGCGGCCGACGCCGTTGTTCTGGGTACCGGGGGATACGCCACCGCATATTATCTTTCCACATTAGCAGTCAATTCAAACGCGACCGCCATATGGCGCGCGCATAAAAAAGGCGCTTTATTCGGAAATCCGTGCTTCGTTCAAATCCACCCGACATGTATTCCGAGATCCGGCGACTATCAGTCAAAACTTACTCTGATGAGTGAAAGCCTCCGTAACGACGGCCGGGTGTGGGTGCCTAAGAAAAAAGGTGACAAACGCCCACCAAATGAAATTCCCGAAAACGAACGGGATTATTATCTTGAAAGAAAATATCCGACCTTTGGAAACATGGTTCCCCGCGATGTGGCCTCGAGAAACGCGAAGGACATGTGTGATGAAGGAAAAGGAGTCGGTGAAACGGGTCTGGCGGTGTATCTTGATTTTAAAGACGCCATCAATCATTTCGGTCGGGAAACGATTGAGGAACGTTACGGCAACCTGTTTGAAATGTACAAAGAAATTACTAATGAAGACGCATATGAAGTCCCAATGCGTATTTATCCCGCTCCGCATTATACCATGGGTGGTCTTTGGGTTGATTACAACCTGATGAGTAACATTCCGGGTCTGCACGTGATCGGTGAAGCCAACTTCTCTGATCACGGCGCTAACCGCCTCGGCGCCAGCGCTTTAATGCAGGGTCTTTCAGACGGTTACTTTGTACTTCCTTATACAATTGGTCATTATCTCGGCGGAACCAAGCTCGAGAAAGTAACGACTGATCATGAGGCTTTCAAGGAAGCTGAAGCTGAAGCCAACGAAAGATTCGATAAGCTCCTGGCTGTAAAAGGAAACAAAACGGTCAAGGAGTTCCATACTGAACTTGGTAATATCTTATGGAATTATGTCGGTATGGGCAGGACTGAAGAAGGTCTGAAAAAAGCCCTTGAACTGATCCCGAAACTGCGTGAAGAATTCTGGAAAAACGTTAAGGTGGTCGGTACTAAGGATTCGCTAAACAAAAACCTTGAATTCGCGGGCCGTGTTGCCGATTACATGGAACTTGCCGAACTGATGGCACAGGACGCGCTACATAGAGTTGAATCCTGCGGTGGTCACTTCCGGGAAGAAAGTCAGACCGAAGAGGGCGAAGCCTTACGCGACGATGAAAATTTTAGCTATGTTGCCGCCTGGGAATATAAAGGCCTGGGCAATAGGTGGGAATTGCATAAAGAACCACTTGAATTTGAAAATGTAACCCCAACCCAGCGTAGCTATAAGTAAGGAGGCGGAAAATGCAAGAGAAAAAAAATCTGACAATATATGTAAAAGCATGGCGTCAGGCCGATGCTAAATCTAAAGGTAAATTCGTTAAATACACGGTTAATGATGTTAATCCTGACATGTCCTTTCTTGAAATGCTGGACGTTCTGAACGAAGATCTCATCAAGAAAGACGAAATACCCGTTGAATTCGATAATGACTGCCGCGAAGGTATCTGCGGTATGTGTGGACTTGTGATCAACGGTACCGCTCATGGACCAAAAAGCGGGACCACGACCTGTGAAGTCCGCATGCGTCAGTTCAAAAGCGGGGATACCATTCACGTAGAACCATGGAGGGCGAAAGCTTTTCCATTGATCAAAGATCTTGTTGTTGACCGTACAGCGATAGACCGGATCATGGCGAAGGGCGGTTATATCAGTGTTCGTACAGGCGGCGCTCCGGAAGCCAGCGCGATTCTGGTGCCAAAAGAAGAATCCGATATTGCAATGGATATGGCCGCGTGCATCGGCTGCGGCGCTTGTGTGGCTGCATGTCCTAACGCCTCGGCGGCATTGGTCGTCAGCGCGAAGATTTCACAATTTGCCTTACTGCCGCAAGGACAGCCCGAGGCAAAGCGGCGCGTTGAAAAAATGGTGGCGCAGATGGATGAAGAACAATTCGGCGCGTGTTCCAATCATGGTGAATGCGAAGCTGTCTGTCCGAAGAATATTTCTATCTCGGCGATTGCCCGCATGAGACGTGAGTACCTCAAAGCCGCTGTGAGCTGAGCAAATTGTTTTATAATTGAAAAAGGCATGACGCGATTTGCGTCATGCCTTTTTTTTTGGAGGAGTGCCGGATGTTAATTTAGAAACTAAACTTCAGACCAACTAAAACTTTTGTTGTCGTAATATCTTCTGTGGTTAAGGCAGTGCTTGTGTAAAGATAAGCCGATTGATTTTCCCATGTTCCTCGTGTATAACTCACATCAAGAGTAGTGCTTTTATCAATTTTATACCCGATGCCGCCGCTATAATATACCTTGTCAAAACCACCGTCACCCTCTTTTAACGGTGTCGGTACCCTCCGGTAACCGGCCCGAAGAAACATACCCGAATCCATGACATTGAATTCTCCGCCCAGACTGTATGAAAGAACCGCTCTGTAATCATCTCTGATCACCGCGTTTTCATCAAGCAAATCCCTGTAATCTGACGCGGAACGGTCTGAAGGAACCGCATACTCTACCTGTGACCAGTCACGATAATCCATCGACGCGCTCAATAAAAAATATCTTTGCTGAAAAGAAATTCCGGCGCCGAATTTAAACGGGACCTTGATATCATAATCAAATTCACCGGATCCTAGATCGAGCGCTTCATAGCTGAGATCATCATATCCAATTTCATCATTTTCCGACCAGGATTCATCTACCGTCAGGGTCATCGGGAATGTAATTGTCGCTCCCAGCCTCACCTGCTCAGATATACGGAACAGTCCGCCCAGCTTCAGTTCAAGACCTGAATAATCGCTTACTATTTTTTGCTGATACAGATAATAATCGAAGTCAATCGGATTCGTATCGAATCTGTAAATATTGTCTATGTCTTCCTGCAGATAGTCGGAAGTATATGTACTGCTTCCACCATAAAAATTGATGGTCAGACCCGCTGAGAAATTTGGAGAAAGATCCATTGCCGCGCCGAATGACCATTGACTCAGATTACCGTCATTATAAACTGTCTGCGTGCGTTGGACCCCGCTGTCAAAATACACTTCACCGATCTGATCGCCGTAATCAAAGTATAATCCGTTGCTGTTACTGTCATAACCCGAGAAATTCAGAAAACTGTCTAAATCCTTTATACGCTGATATCCAAAGGCGAAAACCAGGCTGCCTCTCAGAACCGGAAACGGATACGCGATCCCGATGCTTTGCAATTTTGTAAAAGTCCGGTTATCCGACAAATCTGATCCGTAATATCTGGCGCTGTTATCAAAATTGAGATTGTACAAGTCTCCCCAGACCTGACCCTGGCGCATCTGAGCGAGTCCCGCGGGATTAAAGTAAATTGCTGAATAATCATCCGCGACTCCTGTGTAGGCGTTTCCCATCGCCGCGGCCCGCGCTCCGATTCCACCTTCATTTTCAAGCAGTTCAATGGCTTCATCCGCGCTCTGGGCGATTAGCTGATTTATAAATATAAGTGTAAACATTATTAACAGTAAGTTTCGCATGGTTCCTTCCTTTCTCAGAATGATTATCTGCGCGACCGAGTGCTGCTTTTACCTGATGAACCAGAACTTGATGATTTGCTGCTGCTTCCCGATGATTTCGCCGGCGTCGATCTGACTGTTGATGTTGAACGTGACGGCGGACTATAACTGCTCTTACTTCCGGATGATTTTGTTGACCCGGATCTGGAAACCGATGAACTGCTTCTCGGCTTACTCACCGTTGATTTTTTATCCGAACCCGAATCACTGCTCTTTTTCGCGTCAGTCCCTCGTTTTTTGGTACTTGAAGTTGTCGTGCGGTAATACTTGCGAACCGGTGTGTTTTTGCTTCGCTCAACAGCCTTATCCTGCGCGCCTGAATTCTGCCCGTCCCTGACGGTATTTGTTTCTGAATTATCTTGAGTACGCTTTACTCTTGTCGTTTTGTCTGTACGACCGGATTTTGTGTCTGTTCTGCCGGAAGATTTTGAATCACCCTGATTCACCGTTCTTACAGGTCTGCTGCTGACTTCCGTGCTCCGGGTTTTACCTTCGGAGCTTTCACCCGGGCTGCCTGAAACAGCGCCGGCGCCGGGAGCCTGCCGCACCGGGACAAACGTTTGCTGATCATTGTTTCTGGAACTCACCTCGCTGCTTGTCCTCGCTGAGCGGACAACACCGGACGCGGATGACTGGCGTTTGTTGAAAGAGCGCTTTTCATAATTTTTCCACGAATAATAATTGTTGTCGTAATGATGATAGTATGGATAACCATAGTAATAGTCATGATAATACGGACCATAGCCAAAAGTATAGATCGGATACCAGCGGTCATAAGGCCAATACCATCTGTCATAATGATGCGCCCATGGATAGGCGGAGATTACAATATAGGGTCCGGAATAATAATATGAATCATACCATGGATCCCAGGGATCATAAACTGAATAACGGTAACTGTAAACGGCAGGATAATCATAAATATAATACCGGGATATATAGGTGTTCCCCTGTTCATCCTCATAATAGACTTCTTCATCATAATATGGTTCTTCCTGCTCGGTGTACACTGCATCATCCCGATGCGCAAGGGCAAGCTGAGTATAACATGAAGTTGTTATAAGACTCATCACTGCCGTTAGGATCAGGATCTTGATTAAACTTATCCTGTTCATTTTATCACTCCTCAAAGTTAATCACTCAATATAATATATGTCAAATATCATGCCAGACTTTTTCCGGCTGTCAGCCCTTATTTGACGGGCGCCAATTAAAAATGAAGAAAAATATCGTGTAAACTCAGTTTACATGTAATCGGGTTGTGTAAACATCGGTTACGCTGATTGGCTGTTCAATTCGCCATGGATCATTAATCTCTCAGTGTCGCGACCAGGCGATCAGGGTTGAGCAGCAGCTCAAAAGCCGAGCTAATATCTTTAACGACGATATCCGCGGAATAGATCGATTCCACACAAATCCCTTCACCCTCTATAACCGCGATGCCAAGAAGAGAATTTTTCAGCATCAACCGGTCATTTCTTCCGTTCCCTATAGAAACAACATGAGAAATGCCCAATTGTTCCGTATATTTCAGCTTCCCGTCGGACTGGTTTTCCGAAGAAATGATGTGTATCCGGCAGGGATATCCTTTGAGTTCACGCTGCACACTGCCAAAGGTATCCGCTGTAAGGACATGCAGATCGAGCTGTTCTGACAGTTTTTCAAAATATCCCTTAACCTCCCCAAACACCTTTCCGTCAAGGGCAAGCGTACCGTTATAATCCATCACCAGATGTTTTATCCGCAACAAACCCGATCCCGGTATATTGATTTCTATCATCCTTATGATTTCTCCGGGTTGTTTTTAAACGGACCGGCTTCAATACCATATCTTTTGAGCATCTTATGAAGCCCCACCCGACTAATACCAAGAACCATCGCGGATTGTTGTATATTCCCGTTCATCTCACGCAGAGTATTTGTAATCATCGTTCGCTCCAGATCCGCGACAGCTTCCTTTAGATTATGATTTTTTTGAAGACTAAATCCGGTTGAAATTTCCGTGTTTTGAAATCTCACGGATAACATATCCGCCGAGATGACTCCATGCTGATCTGCCAGGGTAACCAGACGCTCTATTTCGTTTTCAAGCTCCCTGATGTTGCCCGGATAATCGGCATTTGTCAGGATTTGAATCACCTCTTCATCCATCCGCTCTATTTCTTTTCCGATTCGACGCGTATATTTTTGCAAAAAATGACTGATCAGCTCCGGGATATCCTGCTTTCTTTCGCTCAGCGGCGGTAAAATCAGCGGGAAAACACTTAATCGATAAAAAAGATCTTCACGGAAACGGCCATCCTGAACGTCTTTCCGGAGGTCTCTGTTTGTCGCGGCCACAATTCTTACATCAACTTTTTTAGTCTTTGAAGCGCCGACCGGTTTTATCTCGCCCTCCTGGAGCACCCTGAGCAACCCCAACTGCAAAGCCGGAGTAGTGTCGCCTATTTCATCCAGAAAAACAGTCCCTTTATCCGCGGTTTCAAACAGCCCCTTTTTATCCTGTATGGCGCCGGTGAACGCTCCTTTTACATGTCCGAACAGTTCGCTTTGCAGAAGCGTATCCGGAATAGCCCCGCAATTTTGCGCGACAAATATATTGTCTTTACGGTTGCTGTTATAATGAATCATCTTTGCCAGCAGCTCTTTCCCCGTCCCGGTTTCTCCCAGGATGAGCACGGTCGTCGGGGTCTCAACCACCTTCCGGACCAATTTGAATATCTTGAGCATCTTAGGACTGTGCCCGATAAAATTCCCCAGATCGAGTTGTTTTTCCACCTGTTTCTGAAGTTCGACATTTTCGCTGGCAAGCTGCCGGTTCGCCCGAAGAAGCTGTTCCTGCAGCTGAGTATTCCGCGCGGAAAGCCGGAATCTTTCGACGGCGCGGCGCACCGCCAGTTTGAGTTCATCCGGCTCGAATGGTTTTGAGATATACTGGTAAATCTGCGCCTGATTCACCGCGTTTATAGATGCTTCAATATCCGCGTAACCGGTGATCATGATCCTCACCGCTTCCGGCTGAATCTTTATGGCTTCGCTTAAAAAGGTCACTCCGTCCATTACGGGCATACGCTGATCGGCCAGAATAACCGCCACATCGCGCTCTTTCAGGTGTTCGAGGGCTTCTCTGCCGCTTTCGGCAGTAAGCACGTCATAGTCACGGCGAAATATATGTTTCATTGTGTTCAATATTTCCGGCTGATCATCCACAATCAGGATGGAGTCTTTTTTCTCAGTCATTTTTCTCTCCGGCGGCGCCTGACAATGGCAGCCTTATGATAAATTTAGTACCCTTTCCGATCTGACTTTCCACTTCAATCGTCCCCTTATGATGCTGAATTATCGAATATGAAATACTGAGTCCGAGCCCCGTGCCCTTATTGACATCCTTTGTAGTAAAAAACGGATCAAAAATTTTCGGAATGACTTTAGCGGGGATACCCGACCCGCTGTCTTCAATCTCCACCGTCATAAATTTATCGTCAGAATAGGTTCGCAGGCATATTGATCCTTTGCCCTTAATGGATTGCAGGGCGTTGGAAATTAAATTGACAAACACCTGATTCAACTGGCCGGGATTACATAAAAACCTGGGATCATCACGAAAATCTTTTATGATCTCTATAGATTCCGGGATTTGATGCCGTAAAATTTTTAAACTGCTTTCCAGTCCTGAAACCACACTTGCCTCTTTCCATTCCGCCTGATCCAGCCTGGAAAAATTTTTCAGATTCTGTACCAGTTCTTTTACTGTTCTGCTGCCGTTCTGACTGTCATTGATGATATTCCTCAAATCATCCAGGATCGCGGGGAACTGAGTAAAAACCGCGTGCTCCGGCGGGAGATCCAGTCCGGTCAGAATTTTATTGAGTTCATCCATATATCCGTTAAGAATATTCATATTCGCGTAAATAAAACTGACCGGATTATTTAATTCATGCGAAATTCCCGCCACCAGTTGTCCGAGGGATGCCATTTTTTCTGAATGGATTAGCTGCGCTTCCTTCTGTTGCAATTCCCGGAACAGTTTCTGAAGTTCATTGTTTTTCTCATCCAGCTCGTTATTCGTCCTTTCAAGCTCGGTGACATATTGTTCTTTTAACCGGGCCGTGGTCAGTTTTTTTACCAGTTCGGCGGTTTCTTCTATATAATTATTATTCTCGATCGTGATGGCGGCCTGATTGGATATAGTGGAAATTAACTGGAGATCCTGCTGATTCAACGGAGACTCTGAATGATTCATCTCAAGCGCGATCAGTCCATAAAGCAGTTGGTTTCGCTTCACCGGAATGAGCACATTAAGGTTCGTCTTTCCGGGTGTCAAATCCAATGCGGTCCGGCCGCGGTTTATAATTTTCTCATGGATCAGCTGTTCTCTTTCTTTATCATCAAAACGCAGCGTGGCGTTTTCTGAAAGATCTAAATTTGGCGGCACATAACCGGGTTTCATCTCACCCTGACCGTTGCAAAAGAAGGCGGCTTTCTCAATTTCATTATGCTGAATAACAGTATCGACCAGTTTTTTGTACAAATCTTCATTACTGTGAATCTCTATCATCTGATCGCTTAATTCCTGAAGCAGCAATCTGAATCTCCCCCGCCGGCGTCTGATTTTAATCAGATGTTCAGAATACATAACCGAAACAATTCCGGCGAATAGCGTCAGCCCGTTCAGCGTAACCAACGCGTCGGTCATTACTCTCTGACTAAAAACAATAAAAACGATCAGCGATACAATAAACCAGACCGTGAGCTGCATGGAAATGCTGAATGCTGTCCACTGATACCGTCTCAGACCCAGAGTAACATAACCGTAAAGCAGCGCGGAAAGCAGTATAAACAGCATAAGACTAAACCAGAATGCAGATTGCCCGGCCCGATACTTGAATCCGTACCACCCGAAATACAGCCCGCCGATAAGCGTCCCATACTCCGAAACCAAATAGGATTTTCCCGGCGTCAAACCGGTCAGCGTGATTCGCTTGCCGGAAGGAAAAAGTATTTCGGCGTTAAACCCGGCATATTGCCCCGCGCCAAAATGAATAACCGGATCCGATGAAGACAGATACCCCTTATTTGCCGAAACTTCCCTGAATCCGATTAGTTTTTTCAGAGAATCGTTTCCCGTATAAAAATAGACCTTCGCGCCGATGGCATCTCTGTTGGAACGAACGCCCGTCAACCGCAGACTGATGAAGTTTTTATTGTTGGTGGGATTTAAATAAATCTGGCTGAATTCATCCTTATTAGACACAAAAATATCCAGGTCACCGTCCCCGTCGAGATCCGCGGCGGCGCTCCCCGTGCTGTAGGTGTGACGGGTATCCGCGTCGTACCCGGGAAGAAATCCGCCCTGCCCGTCACCGAGATATAGCCGGTTGATCCCTTTAATTGTCAGAAAACTGTCCAGCCAGCCGTCATGATTAAAATCTTCGAACAATAGCCCGTAAACACTTTGGCCGATACGATAAAACGGATGCGACGTGACATTGACAAACCTGATTTTGCCCGGAAGTGATTCATTTCTGTAATAAAAAACAAACCCCTCCCTGGTGGCTACAAAAACATCCAAATCTCCATCGTTATCGATATCCGCGAAGGCCGCGCTGTTTGAAGAAATTGGCTGGGTAAGTGTCTGAAGATCCATTCGCAAAGGCGTGAAAATACCGGCGCCGTCATTTATCAGCAGATAGTCCGGGCTAAACCAATTGGCCACATATATATCCGGATCACCGTCCCCGTCAAGATCACCCGCGCATACACCCTGACTAACCGCCGAATCGATGAATGATTCCGTCCAGATTTGTTCCCTGAATTTACCGTTACCCTGATTTATCAGCAGACGGTTGCTAAAATGTTCATCGCTGATGTAGAGATCCAGATAACCATCCATATTTACATCGGTCCACAAGCCCTGATTTGCATCAACCGGCCCGGGCGCGTTCAGATTCCCGGTGGCGTCATCAAAGAGCACACCGCCGTTATTATGAAACAGCGTGATCGTTTTTCCCCATCCGGCCAGAAAAATATCCGGCAGGCCGTCATTATCATAGTCGGCAGCGGATGAACCCAGTTCGAGATTCGTCTGACCGCGCGGCATGAGATATCCGCCAAGACCTGAATAAATCGTCCGGTCGATAAACGGGATAATCCCCCCGTTATTGATCAGCAGGCGGTTCAGATTTCTAAAACACACCAGATAAATATCGGGGTAGCCATCATTGTTAAAATCCCTGAAGGCGACACCGTATCCATCATCAATATCGGGAATCAGACCGGTAATCAAGTTCGATTTCAGCATTTGGAAATCAGCATCACTTTCAGAAGACGCGGCGGCCGAAAAAAAAGAAATTACCAGGATGAAAAAGGCAAATACGATCGTTTTGTAATATTTATGCATAACTCACCCAATAGTGTTAACTCAATTTACACTATTCACCGGCATCTGGCAACAACGGGAGGAGAAATTGTAACGCTAACAAAAAAGACTCATCTTGAGCAACCTCACAGACATTATAAATACAGAGATTATATTAATCATATTATACAGGCGTACGAAGATAAGATTTATGTCTATAAACAGCGAGCCTGATTTGTGAGTGAAACATTGTCCGGATGACTCCACGCGTTTAATAAGAAGGAAATTTAGAATGAAACAATTAATTTTACTGTCTTTTTTGACTTTGTTTTTCATGTCCTGCGGATCCGGAACAAAAAAGCAAATTCAGTCCGCGCCCGTGATTGATCCGTTTGTGATGAACTGGTTTAAGGATAAGGTCAGCAAGAGTGAGGACACTCTTCCCGTGCTTGTATCGTGTCGTTCAGAAATTCAGGACATCTCTTTTCTAAAAATGAGCTCGGAAAATTATTATACGGGTCACATTACCCGTTCCCAGCTCGAGGAGTTAATGAAAGACGCGCGAATCATTAAAATTTCATCCGTAAAAAAGATCCCAATGTCTCCCAATAAATAAAGAGGTCGAAATGAAAAAGTTTTTAATCCTTATTCTTCTGTTGAGCGGTTTTGTTTACAGTCAGACGGTTGATCCGTTTCTTCATCAATATCAGGCTCGGTTGGCAAAAAAGGCCGGTGCTGAGAAAATTAGTTTGATTGTCAGCGGCGATGATCATCTGACCGACTATTTACTTCAGAACGGTTTCAGATATCAGACAAAGACCGGCAATATCGCGACGGTCACCATCCTCGCCTCAGACCTGCCAAAACTCATGAACGTAAAGGGGATACAAAAAATCACGCTTGGCCCTAAAAAGAAACCGATGAATGCCAGAGCGGTAGATTATCAGAATGTGGATGTTTCCTACAACGCGGGATACACGGGAGACGGCGTCATTGTGGGGGTGATTGACACCGGTATCGATTTCTATCATCCGATGTTCAAAAAACAGGACGGCGCCACACGCCTGATGTATCTTTGGGATCAGACCGATGACTCCACTCAGGGAACACCTCCCGCGAATTATCAGATCGGCATTGAATACAGCGCGTCTCAGATTGATATGGATTTTATGTCGGGCAGCCCTTATTCCATTGTTAAACAGAAAGACACCGACGGGCACGGGACGCACGTGACGGGATCAGCCGCCGGTTTTAATTACACGATTTCACCGGATACGCTTCACGGCGGCGCCAGAGACGCCAACATTATTTTTGTAAAAACCACGTTCTCATCAGCGGATATCATTGATGGGATCAGTTACATTTTTGATAAGGCGGAAGCCGCGGGCAAACCGTGTGTGATCAATCTCAGCCTGGGCAGTCAGTTCGGGCCCCATGACGGCAGCGACGATGAAGCGAAGGCTATCGACGCGCTCACCGGACCGGGAAAGGTGATTGTGCGGTCCGCCGGAAATAATGGCGGTGACTATGTGCACAGCTATAAAGAAAATGTTGTGGCAACCGACACTGTCAGGTTTGAATATGTTGATTACATGAATCTATGGATCGAGGCCGGTGACAACCTGCAGAGCGTTTCTCTCAAATACAGCGGCGGCTCCATTCTTAATGTCACTAAAAACAACGTAAAATCCGCAAACGGGATCGATGTTTATTTCTTCGCTGCAGATCCGAACAACAACCAGTTGTCCGTTTTTGTACTCATGGATAACGAGTCACTTGATGGTCAGACTTTTGACCTGATTTTGACCAGTTTAAGCGATGCCAATTCTTCCGGTACAATAAAAAGACACGCCTGGTCCGGTTCGGGGGCCATGTTGAATCCTTACGGCGGATTCTCACAGGGTACCAGTTACGGATCCTATCTGCACTATCCATATACCCTGGGAAATGAAGCCTGCGGCAAAAAAGTGGTTGCTGTCGGCGCGTTCAAATCACTTAAATCATGGCCCTCTGTCGATGGCAAGAACTATGAATTTCTGATATCCGGAGAAGAGGGCGGGATCGCTGATTTCAGCGCCATCGGGCCAACGGTTGACGGTAGGAATAAACCCGACATCATCGCCGGAGGAACCATCATTCTCTCCGCCAGAAGTAATGACGCCTCGTATGATGATCCATTCTTACCACCGGCGCCCTATACCGATCATTACGCCTATATGCAGGGTACCTCCATGTCGTCTCCCGTAGCCGCGGGAGCCATTGCCCTTTTACTGGAAAAAAATTCCTCCTGGAGTTACACGGAGGCGCTTGATTATCTTTCTCATCACGCGCAAGGCACTTCATCAACTTATTCAACGAGTGAGGTTATCGTTAAAAGCAATCCCAATGTATGGGACCGGGTATTTGGCTACGGAGCCATCGATTTGACCGATGCTTTCACACCAACGGCGATCACGGATGACGAGCCGTTTGTCGCGCGGGAATACAGCCTGGAACAGAATTATCCGAATCCGTTTAATCCATCGACCACCATCGCGTTTGATCTGAAAAATGAAACCAATATTCAGTTAAAAATCTATGACGTTTTAGGAAAAGAAGTCAGGAGTCTGGCCGACGGGAAATTTACAGCCGGTAAACATCAGATATCCTGGGACGGAAAAAACAGCCACGGCAGTTTGTTGAGTTCGGGTGTTTATTTTTATGAGCTCAGCGCCGCGGACGGATTCAAAACCCGCCGAAAGATGATTTTGATGAAATAGTTACGATGATCATGCTATGATTGGGAACCCGATTTCCCGATCATAGCTTTTTTTTGATCTGATTTCCCCGCCCAAAAAATCAACCGGCTTCCATCAAAGAAAATTGTAAAAATCTAAAGCCGGGATCAATCTGAAAATCTTCATTGACAATCATGTGCAATTTATTACCGATTGCGTTGGAATGTAATAATGAACCTTAAAATTGTCGAGGGTAACCCTTAGCGGAGAAAAGTAGGCAACCCGATTAACCTTATATTCATAGTTTTTAACCTGAGTAGCAAAATAACTCCACACCATTCATTTACGTTTCGGAATTGATGGTTGCCAGGCAATAGCACCGTACACATAATGGGTGTATCGTTTGTCAGACTAATTCCAAAGTCAATAAAGTAATAAGGTTTTGTGTTTTTGCTGATTTTATGCCACTAAGGTCAACAAGCAAAAATAAGGTCTATGAGTTTTGCATATCCGCGTGACAGATGAAATGGGTTATCTGCCTTTAGACCGTAATGTCACCAATCTCTTTTTTCAGTTGGAATCCCTCGTTACGAAAGGATCTATTATCCACACCGGCAATAAAAGTTACCTGGATTGGGGAATGCTGTTTCCGGACGAAGGGATTGTTGCGGCTATTTTAGATCAATTGTTTCATTATTCCAAAACGGTAAAAATCACCGGTCAATCATACCGCCTGGCGATGAAAAAGAAGGTGGGACTTTTTGAAAATAAGTAAAAATTTTTAACCAAAAGCGGGGAGTTTTAAATTCCGTTTTTTGGGGAAATGTAAATTCCTCTTGACAAGGGATGAAATCTATGTAGAAAAACAGACACCACACCATTCCGCGGCCCCATAGGGGTCGAACAATTACAGCCAAATCCCCATTTATACAAAGATGTGACGCCTCGGGCGTCAGGTGTTTATCATATAACCAATATTTATACATCAACCCCGGGATTTAAACGCAACCGTCATTCCCAATCCCGGATGGATGAAATTTTTGTAGAATGATTAACACCAGACGAGTCCGCGACCCCGCAGGGGTCGTACAATTACCGCCTGACAGTTTGTACTCAACTCATGTTCAGACGTGCTGATCAATCAAAATCGGGTTTCCATCAGGATCCGTTACCATGAAGCTCGCGGGTCCTTTGCCACTCTCATCGGATTCATTCTCAATACGCAAACCTTGCCTTTTGAGCTCCCGCTGAAGGTCGCGTACGTCTGTGAATGAATCAAGCGTATTAGCGTTTTGGTCCCAACCAGGATTGAAAGTCAAAATATTTTTTTCAAACATGCCCTGAAATAAACCAATAATGTGATCTTCATTCTTCATTATCAGCCAATTTTGCGCCGCGTCTCCACCGAAAACATGGAATCCTAATTTCATGTAAAAGGACTTTGAAGTTTCGAGATCTTTGACATTTAGACTTACAGAAAATGCGCCTAATTTCATACGACTCTCCAGTTATTTTATGATTTTTGGGTCCGAGGAATATAAACGACGATTACAAATTAATAATTTCATTGCTGCACTATCCGGGCCAATATCTAACGGATGGCGAATAATGGGCGCCAAACCACGCGCCCGGCGACTTGATTTTTGCATAACCCATTCACGGTTTACTAAAAAAACACTCAACCGGTTTGCGTTTGGACTCCGGTTGACGCGCCGGTTATACGGAATTTTCTTAACCATGCACTAAAATGCTTATTCCAACCCATAATTGATATATTCCAAAACCGAACAATACAATCGATGACAGTCCAACCAGGGTCCTGCTCACTTTTGAACCAAATTTTTGAGCGAATCCAAACAGAATAATTATTCCCGCTAAAGTCAATATCATCGTGAAATAAAAACCAAAAATCAAGGCCAGCCCATTTATGGGAGCCCCATTCCATCCTTCAAGAAAAAGCGGTCCCATAATTAAACTCCATCCTAAATACGGAGCCGGATTTAATAGATTTACAAATATCGCGTTAAATAGGGTTTGCTTTGCCGATTCATTCGTGATCGCATGGCTTACATCGAATACTTTCCAGGATTTAAAAGCCATAAATCCGAGATAAAAAAGGAATAACCCGCCGCCAATTCTTAACAGGATTATAAAACTTTCCGGCATCGTGCTGAGCAAGTATAAGACCACTATAAGAATTGGAATATCGCTGATTAAAGGCGCAAACGCGGTAGGTAAGGTTGAACGCCATCCATTTTTGAGAGTTTGAGATATTATATATGTTAGAAGAGGGCCCGGCTGAACTGCCGCCGCGAACGCGTAGGTTATTCCAAAGATTAAATAACTTATCATTTTAACTTAAATATTCCGGTATTTTCATAGCATGGGCCCTAATAACATAATATTACCCCGCGACTAAAGGTACCGTTCAAGGCAGATACCGACTAGAATGACCGTGATTTATTATAGTTTATTTTTATGAATCAATGATATTTCTTCATAAGAAATTGAACCGGCAAAAATTTCATACCCTTTTTCATTTAATTTTTTTATTATTTCTTTGGATTTATAATTATTTAAATCAAAGAGCCTGTCATGAAACTCAACGAGTATTTGATCAATGGTGACTGTAGAATCCAGTATTTTTTCCAGCACGGTGTATTCGGAACCTTCAATATCCATTTTTAGAACATCGATATGCTGATGCCCTAATTCACCGGTAATTTCATCAAACAATTTCATTTTAACTTTTATCGAATTCTTTGGATTTACACCATTTATTTTAATTAGACTGCCGGATATCCCTTTGGGATTGGCGGGTAAGTAGAAATCCACAAGGCCCGATTTTAAATCACTTATACCCCAATCAAAAAAAGTGAACAAATCAGACAGTTTTTTGTTTTTGATATAGTTTATTGATAGTGGGGTTGGATCAAACGCAAAAATCTTACAGTTGTGCTTTTTTATACAGGTCAGGTCAAATGAGATATCTTTTCCAATTCCAAATGAATAGATAATAGAATCAGATGAAAGCAATTTAGGATTGACATAGAAACCTCCATAGCTGCTCCCATACCATTCATAATCACAATTTACCGTGTTCACTAAATGGGCTACTTTTTTCTTATCTATTTGCTCAGAGAGAAGTTTTTTTCTTTTTTTAGACGCGTAATTTAATCTGGCTGAATTGATTATATTTTTAATTTTTTCTATCATATAAATAAATTTACTATTGGTTTAATCAAATACATTGTATTTTCTCTTAACATATTTTGCGCCCCAAAATGAAGTAAGATAATATGCCAAAGTTTTTAAATTTAGCTGAGACCGCAGGAAAAAAAATCTCGCTGTCTGCATATTATTCATCAGGTAATAATAACGCGCTATTGTTCCATGAATTTTTTTATACGAAGTTTTTACTTCTTTAGGATAAACATTCATAAAGCCTTCAATAAACATAAGTGAGAAATAAAAATCTTTTCTGCGATAATCTTCATTCAGAGATAAATTAGTATCCGTCACATATCGATTATATAATGAATCACATATCTCAATGGATGCTTTTTCATGAAACAGTCTCAAAATCCAATCGAAATCAACTATCCCAAAAACTTCTTCAAAAAGAATATCTTTCAGTTCTTTCCTATATATGATACCGCTTAAATACGTGTTTTGACCGGCTAATGATTTCGTTAATCTGTTTAAAAAGGTTGTGTTTGATTCAAAATATAAAAAATCAACTTTCGATTTGTTTATTTTATCGATTTTTCTATTCTCTTTTTCATTGATGACAGAATGCCCGGATGTGACGATAGGAACTTTCTCTAAATAGGGTAATTGTGAAAGTAATCTGTTTTCTTTCCATTCATCATCGTGATCAACGATACAGATATAGTCTCCGGAAGATTTTTTTATACCCATGTTTCGTCCTTTATTAGGGCCGCCGGAGTTTTTATCATTAGTTAATAAAAGTAGATCATAATTTTTAACTATCTCAACCGTTTTATCGGTCGAGCAATCATCAACTACAATCAATTCGATATCAAATTCTTTTCGAAGACCTTTTTGATTTAAAATAGAATCCAGGGTTCTTTGAATGGTTTTTTCCGAATTGTATGTTGTAATTATTACAGAAACTAATTTTTTCATCTTGTTTTTATCATACTTTATTAGCTGGATGCATTCAACGGGTTAAACTGACTATACTATTTATTTTATTTTAATAAAAATCATCAATGGAATTCTATATTGTTTGCAGTACCTTTTTCGATATTTATATATAAATCTCTCTAAATTTCGAATCGGATTCTCCAAATACCATTGAATATATCTCAATTCCGTTTCTTGTTCAAGCAGTGAGTAAAACCCATGTCTTAGCTGACGCTATTTTTCAATTTTCCGGTCACCAATGTTCATGGTGTTTTATTATAAGCTGCAGTTTCTTCATTGTCTGAACTATGACCTGTCCGACTGTTATTTACTCTTTTTCTTTTTTCGTTTATCTTTTTTCTTAAGCTTCTCACGTCCTGCTTAGGCACGAACATCGTGCTCCTGCTCTTAACTCTTACACTCTATTCTCTTAACGCTCTTTAATTCTCACTTCCTACTTTTCTTCTTCTTCCTACTTCTTACTTATATTCTTCCCGAGAAAGCAGAAGATCCTTCCAGGATGACTTTTCGGGAAGGCTGGATAAGGCATCTACTCTTAACTCTTACACTCTTTTCTCTTAACGCTCTTTAATTCTCACTTCCTACTTCTTACTTCTTACTTTTCTTCTTCTTCCTACTTCTGACTTTTATTCTTCCCGAGTAAGCAGAAGATCCTTCCAGGATGACATTTCGGGAAGGCTGGATAAGGCATCTACTCTTAACTCTTACACTCTATTCTCTTAACGCTCTTTAATTCTCACTTCCTACTTCTCACTTCCTACTTTTCTTCTTCTCCCTACTTTTTGAATGGCCAAAAAGTAGCAAAAAGCCCTGGCGAATTTTAACTCGTTTAAATTTTTCCGTTTTTCTCATTCATCCACTCAGACAGAAAATTCGCCCCGAAGAATCATTTTTTCTACATCCTTCCAAGGTAGCCAAAGATGCCTTCGGCATGACATTTCGGGAAGGCTGGATAAGGCATCTACTCTTAACTCTTACACTCTTTTCTCTTAACGCTCTTTAATTCTCACTTCCTACTTCCTACTTCTTACTTTTCTTCTTCTTCCTACTTTTTGAATGGCCAAAAAGTAGCAAAAAGCCCTGGCGAATTTTAACTCGTGTAAAAATTAACCGTTTTTCAATTTACTCCACTCAGACAGAAAATTCGCCTCGAAGAATCTTTTTTTCTACATCCTTCCAAGGTAGCCAAAGATGCCTTCGGCATGACATACGGATAGATTAACCGGTTTCACCGCGGTTGACTATGACATCGCCTGCCCGGATTCAGACACCCCCACTCTTAACTCTTTTCTCTTAACGCTCTTTAATTCTCACTTCCTACTTCTTACTTCTTACTTTTCTTCTTCCTACTTCTAACTTTTATTTTTCCCGAGTAAGCAGAAGATCCTTCCAGGATGACATTTCGGGAAGGCTGGATAAGGCCCCTACTCTTAACTCTTACACTCTTTTCTCTTAACGCTCTTTAATTCTCACTTCCTACTTCCTACTTCTTACTTTTCTTCCTCCCTACTTTTTGAATGGCCAAAAAGTAGCAAAAAGCCCTGGCGAATTTTAACTCGTGTAAAATTTAACCGTTTTTCAATTTACTCCACTCAGACAGAAAATTCGCCCCGAAGAATCATTTTTTCTACATCCTTCCAAGGTAGCCAAAGATGCCTTCGGCATGACATTTCGGGAAGGCTGGATAAGGCCCCTACTCTTAACTCTTACACTCATTTCTCTTAACGCTCTTTACTTTTCATTCTTATACTTCAATAAATCTCATAAATAGAAATATCAACAGGCCAAGGGTTGCTCCCAGATATATCCGGCGGATATATTTTCTTCCCTCTTCATTGGTGGATTTCACCAATCGCATAGAGGGATAAGCAATCGCGATATCCATTATTAAAATTGGTATCAAATAAACCATTGGAAACCAAGCCAATATAAATGGAACCATGGTTAGAAAAACAACAAAAAAGAAAATGGAGCTGCTTATTTGTAGCGCTGTTTGTTTTCCATATTTAATCGCCAGCGAATTTGAATCAATCAGAAGATCTCCCTGCATATCCATAGAATCGGCTGCGATTTCTTCTCCTAAATCTATTAAGGCGGCGATGACGCCAAAAAACCAGACCATTTTATTAAAGGGTAAACCAACGGATACACCACCAAAAATAAATGTCATCCCCACAGAAAAACTTACCATTAAATTTCCCGGTAACCCGCTTTTTTTAAATTTTCGGTTATAAAGAAATCCAATAATTGACAGTATAATTATACAAATTAACGCTGTTAAACCAAGCAAATATCCAAGAATTATGCCGAGCGATAAAAGAATTATAGATAGTAATAGCGCTTCCTTCAGGGTAACAAGGCCTGAAGGTATGGGCCGGCCGGGTGAATTTATTTTATCCGTTTCAACATCGAAATAGTCATTTAATACCAGTATGGAGGCGGAAATAAAAAAGACCGCAAAAAAGGCGAATATTGTTTCAGAAGGGGATGCAAATCTTCCCAGGGCCAGCAACTGCCCCATAACAACACAGACACCTGCGGAAAATGGAAGTTCAAAACGCATTAAACCGAATAGCCCTTTAATATTCTTCATAACCCTTCCACAAATTTGTTTGCAATGGTTTTTGTATGTGAGGCGGAATTTAGAATTCCCCGCTTGCTAAAGAAAGATTAAATTTCCTCCGTACCTGATCAATAACAGCAATATAGATGATTTAGGATAAGCCGGAGGAATATATGGAAATTTTTAAGCTAAAGGAACAGGTTTTGATAATTTTCCTTATCAGCGGAAAAGATTCACCGGATCGCGAAAGTTGGACCAACACAGAGAACACCGAAAACAATGCCGGCGCCGAAAAAGCAGCATCGGAAAATATGATGTACATTACACCACTCCGGGTTTCCCCGAAGAACATATATCGCCCCTGTCAAAAAGAAATTCCGGGAAGAGAGGGTATCATTTTCCCGGAAAGTTTTAACCAAATACACCGATAGGAATTGACAGACCTATTCCGGAGGGGAGCCTGAAACCGCGGAGGGAAGGGTCACATTCCGGAGGGAAGGTTCAAACTTCGGAGGGAAAGGGTACAATACCGGAGGGGAGCGGTCAAACTTCGGAGGGAAGGCGAAAAACTCTGGAGGGGAGGGGTATATTCCCGGAGGGAAGGGTAAAACTGTGGAGGGGACGCCTAAAATACCGGAGGGGAAGGTCAAAACAGGAAGGGAAGGGTAAAAATCGATGCGCCGGGGGAAAATAATCATAGCCCCGATCTTTAGATCGGGGATAAGGAGAAACCAAATAATGATGGGCTTCAGCTCAAATTTGGCTAAATCCATTTATATACGGAAATAAAATAATCCACGAGCTGAAGCTCGTGGCAATGAGATTAAATTCCTGATCATTGCCACTATCTTTAGATAATGGACCGGAAGCCCGGGATGGCTGGAGTATTTTGGATTCCACGGGCTAAAACTCACGGCACAGGATCGCGTGGGGTCTGTTTTTCTACAATGATCATCCCTTTGGAATTGGGAAACGGATTGATGCGTTTTGTTAACTACCTGGTTATCATAAACCTCTTGAAATTTTCATGCCGGTTGTTTATAATGGTAACGATTCTTGTATAGGATATTATTTTTTTTAACATTAGAGTAAAACGATAATTAACAGGGACGTCTAATCAATATGTTAGTGGCTTCAATTTTGTCTCAGATGGCTGAAATGGCAAGGCATAACTGGAAACCAAGCCTGTTAAGCTTGGTGATAAGGTTACATTGCAGGTTCGAATCCTGCCTGGGGCACAAAATGTAATATTTAAGAGGGAATGAATTTAATTTTTCTATGAATATTTTTTTTCTACCACTAGGTGACGGTGATGAAATTGGCACCAGCAGTTATTATTTACAAATTGGTAATACAAAATTATTATTAGATGCCGGAATAAGGCTAAAGGCATCGTCTGTTTTTCCAAAATATAACTATTTATATAGTAAGCCTCCCTACTCTTAGCTTTTTTACTTCCTACTTCTTACTTCTTACTTCCTACTTCTTACTTCCTACTTCTTACTTTTTCTCCTCCTTGACATCCCATCATAAAACGGGTAAATTTTTTTCTAATTTGCCAGACGTTCTTATAACATAGATCCGGAATTATGAACACAGAAAACCTATCGGCCGATGAATATCTTGTACCGGCAATGACGGCCAACGCTGAAATCAAAGTCAAGGGTTCCCGATTTATTGCCGCCATTTTTCACGCGGAGACAAAGGAATCCGCCGAAGAACAGGTTCTGATTTTAAAAAAGACAAATTATAACGCGACTCATAACTGTTTTGCTTACAGGATCGATGGCAATCTCTTCCGGTATTCAGATGACGGCGAACCCTCAGGGACCGCCGGGAAGCCCATTTTACAAACAATTGACGGTCAGAATATATATGAAGTATTGTGTGTGGTGACTCGATACTTCGGCGGCACAAAACTGGGAACGGGCGGCCTGATACGGGCTTACTCGGAGGCGGCGGCAGAGGCTTTAAAACAATTGCGGTTAAAAGTGAAGGTCCGATCTGAACTAATCCGTCTGGGGCTGCATTATGAGCAGGAGAACATCATCCGGAATCTGTTGAATGAATTTAACGGGAAAATTGTGGACAGTGACTATACCGATCAGATTAAAATGGATGTCTCTATCCCGGAAAGCCTGCGCCGGAATTTTGTAGAACGACTCACCGAAATCACACATTCAACCGTCACTGTGAAATCCCTTTAATTAAAAACAAGAGAGTCCCATGGAAGAACGGATTTTAGAAGTCAGCAACGTTAAGAAGTCTTTTTCCGGTAATCTTGTCATTGATAATTTGTCTTTTAAAGTCAGCGGCGGAGAAACTTTCGGGCTTCTCGGGCCGAATGGCGCCGGTAAAACCACCATGATGCGCATGATAATGAATATGATCATGCCGGATGAGGGTGAAATTCTTTATAACGGAAAGCAGCGACGCAAACTCAAATCGCTTCACTTTGGTTATCTTCCTGAAGAACGCGGTTTGTATCCCCGCGCGACGGTCCTCGAAATGCTGGTTTATTTCGGAACGCTCAACAATCTTTCCACCCGAAAAGCGGAAGTGGAGGCGATTCGGTATCTTGACAGGCTTAGTATCGTTGAATTTACGGACACGCGCGTGAATCAGCTCTCGAAAGGTATGCAACAGAAAATCCAGTTTATCGCCGCGTTTTTGCATAACCCGGATGTTCTCATTCTTGATGAACCATTCGCCGGGCTTGATCCGATCAATCAAATTGTGCTCAGGGATATACTTAATGAATACAAAAATGACAACAAGATTCTGATTTTATCCACACACCAGATGGATCATGTGGAAAAACTATGCGACCATATCTGTCTGATGAATCAGGGTCAGGTTATTCTTGACGGCAGCATGGGGAACATAAAAAAATATTACCGAGAAAACGCCTATTCAGTTGAGGCCGATACATCGCTGGCGTTTCTGCATGATTTAAATGAAATAAGCATATTGGAAGAAAACAGCAACGCTTATAAGTTTAAAATGAAACCGTCAAATGGTTCTGTCAGTCAGTTAATCACAAAGATCAGCCAGAAAGCCCGAATCAAAAAATTTGAAGTGGTCGAGCCTTCCCTGCACGATATTTTTCTCAAACTTATTCAGGAAAAAAACAAATAACGGCAAAAGAGGATACCGATGAAAAATTTATTCCGGATCGCCCGCTGGGAATTCAAGACCCGTTTTCGCTCCCGGTCATATATTTTCAATACATTCATCACTCCGTTTCTTTTTGTGATCCTGCTTACACTGCCCATATATTTTTTCCATTATCAGCCGGAGGTTTCCACCAAGCTGGTCGGTGTCATCGACCTGACCGGTGAAAAAATCGCCGATGATCTTCAGCAGGAGCTCAATCGTTATTACCGGCTAAAAAACCAATCACCGGAATATATGATCCTCAATGTCTCTGTCAACAATTCAAAGTCTTATATGCAAAAGCAGAATGAATTCAATGAAATTCTGGCGCGGCAGGATTCTTTGAACGCGCTGTATAATCAGATTAAGGATGAACGAACGGACTATTATAAGAACACAAAAACCAGGAATCGCGCGTTCATGCTGAAATCATCCTATGAAAGACTTCAGGAAACCCGTGAAGAAAAAGAGCTTGTCGATATAGAAGCTACTCGGTTTAAAGCCACGGTGGACTCTGTATATGAGCGTGAAGCTCGTGTGATGGCTGATTCACTCCTGATCTCCAATGTGTTGAACGCCTATCTGGTATTCTCCGGAAATTTTACAAAAACAGGAAACATGGAGCACCATTCACAGAATCCCGGCGATTTTCTGGATACCGAACGCCTGGATAAGATCCTCCAAAATATTATCATAAAGAAACGCATCACCGATGATAATATTGACAATACAACCGTCGCCAAATGGCTGAAACCGGTGCATATCAGAAAGTATCAGCTCTTTGCCAAAGGGCAGAAAGAATGGAATTTTTATGTTCAGTTTTACGGGCCCATCATTGGTGTTTTTCTTTTGTTTATCGCGATTTTTACCACCGGCGGCTATCTGTTTAGCGGGGTTCTATCCGAAAAGTCAAATAAAGTCATGGAAGTGCTTCTCTCCTTTGCCAGCAGCAGACAAATAATGGCGGGTAAAATTCTCGGATTGGGCCTCCTCGGGCTGCTTCAAATCTTTATCTGGTTCGGAATGACCGCGCTGATCATTTCATCCGGAGTGCTTCCGAACCAGGATATCAGTTACCTTAACGCGGAACACGCGCTTTATTTTCTGCTTTATTTCAGCCTTGGTTTTTTATTTTATGGATCTATTTTTGTCACCGTGGGATCCTTTTTCACGAGCGAATACGATGCCCAGCAGGTAAACCAGTTTTTGCGCGCGATTGCCGTTTTCCCGATATTTTTATCGCTGCTTGTTCTGGCGGAACCGAATTCGCTTCTTATCCGCGCTCTTAGCTATATTCCAATTTTCACGCCTTCGTTCATGATATTAAGAATACCGCTAAGCAGTACGCCCATTACGACTGATATCTATATCACAACAGTGATTTTGGTTATTTCCATAGTATTTATCCTTTTTATCGCTGGTCGGATATTCAGGATGGCTACGCTAATGCAGGGGAAAAAACCATCATGGAATGAAATTTTCAGGTGGATACGATTTTCCTGATTCCGGCTTCTTTTTTGATTATATTTCCGGTCAAATATGAATCCGGGTTTCGTTAAAAGCGGATAAAGATTGGCATTTATTAGTCAATGCTTGGAATAAAACATGATAAATAAATCGCTGTCACTGACCATATTTTCCGTTTTTAACCTGCTTTCTTGTTCTACCGAAAACCCGGACGGGATTCACTATGTAACAATAATTCCGCACAATTCCAGTCTGCAGGGTATGGCTATTGAAAAAACCGGCCCCGACTCCTTAATTTTTTATATCGGTTTTGATGATGATACCGCCGGTACTATTAAAACTTATTTATTTAACCAATTGACCCTTACTGAAATCAACAGCTTCCCGCTTCCCTTTTCGCTAAAACACCCAAATGATATTAAAATTAGCGGGGACAATCTGATTCTGACCGGCTGGAACAACTCCAAATTCAGCCATGTAGGTTGGATTAACAAATATACCGGTGAAATTCTGAAGATTGAATGTGATACGCTTGATACCGGCTGGAATCTGCAATTTACATTCATACATGATGATGAGGTTCATTACGGCCTGACTTCCGGAACGCAGATTATAATAACGCGCCATTCCCGGGGTGATAAACTGCAGCAGGTGACGCATTTACAGCCCTCTATAAGTCCTTCTGAATACAGCCATATCCAGGGATCAGATATTATCGGCGACCGGTTCCTGGCCGTTCTGTATTCCTTCCCGACCCGGATTGATATTCATGATATTTCACAAAATTACCAGCTTGTAAAGTCGCTAAAAGGCGATCCGCATGGAGAAGCGGAAGGACTGGCAGCCGTCAAAGGAGGATTTTTGCATAGATTATATTACGGAATGACATTACCAAACAGGATTCATTACCAAACGGTCGAATTACCCGGCGAAGATGACCGGGATGCATCCCTGACAAATCCGCGTTATTGAGTTTCTGCCACCCGTCTGTTCCTCCAGTCAATCGATGAAAAATTCATAATTTCAGCTGCATCTGAAACCGGATGTCCCTGGAAAGTGTTGATTCTGTCATCTGCCACCCGTTTGATAAAACATTGATGTCTTCCATATATCTGTAACGTAGTTTCAACCATACACTCACGTTTTCAATCATAGTTTTTCGTATCATAATGTACCATTTATGACCTTTTCCATAAACCGGAATATTAGCAAAACTGCCCGGAATATCGGATTCATATTCATATATCCTTGTATCCCATGATTCTGTCTCAAAAAAACTAATCCTGCCGCTGATTGTCGTATTGCCTGAAGTGGCAAATGATATATCCTGAAACAGATTGGTTCCTTCTTCCGAACCCGGCTGTAACCGCGTAAACTCCCATCTTGTCCGAAGCCGTAACTTTCCGGACGGCCGGTATTCGAACTGAAGACGCAAATAAGTCTGATCGCTAGTAAATCGATACTGTCGTTCATCCGTGTCGTATGTAAATTCTTCTGATTGTTTTTGCCGCAAACGAGCGGTGATCACACCTCTTTCGATCTTATAATCGGTCTGCAGCAGCCATTCATCTGACTTTACCGGCATTGGTTCAAAATATTCACGCCAAAGACTTTTTTTCAGCAGTTTATATCCGTTTACGGTTAATTTATCGGCGGGATCAATGGTGATTCCCAGATAAATCCCTTCTTCAGCGCGGGGGAACGGATCGGAATCATCGAACACCCTTCCATAGGGTGATTGAAAATTCCGTGTCAGATACCAGTATTTCACACCGATTTTCGACTTATCATTCTTAAGATAAATGGATTGGATATACCCCGGAGAGCCTTCATCTGAGAAGGACGCTTCGCCACTCAGGCTCAGTTGCCTGAAACCGGTCTGATAATAAATTCCCTGTTCGTTCAGACCATCACCGGAGAAATTGTAATATTGCCGCCGCGCTTCGGACTCGCCCGCGGTTTCAATATTAAAAGAAAGACCGGGATCCCAGGAGACGCCCGACCAGATCAGACCAACATGCGTGGAGGGTATCAAATTAGTCGTAAGGGCAACCCCCCGCATATTTTCATTAATCAGATCTTTACCGTCTTCTTCGTGTTCTGTCCGGTGATATCCGTCATAATCAATCCCTATTATCACCCCATCCTGATTCAGCCTGGCATCCCGCTGATTCCTGCCGTAGAAAACATGCAGTTTACTTTCATAAGCAAGATTTGTACTCAAATAGACGCCTGTCTGTCCGCTGTTTTCGAGCGTACTCAGATAATAACTTCCACCCTCGTATCCTGTCCTAAACGGCATAGTCGCCATTGAGCTTTTTTGCGAACTGAATGGATTTGAAAAGAGAAGCCCTTCCCCAAACTGCAGATAATAACTGCCCGCGATTACACGCCAGTTCTCTTTTTTATATTCAACAGAAATCCGCCAAAGATCCAGATAGCTGTTTTCCCCCACATCCTTATTTGCCAGAAAACCCGCTTTGAGTGAATTGCCGTACTGATACTGCATTTTTGTATAGCTGTAATATTCATCTCCAGTATAAACATTATTTTTAATCTCTTCCGGCTCTTCCACCGACCTGTAATTTTTTTGCGTGAAAGTCGTTTTATGAGGGGATGGCCGTGACAGAATCACAAAATCTTTTATCTTTGAATAGAGCTTTCTGCCTACGATACTACTCAATTCCCTTTTGCTTGCAAAACGGCCTTTTCTGTCTTTTACGGATAGGATTGAGTCTGCCATTTCCGGAGTGATAAATGGAATGGACAGCCATTCTTCTCTGTCCGCGTCATTCATACTGACGGGATTTGAGGACAGATTTTCAAGTATCTCAGTAATTTCTGTTCCTTCTTCTGATAATTCAGCCCATTCGATTTGCAGGCTGTCCGTTTGAGCGTATAAAGTAATCGGAGAAAGAAGCACAAAAAAAGCAATAAAAAATTTTTGCATGGAAGTTCATCCTGTTAATGAAACATCCCGTTTTCTTCCTATGACTCAAGATATTTTTAAGAAATCAGATGACTGCTGAAAAAAGATTTTACTTCAGGTATATCACTTTTAAGAGCGTCTTCAAGTTTGCCAAGAAATAATACACGGCCTTCATGCAGATATAGGATCCGGTCTGCAATCCGGCGGATACTGGCGATTTCATGTGTGACAATAACCAGGGTCATTCCGAGTTGTTCTTTTAATGACAGGAGTAATCGGTCTAACGATTCCGCGGTCACCGGATCCAGTCCGGCCCCCGGTTCGTCCGCGAACAGCAGTTTGGGATCAAGAACAATCGCCCGCGCCAGGGAGGCGCGTTTTCTCATTCCCCCCGATAGTTCGGAAGGTAGATAGTGAAACACATGACCAAGACCGACAAGTTCCAGCTTTAACCTGACAATCTGTTCGATCAGCTCGGGTGACAGATTAGTATGCTGCTCAAGCGGAATTGAAATGTTTTCTCCGACCGTAATTGAATTTAGCAACGCGCCGTTCTGAAAAAGGACTCCAACCCGCTTCAGGAGTTGATTGAAATCTTCATCATCCATATTCACAATGTTTTTGCCAAACACTTCAATAATACCTTCACGCGGCTGCAGCAATCCTATCAAATGTTTCAGAAGGGTTGTTTTCCCGCAACCGCTGGTACCTAAAATCACCAGAATTTCACCCTGAAACGCTTCAAGGGAAATATCGTTTAAAATAAGCCGGTCATTATAACCGCTGCTCAAATTTTCTATATTAATTATAGTTTTCATGTGATCATTCAAAATAAAATAATAATCCAAGAATGCTGTCCGCGACAATTACTAAAAATATGGACATCACCACCGAGGCGGTTGTTGACCTCCCGACGCCTTCGGAACCGCCTTTCACCTCCAACCCGAAATGTGTGCCGGTAATAACGATGATCAGGGCAAATATGATGCTTTTAACAAGAGAAGTCATGATTTCCTTATATCTTAACACGGTCAAAACCTCGTTATAGAAAGGAATCAAATCAATATCGAGATAGGTCATGCCGATAACGGCGCCTCCGAAAATTCCGATAAAATTGGCAAACATGGTCAGCATCGGAAGCGTGAGTGTAATCGCGATTACTTTTGGAACGATCAGATACGGTATCGGATCAATACCCATTGCCTTGAGAGCGTCAATTTCTTCCGTAACCTGCATGGTCGCGATTTCAGCGGCGATGGCCGAGCCCGAACGCCCCGCCACCATGATCGCGGTGATCAGTGGGCCCATTTCGCTGACCATGGCGATCGCCACAAGATCGGCCACAAAGATATTGGCGCCGAACTGTCTGAGCTGCGCCGCGGATTGTAACGCCGTAATAAATCCGATTAAAAACGCGATCAGGGAGATGATAGGAAGAGCGTTTACCCCAATCGAAATGCTTTGACGTATCACTTCGCCTTTGCGCCGCAATTTGGTTCTGAAAAGACTGACTAATCCCCAATATGTGATATTTGCCAGCAGCAGGATAAAATCTTTTGATGTTTTTAACAGATCATATACAAAGCCGCCCGTTGATTCAAACATACCTTTTCGCGGCGGATCGGGAGGTTCTTCAGAATGTTTTCTTCTAAAGAGAATGAGAGATTGATTTATTTCATCCGGGACATTTATGAGTTCTACTTTTTTGTGGTCTTTTTCGGCCATCGTCGAAATACGGTCGATGGCAATCCCACCGGCGCTGTCTATCCTCGTCACCGATGAAAAGTCGATGCTCAGCGAATCCGCTGCCTTTTTACCGGTAAGCATTTCTTTTGCTTTCCGGAATATTTGCTCGGCATTATCAAAGGTTAAATATTCCGGAAGAATAAGACTCTCTTGATTCATCCTAAAAATATTGTCCAGTTTAATTTTTAAGTGTGGTATAAATTCGGTTAATAAAAGAATTTACTTCATTGGTTAGAATCTGACTTACGTTCCTGGCAAAAACATTCATTCCTGCCGAACCTTTCATCGGAACAAATGTATCAAATGAATGTCTTAGAATCAGTTCTCCGGATTTGGCGTCAGTCAAATCCATGGTCATTTTTAAATGTGCCGAAGAGTTCTTTTTCATATCGATACGCTCGATTTGTTCCACCAGGCCGTTTATCTGATAGCGCGGCTCGTGATCAAACAATCGAATTTCACATATCTTAAAAAGACCCGAATCATGAATTCGCTTCCATGTAAAAAATGTAACGGCTGACCCGGGCAGATCGGCCCAATGGTGAAAGTAAAAGTAGTTGAGTTCATTGCTGTTTGTTCTTAGCGCGATCCTGCTCTGGTTATAGGCTTTGGCAACAATGAAAGGACGGATTTCAACGATATAGGGCAGTGTTGTTATCTCAAGACTGTCCGCCTGACTATCATCATCCGAAATACTATAATTTTCAAGTATATAATATCTGGTCACTACCTGTTTCGAAGAACAGGATAATAAAATGAATATTGAAAACAGGATTATTAGATATTTCATTTAGTCATCCAATTTATCATCAGGCGGGTTATCAGGTTTGGTGCCGCCGATCAGAATCGATGGATTTTCATCGATCATTCTCGCGGCATGATTTAGATAGGTGACCGTTTCACTTAAATCATTGATCGTCTGGACCAGTTTACCCCTGTTCTGCGAATATAATATCTGTGTTTGACCCAACATTTTATTTAGGGTGGTCACGGTCGTATTCAGTTCTTTTATCAGATTGTAGATATCGGCTTCGCGTAATTTACGCGAAATTCCCGAGATATTCTCAATAGTCGCTTTGAATGTATCCGATTCAACGATTGACGCGATCGTCTCTGTTGTTCTTCTCGTCGATTTACCCGCGTAAACAAGATCCTGCATCATGGTATCAATATTAGTCATCGTGCGGGCCATACTTTCTTTGTTCTGCTTTAGCATTTTGTTGATTTGTTCAACGGTAATGGTTGTGTTATCAACAAGATCATAAATTTTCTTTTGGTTCTCGCCGGATGTCAATTCAATCAGATTGTTCAAAGTCAGTTCGATTTTCTCCGCGATAATTTCCGCTTTTCCGGTAATATCTTCCGTCACGGATTTACCCGCCTGGATATATTTACCGGGCTTTAACAATTTTGCTTCATTGCTGCCGCCTCGCAATTCTATTAATTTCAGACCCGTGATACCAACGGTGGAAATCTCCGCCTTAACATCATCTTTTATGGGTGTCCCCGCATCCAGCGCGACTGTAACAATAACCCGGTTCACATCGTTGGGATCAATTTTTATGTCCCTGATCGTACCGACCCGGATTCCCAGATATTTTACGGAGCTGCCCGGTTCCAGACCGCTCACCGATACATCCTGATAGGCAATATGATAGACGTCTTTTTCTTCAAAAAAACGATTGACGGATAAGGCAAGTACAGCCAGTATCAGGATTGCGAAGGCGAAGACGATAAAAATTCCGAGCCGGATCTTTTGCGATTTTGTTATCATATAATTTCAGAAGTTAAGAGAGAGATGAGTTAATATTTGTTGTTCATAGATTAAGTTAAATGCTGGATATCTAAATTGCAATCAGATTTATAAATATCAGCTTTACGAACAAAGCGTCTATTTTATTTCCAGTGCGAATTATTTGTTTTTTTTATTTTATTCCTTTATATTAGCGCTCTGTTTTCGACCGGTATATGGTAGTCGAAATTCAGAATTATGTTGGTTTCACAAAGTCGGTATGATGATTGAGTCGCCGTTTAAAAGCTAAATTGAAAATTAAAATTAAGATCAAGCCCTTCAGGAGAGAGATCTCATGGCAAAATCAACCAGAGAGCAGACCAAATTCCAGGGAATTTCTTTCGGAAAAAGAAATTTATATTTACTCTCAATCGGCTTGATTACAATTGTAATCGGTTATATATTAATGGCTCAGCCGCCGGTGAACGGATTTTTATCCCGAACGCTGGCTCCTGTTGTTCTGGTCATCGCGTATTTGGTAATCATCCCAATCGCGATTTTTATCAGGGACAAGAAAAAAGAATAGACAGCCATTTTATTCGGGCGGTTAGCTCAGCTGGTTTAGAGCACCTGCCTTACAAGCAGGGGGTCATAGGTTCGAATCCTATACCGCCCACAAAAACCCACTTAAGTTATTGTTTTTACTTGAGTGGGTTTTTTGGTTTAGGGCTAAAAGTCGCAATATAGTATCGTTTTAATATGTTCACGAACCGCTTAATTATTTTTTTACTTGCTCCATCTTTACAGATCCAAAATTAATATCATTTTTATGCGCGGATCTTTAAATATTTCTGTCGAAATCTCGGACATTAATCATCATTCAACCGTAAAATGTTAATCAAAAGTTTTCGTAATATTTTAATCTGGGACACAACTCTATAATTTACACCATTTATCTTATTATATCAGAACCGACTCCCCGATTCCCATTCTCAGTTTGTCATCGGTTCATATGTTTCAATTTTTATGTTTAACAGGGTTGGTTGATATCGATACGGAGATCTAAAATGAATGACCGTGAACGTACAAATGATTTGTATGAGATTATTCCCGGTTATCCAAAGCCTCCATTAATTCCGCTGCCCGATTCTGCCAGGATGAATAATCCCGAAGGACTTGGATTAAAAAATCATTTCATTCCAAGACTGGTTCTTTCACTAACAAAAAAAATTCTTGGATTTGACGCTTTTTATAAGGAATTTTCCGCGGATCCTGAACCGGTCCTTCGGCGAAGCGATCTTCGTGAGCCGGGACTCTTTACTCCGGTGATTTCAGCGACATTGGCGTTAAAAGACGAACCGGGCGTCAATGATCCGTTTGCGCGAGCCGCAAAACTGATACTTGGAGCGCGCACCCTCTATCATGATATCATCACAGCAAGGCTAAAACCCGATATACACCGCGACCAAATACTTGAAATGGGGCAATATCCCAATTTATTTTCGACATGTCAGGTTGTGGACGGACGTACGGCAAGAATATTTAAGAGTACTGAAAATTCACAGATTACGGTATTTGCAAACGGGCAGATTTACATTTTGAAAGTATGGCCCGCAAATGAACATCCTTCTGTAAACCGGCTTCGCGTTGCCCTTGAACACATTTCTTTAGATGCTCAAAATTTAACCGGGTATTCTCCCGGAATACTGACAGCCGCCTCCAACAAAACACAGTTCCGCGCGTTTAAAAAGCTGCGAAAAGCGGCAACCAACCGCGATTCACTTGAGATTATCAAGCACAGTTTCCTGACGATCTGCATCGATCTGAACGAGCAACCGGTTGACTATGCCGAGGCGGCCCGCATGATTCACAGCGGAAATTATACCAACCGCTGGTTTCATTCAAGCCTGCAAATTGTTGTATTCAGAAACGCAAAAGCGGGTATTATCTGCAATTTCAGTACATACCTGGACGGTAACACCATGGTTCGAGCCGCAGCCGAAATCTACTGTCGTTCGACGGAAATATATCCGGAAAATGAGAAAACAGTGAACTCTGAAAATCTGCCCCCTGCCGTTCGGTTAAATTGGGATTTTGATCCATCAATCCTTGAACCGGCAAAAAAAGATCTTCAATTCATCAACGACGATCAGCGCGCGACCTTTGAAATATCCGGTATCGGGAAGGAGTTTTTTCAAAAACATCGTCTTGATCCGGTATCTTCATTTATCGTAGCATTGCAAACAGCTCTAAATTCACTGACCGGTAAAAAGGTGCGGATTGAACAATTTCTCGCCATGTCAAAGTTTCGCTGTATGTCCTTGGAAACCGCAATGGTCTCAACGCCCGAAGTTCTCAGAATGGCTGAACTTCTTTCGAAGAACTGCGACGGCGACGCGACAGAGATAACGATCCTGCAAGAAGCATTGACTTCCCAACGTCTTGTCTGCGGAAAAGCCCGGGAACATCTTTCGAGTCATATCATAATGGCGCTTTTTATCCGTTCAAAAAAGGGATTCAAACTTTTTGTGACCATGGTGATCGCTTCAATTTCGATCCTTCTGCTCAGAATGCTTGGAATGTTTGATCTGCTGAACAGAGATGTGATTGTTTCTCATCCGCAGAATTTTTCGGAAGTTCCGATCGTCGGAAGACCGGGAATTCGATTGCCGTATATAAAATATTTAGGTTTGCATTATCATCTACTTGAGGACAGGATTCGTATAACCCTGATGCCTTCAGTCAGTTTTAAAATTCCGAATGAAAAAATAATCGAAACATTAAATCATAATTTGAAAAATTTAGTACGTTTTGTGGAAAGAAGAAATACCGCGGATACGATAAATGAAAAAGGCCCTGATCTTTACCGTCAGGGCCCAAAAAAAACTAAAACTTAAAGCGCCTTTTTCCCTTCCAGTTCATCCGCCAGATCGGACGCGTCATATAATTTTCTCAATGCTTCAATCATATAAGATGAGTGCACGGCAACAGACCGGTTATTGGATTCATAGTAAATATATCTTCCGACGAGACTTTCGATATTTCCGTCAAAAATCAGGCCCACAAGCTCTGCTTTCTGATTGATCACCGGAGAACCCGAGTTCCCGCCGATTATATCGCAGCTGTTTACAAAATTCGCAGGTGTGCTCAGATCCAGCTTGTCTTTTCTTTCAATGAACCGTTTTGGCAGATTAAACGGCGGCTGGAAATCAAAGCTGTTCGCGCGATCATACAATCCGTACAACGTTGTTTTTGATGGCGCCATTGTTCCGTTCATTTCGTATCCTTCTACCTTACCGTATGAGAGTCGAAGGGTAAAATTAGCATCAGGATTGACAGATTTCCCATACACGGCAAATCGCGCCCGGCCAAGTTTTTGTTCCGCGGCCGCTTCAACACTTTCAACTTTATCCTCTTTTTCCTTGTCCATAGCTCTGCTCATCGGATCAAGTTTTTTCGCCAGAGCAATCATCGGGTCGTCTGAGTTTTCTACTGCCTTTATGCCACCGTCAATCAGGGATTTGCGGAAAGCGGGATCCGCTATTTGCGTTCTGTCTATCAGGTCAGCGGCGACTTCTTCCGGGGATTTACCATTTAATACGATTTTTATAAACGGATCTTCTTCACCAAGATTTTCAAGTGACTGCAGTAATCCGTCTGCGAGCATTATTTTTTCTAACTCCGGATATGACGGAGCGGGCGATAGCAGATAAAAAAGAGAGGTTTCAAGCTGAGAATCATGAAATCCTTCCAGACGTTCACCATCCGGCTTATTTATCTCCGCGACATATTTTACAATGGTCTCAGCCATGCCAAACATTCTCGACCCGCTTACGGAACGGTATCGCAATGATTTGAGCATTTCAACCATCGCATCTTCAGCGGCGGAAATTTCGTCCCACGCCTCTGCATATTCCTTTTTCCATTCGGGTTTACTGTTGACCAGCGCTTTAAATTCCGCTTCATCTTTTTTCTTCTTTTCCATTAAGGATTCATCAAGCAGCCCTTTGTACTCTCCGGACCATGCCTTAATCGCGTTACTTAGTCCAAAGATCTGTCCATTGGCCTGACGCGCCTGTTCCGGTCCCCGTTCGGAATATTTTTTTAACACTTCAATACGGCGATTAATCATACGCAACCGGTAAGGGTAAGAAAAATCACGCTGACGTTCCAGTTGGGCTACTGTTTGCAAACGATTGGTCGATCCCGGATTTCCCGGAACAAAGACCAGTTCTCCTTCACCGGCGCCGCCCGTATTCCATTTCAGATAATTTTTCGAATTAACGGGTTTACCGTTCTCATATACACGGACGATAGCCATATCCAAATCATACCTTGGATAGGTGAAATTATCGAAATCCCCGCCGTAATACGCGGCCTGCATTTCCGGAGCGAACACAATCCGGACATCCGTGTATTTTTTATACCGGTAAAGCCAGTATTCTCCGCCCTGATACAAGGTGATCACATCCGACCGAAGTCCTGTTTTTTTCAGACTTTCCTTTTCAATTTTAGCCATTTCAGCCTTACGGGCCTCAAGCGCTTCCTGATCAGTCATATTTTTTTTAACTGATTTATTGATACGGGCAGTGACATCTTCCATAGACACAAGAACATTCAGTTCGAGGTCTGTCGCCTTCAGTTCCTGGTCCATCGATCTCGCGTAATACCCGTCAACCACAAAATTTGCTTCAGCTGATGATAATTTCTGGAGCTGGCCGCGCGCGACATGATGGTTTGTCAAAACCAGGCCATTTGGACTTACAAATGAACCCGAACCACCATCGTTAAACCTGACACTGGACAACCTTACATGATCGAGCCACTCCTGTGTCGGCACAAAACCATACCGTTCCTTTAGTTGTTTCATGGGTGGGTTATCAAAAGTCCACATCCCCTCATCGGCCTTAGCGGCAAAACTAAAAATCAATAATATCAATAAACTGAGCGCTGCATTTTTCATTACATCCCCTTGAAAACAATGACTGGTTCCATGCAGAATTCCTGAAAAATCGCATGATAATTTGAAAGTCTGCACATACATTATCAAATCTTGTACTTACGTTTTATTAACCAGAAAGTTGCGCGAAACACATCTTTCCTACCGGGTTGTATTCATTTTTTTCATCATTTCCGCTACCGCGTCTTTGTGAACCATAAAGCTAAGCATCTTCAGTTTGATAAAATCATCCCTGAAAAAATAATACCCTTTATGGTCTCCGTTATACGCGCTGGAACCCGAATCTTTTATGAGAAACCAGTCATGACCAAATTTACTTGTATATCCGACCAGATGTATTCCATGATCATCCGTTGACGTTTTATTATAAAACCGGTATTCCCGTGAATTTTGATTTATATCTTTTTGTGAAAGATCCCAGGGTACAATTAGAGCAATATCATTCTCGCCGCTTTTGCCGGCTTCACTGACATCGCCGCCAATCGCAATCGTATATCCGTTTTTGACGGCATTTTTTATGCGGCTGTAAAACTCATCGAGCGGAATATTATAATAATTTTGACAATGCCACCAGTTATCCGGCACTTCATATTCACCAGCGGTATAAAACGGGATCTTGAGCGTGGACATAAAATCCACATAATCGTCCGGATTAATTCTTACCACTTTTTGCATAAATGTCATCGGATTGTAACTCTGTTCCTCATACACAAATTCTGTCGGAGGTTCGCCGATATATTTGTTTAGAATCTGCCTGATGGTACTCAAAACAACGGTCTCATCCCAGTATTCGTTCTTTTTTACAAATGTCAGATAATCGTTCATTTCTTTGAACATTGGTTCGTGATTGTGCTTTTGCAATCCATTGATAAGCCCTGTATAAACATCCGAGGGCACGCATCCGTACTGTTTCATGCGCAGCAGGGTGGCGTTCTGTTCCGACCCTTCGCCAAATTCGGAATCCCCTTTTTCCCGGACAAATCGGCGCGCCTTTTCAATATATTCCCAGTAGGCGATATACATTTCGGATAGTTTAACTTTGCCGTATCCCTGTCTTGCCATTTCTGACTCAATAAATGAAATGCTTGAAAAAGCCCAGCATGTTCCGGTGGTGTCCTGCCTTATGGGGTCAAAGTGAAATATTTTTTTAAAATCATTCAGGGAAGGCTTTTTTACATCTTTAAAATCGGTAGTAAGAATCGTCTTCTCTTTGCCCCAGACAACTTTTTTTCTGTACTCAGCGTTTCCCTGGGCTGACAGAGATGAAGTTAACATTAGTACTAAGATTAAAACAGATATAGTACGCATCATGGACCTCCCGTTTTTTTTAATGCGGTCATTTTTTAATCAACATAAAATATAGTCTTTAATCTATTTCAATTCAAAATTTCCGGGATTTTCCGGAAAATATAAGGCAACCTGATAATTACATCACTATATTTAGAAAAATGTTCTGTAAAATAGAGTCATCAAGATAATCCTTGCCATAATTTTAAGTACGGTTTATATTTGAAAACAACCTTAAAAACGGCCCCGGAGGCACTTATGCAAGAAGACACTTATTGGTCTAACATCTTCAAAAAAGAGAAAAAACAGGCTGACAACATCTACACTGTTTTGAAAGAAATTCCAATATTTCATGAGCTTGACAAAAAAGAATTACGAGCCGTAGAACGCATTTTACATCGACGGACGTACAAAATTGATGAAATAATTTTTAATGAAACCGAGCCCGGAGTGGGTATGTTTATCATTCAGTCGGGGAAGGTCAATGTTACTCTTGGAAAAGAAAAAAAGCTACTGGCCACTCTCGGCAAAGGCGATTTTTTTGGTGAAATGGCTCTTCTGCTTGAAGGTCCCAGAACGGCAAGCGTAACAGCGATTGAGCCGGCTGTAATGCTTGGGTTTTTCCAGCCCGATCTTTTTAATTTATTGGAGACGAGTCCTCATACCGGTAACAAAATTCTTCAGAAACTCGCCCAGATGATCGCGGAACGTCTGCGCGTCACCACCATCGAAAACCGTCAACTGAAATTAAAATTAAACGAATATGAGCAGCAAATTGAAGAACTGAAAAAGGAAAACTAAATGGATTATACAGTCGGACGATTTATCAAATTCATCGTCATAATTATGTTTCTGGCGGCGATCGGATGGCTTCTTTTGACTTTAAGATCCACTATTACCATACTTCTGGTATCAGGTCTGCTCGCCTATATTCTTGATCCCATTGCCAGTTATTTTGAATTAAAGGGTATGTCCCGTACACAGGCGACAATCGTCATTTTCCTGATAATTGTCATATTTTTTGCAACAATGGGTTATTTTTTAGTGCCCCGACTGATTGTTGAACTCAGCAATATTCAGAAAGGCATTCAGTCGGATCTGGTCGCGTCGTTTATTTTGAAAATCGAAGAAATGATTCAGGAAAACATCCCTATACTCGCCGGACAGGAATTGGGGCTTGAGGACAGTATAAATTCAATGTTATCCTCTTTTTCCGGAACATTTTTTTCCCATATTCTGGATATGGTTTCGCTTGTCACTACCCTGGTAATTATTCCGTTTGCGGTGTTTTTTTTGTTAAAAGACGGCCGGAGTATGAAAAAGGCTTTTGTCAACATTATACCAAACAGATATTTCGAAATGATTCTGAACATGATTTATAAAACAGATCTTCAGCTTGGAGGCTATCTGCGCGGTCAATTTTTTGACGCGATGATTATTGGCGCTTTATCTATTATTGCTCTCTGGACACTTAATGTAAATTACTTCATCCTTATCGGCGTGTTTGCGGGGCTTGCCAACATGATCCCGTATGTCGGTCCTTTAGTGGGGGCAGTGGCCGCTATTGTGGTGGTAATGATGAATGGCGGTGACGGGCAGAGTATTTTAATGGTAGGCGCCGCGTTCGCCATCATTCAGCTCATCGATAATGTTGTAATTCAACCGCTTGTTGTCGCAAAAAGTGTGGACATGCATCCGCTGCTTGTTATTTTTGCAGTTGTGATCGGGGGACAGTTTTTTGGCATAATCGGGATGCTTCTGGCTGTACCGGCAACCGGTATTACCAAAGTTGTCCTTCAGGAACTTTATAAGAGTATCCGCAAATATAATCTTATATAAGGATTATTTCCCGGCCACTCGTTTTGCAATTAATTGATTCATGTCCATCAATGGAGTTTAGATATGCATTGGACAGAAGATTTTTTTGATGAATATTATTTAAAGTCAATTGACAGGATCACCGGAAAGGAACAAACCGATTCGGAAGTCAACTTTCTCATCGAGCATTCGGAAATAGATAGGGACGGTCTTATCCTGGATCTTGCCTGCGGTCACGGAAGACATGCTATTGAACTCGCCGGACGAGGCTTTACTCATGTCACCGGAATGGATCTTGCCATTCAATTTTTAAATATGGCAAAAGAAAATGCCGCCGCGTTGTCAAATCCTCCTCAATTTATTCATAAAAATATGAACGATTTTGAAGAAACGGATAAGTATGATTTAATTTACAGTCTGTTTTCTTCCTTGTTTTATTTTGACGATAAGCGTAATCTCGAAATTCTAAAGCGCGTTCATGCAGGGTTAAATCGCGATGGATATCTGATTATTGACTATTTCAACCCTATTGAATTTTTAAAACGAAACAGGAAAAGAAACTGGTTTTTTACCAGCGATGAGTATTTAATCCTTGATGAAATATCCCACAATCCTATTTCCGGCATCATAACCAACGAACGACAGATTATAACACCGGAGGGGAAACGGATTAAAAGGATGTTTCATGTGCGTGATTATACTGTCGCCGAACTTCGATATCATCTTGAAAATATCGGATTTGAGATTATCAATGTTTTTGGGAATTTTGACAGCTCTCCCTTCACGATCCGTTCCCCGCGTCAGATATTTGTAATGAAAAAAACAATATAGCCGAGTTAGGAAATTAGCATGCAGGAGCAGGAGAATAAACAATCCTTATATGAATTTATACCGATTCTGACATTTGTCATCAGTTTTTTTATTTTTGAGATTTTTGACTGGATGGTGGCGACTAAATTTATCTTAGCGGTAATGTTAAGTCTTGTCGCTTTTATTATTATGATGCTCGAATTGAAACAGGAAAAAAGAATTAAACCCATACAAGCCGGGAAATTACACTTTTATACCGGCTTACTTTCATTTATCGCCATTTTAATCTTTTTTAGCGGATTTTTACACTGGTACAAAATGATATCCAATTTTTCCCGTACGGGAATCCTTCTTGGATTGGTCTTAGTCTATTTTATTCTGTTATTTCGTTCCATGCGTTTTCTTTCTTTTTATAACAGAACACTGGAATCCAAGGATAAATAATTTCCGGCCTTTCTTTGGTAATTTTTGAATCCCGTCTATCTTTGTTTATCCGGCGAATTAATTTCAGGGGGTTTTATGGTTTTATTAGAGTTTACAATGAGTCCGCTTGATAAAGGAGAAAGCCTTTCTCCTTATGTTGCCCGAATTCTGGATATTATTGATAAGAGTGGCGTAACTTATCAGTTGAATGCCATGGCAACGATTCTCGAAGGGGAATATACCGAAGTCATGGACGTTGTAAGAAAATGTTTTCTGGAACTGGAAAAGGACTGTACGCGTATTTCAATATCTGCTAAAATTGATTACCGTAAAGGCAGTGAAAGTCGGCTGAAAAGCAAAACAGATCGGATAGAAAATATTCTGGGACGCAAATTAAGCATATTAGGGAAGGAAATTCCATGATTCTCGGCAGATTAATAGTTGTTCTTTTATCTATTATAATTATAAATCATGTTAACGGACAAAGTCTCAACGATCAAATCCGGCAAGCCAGGGAGAGGGTGTTCCCGGCGCTGGTGCATATACAGCCCGTAAAGGAAATTTTTTCATCAGGCGAGAAACGAAAAGTTCAGGTAACCGGCAGCGGGGTGATTTTTAGCCGGGACGGGTATGTGCTGACCAATAATCATGTCGCGGAAAAGGCGAGATTCGTGAGATGCACCCTGTCTTCCAAAATAGAGCTTGAGGCTGAAGTTGTCGGTCTTGATCCCTGGACTGATCTTGCCGTGCTGAAATTAGATCTGGCACAGGCAGGTCTTACCTCCGTCCCGTATGCGGAATTCGGCGAAAGCGACCGTCTCGAAGTCGGTCAAATTGTGCTTGCTCTGGGTTCGCCGCTGGGCCTGGCGCGCTCATTATCGATGGGTGTCATCAGCTCCATTGACCGCTACTTTTCAGACGTTGGGGAGATGATTTCCCCCTTTAATCTGTGGATCCAGACAGACGCCGCGATCAATCCCGGAAACAGCGGTGGCCCGCTGGTCGATCTGGATGGAAAAGTTATCGGGATTAATGCCCGCGCCGTTGTATTTGGAGAGAATCTCGGTTTTGCCATCCCGATCAATACCGCGCGTTATGTGATAAATCAGCTTCTGGATCATGGAGAAGTTCAACGTTCATGGATTGGGATCGAATGGCAGGAAATCAAGGAATACCGAAAATATAAAAATCAGCCCGATCTTCAAGGTGTGCTTATCGCTTCCGTCGATCAAAATTCTCCCGCCGATTCAGCGGGTCTGGAACCCGGAGATGTGATCACAGGGATTAACGGAAAACCGGTTTCAGCAGTTTACCAGGAAGAACTCCCTAAGCTCCGTTTACTCGTATCAAATCTACCGATTGACAGTGAAATCAGCTTTGATGTAATCCATAAGGGAAGTAATAAATCTATAAAAGTGATCTCCAGAAAACAGGGAAAATTCAGCGGCTCAGAATTTCAATGTGATGAATGGGGTCTTTCGGTACAGGAAATTACACCGCGTATTGTCAGAAATTTTCAAATGGATTCAGAACGGGGTGTGCTTATCTCCGGAATACGCCGCGGCAGCAAGGCTGATGAAGCCGATATCAACCGGGGATTTGTCCTGGTTTCTATCGACGGCGTCGAAGTAACTGATCTGGATGATTTTAAAATAAAGTATGAGCGGATTCTTTCAGATGACGGTAAACCCCATATGTTGTTTCTGAAATTTGGCCAGCGGAACCGTTATGCCCTGATAAAAGGAGACGAATAGATGTCGAGACTTCCTCTGATTATAACGCTTTCATTGATACTTTCCACGGTTTTAGCGGCCTCAAATGACAATTGGCAAAACGCCGTCAGGAAAATACAGGATAAAATTGTTCTTGTTGAGTATTTTGAACAAATTTCCACATCAGAAGCCATTATTGATAAAAGCCGTATGAAAAAACATGTCACCGGCATTCTGGTCGATGACAAGGGCTTAATAATGACCCCTTCGAGTATCTTTCGGGCAAGCCTGGAATTTAGCGATTCTCCCTCCTTTTTTACCCACTCTGAAGTACCGAAGGATATTATGGTCAAATTTTCGGGAGAAAACTATCAACCCGCTGAATTTGTCGGCAAGGATGATGATAAAGGGGTGGGATTTATCCGGCTTAAATCAAAACCGACGCAGAGCCCGATTCAATTCAGCGAAAAAGTGAAATTGAATCTTGGAAGCCGGGTTTTGATTTTGTCCCACCTGGGCCAGTCTTATGATTACGAGATGATAATCAATGAGTCTTTTATAAATGCCATACTGCGGAAACCTTCGGCAAAATATCTTTCCGAATACAACATCCGGAATCTCTCCGGTTTTGGGCTTGTTCTTGATGAGCGAGGCCGGGTAGCGGGAATTATTCAAGTTAAGGATTCCGCGCCTTCATCTTTTGAGTTTAACGACGGTCAGTCATCAGCGCTTTCGGAAATTACCCCCTACTCCGTATTTAAAGATCTTATTATTGATCCTCCTGTATATAGGGAAAAAGAGACTTCCAGAAAAAAATGGCTGGGAATATATATGCAGCCCTTTACAAGGTCAATGGCAAAATATTATAATAATCCGGATGTTAAAGGTATCCTTATCAACACAGTCATGCAGGATTCGCCTGCTGAAAATGCCGGACTTTTACCTGGAGACGTGATCACTTCCATTAACAAATCCATGCTTTATGCCGAAGAAAATAATGACCTGGAATTTCTTAGAAAACTGATCAGAAACCAGACAACGTCTCCCGTAGAGTTTATGGTCTTTCGTAACGGAAATTATATTCCTGTATCCGTTTATCTTTCGGATATACCAATCAGTCAGTTCCTCGCGGATGAAATTTCTAATTCAACGCTTGGTTTTAGTATAAAGGAGCTAACAAAGGATATTATTCTTGCCAAACAACTTGATTTTGATACGGAAGGGGTATGGGTATCAAAGGTCGAGCGGGCCGGTTGGGCGGATATCGCGGGTATATCTGTAGGTGATCTGATTCTTAGAGTAAACGAGCAAAAAGTGAACGGTCTCGAAGAGATGAAGAACGCGTTTGATCTGATTGAAAAAACGAAACCTCCTTATTTGAGTCTTTTTATCAAACGGGGAGCGGAAACTCAATTTTTATTTATTAAAACTAATTTTAATCAAACCCCGGAGAAACAGGAGAAGATTTAATGGATATTTTGAAAGTGATTTTCGAAAAACAATATGAACTTAACAAGCGTATTTTAAAGGAGCGGCACGAACAGGATTATGACCAGGTGTGCGATCAGAATAATCAGGACAGCGAGACCGTCCGCCGAAGAGTTGAATGGCTCTTAAACTATAACCGGGCATTGATTCACGAATCTATCGAAATGGAAGATTCCCTGCCCTGGAAATGGTGGAAAGATTATAGTGAAATTGACTGGGAAAACATCCGGATTGAATTGATTGATGAACTGCACTTCTGGGTAAGTAAATGCCAGTTGGTAGGACTTGATCCTCAAAAATTAGCCGAACTTTACTTAAAAAAGAATAAACTCAACCAGATTCGTCAGGATAAAGGGTACGGAAGCAATTACCAGAAATACGACGAAAACGGAATTGAAGATAATAAACGGATGGATGATTTGCTGGACGAAAAATAAAAATTTAGAATCCGGGCTTAAAGATCATTATTGTTTTCCAGTTTCTGTGAGAAATTAATCAGTGCTGTTTCCAGTATCCCCGCGATTAAAAGCAGCGGCAGTACAATTTCAATAAACAGATGTATGTATTCAGAAAACGGTATCGCCGCTATTCCTTTCATAGGGATATTCAAATTTATCAGATTGTATTGAAAGGCCATGGTGAATGATATGAACGCCGCCGGTAACTCAAAAAGGGCAACGGGATTTAGGAGCGCTGCATAATAATAATTCCCTTCAAGCGTATCATAACTGACAACGCCGATGTTAACGCCCATCCACAGAGCAAACAGAAACGGCAAACCGGGAATGAAACCGGATAATAGGTTGATAAAGAGCGATGCTCCGTTTACCAAAAAAATAACCAAAAACAAGATCATCAGATTCCATTTTTTCTTTACTAAATGATCCAGCTTTGAAACAAGCCAACGGGGATAAACCAGAATCCAGTTGATTTTTTTATAGCATGCGGTCGGAGCGAACGCGTATCCCGCGAAGAAAAACAACGCGCTTGTAAGAAAAATGTTAAAATTAAGCAGATCGAGTTTGTCTGTCAGATCAGTGATCATCTGATCCTTCCTGAAATTATTATTTTATAAATTTTTGTATGATTTAAATCCGAACATGGGATCAGCATTTTTGACCGCTTCAAGGATCGCGATTTCCACAGCCTCCACCGTCATCGATGAGACGACATCAATATCAGCCTCTTTTTCCGGTTTTGCCAAAACAAACGTTACATCGCCGTCATAACTCGTGTGCGCCGGATCAATCCGACGGGCAATTCCGTTATGAGCGCGGTCCGCAAGATAGTGCGCCTGCTGCTTGGAGACCGCCGCGTTTGTCATTACCGCGCATAATACGGTGTTTTCCACCAACCCCACATCGGGTTTACCCCATCGTATATGAGGATTGTCATTTGCGATAAACCGGTTATTGACATCAATCGCCCCCGCCAGAATTTTGCCGTTTTTATCAATGACATCTCCCACGGCGTTCACTACCGCGATCACAGCCACTTTTAACACGCCATGAGTAATTTGGCTGATCCCGAGCCCTCCCTTCATCGCGCGCTCAATACCGCTCCATTTCCCTACGGTGGCGCCGGTTCCGGCGCCGATACTGCCCATCATCCGATTATTATATTCGGCTTTTTCCGCCGCGAGCCGGGCGTCAACGGCAGTGGGACGTACTTTCGCGTCCCCGATATTTAGATCAAATATCACAGCCGCCGGGACAATCGGTACAATAGCATAGTGAGTTTTATAACCGATATTCCGTTCTTCCAGATATTCAACTACCCCTTGCGCCGCGTTTAATCCGAACGCGCTGCCTCCGGTAAGCAGCAGCGCCTGAATACCGCTGATTTTACGTTTCGGCGAAAGCAACTCCAGTTCCCTGGTACCCGGTGACGCGCCCCGAACCGAAGCGGAAGCGACTACATCATCCGGCGGCAGAATTACCGTGCAGCCGGTGGCGCTATCAGAATTGGTGTAATGTCCGATTTTAAACTGCGACAACATACATGACTCCGTTACATATTTGTATTTCGTTAGAAATGAATCGTTTTCACGCGGCCTCTCTTAAATTATCTTTAATAGAGATGAATGTCAAAATAATTCCTTCTTGTTTTTTTGTGAAAAATTTTGCATTTTTGCTTAATCATTTGAAATATGCCTCGAATATAGAATATGATTGATTCTCCGGAATCAAAAGTACGATTTAATAGAACGAGATAATAAAGCATTTTTTGTGTATTAAAAATACAGTCAAATTAAGTTTCCGGTAAACAAATTGTGATGAAACGGATTTTAGTTATTGACGATGAGCCTCAGGTACGGGAAGTACTTGAAGAGTTCTTAACGTTTAAAGGCTATGACGTGATTCTCGCTCCGGACGGTGAAAGCGGCTATGAGCGCTTTCTTGAATCCATGCCCGACGCGGCCGTAGTGGATGTTGAAATGCCCGTGATGAACGGACTTCAATTTGCCGGTTCCGTATTGAGGCAAAATATAAAATTTCCGATCATCATCATAACCGCGTTCCTGGAAAAATATTCTCAGGCGGATATCATTAAATTAGGCGTCAAAGAAGTTCTGCAAAAACCGTTAAATTTAAATGATTTATACAATAGACTGCAAAGAGTATTATCAACACTTGCCTGTTTCATTATGTCTTTATATACTTACTTATAGATTTTGAATCTATCATTCTACGATCAAATTTTCAGTAATTCATTCTGCCGATTAAAGGAGACGACATGAATATATAGTCGGTTGAAATTCACCGCTCAGATTATTAACTATCTGGGTAGAGTGGAAAAAGGCTTAAGGCTGTATCATTAGCATGGGGCATTGATCCCGAAAAGGAGACTG
>JBFXLE010000011.1:0-107717 GCA_050173015.1 Calditrichaceae bacterium
TCTCCTTTTCGGGATCAATGCCCCATGCTAATGATACAGCCTTAAGCCTTTTTCCACTCTACCCAGATAGTTAATAATCTGAGCGGTGAATTTCAACCGACTATATATTCATGTCGTCTCCTTTTTGTTATGTGACTTCCTTTATGGATAAACCGGACGATGCCGGGAAAAACACCTATCACATTATTAAAGGATTAAAAAAAGCTATTTTTGAGCAGTCAAAAAAGAATTTATATGTGAGATCAGAATAAAATTGTCAGAAAAATTTAAAAATTACCGGTAATATATGATTCCTTCGTGGTCATATATCATCCCTTCACGGTAATATACCGTTCCTTCCCGGTCATATATCGTCCCTTCGTGGTCATATATCATCCCTTCGCAGTAATATACCGTTCCTTCCCGGTCATATATTGTCCCTTCGCAGTAATATACCGTTCCTTCCCGGTCATATATCGTCCCTTCGCAGTAATATATCATCCCTTCACGGTAATATATGGTTCCTTCCCGGCGATATATTAAATTTTAACGATTAAATAATACTTCTTGCGTGTGTTTTGTAAAAAACTTGTGTTTAGATCATGCAAAATAAGACAAAAAATGTTTATAGCAGATTGCTTTTATTATTGTTCGGCGACCACGGGGAAATCTTGAGGGGATTTTTTCAAAGCAATCGAGATTTGATGGCTACAGATATATTTATGGAATAACAATGCAGGAATTTAAAATTATTTTGTGCTCTCTGAATTAAACTCGATTAACTTATCCCAATTTATGTTACCTGCATCATCACAAAAATCTGAAATAAATTCTAATGTAAAAAGATTGATTTTTTGCGCATAAGATTTATTAAACGCATCATTCTTTTCTCTTGCCTTATGGCCTAATGGCTCAATTATAGATTTATACAACTCTGAGTCCCCAGAAATAAATTCCCAAAACGCTTGTCCACATAGTTTATAATAATCACCTTTGGATTTGTACTTATTAGCCTTGGTAGTCCGGCCATAACAACAACCATTAACAGCTGTAACCATGACTTCAGAACCAGATGTTCGAAGAATTCTTCGTGCTGTATTAAAATTATCTACCATCTTCTTTACCTGGCTATCATTTCCCCAATTTGGTCCTGATTTAATTGAAACAATATATCGTGTGCCTGAATTTTCAAATTCTAAATCGACGCCAGTAGTACTAGATTTTCTTCCGCCATATACTTTTTCATTAACAAAAATAGCAAGACCTTCAAGCCAATCACCAAATATGCCTTCTTCACTCGAAGATAAAAAAGCATCTACAACAGCCTGAACTAAATCTTGTGCTTTTAATACATTTTTTGCACGGAATAGATAGGGGTTTTTTTTACGCAAAACTACATTCAATTTTAATGAATCTAATTTTTCAAGCCGCTTTTTGTGAAAATTACCAATATTCTTTTCAACGTATTGAAATACTTCTTCCTTTTGGAGGGGCTTCATATTTTCCCTTTTGTTCAATTATCATTAGCTTGACCGGTACAGTATATTTCTTAACGAATTCATAATACTCAGGAACAATCTCGATTCCTATTGAATTTCTATTCATTCGTTGAGCTACGATATTTGTTGTACCTGAACCCATAAATGGATCCAGCACTGTATCCCCCATTTGAGTAAAAAGTTTAATAAACCATTCTGGCAATTCTTCTGGAAAGGCTGCGCTGTGATTCTTATTATTACATTCCGTCGCCAAATGTAAAACATTTGTTGGATATGCTTTATCTCTATTTAGCCAATTTGATATATTTTTACCAAATCCACTTCCGACTTTGGATTCGTCTCTTTTTTTATCAGTAGCACTTAAGTTCTTTAGCCGAGTCTTGGCCCAATCGCCCATTGGAACCATTACTTCTTCTTGATACATATTGAATTTTTTATCTTTATTAAATTGAAGAAGTCTTTCCCAGGAATCTCGGAACCTATTTGGCCATTTCCCTGGGTAGCTATTTTTCTTGTGCCATATGAATTCTTCCGTCCATAGCCAACCTTGCTTTTTCATAGCAAGTATCAATTCCATAACGTATGTACTTCGCTCACCATTAACTACTTTTTCCTTGATATTTAATACAAATGTACCCGTTGGTTTTAGTACTCTTAATAATTGCTCAGAAATAGGCATAAACCAATCGACATATTTATCTGGATGAATTCCACCATATGATTTTTTTCTTTGGTCAGCATAAGGAGGGGATGTGAAAATTAAATCAATTGAATTGTCTTCAATATTTTGCAATTCAATTTTACTGTCACCTAGAATTAGGTTTGTTATAACTTCCATAGCAGAATACTTTAATTTTGGTCTCAATTTTTTATTTTAATATAAAAGAATTTCTGCTTTATCAAAAGGGAATTTTTGTCTGAGTTTTATACACGATGAACTGATTACTAATCAAAGCTAGGTTTGGTAAAAAAAATATGGCAAATTTTATTTATAATATGGCAAAATGCTTAGAACCATATCAAAAACTAACAAAGATTGTTTCTGCTCCACATACGCATCATCAGAATAAATTTATGTACTCAGCTATCCAGTTCTTAAAATTAAAATTTGAAGATGTTCTTTGTCGCGTCGGGGAATGTATGCCGGGCGATGTTGGTTGGGCTCGACTTCATACTTTCCGCTCTTCAATTCTTACTTCGCAATTCCTACTTCTTACTTCCTACTTCGCTCTCGGAACAACCCCCTTAGTCCTCCTTTGCCAAGGGCGAAACAGCCGGCTCATAACGCTTACACTCTTAACTCTTAACGCTCTTTAGTTCTTACTCTTTTATCTTATCATCTTTCTTTCATCCTGGAAGGCTGTTATATTAGCCGTTAGGAATAGTTCGATTTGCAAAATTTGCTTCTGTGTGTATTAAACAGGCCGGGGGAAAATATTCATTTCCATAATTCGGAGGTAATGATGATCTATGAAACAAAGGATTACGGACATCTTGTGGGCATGGACGGATTCAGCGGCGAACTGATAAACGATCATTTTACGCTGTACAAGGGGTATGTCGCCAATACCAATAAAAATCTTGAACTCATCTCCAAACTGCCTTCCGGGTCCTACGAAGCGGCGGAGGTCAGACGCCGTCTGGGGTGGGAATTTAACGGGATGCGCCTTCACGAATACTACTTCGGAAATCTCGGCGGTACAGGAAAGCTGAAAGACGGCTCCCGTCTGATGAAATTTATCAATGACAGTTTTGGCGGTTTTGACAACTGGGAAAAAGATTTCCGCGCGGCGGCAGCCATGCGTGGTATCGGCTGGGTTGTTTTATATCATGATACCATGGCAAAGAAGCTGATCAATTTCTGGATCAACGAACATGATGTCGCTCATCCCGCGGGCTGTCAGCCCATCCTGGTGATGGATGTTTTTGAGCACGCGTTTATCCGCGATTACGGTCTGGCGCGCGGCGGGTATATCGACGCGTTTTTTAAGAATATCGACTGGGAAGCCGCGGAAGTAAGGTTATAATCAAAAAAGGCGCCGTGAAACGCGGCGCCTGTATCTTTCATCAATCCTATTCAAGCGGTGGATGTTTCAGATGATAATCCGTAGCCGACTGATACGCTTTTGCCGCCGAAATAAGTTCGCCCTCTCTGAATAAATTACCGGTGATGGTGATGCTCGTTGGCGTCCCGTCTTTTGAAAATCCGTCTGGCATAACGATGGCCGGATGCCCGGTCAGATTAGTCAACAACAGATTGTCACCCTCCCAGGAGGGCGCGAGATAAATATCCACAGTTTTCATTATTTCGCTCATTTCCTGAATCAGCTGATAGCGGATGCGGTTGGCGTTGATATATTCAACGGCGGGGATAAATCGCGAAGCTCTGAAAACATTCGGCCAGGCGTTCTTTACCTGCCTGACAAGAAGATCATCTTTGCCGCTCCGTGTGAGATCGTCAAACGCCGCGCCCGCTTCCGCCGAGAGAATGATGCCGAGATCGGCCACCGGCAGTTTGGGCAATTTGATTGGAATCAGCTCAAGGCCCATGTTTCTGAAAATACCGAGTGCCAGCGAATCATTTGTTTTAAAATCGTAGTCTTTTTTGAAATCATCTTCAACATACCCGACTCTTAACTTCCGGATATCATATGTGGCATCATAATTAAACGGCAAGTCGTAAACCGTTTGATCCTTTCCGTCAGGCCCGTTAATCGCGTTGAGGACGATGGCGCAGTCTTCAGCATTGCGGCAGATAGGTCCAATTTTATCCATGCTCCAGCTCAATGCCATGGCGCCTGACCGGCTGACCCGGCCGTAGGTGGGACGCAAACCGGTGACCCCGCAGACGGTGGATGGCGAAACGATTGATCCCCAGGTTTCCGTCCCGATGGCAAACGGCACAAGCCCGGCTGATGTCGCGGCCGCCGATCCGGCGGATGAACCGCTTGAGCCCTGGGTGATATTCCACGGATTGCGTGTCATTCCGCCGTACCAGTATTCACCCCAGGCAAGCGCCCCCATGGTTAGTTTCGCGACAAGAATGGCGCCCGCCGTTTCCAGTTTTTGGATAACCGCGGCATTTTCATCGATGATCTGATCTTTATACGGCGTGGCTCCCCACGTTGTTTTGTAGCCCTTTACGGCGAGCAGGTCCTTGGCGCCGTATGGAATACCGTGCAGGGGGCCGCGGTATTTACCCGAAGCGATTTCGGAATCAGCCCGGCGCGCCTGCTCAAGGGCGAGGTCTTCAGTAAGCGTGATCACGCATTCCAGTTTTGGGCCGTATTTTTTTAGTCGGTCAAGATACAGTTGGGTCAACTCCAGCGATGTGATTTTTTTCGTTCGGATCATTTCGGCGAGCTGACCGATCGAATAAAAGGCGAGTGTATCGGAATTTTCCGGCGCTTTTGTTCCGGAATAATCACTTACTCTGAAGTATTTTTCTTTGATGTCTATTTTTGTCTCCATGGGGATGGGATTGAATAGAATCGCCGGCGGGACATTGTTATTCAGTCGCGACTTACGGATGTTGTCGTAATTTCCCAATTGCTCATTGAGCGCGTCGAGCATGGAATCTCTTTTAACGTCATTAAAGGTGAGCCCGATTATTTCTTCCGCCGACTGAATTTTTTTGACGGTGATGGTTTGACCGGTCCACGGGTCTCTGTAAAATAAACCGATCAGAAATCCAATATAAGCCGCCGCGAGAAAAAACGCCGCGCCCCGAAGAATATTTCGCATAAAATCCTCCCCCGGTAAAATGAAATTGTCTGAACGCCTTTCGGATATTTTGAAACGCAACGGAGAATACATTAAAGATAATATAATTTTTGCAGCATTACCGCATGAAAAATTATACGGGGAAACCCTGCACCGGGATAATCGATAGATGGACATTTTGATCAGGTTTCTCCAATAAGAAAAATTCGTTAAAATTTAAAAATGATCTTTTTGATATCATTCAAATTTCATATTCCGGATTTCTTTTGCTAAATTATAGCGCTTTAATGGAACAGAGGAATAAATGAAAAATAAAAAAGAATTAATCGTTGTCGGCGACCGCGTTCTGATTAAACCGGATCAGACAAAAGAAAAAACAAATTTCGGCTTGTATCTTCCGCAGGGGGTGGAGAGCAAAGAAAAAGTCCAGGGCGGATTTATTTTTCGTGTGGGACCGGGTTATCCGCTGCCGGATCCGGGTTCGCTTTCTGATGAACCGTGGGATGGATCACATGCCGAGCCGAAATATCTTCCCTTGCAGGCCCAGGAGGGTGATTATGCCCTGTTTTTACGAAAATCTTCCATTGAAATTGAATTCGAAAAGGAAACCTATCTGATTGTGCCGCAGGCGGCCATCCTTCTTTTAATACGCGAAAATATACTGGATCAGATACATCCGGAAGAATAAGAATAATTTTATTCTGTCGCGAATGATCAATTCTGACCTGTCCCCACCATCCGAAACAAGAATCACCGGAACTTTTGGACCGGATTTACGAAATAATTAAAACGATCTGCCGGTTATCAAAAATGAGTCTGAACTACAATAGGAAATGAATGATGAGAATGTATATATTCTTTTTTACCGTTTTAACTTTATTTACAGGCCTGACTTATCTGGCGGGCAGGCTGTTGAGAAATACAAACAAAAAAATCTGGAGAATCAGCGCACTTGACCGTACGGGTAAATTGCTGCCGTTCGTCATGGTCATCATGCTGGTGGTCTGGAGCGCGGGATCGGGTTTTGGACAGCATACCGTCCGTTTTGCCGGGGCCACAGGCAGCGCGGTCATCATGATTTTTAGTCTGATCCTTTTGCTTACGCTCCCGTTTTCGCTGTTTACAAACCGCATCAGCGGCTGGATCAAATATTTTGGCGCGAAGCAGATAAAATCAGAAGAGGCGCATGCGCAAAGACGTTTATTCCTGAAATCGACAGCGGCGGTTATCCCCGTCCTGGCGCTCGGTACCAGCGGCAGCGCGTTGGCGGCCTCCTTTGAGAATGTCCGTTTTCCAAAAGTCAAAATGAAATACGCAAATCTTCCGGAAGAGCTGGACGGATTTAAAATTCTGCATTTAAGCGATCTCCATCTTGGGTACTATTTTAATCTTGATGATCTTGAAAACACCTTGATCCGGGCGGAGGCATTAAAACCGGATATGATACTTGTAACGGGTGATGTGGCCGATGATCTCACGCAGCTTGGCGGAGCGATGAATTTAATCGATCAGCTCAAAACCCCCTTCTCCAAATTTGTTTCGCTTGGGAATCATGAGTATCACCGGGGGATCCGTGAAGTAAAAAAAATACTGGATGCCGGACCGGTTCCGTTGCTGCAAAATGATTCTGCTCTGCTGGAAGTCGGCAATTCAAAGCTATACATCGGCGGCGCGGATGATCCGGTGATGTTAAGATCGGAGATGACTGAATTTCTGGATAAAACGGTGCAGGCGGCTATGTATAAAGCCCCGGCTGAGGCGTTTAAGGTATTGATGAGTCATCGCCCGCGGGCGCTGGATGTGGCGGATGCGCATTCAGTGGATCTGGTGCTGTCCGGACATACACACGGCGGGCAGGTCGGATTTAACGGCCGCAGCGCGTTCGAAAGTTTCGCGAAGGAAAGTTATCTTTGGGGAAAATATCAGCAAGGAAGGACACAACTCTACACCTCAGCGGGAATGGGGCAATGGTTTCCTTTCCGGTTAGGTTGTCCGGCGGAAGCGCCTTTAATCATTTTGAAAAAAGCATGACCGGAAAATTATATATCGTTCACGCGCGGGTGATCAGGTCTCCGGATATCCTGAAGGATTAACCGAAGTATTAGAGTGAATGAAAAAACCACCTTCTATGATTGAATTTTGTCACTTCTGTTTATTCGTATCATAAAATTATATATATTAAGACAGCCCGACCGGCGTTTGATATGAAAGGTGATGAATGGACAACCGCGATACGAATCTGAAATCAAATTTGATTACCGTTACGATCGGTTTTTCTATGCTCTTGTCAATTGGTGTCGGCGGATATATGATGATAGAGGGCTGGGGCTGGCTTGACGCGCTTTATATGACGATAATTTCATTCTCGACTGTCGGTTTTCAGGAAGTCTCCAGTCTTGGGAAATTCGGTCGGATTTTTACCATGTTCATTATATTATTCGGTATGATATTTATCGCCATGCTTTCCGCGAGTGTTACAAGTTTGTTTGTCCGAAATGAGTTACTATCTGTCAGGAAAAAACAGAAAATGCAAAAATCCATTCAGAACTTAAAAGGTCACACCATTTTATGCGGCGCCGGCGATACCGGTTCTGCTATCATCAAAGAATATCAGGAATCAAAAAAACCACTGGTGGTTATTGATACAAAATCAGAAATTCTGGAATACCTGAAGGAGCAGTACCCCGGTATATTGTTCATTGACGGTGACGCCACCAAAGATGAAGTGCTTATAGAAGCAAATATCAAAAACGCCAGAGGACTGATCACCGCTCTCTCCCTCGACGCGGACAATTTGTTTGTAGTGATCTCAGCGAAAGCGCTCAATCCCGCCATGAAGATTATTTCAAGAGCGGTTGATCCTCATACGGAGAGCAAACTCTACAAATCGGGCGCGAACTATGTGATATCACCGAACCTGGTGGAAGGTATGCGGATGGCGTCCGTGATGCTGCGGCCCACGGTAGTGAGTTTCCTGGATGTGATGATGCGGGGGGATGAATTCTCATTCAGGCTTGAAGAAATAAACGTACCAAAAGGAGCCAGTCTGCATGGCAAAGCTCTGATAGATGCCCGTATTCCACAGCTCACCGGGTTAATAGTGATTGCCGTTAAAAAAAATGATAACTCAGGTATTATTTTTAATCCAAGTTCAGCCACGGTTCTCCACGAACATGACACACTGATCGTATTGGGCGATTTTGAAAAAATTCAGAAGCTCGAAACTTTATTAAAAGCATAACGTGAAATAACTGTTCTTTCCCCGAAATATCCATGGTTCTAAAATAGTTGACAGGTAATTCCCACAGGGATAAGTGATAATAAATTGAATTGAATCCATAAATTCAAAAGAACGGAGGCATCATGATTTCGCAACAGGAAATCAAAGGTCAGCATGATCTCAGCTACCTGAACATCAAAAATTTAAACAACGCGTACTGGAATCTGACGACCCCCGCTCTATACGAGCAGATCATCCGCAGGCGTGAGGGATTGCTCGCGCATCTTGGCCCGCTTGTTGTCCGAACCGGCAGTATCACAGGACGTTCACCAAACGATAAGTTTATCGTAAAGGAATCTGTATCCGGAGATAAAATATGGTGGGGCAAGGTGAACACACCATTTGAAGAATCAAAATTCAAAAGCATCTGGCATCGTCTGCTGGCTTATCTCCAGGGGAACGATATTTTTATTCAGGATTGTTATGCCGGCGCGGATAAAAATTTCAGGCTGCCTATTCGCGTGATTACAGAATACGCCTGGCACTCTCTGTTTGCCCGTAATATGTTTATCCGCATCCGTGATGAAAAAGATTTAAAAAATCATCAGCCGGAATATACGATCATCGATCTACCGAAATTTCATGCCGTCCCGGAACTTGACGGAACAAATTCCGAAGCGTTTATCCTGATAAATTTTGCTCAAAAACTGGTTTTAATCGGGGGAACAAGTTACGCGGGCGAGATCAAAAAGTCCGTATTCACTCTGTTGAATTATTTGCTTCCTCAGAAAGATGTTCTTCCCATGCATTGCAGCGCCAATGTGGACAGCAATGGCGAATCCGCTATCTTTTTTGGGTTGTCAGGTACCGGAAAAACCACCCTTTCAGCGGTTAAGGATCGTCCGCTGGTCGGAGACGATGAACACGGCTGGAGCAAGGAAGGTATCTTTAATTTTGAAGGCGGATGTTACGCCAAGGTCATACGTCTTTCTCAAGAAGCGGAGCCTGAAATTTTTGAAACTACCCGGAAGTTCGGCACCATTCTTGAAAATGTTCAAATTGATTCCTACTGGCGTATTCCTGATCTGGATGACCTCACCTTCACTGAGAATACCCGCGCCGCTTATCCGATCACACATTTGAGTAATATTGTTGATGACGGAAAAGCGGGTCATCCCAAAAATATCGTTTTACTTACCGCTGACGCGTTCGGTGTGCTTCCGCCGCTCTCTAAACTGACACCAGAACAGACCATGTATCATTTCCTTCTGGGATACACAGCAAAGGTAGCGGGTACGGAGAAAGGAGTCACCGAGCCTCAGGCGACATTCAGCACTTGTTTCGGAGCGCCGTTTATGCCGATGCATCCAAGTGTGTACGCGAAACTGCTCGGCGAGAAAATTCAGCAGCACAACGCGCAGTGCTGGCTGGTGAATACCGGCTGGACCGGCGGACCCCATGGAGTCGGACACCGTATGTCCATCAAATACACCAGAGCCCTGCTAAATGCGGCATTGGAAGGAAAAATTGATAATGTTGAATACACAAAAGATCCGGTTTTCGGTCTGGCTGTCCCGAAATCCTGTCCGGATGTGCCGTCAGAAATTCTGATGCCCAAAAACACCTGGGCGGATAAATCGGCCTACGACAAAAAAGCCGCGGAACTTGCCAGGCGATTTAAGGACAATTTTAAACAGTATGAAGAATTTGTTTCAAAGGATGTGGCCGGAGCGGGGCCTCTTGTTTAACAGAATGACAGTAGTAAAAAAAAGCCGGTTTATGCCGGCTTTTTTTTATTGATTAAGAATGTATTACACGTCTGTACCAGTCCGGACCTTTTTCATCGTAAGGCTGGAAACCTATTTTCATCAAATAGTTAATATGCGTCTGAACGTCAGTCTGTATAATAAAGCATTTATGGTTTTGATCCTTAAAAACAGGATGCTCTTTGTAAAAAAGATAATGAGCGTTCTTTGAGTCCCGGTAATCGGGAATCACATAGTCAATTTTTATTTCGAGTTCATTTTCTTTTCCCTTTTCGCAAATAAACAAACCTACAGGCAGCATATTCCGCAAAATGAACACAATAATCGGGTTTTGAAGTTCTTTAACCTCGAATTTTGGAAAGAACTTACTGATATCATTTTCATGAAATTTTAAAAACCGCAGTAAAAAAGGACTTTGCAGCGTATCAATCTGAAATAACTCAAAATAATCGGCGCTCTTGTTCATCTGTATCAAATAATAAATATCCACCAACGTAATAAACCCGTTCAACGCGAATACAGGATACGCGTTTACCAATAAGCCATAGGTGGCGAATATGGCCGCGCCGATCATGTTAATCCAGCGAAGGCGCACAATGGAACTCATCATTAATGAAACGGCTACCAGAACCGATCCGGTATAACCGACAATCTCAATCCAATTCATTTATCTTCATTTTCTCCCATTGGGGGAATGTGTTGTTTCCGTTTGTAAACTTAATTAAACATTAAATCGAATATTCAAAATATCTCCGTCTTTCACAGGATATTCCTTGCCTTCAAGCCGCAGAAGTCCCTTATCTTTGCAGGCATTTAAGCTTCCCTGGGCGATCAGTTCATCGTAATGTACTGTTTCCGCCCGGATAAAGCCTTTTTCCAGATCGGAGTGAATCACTCCCGCTGCCTGCTGAGCTTTTGTTCCTTTCTTGATCGTCCAGGCGCGGCATTCGTCTTCACCCACCGTAAAAAAGGAAATGAGTCCGAGCAATTCATAGGAGGTGCGGATCAATTTTGACAGGGCGGGTTCTTTGATACCCAAATCCTCCATGAACACCGCGGCGTCCTCTTCACCGAGTTCTGAGATCTCCTTCTCAATTTCCGCGCTAAGGGAAGTTACCGCGCAATTCGGAGTCACGTATTTTTGAAGACGCTGTTCAATCTCCGCTGCCTTTGTGATATTTTCCTCGGCGATATTGATGACATAGAGCAGGGATTTGGCTGTCAGAAACTGGTACCCTTTGAGCATCCTTTTTTCGTCTTCGCTAAGCTCCATTTCCCGAATGGGTTTTTCCAGTTCAAGCTGCTCTTTTAGACGATTCATGAGCGCCAGTTCCCGGATATCTTTTTCATTCTTGATTTTCATAACCATCTTTTCCAGCTTTTCCACACGGGATTCGACGATGAGAAGATCGCTCAGAAGGAATTCTCCGTAGATAAATTCAATATCGCGTTCCGGAGACACACTGTCAAAAGGATGCGGATAGAACTCATTTTCAAAATCCCGGACCATTACCAGAATGGCCTCGACGGTTTTTAGATTGGCGATGAACTGAGCCGGTAAACCCTGGGGTTTATCACCGTCACTTTCAAGGCCGGGTACTTTTATATATTCAATGACGGAATTGACTTTTTTCTTCGGATTGAACATTCCGGTCAGCTTGTCAAGACGCGCGTCAGGTACTTTTACGACACCGCGCTCGGTGCTTTGTTTCGCTCCGGGATCGGCAGATTTATGCTTTAGCAAGGTCGAAAAGAGCGTTGTTTTTCCGGAATAGGGCAATCCTACGATACCGATTTCCATTTTATCTCCTCAATGTTTTTCTTTTAAAATGACGCGCAAATTTAAACAAAATTGACGTTATTGCCAAAAAATCATTCATTAAATGCCAGATAGTCTTCAATAAGGAATAATTTGGATTTCATAATCGTCAAAGCTAAATTTAACCGCAAATTTAAAGGAATGCTATGAAACTGATAATTATAGGATTTGGCGGATTTATCGGAGCGGTGTTGCGGTATGAATTATCCGGCTGGACTTACCGCTTAATGGGCAGCCGCCTTCCTTACGGGACACTGGCGGTCAATGTGATCGGCAGCTTTATTCTGGGGTTTTTTCTCGTACTTGCCGAGGGACGTTTTGCGATTTCACCGCAGATAAGGAATTTTGTCGCGGTGGGAATTCTGGGCGCCTTTACCACTTTTTCAACATTTTCTTTTGAAACTATGGCACTTCTGCAGCAGAATTTATTTAAACAAGCTTTGCTTAACATTCTTTTAAATGTAATACTCGCTTTGACAGCGGTGTGGATGGGAATGGTATCCGCAAAATTAGTATAATTAAACTGTAAGGGGCTGAAATGAAAATCGAAGGTTTGGGAAAATTGCTTCGAATTTACATCGGTGAGCAGGATAAGCTGCACAATCAGTCACTTTATGAAGCCATTGTTTACAAGGCGCGGGAAATGGGAATGGCGGGTGCGACGGTCATCCGCGCCATCGAAGGATTCGGCGCCGCCAGCAGAATCATTCATACGGCAAAATTACTGCGGTTGTCGGAGGATCTGCCCATTCTGATTGAGATTGTAGATACGGAAGATCGGATCCGAAATGCGGTTTCGGAATTTGAAAAAATGATCGACGCCAGCGGAGCGGGAGTTCTCATGACCATGGAGCAGGTAGATATTCTGCGGTATCATCAATAATAAGAGATATGAAAAAAGAAAGAACAGAATGAATGAAAAATGAACAAGAAAAACTGCATATTTTTGGCAGGCAACCCGTACTGGAGGCTTTGCGTTCGGGGCATAAGGTGGAAGAAATATGGCTTGCTGACGGTCTTGAGGGAAAGTGGATCGCTTTTCTGGAAAGAGCGGCCGGGCAGAAAAATGTATCAATAAAATCTGTTTCAAAAAATGATATCCAAAAATTAGTCGGACCGGTTGTACATCAGGGTGTGGCGGCGGTAATTAACGGATTTTCCTACATGAACGAGGACGGAGTTTTTAAGTATCTGGAGACCATTGAAATGCCCTTTATTCTCCTGCTCGATCAGGTTCAGGATCCGCATAATCTGGGCGCCATCATGAGAACGGCGGAAGTGGCCGGGGTAAATTTGATAATTATTCCCGAGAAAGGTTCACCGGATCTCAATGCCACGATCGCGAAAACATCCGCCGGGGCCATGTTTCACATTCCAGTCTGCAAAGCGCCGACGGTTGAGAAGATTCTGGAAGATCTCACAAAATCCGGAATTACATCCGTAGCGGCCATCGCCCACTCGGAGAAGAACCTGTATGATGTGGATTTTACCGGCGGTACCGTGATTGTCATTGGCAGTGAAGGCCGGGGCGTCCGAAAAAATATAGCCGGGTTATGTTCTGAGCAGATCGCCATTCCTCAATACGGTAAAATCAATTCATTAAACGCCTCTGTCGCCTCCGCGGTGATTATGTATGAAGTGGTGAGACAGCGGCATCATCAGTCGTAATTGGTTCATGAACGCGTGGAGAACATTTTACTCTGATCGAAGTATAAGAAAGAATTCGTACCGATCAGGTTGATACTTTCAAATTAATCTTCAAATCAGTATGGCCGGTCAGATCAATCCTATCAACACAGAAAAATTACCGGAAGGATCATTTTACAATGAAGAAAATTCTTTGGGCCGATGATGAAATAGATATGCTGCAGGCGCATGTTATCTTTTTACGTGAAAAAGGTTATGATGTGATGACAGTGACCAATGGCGATGACGCGATCTATCAGGTTCGTCATTTTGACTACGACCTTGTTCTGCTGGATGAGATGATGATGGGAAAGGACGGATTGACGACACTGAATGAGATAAAGGATTATTCACCACATCTTCCCGTTATTATGATCACGAAGAGCGAAGAAGAAAGTCTCATGGAAGACGCGATCGGCAAACGCATCGATGACTATCTTACCAAGCCGGTTAATCCGAGTCAGATTTTGATGGCCTGTAAAAAGATCCTTGAGAAAAAGGATATTATGAATGAAAAGATGAGTCAGCAGTATGCCATCGATGTATCACAGCTTTCCATGTCACTGATGAAAAATATGGACGCGAAGGACTGGATTGAGCAGGCTCTGAAGATTTTTCGCATGGATTTGAATCTTGATACATCCTCCGGTCAGGCATTCCGGCAGGTACTGTATGATCAAAGAAAAGAGAGTAATGTAGAATTTGGTAAATATGTGGAAAAAAACTATCAGGGCTGGCTCAGGAATAGCGATAATCGTCCTGATTTGTCGGTGGATTTAGTAAAAAAATATGTCATTCCGAATCTTAAAAAGAACAAGAAAGTTGTTTTTATAGTCATTGACTGCATGCGTCTTGATCAATGGCTTACGCTCGAACCGTTTTTCTACGAATTGTTTAAAATTGATAAGGAATATTATTATTCAATTTTGCCGACAGCGACGCCGTTTTCAAGAAATGCCCTGTTCAGCGGACTTTTTCCGGAGGAAATTGAGAAAATGTATCCGCAGCTTTGGTCCATGAATGAAGATGATGAAAGCCTGAACCGGTATGAAAAGGAACTGCTTGATCTTCAGCTCAAACGTAGTGGAATTCATATCGGAAATGATCTGAAATATGTGAAGGTAATGAATACCGAAGATATGAGAAATCTTGAAAAAGATATGCATAATTATCTTGAAGCGTCCATGCTGGCCATTGTTGTGAATTTTGTGGATATTCTCGCGCACAGCCGGTCAGATCTGCCGATTCTTAAGGATATCGCGCCCGATGAAGCCGCGTACCGCTCCCTCACACGCTCTTGGTTTGAGCATTCGCCAATGATGGGTATCCTGAGAAAAATCGCGCAGTCCGACGCGACTGTTTTTTTGACTTCCGATCATGGCAGTGTCCGCGGTCTCCATGCGACAAAAGTAATAGGCGACCGTGAAACTTCCACAAATCTGCGTTATAAATATGGGCGGAGTCTGAAAGTGGATAAAAAGCATGCCGCGATCGTTCCCAACCCGTCAGACTGGAAACTGCCGAAACGCGGGATCAATACTCAGTACATTATTGCGAAGGAAGATTACTATTTTGTTTATCCCACCAATTACAATAAATATCTGAATCACTACAAAGATAGTTTTCAGCATGGCGGTATCTCTATAGAGGAAATGATCCTCCCGATTGTCAAGCTCGAGGGAAAACAATAACAGTACAAACGCAGAGCGGGATGTGACCTGTTTTTTAAAAATGAATATTTCCTCCCGGCTTGTTTTAGCCGGGTTTTTCCATTAATTTCCTGTCTCTATATTAATAAAAGGATAAAATCCATTCAGATATGAGGGATATAAGCACCTATTCATCAGACACAATTGAAGAGTCAAGAGCGGTCGCGCGTGAGCTGGCAAGCATATTAAAGCCTTCGGATATCGTCCTTCTGGAGGGAAATCTGGGGAGCGGAAAAACATTTCTGGTAAAAGAAATCTGTAATATTTGGGAAACAGAGGAGGAAGCCACCAGCCCGTCATTCGCGATTATTCAAATTTACTCCGGCGCGATTTCGGTGAATCATTTTGATTTTTACCGGATCGAAGATATATCTGAACTGGACAATCTCGGATGGGAAGAACTGTTATATACAGACGCGGTTTCATTTATTGAATGGCCGCAAATGATTGAAAACCAATTGGATGATTATTATAAAATAACTATCGAACTGAATGGAGAACGGAGACTGTTTAAACTCAGTCATTCATAAATGATCAATCGGTTTACACCGTTTCTATTAAAAAATAAATGAGATAAATGATTTTAGCTATCGAGACATCTGATGTTTTATGCAGCGTCGCTTTTTGGGATGAAGGCAAAATTCTGGCGGAATATAATCATGAACTTCCCATGCAGCACGCCACACTGGTTGGCTATCTGGTAAATAACGGACTGGAATTTCTGGGCGGCAAACTGCGGGCCCGTAAATATTTGATCGATGATATCAGCGCTGTTGCGGTGGGTATCGGTCCCGGTTCATTTACAGGTTTACGGATCGGTTTGAGTTACGCTCAGGGATTTTGTTTCGGGAATGAGATCCCGATTGTCGGCGTTTCCAATCATCAGGTGCTGGCGGTACAAAGAATTCCGTCGATACGACGTGTTTTTACAATCATTGAAGCGCGACGTGAAGAGGTTTATCTTGCAGAGCATGCATTTTTGGAAGATAAGTATCCTGAAATTAAGACACATCAAATTGTAAAAAAAGCAAATCTGAACGCGGTCATTCCCACCGGATCGCAGGTAATTTGCAATAGAACTCTAAAGTTGGATCAGGCAATTATTGACCAGGCGGAAAAGCGAAAAATTGAACTGATCTCCCATGGCAGTTATTCCGCTTCAATATTAGCGGAAATTGGCCTGCATAAGTTCGGATTAAAGGGCAGTGATAGCCTAACGGAACTCGAACCAATGTATATCAGACCTTTTGCCGGGGTAAAATGAAAATTGCCTTTCGCAGGATGGAACCGGGCGATGCAGACCGGGTTCATGAACTGGAAGAACAAATATTTAAAGACGCCTGGAGCAGAGAAAGTTTTATAAAGGATATCAACAATAGGGAAATCTCATATCCTTTTGTGGTTGTTGACGAATCGAAAATCGCGGGATACGCGGTCATCTGGTATTTTGCGGATGAGCTTCATATCGGAAATATAGCAATCGCGCCTGAATATCGGCGAAAAGGGCTCGCAAGCCGGTTGTTGGAATATGTTCTGGACAATTTTGATCATTACATCGCGGCGTATCTTGAAGTAAGAAAATCAAACATAGCCGCGATTAATCTATACCGGAAATTTGGTTTCTCGGAATATTATACGAGGCCGTCCTATTACCGCGACGGTGAAGACGCTCTTGTCATGGTAAAACAAAATATCGCACAAAAGGTAAAGGAGTGATATGGATTGGTTTAAACGTAAAAAAGAAGTGCTTAAGCCAATAGAGAAAAAAGAAATGCCTGACGGTCTTTGGGTTAAGTGTGAAAAATGCGGAGAAATCATTTATAAAAAGGAGCTGGAAAAAAAGCTATATGTCTGCCCAAAATGCGAATTTCATTTCCGAATTGATGCCGATATGTACATTTCTCTCCTTTTTGATGATAAAACCTTTAAGGAATTTAACCAGCATATAAAATCGGTTGACCCGTTGAATTTTAAAGATTTTAAGAAATACAGTTCCAAGTACAAAGCCACGGTAGAAAAAACAGGAATCAATGAAGCCGTCATCACCGGTAAGGGAGAAATAAATTCTCATAAAGTCGTTATGGCATTGATGGAATTTCGCTTTCTGGGAGGAAGTATGGGTTCGGTGGTCGGCGAGAAAATTTCCAGGGCGATTGATGTTGCCCTGGAAGAAAACTGTCCAATGCTGATTTTATCTTCATCGGGTGGCGCGCGAATGCATGAAGGAATATTAAGTCTGATGCAGATGGCGAAAACAAGCGCCAAACTGGCAAGACTCGCGAAAAAGGGGCTGCCCTATATTTCGATATTAACAAATCCGACTACCGGCGGAACCACTGCAAGTTATGCGATGCTGGGTGATATTCATATCGCTGAGCCCGGAGCATTGATCGGTTTTGCCGGTCCGAGGGTAATCAAACAGACCATCGGTCAGGATTTACCGCCGGGATTTCAACGGTCTGAATTTGTTCAGTCACACGGATTTATCGATATGATCGTACACCGCCATGAACTAAAGCGCAGGATTGCCGGAGTTCTGGACTTTTTTGCCCATGAAAACAAGAACTGAGAAAACCAAAAGGAAGTATGAGGAAATTATCTATACTCGTTACAAATGATGACGGTATTTACGCGCCGGGAATCTATCACTTGAAAAAGGCAATGGAAGGTTTGGGTGATATTACGGTTGTGGCGCCAATCAGTGAGAAAAGCGCGGTGGGTCATGCCATTACCGTCTCTGATCCGCTGCGTGTGGTGGAAGCTGAAAGAAACGGTGGATTTTTTGGTTACGGAGTCAACGGCACACCGGCTGATTGTGTAAAGTTGGGTGTCAGGTGTCTTTTGGCTGAGCCGCCCGATCTGGTAGTGAGCGGTATTAATTTGGGCTCGAATACGGCGACAAACGTCATATACTCCGGAACTGTTTCCGCGGCTGCCGAGGGAACCATCATGGGGATTCCGTCCATGGCTGTCTCACTCACATCATTTACAAAGCTGGAATTTGGTTACGCGAAAAAGGTGGCCCGTCAAATCGCGTCACAAATACTCGAACGGGGACTGCCCGAAGGAACTTTGATTAATATAAATGTTCCGGCTCTTCACGAAGATGAAATTAAAGATGTGGTGATCACGCGACAGGGAAAGGGCCGATACGAAGAGATGTTTGATAAGAGAATTGATCCCAACAACCGCACATATTACTGGCTGGCCGGAAAACGGATGCTGCTCGATACGGATGAAGATGTGGATGATGTAGCGGTGATGCAGGATAAAGTGTCCATTACTCCAATTCATTACGAGCTGACAAATTTTGCTTTTTTAGAGGAATTATCTAAATGGAAAATCAAACCCTGATAAGCGATACAACACATGAAACGATACTTATTCTGGATTTTGGATCACAGTATACACAATTAATTGCAAGAAGGATTCGGGAAAAGGGTGTTTTCTCAGAGATCCAGCCATATAATTATGATCTTTCAAAAACCGGAAATAAAAAAATAAAGGGAATTATCCTTTCAGGAGGTCCTTCCTCGGTATATGAAATTGACGCTCCTCACATCGGGAAGGAAATATTCGATTTTGGAGTGCCGGTACTCGGGATTTGCTACGGTTTACAGCTCATTACCCATTTACTGGGAGGAAAGGTTGTAAAATCTGAAAAGAAAGAGTATGGTTCGGCGCTGTTGAAAATCTCCGAACACGGCTATTTACTAAATGATATTCCTGATAACAGCAAAGTATGGATGAGCCACGGCGACAAAGTACTTGGGCTGCCGAAAGGTTTTCTGTCGGTGGCTTCAACGGAAAATTCGCCCTACGCGGCGATCCGTCATGAACAAAAAGAAATTTTTGGACTACAGTTTCATCCCGAGGTAATGCATACCGAATACGGAAGCCGGTTGCTAGGTAATTTCATTTTTTCCGTTTGCTCCTGCGCGGGCGACTGGTCACCAAAATCATTTGTGGAAGAGAGTATCCGCCGGATCCGCGATGAAGTTGGAGACAGTAAAGTACTTTGCGGTCTTAGCGGCGGTGTGGATTCCAGTGTGGTGGCCGTATTGCTTCATAAAGCGATAGGCGATCAGCTGCACTGTATTTTCATCGACACGGGGCTTTTACGTCATAATGAAGCAGAAGAGGTCGAAAAGGTTTTTAAAAATAATTTTGACATTAAATTGACCTGCGTCAACAGTTCAGCATCTTTCCTTCATATATTAAACGGTATAATTGACCCGGAAGAAAAGCGAAAAAGAATAGGTCATGAATTTATCCGTGTTTTTGAGGAGGAATCCAAAAAACTGGGTAAGTTCGATTATCTGGCTCAGGGCACGCTATATCCTGATATAATAGAAAGCGTTTCCTTTAAAGGCCCTTCGGCGACTATCAAGTCACATCACAATGTCGGCGGGTTACCGGAGAAATTAAATTTCAAATTACTGGAACCTCTGAGGGAGCTGTTCAAGGATGAAGTCCGTAAGGTGGGAGCAGAACTCGGAGTACCGGATTTAATTTTGGGAAGACATCCGTTTCCGGGGCCGGGACTGGCGGTGCGGATAATCGGAAAAATCACAGAAGAGCATGTACGGCTGCTGCAGAAAGCGGACGCGATTTATATTGAAGAACTAAAAAGTTCTGGTTTGTATGATGAAATCTGGCAGGCGTTTGCTGTATTGCTTCCAGTCAATACCGTTGGGGTAATGGGTGATGAGAGGACATATGAACGGGTTGTCGCGCTTAGGGCGGTGACCAGCACGGATGGAATGACGGCTGACTGGTATGAAATGCCGCGTCAGGTGCTTGCAAAAATTTCAAACCGGATTATCAATGAAGTGAAAGGTATAAACCGGGTTGTATATGATATCAGTTCGAAACCACCGGCAACAATAGAGTGGGAATGATTTAAACCAGGAGGACATTATGTGCGGAATTGTCGGCTACCTCGGTAGTAATATGGCTGCTCCGATTTTAATAAATGGATTGAAAAGACTCGAATACCGCGGATATGATTCCGCCGGTATCGCCATTATGAACGGTAAGGGGATTGAAATAATTAAAGAGGCCGGAAAAATCCGCAATCTGGATGGCGCCCTGCGGTTAAAATCGCCAAAAGGAACCATTGGAATAGGCCATACCCGGTGGGCGACACACGGTGAGCCCAATCAAAAGAACGCCCATCCGCATATTGACGGATCCGGTAATATTGCCCTCATTCATAACGGTATCATTGAAAACTACGCGATACTCAAACAGGTTCTCAAGGAAAAAGGGCATGAGTTCAGAACCGATACAGACACGGAAGTTATCGCGCATATGATTGAAGAATTTTACCATGGAGATTTTGAAGAAGCTTTCCGCGAATCTCTTCTGGAATTAAAAGGCACTTACGGAATTGCCGTCATCACAAGGCATGAACCGGACAAAATTTTTGTCGCCCGCAAGGGAAGTCCGATTGTCATTGGTGTCGGTGATGATGAATATTTTGTAGCTTCTGATGTCACTCCTCTTGTCGCTCATACAAGGGATGTATTTTATCTTGAAGATCATGAAATGGCTATTTTATCCGCGAACGGTGTGATCACAAAAACAATTCAAAACGAAATGATCGAAAAAAAGGTCGAGAGAATTACATTTGATCTTGGAGCAATAGAAAAAAGCGGTTTTGATCATTTTATGCTAAAGGAAATTTTTGAGCAGCCCAACACAATTATGGATGCCATGCGTGGCCGGGTTATTAAAGAAGAAGGACTTGTTAAACTCGGTGGTCTTGCTGATGTGGAAGAAAAACTGCTTAACGCAAAGAAGATACACTTTACGGCCTCCGGAACCTCATGGCATGCCGCACTATTAGGGGAGTATCTGATCGAAGAGTTTTGCAGAATTCCCGTTGAAGTGGAATACGCGTCAGAATTTCGGTACAGAGATCCTATTATCGGTAAAGATGAAGTAGTGATCGCAATTTCCCAATCCGGCGAGACAGCGGATACGCTCGCGGCGCTGCGGGAAGGCAAAAGAAAGGGCGCGCTTGTTCTTGGTATAGTTAACGCGGTCGGTTCAACTATCGCGAGGGAAACCGATGCCGGTGTTTATATTCATGCCGGTCCTGAAATCGGCGTGGCGAGTACAAAAGCTTTTACATCACAGGTCACCGTTCTGGCGCTGATTACCATAATGCTTGCCCGCAGAAAAAATATGTCATCGGCTCAGGGTAGGCAGATGGTGCAGGATCTTCTGGAAATCCCAAATAAGGTTCAAAGGATCCTGGATCAGAATGATACCATAAGGAAGCTGGCCGAAAGTTATCATGATAATCGTAATTTCCTCTATCTCGGACGCGGGTATAATTTTCCGGTCGCGCTTGAGGGCGCTCTCAAGTTAAAGGAAATCTCCTATATTCATGCAGAGGGATATCCCGCGGCAGAGATGAAGCATGGTCCGATCGCGCTGATTGATAAAGATATGCCGGTCGTTTTTCTGGCCACAAAGGATGTCATTTATGATAAGGTCATCAGCAATATCGAAGAAGTTCGCGCCCGAAAAGGAAAAGTGATCTGTATCGCAACTGAAGGAGATATAAAAATCCGGAATTATTCAGATCATGTCATATACATTCCTGAAACGAGTCAGGCGTTAATGCCGCTGCTGTCGGTAATACCATTGCAGCTACTGGCTTATCATATCGCCGTTCAACGGGGATGCGATGTGGATCAGCCTCGAAATCTTGCAAAAAGCGTAACCGTGGAATAGCTTGCGCGCAAGAGACGAAAAAATTAAATATTTTAATGAACCAAAGCCCTAATCCCGCTTTGGTTCTTTTTTTATATCTGATTCAGTCTTATATTGACAATAACCTTGATTAATAAAATTTTTCTGATCAAATTATTTTTCTATTTATATAAATATTGTAAGAGGTATCGAATGAGATTCTTGTTGGTTGTATTTGTATTTACGGTTCTGTTCGGGACAGGGTTTGCGCAAAAAGCGTCAAATCGTGAATGGGCGATATTTCAAAGGGGCGTGGAACAATACAAATCCGGTGAATATGAAGCTGCTGAAAAAAACTTCAGTCTGGTTATTTCAAAATTGCCGGATAATCAGCTTCTTACGGCTAATTATCTGATGCTTGCGAAAACTCAATACAAACAGGACGACTATACCGCGTCACTTAATTTATGCGAAACTTTCCTGCAGAATTTTCCGGGCAGTGCCTATACAGATGATTTTTACTATTTAATGGGTAACAATTATTACCGTTTAAACCGGTTTCAGACAGCCGTATCGGCATGGCTGGCCGCGGCGGAAAATGCAAATAACACCTTAAAAGAGAAATCATTAATACTGATAAAACAGACCATTAAACACAAGCTTGACAAACGGGCGCTTCTTGATCTTAAGGATGAAACAAATACTCCATTCAGCCGGCACGCGCTACTCTACTATCTTGCAGAGCGCCAGTATGAAGAGGGAGATGTGATTTCCGCATCCTACTCACTGGAGGAAATACTTAAATCAGCCCAACAGGATGAGTTTACCCTGAGAGCCAGGGAATTATATGACACTATCAAAAACCAAAAAAGCAACACGGTCAGGATAGCGGCGCTGCTTCCTGTAAGCGGATCAAATTCTGATATCGGTAAGGCGCTTTTAGATGGCCTCAATCTGGCGGTAGTCGATTTCAATCGGTCCCACCAGGGTAAAACGGTTGATATTGTTGTCTATGATTATGAAACCAAATTGCCTGTCGCCATGCAGAAAATGAAAGAAATTGCGCGGGATCCCTCCGTTTACGCGATATTCGGACCGGTAGAAAACGATATTACCGCCGCCTGTGCCGGTATTGCCGATTATGAGGGGCTGACATTAATTACACCGACTGCTTCATCGAATGATCTATCGTATATTTCAGACAGACTAATCCAACTTGCTCCGACGGTTGACGCGCTCGCAAACCGTCTGGTGCGGTTTGCCGAGGATTCTCTGAAAATCAAAAGAATTGCCACACTTTCACCGGTTGAAGATTATTTTGTTAATTTTACCGATTCATTTGTGGAAAGACACGAAGAAAACGGCGGAACCGTAGTGGCGCAGCAATGGTATTATCCGGGAGATCAGGATTTCTCAAAGCAATTTAAAGCGATCAAGAGGATAGGTCTTAAGCTGACCTTTCAGGACTCCGTCATGGGGAAAACTCCATCTTTGGAACTGATAAAGATCGATTCTCTCTATGCCGCGTACAGAAAAGTAAAGATGGAAAAAATTGAAGAAAATAAAACAAATATTGACTCAGCCGACATTCCCGTTACATCAATCGACGCTCTTGTAATTCCCGTATATAAGGATGATATTGGATTAATCGCCCCGCAGCTGGCATATGCGAATTTCAAAACGCATCTACTTGGAAATGGTGACTGGTATAATAGCGACGCGCTGCGAAAAAATAAAAATTATATCAACGGTATCATATTTGTTTCCGATGGCTACCTCAATGAGGAGAGCTGGGATTATAAACAGTTCCGAAATAACTTCAGAACTCAGTTCAGCAGATCGCCTGAACGATTTGAATTGATTGGGTATGACAGCTTTAATTTTATTCTAAAGGCGATCTCCCGGGAAGGAGTATTTCTGAGCCGGTCAAATTTTTATGAGGCGGTTATGCAGGAGCCCCCGTATCAGGGTGTTTACAGAAATTTTGATGTCGGTTCCAAACATTACAACAGCGCGGTCCGGGTCATCAAATATATTTACGGGCAATTCATACCGCTCAACTAAATTATGCTAAATCATACTCAAAATATATCTTCCGATCAGGGAATTGAACGGTTTAACATATTTAAGCAATACCCTTCGCTGGTTCACGGATTCTCGACACGGAAAGGCGGGGAAAGCAAAGCGCCGTTTGACCAATTAAATCTGGGTTTAAATACCCCTGATAACCGCGCGACAGTCCAAAAAAACCGCCTGTTGTTTTTTAACGCTCTTGGAGTTTCTGAAAACAGTCTGGCCTTCCCGGAACAGGTCCATTCATCAAATATACAAATAGCGCGCAAACCGGGAGTATTGAAGAAAACAGATGCTCTGATTACAAATATTGAAAATTTATTTCTTACCGTTCAGACCGCGGACTGTTTTCCCGTTTTTGTTTTTGATCCTGTAAATAGGGCAGTCGGACTTGTTCATTCCGGCTGGAGAGGAACCGCTCAGAATATTACCGGTAAAACCATTGATCTGATGAAAGCGGAATATAATTCCAGACCGGAAGATTTGCTGATTGCTATTGGGCCCGGAGTTCAGCAGGACTGTTATCAGGTTGATGACGATACCGCGGGCAACTTTTCATCCGAATTTTTAATCCCTGACGGACCGGGGCATCATAAGCTCGATGTCCAAAAAACTATTATCAGTCAGATTACCCGAAAAGGGGTTTTGTCTAAAAACCTGGAAATCAATACATCCTGCACTCATTGCGCGCTGGACAGATACTTTTCATACAGAAGGGATAAAGAAAAAAGCGGCAGAATGATGGGGGTAATCGGCCTTAAAAATCAGTAAAAAAACTCCCTTTCCTTCCGCCATGTTCTGACATAAAAAATAATGACACAGGTATCAGATGCAAATTGATATAAAAAAAATACGTCTGTTTTTGAAAAATCCCTGGACAATTTCCAGAAATTCCAGCAGTTATAAAGACAATGTTTTTGTCCAAATCGAAAAAGACGGGATCACCGGATATGGGGAAGCGGCGCCTAATATTCGCTACGGTGAAAATCCTGACCTGACTGTCAGTAAAATGGAGGACGCTGTTTCAGTTTTGGAAACGGTTGATTTTTTTCACTATACAGAGGCAGGCCAACTCCTTGATCATTCAATAAGCGGACAAAGCTGCGCAAAGGCCGCGTTGGATATGGCGCTGATGGATTGGATAGGAAAATCGGCAGGTTTACCATTGTATAAATTTTTCGGGCTGAATCCGGACCGTATTCCCGCAACTTCATTCTCAATAGGAATTGATTCGAAAGAGAATGTCATCAAAAAAGTAGAGAGCGCGAAGGATTTCCCGGTGTTAAAAATTAAGGTTGGTTATGACGGCGATGAGGAAATGGTTACATGGGTAAGAAGTGTAACCGATAAGCCAATCCGTGTGGACGCGAATGAGGGGTGGAAGAGCAAAGAAATAGCGCTGGAAAAAATACTATGGCTTCAATCTCAGGGAGTTGAGCTCATTGAGCAACCGCTTCCGTATCAGATGATAGATGAAACAGCCTGGCTGAGAGAGAGAATTTCTATTCCGGTCGTCGCTGATGAAGCGGTCAAAAAAGCGTCAGATGTCGCGAAGTTGATTGGGGCATATGATGGCATTAATATAAAACTGATGAAATCAGGGGGCATTCAGGAAGCGCTGCGGACGATACATGTGGCAAAGACACTCAATTTAAAAGTCATGATTGGATGTATGATTGAAAGCTCTGTGGCTATTTCAGCGGCGGCGCACATAGCCGCTCACGCTGACTGGGTCGATCTGGACGGAAATCTGTTGATAAATAACGATCCGTTCTCCGGAATAGGGATAGATAAGGGAAAGCTGATACTTAGTGAAGAACCCGGTCTTGGAGTCCGGCCGGTCCTGTAAAAAGAAAAGCCGCGTCGATTGACGCGGCTTTATGAATGTTAGATATAACTTAGCCAACTGTCAGGAATCTCAATCCCGCCTTTGAATATATTAAAGTAATCATCCTGAATCGTTTTTGTTATCGGTCCGATTTTACCGGCTCCGATGGTAATCCTGTCAACACTGCGTATGGGTGTTATTTCCGCCGCTGTTCCCGTGAAGAAGAGTTCATCGGCCGTGTAAAGGGTTTCTCTGGGGATTGTCTCTTCAATTACAGTGAAACCTCTTTTTTTCAAGAGTTCGATTGCTGTAAATCGTGTGATCCCCGGCAGGATGGAACTGCATAGAGGCGGCGTATAAATTTTTCCGTCGCGTATGATAAAAATATTCTCCCCGCTGCCTTCGGCTACAAAACCATTTTGATCGAGAGCAATACCTTCATCAAAACCGTTGTTGATAGCTTCCATTTTGATCAATTGTGAATTCATATAATTCGCTCCGGCTTTAGCGAGTGCCGGCATAGTGTTTGGGGCAAGTCGATTCCAGGAGGAAACACAGACATCCACACCGTTTTCTAACGCTTCAGGACCTAAATATTTACCCCATTCCCAAATGGCAATATAAGACTCTATGGGATTTTTGAGCGGATTCACACCGAATGGTCCGAACCCCCTGAATATGAATGGTCTGATATAACATGATTTAAATTTATTGATTCTGATGGTTTCAAGGGCAGCTTCAACTAATTGATCTGCACTGTATTCAGGCTCCATGCGATAAATTTTAGCAGAATTAATAAGCCTTTTCATATGATCATTTAATCTGAAAACAGCGGCTCCCTTATTCGTTTCATAACTACGGATGCCCTCAAATACGCAGGTGCCATACTGAACCACGTGTGAAAGTACATGAATATTCGCGTCATCCCAGTTGATAAACTTTCCATTTTTCCAAACCATTTGTCCAATGTTATTTGCCATTTTAAACTCCTATATCTTTGGATTTTATGTTTCATCTGAAATCATGAAATGCAGCTTCAGAAACCTGATCATTATGAAAAAGGTTATACCTCATTTAGAAAAAATCGGTTATTCCATATTTATGATTATTTAATTTTTTGGATGACTGAAATTGATTATTGAAAAATTGATAACCGGCAGGCAGCGAAAAATGAGTAATATTAAAAAAAGAGTAAATAAAATAGACGTTAAAAGCCTGTAAAATCAACGTCCTGTTGAAATACGGAATTACTTTGATACCAATTGGTTTCACACCTTAGGGTTCCCTTTTCAGACTGACAATAAGATATAAGATATTAACATTATTGAACATTTTAGTCAAGTTTTTTTAGGAATAGTTCCTTTGACTTAATGAATAAGTTTTGAAGAAAAAGTCAGGCGGATACAGTCAGGAAATAATTTAAATTAATATAAAAAAAGAGTCAATCAACCTTGATTAACTCTTTAATTTATCATTCCCACAGCGGCCATATTTTTAGAGTGAAACTCAGGCATGCAGGAGGAAGTGAGTTCAAAACAGAATTATTACTATTTCCCTTTGCGCGCGAACAGCTTATTGGCCAGCTGCAGTAAAATTGAGATTGCTTGCGCTATGTGTTGCAGCGGGATCTTGATTTCTTTTACTACCATTTCTTCAATTTCTGCAAGATCATTCACAGCAGTCTCTACTTTTCCGGATGCCGCGCTTAATGATTTGGCAATTTCAGATACACTGGACATCACATCGGGTAGATCCTTATTTACCACATCAAGCGTCTCATTGATCTTTTTTAAGGATTGTCTCAATTGAATAATTGTCGGGATCAGCAAAATCACTAAAACGGTTAAAGAAAGCAATAATATAACGAGGGCTATTTCCCAAACCATATTTATCTCCAGAATATTTAAATTCGGTTGTCAAATAATAAACTCAACCGGGGAACGAATTCGTTTTGATATCGGCTTTGATTAACTTTTACTTCTTTGTCTTTTTCGTCGTTTTGCTCGGAGCTTTTTCTTCCTCTTGATCCTCATCAATCGAGTTGACTTCAGAGTCAAAATCCCTTTCTTCGATGGTCTCCGACTGTTCCAATTTCGCCTTGCCTTTTTTGATGGTGTCCGAGATTTTGTCTTTCAGATCATTGAGTTCATTTTTGATCTTATCAAGCTCGCTCTGCGCTTTTTCGAGCAGATCATCACTTTCGTGTTTGAGATCGTCCCTAGTGTCTTTCCCGCTTTTGGGTGCAAATAAAACTCCGGCGATCATTCCGAATGCGCCTCCCAAAAGAAAACCCTTCAAAAATTTGCTCTCATTTGATGACATAAAAACCTCCCATATAAAAAGATCTATAGTGTTTTATACACCGTGCAATTATGTATGCATCTTAACTTATCAATGGACAGAATAGATTAAAAGTAGTGTATTTATTTATAAATTAATGAATAAATTCTCTATTATCAATGAGTAAAGTCATAAGTTTTGCCAGGTTTACGTGACTGATACAAGATACGATACAAATTTTTTATAAATAAGTTCATTTATAATTTGATAAATTCGTTGAATCCTGACTTTTTAATTATCTTTGTAAAATATGTTTGACATCGTTTTAAGGAAGCATTATATTTAATGGTTTAGTCTATTTATAACGGAGGCATTGATGGCAATTCAAACTCTCGATATGAGGCTGTTGCGTGAGCAAAAGCTCAATGTATATGAGATGTGTTTATTAATAGCCGCGCGTGCAAGACAAATCAACGCGGAAAGAATTCAGCATAAAAAAGAAAATGACATGATGGATGACGTGGATCTTTATGATGAAGCGGATATCTACGATCGTGAGCTCATGGAGGATATGAAATTTGAGCGTGAAATAAATCCTACCGTCATCGCTCAGGATGAATTCTTTAACAGCAAGCTGAAAGCATATTATGCTCTTAAGGAAGACGAATCATTAGAAAAGTAAAACCCTCATTTTGAGGGTTTTTTTTTACCCCTTTCCCCTTAATTTGTTATCTTATCCATATGAAATTCAAACTTTTTTACAATGCGGTAATCTACAGCCTGGATAGCGACCGGATTTTTGACTGGATGCTTGTCTTTGGTGACAGGATAGCTGCTCTGGGGCAAACCGGTGATCTACCAGATTTGCCCGATTCTCTGATGGAAAAAATTGATCTGGACGGAAGGACGGTAATTCCGTCTTTTACTGACGCGCACACTCATTTTGCCTCAACCGCTTTGTATGAAGGACAAATTTCACTCCATAATGCTGAATCGCTCGATGACGCGATCAAAATATTGACTGATAAAAAAAATAAATTTTTGCCGGGGGAATGGGTAACCGGAGGCGGATACGACCGCAATTTGTGGGAAGACGGTCAGCCGCACAGAAAGTATCTTGATAAAATCTTTCCGGTCAATCCCGTTGCCCTTGATTCAAAAGACGGGCACGCGCTCTGGGTAAATACAGAAGCGTTGAAGCGCGCGGGTATCGGACCCCATACATCCGATCAGGATGGCGGAAAGATTGTACGTGATCAGGACGGCCGCCTGACAGGTGTTTTGTATGAATCGGCAATGCTACCTGTTAAAAAACTTTATGATGAAACAATTCGGGAAAAATTGAGCGGGTATATTGAAAATTTGTATCCAAAATTTTACCGGTTGGGCATCACATCGGTGCATACCATGGAAACCTGGCAGGATTTTAATTCTTTCCAGATGCTGTACAAATCCGGACAATTAAAAATGCGGATTAATATGTATCTGCCTCAGGAAGATATGGAAAAACTGATTTCAGCCAGAATCAGATCCGGCTTCGGGAATGAATGGATTCGTGTGGCCGGAGTTAAGTTTTTTGTTGACGGATCCCTGGGATCTCAGACTGCTGAGATGACGCAGCCCTATGAAAATTCTGAAAATTATTTTGGAATAGGGGTGATGTCCGAAAAAGATCTGACAGAAAGAATTCAGCTTGCTTTGCGGAACGGTCTGGCCTGCGCCGTTCACGCGATCGGAGACAGAGCGGTAAACAAAGCCGTGAATGCTTTTGAAAAGGGGCATTCATGGCAGGAACAATTCAAGCTTACAAATCGTATCGAACATGCACAACTCATTTTGCCGACTGATATAGTAAGGTTGGCAAAACTAAATATCATCGCTTCCATGCAGCCGCTTCATATTGCCGACGATGTTGAAATAGCAGAGCTACATTGGGGCGTGAGAAGCGGGTTTGCCTATCCGATGAGAGCGCTGGCCGACGCGGGTGTCGTTCTGGCATTTGGTAGTGATGTTCCCGTTGCCGATCCTGACCCGTTTAAGGGAATATATACCGCGGTTTTGAGGAAATACCGTGTTAACCCTAACGCGAAAAGCTGGCATCCGGAGCGCGCCGTAACTTTGAGAGAGGCTCTTTCTGCCTACACGACCGGGGGGGCGCTGGCCTCCGATGAGATTAAAAACAAGGGCACGCTTTTGCCCGGGAAACTAGCTGATTTTATTGTACTTAGTAAAGATGTTTTTAAAATACCGGTTGAAGAAATTCTTGATTTGATGGTTGAGTTGACGGTGCTGGGAGGGGAAGTTGTCTTTGATAAGCGCAACCTCTGATGCGTCTATCCTCTTTGGATTATATAAATGCACTGAACAAATCAAAATACTGTTGACTCATAACTATTTATATTTTAACTTGTTACTTAAAGTTCTTTAATTGTCCAACCTATTTATTTGAGGGCCAATTCAATGAAAATTAAAGAAAAAATAGAAAATCATGTCGCGGTTTTAACCCTTTCAGGTAAAATGATGGGCGGACCAGAGACAACAGCTGTCCATGAACATGTCCGCGGTTTACTTGCTGATGGCGTTAAAAATGTGGTAATTGACCTTGGCGAAGTTAAATGGATGAACAGTTCCGGGATGGGTGTTTTGATGGCCTGTACGACTACGCTGTCTAATGCGGATGGAAAGCTGGTATTGGCGCGTGTTACAGAAAAAGTAAAAAGTTTGTTGATAATTACCCAATTGATTAAAATTTTCGAAACGTTTGAGACGGTAGAACGAGCTGTATCTTCATTCACTAATTAGTTCTATCCGATAAAATACATCTGTTTAAAGTGTCGGGACTGGCAGTTTAATGCTGCTCAGTCTCTTTTTTTTTATAAAGAACGATTTAACCTCTTCCTTTACAGACTGCTGCCCGCCTTAGCATATATTTCCGGCTTGATTTATTCATTGGCCGGCATCTATATTACAAAATCCGATTAAACTTTTGAACAGGAGTCATCGTGAAATTCAACGAAGATGAAGTACTTGAAAAACTAGCTCTTCAGGAAAAACAACTTCAAAGAAAAACCACAGAATTGGATTCCATGCGCCGAATAGGTATAGCTCTGAGTTCGGAGCTCAATATTGAAAGGCTTCTGGTGATTGTGATGGATGTGGTAAACGAATTGATGAATTCTGAGCGGAGCAGTTTTTATATTGTTGATGAAGAACGGGGCGAGTTATGGTCGAAGATCGCGCAAAAGGCGGAAGTTAAAGAAATCCGGTTGAAAATCGGTACGGGCATAGCCGGTCACGTGGCTAAAACCGGTGAAGTGATCAATATTCCCGATGCGTATAAAGACAGCCGGTTTGATCCCAGTACTGATAAAAGAACCGGCTATCGGACACATAGTATATTATGTATGCCGATCTTTGAATCTTTAAAAGATGAGACCAGGAAGCCCAAAATAGTTGGCGTGCTTCAGATTTTAAACAAAAAAGAAGGGGTGTTTGATTCATCCGATGAGGATCTTCTTGCCGGTCTCGCGTCGCAAATCGCTATTTCCATCAATAATTCCCGCCTTTATAATATTCTTGAGAAAAAAGTAAATGAACTCAATCTGCTCTACGACATTGAGATGGAAGTCGGTAAGGCGTATAATCTTGATGAATTGTTGATCAAACTTATAACTAAGATTACAGGTACATTAAAAGTTGAAGCGGCCTTACTGACTATGTATGATCATCAAACCCGCGAATTTTCAAACCGGGTCGGAAAAAATATCGATATTCAAAAACTGGAGGATGCGGGAATTTCACCGGACGCGTCCATTGCGGGTGAAGTCATCCGGAGCGGCACAGCCTATTTTACCAATAACGCGTTAAGTGATAAGTTCTTCGATCAGGGGTTTAGTAAATTGACAGGAATACAAATTGTTCAGGCGGCATGTACACCTCTTAAAATCGGCAATGACGTTATCGGCGTCATTGAAGTATTTAATAAAACGGAGCGGGATGATTTTTTTCGCGCTGAAGATATAGTCATGATTAATTCGCTCGCAAGCCAGATTTCCAGAATAATAGAAACCTACCGGTTGCGGGAGGAAAAGATGAAGGAAGACCGACTGGCTGCCATCGGGAATATGATGAGCACCATCGTTCATGATCTCAGAACTCCAATGAATAATATTTATGGCTTTGTGGATTTGATGGTTGATGAAAATGGACCGGATGTAAGAAAAGAATACGCGGAGATAGTGATTCAGCAAATCAAAAGTTTGAACAATATGACTACGGATGTTCTTGATTTTGCAAAAGGAAAAACTACAATTTTGCCGGTCAAATGCCCTGTCAATAAGCTGCTGGATGAATTCGTCCGTGTTTTTGCGGAAGATGTCAAGAAAAAGGGGTATCATTTCCAGTCCGAATGCAAAACAGCCAGTATGATTTATGTGGATAAAGAAAAAATATCCCGTGTATTTATGAATATCATGAAAAACGCGATTGAAGCGATGGAACCCGGGGGGACATTTTCAATCGTCGCGGACGAGTTAAACGGAGAAGTGAAATTTTCTCTTTCAGATACGGGAAAAGGAATTCCCGTGGAGATTCAGGATAAGTTGTTTGATTCGTTTGTTACTAGCGGTAAGGAAGGCGGGACCGGTCTGGGTCTCGCAATTGTAAAAAAAATGGTGGATCAGCACCATGGGAGGATAGAGGTGGAGTCCAAACCGGGACGTGGAACGACTTTCAATATTTATCTGAAAAGATTATAGGTTATGAGCAAACTCGCGTATTTGTACAATCCTATATTTCTAAACCACCAGCCGGGGATCTATCATCCGGAAAGCCCTGAGCGTTTATCGGGGATGCATTCCTATCTTCAAAAGAGAAATTTGTTCAGTAATGTCGATATCCTGCAGCCGGGACAGGCGCCGGTTGAATACATTGAACTGGTGCATGATCGATCGTACATTGATACTATTTTGAAATTCCGTGGCACCGGGAGACAGGTGCTTGATTCGGGCGATACCGTTCTGAGTAAAGACTCGGTTGACGCGGCATTGACGGCGGCGGGATCTGCGGTTATGGCGGTGGATTTGATATTCGACAGTAAAAAATATGAAAAAGTGTTTTGCGCGGTCCGACCGCCGGGACACCATGCGGAGCGCGATCAGGCGAAGGGATTTTGCATATTTAATAATGTCGCCATTGCCGCGAAGTATGCGCAAAAATTAGAGTTTGTCAAAAATATATTGATCATTGACTGGGATGTTCATCATGGGAATGGTACTCAGAATTCATTCTATGAGGATAATACCGTTTTTTATTTTAGCATGCATCAGCACCCGCATTTCCCCGGAACAGGTCATGCTTTTGAAATCGGAGAGAGAGAGGGAAAAGGATTTAATTTAAATATTCCTCTGCCCGGAGGACAAAATGATGATGAATATCTGAAAATTTTCGAAAATGGACTCAAGGAGGTCGAAAACAGATTCCGGCCTGAATTGATTTTAATTTCTGCCGGATTTGATGGGCACTATTCTGATCCACTGGCAGGAATGAAGTTAACTGCTGAAGGATTCTATAAATTAACCGAGCTGACGGCGCGTTTTGCGCGGAAATATTGTAATAGCCGTATAATTTCATTTCTGGAAGGCGGTTATAATTCCGAAGGTCTTGGGCAAAGTGTGTTTCGTCATCTTCAATGTTTATTGAAACATTGATCATAATTGATTAATTTTAAATATCCGGAAACATTGGCGGAGTGAGGCAATGAACAAAGGCAAATTTGAAAAAATGTATTCGGTTTCAAAATCTTTTGTTTGTATTCTGATGGTATTGTTCGCCGCTTTGCTGATATGTTCATGTAAGCAGGATAATGTTATGGAAAAGTCCGCGGATGAATTTACCGAATTGCGGGAAACCATGATACGCCGACAGATTGCCGCGAGGGGGATAAAAGATTCGCTTGTACTAAGAGCGATGTCCACTGTTCCGCGTCATCTGTTTGTGCCGGCTGACAAAATGGCCCAGGCTTATAAAGATGAGCCCCTCCCGATCGGTGAGGATCAGACAATAAGCCAGCCCTATGTTGTGGCTTTCATGACAGAACAATTAAGGGTAAAGCCGGGAGACCGGGTGCTGGAAATTGGAACGGGCTCAGGATATCAGGCCGCAATTCTTGGTCAGATTGTCGACTCTGTGTTTACAATCGAAATTATTGACGTCCTGACAAAAAAGGCCGGGATTGTTCTAAAAGATCTGAAATACAATAATGTGGTTGTGAAAACAGGGGATGGTTATCTTGGCTGGCCTGAAAAGGCTCCTTTTGATGCGATCATCGTGACCGCGGCGCCGCCGACAATTCCTCCTCTGCTGATCGAACAATTAAAAGTCGGCGGAAAAATGGTGCTCCCGGTGGGTGAGTACGTGCAGGAACTGGTAGTGGTAAGCAAGAACGACAGCGGGTTATCCATGGAGAATGTTTTGCCGGTTCGTTTTGTCCCCATGACCGGAAAAATTCAGGAATTGAAGGGCAAAAAATAATTTGGACCCGAAATTACATAAATAACAGCGGGAGTTCGTAGTTTGCAATCTCTGCCGGTTGTAAATACATATACTTACAGGACGGAAAAGAGTTGAGTATTAAAGAATTAATCATTCAGTCTGAAAAAATAATTTCCGGCAGAATGCGGCTTGACTGGTTCAGTCGATTTTACGGCGTACCGGTTTATAAACAATATCGTGATAAAATATCCGAAGAAGAAGTGCGCCTGATCCAGGATGAATTGCTCAATGACGGCATCTTCTCGGAAGCGGAAATGTCCGCAAAAAAATATTATCTCCGATTGTTGCAGGGCCGCAGGATAGAGCGGAAAAATAAATATTTTTTACATATCTTCCTTTTTTTGCTGACAATCATTACTACTTCCATGACGGGCGCTCTGCTGCGCGGGAAGGATCCGTTTGTATCCTGGGAAAATTTCTCTTACGGTTTTGCTTATTCATTCGCGCTGTTGGCAATATTATTTGCTCATGAGATGGGGCACTACCTGTATTCACGCTATTATAAGGTCGATGTGACGCTCCCGTATTTTATTCCGTTTTTTATTCCCGGTTTTCACCCGGGGACACTTGGCGCGTTTATAAAAATGCGTTCACCCATACCGGATAAAAAAGCGCTTTTTGATATTGGAATCGCAGGACCGCTGGCCGGATTTATATTAAGTGTAATCTTCCTGATAGCGGGCTTTTCGATGCTTCCGGATGAAGCCGGGATATATAATTATATCGCTCAGATCCATCCGCTCGATTCGCCGGACGGGGTCGCTCTGACGCTTGGGAATACGCTTTTGTATGATTTTATCGGATCATTTTTTGGAGGTCAGCGTCTTCCCATGAGTGAAATGTATCATTTCCCTTTTATATTCGCCGGTTGGTTTGGGCTTTTGGTTACGGCGATTAATCTGATGCCGATCGGACAGTTAGACGGCGGTCATATCACATTTGCGATGTTTGGGCATCGGGCGCGGTTTGTAGCCATGGGGGCTTTTGTCTTGCTGATTCTGCTAAACGTATATTTGATATCAAATTATAATTCATATATCTGGGTGCTTTGGTCCGTTCTGATTCTTGTTTTTGTCCGATTCAAACATCCGCCGACGCTCAATGACAGGGCCGGGTTGGGAAGTGCCCGGATTGTTCTCGGGTGGATATCTTATGTTATATTTATCGCGTGCTTTTCGCCAATGCCGATCTATTTGTCTTGATCGAAGACTTGTGAAAAAGATAAACGAAGAGATGGTGGAAATAGTTTTATGTTTATCAAACAAGCCGGCTATCCGCCGGGCTTAACCCAGAATTTTATAACAGAATTACAGTTTTATATGAAAAGTTCCGGTATTGAAAGGAAAAGATGTTTTTTACGATTTTAATGATATTGATCAGCATTTTTGTTGTTTGGGGAGTGTTGGTTTGGCTGCGCAAAACATCCTGGGACGCGGTTCACCGAAATTTGCTGGATCTTGAGGATAATTATGAAGGCCGCGTAATTCGCAGAGGATTTGCTTCCAGACCTATTTTCCACGGGAAATATAATAACTTCGGTTTAACGGTTAATTTTAGTACGGCAAAATCTACCGACGGCCGACTGACGTATATTGATATCAGTTATGAAAAAAGCGGTTCGCTTTCCTTGTCGATTTCGGACAGAAAATGGCTGGAATCACAAGAGGCGGGGGAATTACAGGATTATAAATCAATTATAACCGATTCCGGCGCCGAGCTGATCGTCCGGCCTGTTTCGGTGGAAGCTGTACAACGCTTGCTGAATAAAAAATCATTTCTGGATTTATTGAACAATTTTGACAATCTGGCATATATTTTTATCGGAAAAAGCGGCGTAATATCTGAATTTATTACGCGGGAAGTGATCAAAGAGACGGAATTTTTAAAAATGAATGAAAGAATAATTTTAATCGATAAACTTATTAAGGCGGTCGGGTAATGGAAACAATTTCGTCGGAATTCAAAGCCGGTTACGTGACAATAATCGGTTTGCCGAATGCGGGAAAATCAACATTGATGAATTCCCTGCTTGATATCAAATTGTCAATTATATCATCAAAGCCGCAAACTACCCGAAGGAGAGTTCTGGGGATCCTAAACAAAAAAGAACTTCAGGCGATTTTTATTGATACACCGGGGATTCTGGAACCAAAATACAATTTACAAAAACGCATGATGCAAAATGTGGGCAGCGCCCTTGATGACGCGGACATGATACTGATGATTGTTGACGCGAAACAAAAAACGCATCCTGTGAGACTTGATATTAACGCCTTGAACCCAAAACAAAAACCGGTAGTTTTGGTTCTGAATAAAGTGGACATTATACCTAAAGCCGATTTGCTTCCAATTATTGAAAAATACAGCACACATTATCCTTTCAAATCGATTATTCCCATATCCGCCCTAAAGAAAGACGGATTGGCGGAACTTGAGAAGGAAATGGCTGCTCTGCTGCCGCTCAGTCCGCCATATTACCCGCCGGATACATTAACGGATCGTCCGGAGCGTTTTTTTGTGGCTGAAATTATCAGAGAGAAAATATTTGAAAAATTCTGGCAGGAAATCCCATATTCGACTGAAGTGGAAATTGAGACTTTTACTGAAAGAGAAAACAGTAAGGATTATATTTCAGCAGTGATTTATGTGGAAAGAAAATCTCAGAAGGGTATTCTGATCGGCAGTAAAGGAGAGGCGCTCAAGTCTATCGGTTCTGAAGCTCGTAAGGAAATCGAAACTTTTTTAGATCGGGGAATTTTTCTTGATTTAAGAGTTAAAGTGAATGAAGACTGGCGAAAAGATGACAAGAAATTAAATCGGCTCGGATACTGATCAATTAAAATTTAATGTTTAACTCATCCGGCAGCAAACGAGAAAGTATAAAGACGACTATGCGCAAGAAACTCTTACTCTTTGATATAGACGGCACACTGCTTTTAGGACGCGGTATTCCTAAAAAAGTATTTTTGGAGGTGGTGCGTCATCGTTTTCCTGATTATCAAAATGGAGAAACACTGAGGTTTTCCGGGATGACAGATCCAAAAATTGTGCATGATCTGCTGATGGCGAATGGATTTAAAGAAAAGGTTACGCCTGAACTGGAAACAGAGATACTGGATGAGTTTGTCAGGGTTCTGGAAGAAAGAATTACACCCGAAAATCCCCCGCTTGTCCTCCCGGGTGTCGTGGAGCTGCTTGATCGCTGTACCAGGGAGGAGAACATTTTTCTTGGTTTGGTTACCGGCAACATTATGCAGGGGGCAAGAATTAAGTTAACGGCGGCAGGTTTATATCATTATTTTGCGGTCGGCGCGTTTGGGAGCGACCACATTGACAGAGCGTTTTTGCCGCCACTTGCCATATCCCGGTCAGAAAAATATTTTGGACAGACTTTTGCCCCTGAGGATGTCTGGATAATTGGAGACAGCATCCATGATGTAACATGCGCGAAAGCAAATAAATTGAAATGTCTGGCGGTATACACGGGATTTACGTCAAAGGATGAATTACTCGATGAGAATCCGGAATACTTACTTGAAAATTTTCTGGATACGAATAATGTAATGTCTATTTTTGAAGATAAACTAAAAAAATGATTTGCTATTAAATGAATGCCAAATATATCAAATAACAAGTAAGCTTACGATAAAACCGGATTCACAGGAGCGGGGCAATGAACGGACATTCTTATCTCTTTACGGAAGGAAAATGGAAAGCGACCGGCATATATACCGATGGCGATGGAATATCCTATAATGCAACGGGAGAAGTAATTGTTAAACACAGTACCGGGTTGTGGATGAGCGACGGAATTATGAATGTGAAGGGATTGAACGACGCCGAATTTCAAAATAATTACAAAATAATTCCGTTTACAGAAGGCAAGGATTTCACTACATGGAAATCGATCAATCCGGTTTTCGGATTACTGACCGGTCGTTTTGTGGTGATCGCGGATTCAATTCTTTCTGTTTACGGCTCAGAAAACGGAATAATCAGTGGTTCGGAAAGCCTGCTTCAAATTAATAATCGTCTGTACAGAAATTGGGGCTTTGTGTTCAAAGGTACCGATAAATTATCATCCTGGGCAATGGATTTAGAAAAACAAGATCTGTGAGATAAAGACTTAATATAGAAAGGCAAAACAATTTAATTAAACTGGGATTTATTCCGAAGCCCAAACTTGTTAGCTCAAGTTAGTTTTGATCACAAAAACACAAAAGGCATTTTGATTACGCTTCAAAATTATTTATATTTTTATCTTTTGTGTAAAAAAATAGTTGAATTTAGGTGATCATAATTGAAATAAAAATATATACATTTGACAAAACAGAGGAGAATTCATGCTCAAAAATCATCCTAAAGGGTTGATGACCCTGTTTTTTACAGAGATGTGGGAACGGTTCGGATTTTATACCATGCTTGCTGTTTTTGTGCTTTACATGGATGAGTCCTTCGGCTGGACGGATTCGCAGAAGGGTGATGTTTACGGGATATTCCTGGCCTTTGTGTATTTTACTCCGATTGCAGGTGGATGGATTGCAGACCGTCTTTTGGGTTACAGAAAAACCATCATGTTGGGCGCTGTGATTCTGGGTATCGGATACGCCATGCTTGCCTATTCCGGTCTGGAAAAACTGTGGCTTTTTTATAGCGCGCTCACGGTCATGGTTATAGGTAACGGATTATTCAAAGCGAATATATCGGTTTTGGTTGGCAATTTATATGAACCCGGCAGTCAATTTAAAGATGTCGGTTACAATATTTTCTATATGGGAATTAATCTCGGGGCTTTCATCGCTCCGCTTGCCGCCACTTGGTTGCATGATTATTTCGGTACTTATAACGCTGCTTTTGGGGCTGCGGCTGTCGGAATGGTTATGTCGTTGCTTGTATTCGAAGTATTTAAAAAGAATTATATCCATGCTGATAACAAAAATGTCGCGGGCGCTGCAAACCAGAAATTGCAGGAAGGCGAACAATTGAGCCCGGAAGTAGAAAAAGAGCGAATATTTGCACTGGTCACGGTATTTGCCATTGTTGTTTTCTTTTGGATGTCATTTCATCAGAACGGTTTCGCGTTAACTCTGTTTGCTCAACGTTCAACAGTAAAACTTGATTGGCTGAAACCTGAAACCTATGCTACATTTAACCCGTTATTTATACTTATTCTCACTCCGGTAGTGGTTGCATTTTTTAATTGGTTGAAGAAAAAAGGAAAAGAACCCTCAACACCGGCAAAAATGGGATTTGGTATGATGATATCCGGAGCGGCCATGCTGGTAATGGTCATTGCCTCTCTGATGGGTGGAAACGCGGATGCAAACGATATGTCACCAAACTGGCTGATCTCAACATATTTTGTGATCACTTTCGGTGAATTGTTTTTGAGTCCGATGGGTCTTTCATTTGTGTCAAAGGTAGCGCCGGCGCGTATGCGCGGGTTAATGATGGGTGGCTGGTTTGCCGCCACCGCCATCGGTAATTATCTATCGGGTTTTATCGGCAAATTTTATAACACCTTAACCCATGATCAGTTCTACGGAATATTGGTTGTCCTGCTGCTTCTTTCAGCTTTAATGATCAGGATCAGACTGAATAAATTAAAACATGCTGTCAGGGGTACCTGATCACATAGTTTTTTATAAAAGAGGTATTCGAATGTTCGGATACCTCTTTTTTTTGTCTTTCTAATTACATTGAATTAAACAGATTATGGCATTATCTTATCAAAACGATGTAATACTCTTTTTCTTTTGAATGATGTTGGATAGTAGAAAAATGAATCGATATAAGAGGTCTCCGAGTGGGGTATAAAAGCACAGCGGAATGTGTGAATGATCTGGAAAAACATGGTCATCTTATAAAAATAAAAGAAGAAACAGATCCATATCTGGAGATGGCGGAAATTCAGAGAAGGGTTTATGAAGCGGACGGGCCCGCAATATATTTTGAGCGGGTAAAAGGGAGTCCTTTTCCTGCCGTGTCAAATCTGTTTGGATCCTTAGCCAGAGCAAAATTTATCTTTAGGGATACTCTTGATGCTGTAGAGAAATTAGTCGCTCTTAAAGGTGATCCCTCCCTGGCGGTAAGAAATCCATCAAAATGGAGCGCCATTTCAAAAACTTTGTATCATTCATGGCCGAAAAGAGTCTTCGGGGGCCCGGTACTTTCCCAACAAACAACGATCGATCAATTGCCGCAGATCCAATCCTGGCCCGGGGATGGGGGTGCGTTTATCACCCTTCCTCAGGTGTACACTGAGCATCCCGAATTTCCGGGTATTATGAAATCTAACCTTGGAATGTATCGAATTCAGCTTGCCGGTAACCGTTATGAATTGAATCATGAAGTGGGGCTGCATTATCAGATCCACCGGGGAATTGGAACCCACCATGCCGCCGCGTTACGTAGAGGTGAGCCTCTTAAAGTCAGTGTCTTTGTCGGAGGCCCGCCCGCTAATACTTTCGCGGCGGTGATGCCTTTACCCGAAGGACTGCCGGAGGTTGCTTTCTCGGGCGCTCTGAACGGCAGACGTTTCAGGTATTTACGCAGAAAAGGATATACAATCGCGGCAGAAGCCGATTTTTGCATAACCGGTACGGTAACGCCGGGCGATCTGCTTCCCGAAGGGCCCTTTGGAGATCATCTTGGATATTACAGCATGAAACATGATTTCCCGGTGCTTAAGATCGATAAAGTGTATCACAGAAGGGATGCGGTCTGGCCTTTTACGGTAGTCGGCAGGCCACCACAGGAGGATACGGTTTTTGGACAGCTTGTTCATGATATCACCGGACCGGTAATTCCTGAAACCATTGCCGGGTTAAAGGCTGTCCACGCGGTTGACGCCGCCGGAGTCCATCCGCTATTGCTGGCCATCGGCAGCGAGCGTTATGTGCCCTATGAAAATGACCGTCAACCCCGCGAAATTCTGACAATCGCTAACGCCATCCTTGGATTTGGACAATTGTCACTGGCGAAATATTTGTTTATTACCGCGCGGGAAGATAATCCCGGGTTGAATATCCACGAGATTGATGAATATCTAATGCATGTCTTTGAGCGGGTGGATTGGAAACGTGATCTTCATTTTCAGACAAATACCACCATTGATACTCTGGATTATTCCGGCACCGGATTAAATGAAGGGTCCAAGGTAATTATCGCGGCAGCAGGAAGAAAGCGCCGGACTCTTTTACAGAAATTACCGCTAAATTTGAAGCTCCCCGATGACTTTAACGATCCAAAGTTAGTCATGCCGGGGGTTATAACCATAAAAGGTCCAAAATTTGAAGAAACAAAATTCGGATATCAGGCTATGGAACAACTTAACGCATGGCTGGATACCCACAAGGGCGTGGGCGGAATCGCGATGATCGTGGTGGTCGATGACAGTAAATTTGTTTCTCAGAACCTGAAAAATTTCTTATGGGTGACATTTACAAGATCAAATCCGTCCCATGATATTTACGGAGTCGACAGCTTTTCTTCTCATAAACATTGGGGATGCGGCGGGCCGTTGATTATTGATGCCAGAATCAAGCCGCATCACGCGCCTCCGCTTGTCGAGAATCCGGAAATCACTAAAAGAGTGGATGCTCTCGGCGCCAGGGGCGGTAGTTTGCACGGAATAATTTAGCGCCAATTTGAAAAATTAAATTCTCTATCCAAAAAGGAGCGGGAAATGAGCAGAAAAATAGTAGTCATCGGCGGTGTTGCCGCGGGTATGTCCGCTGCAAGCAGAGCCAGAAGAAATGATCCTGATGCATCGATCATTGTCTTTCAGAAAGAAAACGCGGTTTCTTACGGATCCTGCGGTTTACCCTATTATATTGCTGACGATATCAAAGAAGCTGAAACTCTGATTGCCATTTCAGCAGATGAATTCAGGCAGAAACGAAATATTGAAGTCCGTTTAAATCACGAGGGAATATCCTTTAATCCCAGGGAGAAGACGGTCGAAATACGAGATCTCGGGACAGGGATGATTCATGACTATCCTTATGATAAATTAATTATTGCCACCGGCGCGCGGGCGGCGTTACCTCCCATTCCCGGCAAAGAATTAAAAAATGTTTTTGTGGTCAGAAATCTGACCGACGGACAGAACATAAAATCACACATCGAGAATGATCGTCCGGCAACTGCGGTAGTTGTGGGCGGCGGCTATATCGGTCTGGAAATGGCCGAAGCTCTCTCAAGGCAGGGGCTTCGTGTTTCGGTTGTCGAGGCGCAGGAACGGGTTATGCTGAACATAGACCCTGAATTATCTGAAAAAATTGAATCAGAAATGGAAGAAAAAGGGTGCAAAGTATATACTTCAAACGGTGTTCAGGCCATTCTCGGCTCCGATCGTGTAAATAGTGTGCGTTTAATGAACGGGGATGAGATTGCCGCTGACATGGTGATTTTATCGGTTGGAGTAAAGCCAAATGTTGAATTTGCAATTACCGGAGGCGTACGTACAGGAAAAACCGGCGCCATAGAGGTCAATCAGAAAATGGAAACAAATGTCCAGAGCGTATATGCCGCGGGTGATTGCGCGGAAGTAAAAAATCTGGTTACGAATAAAATGGATTATATCCCATTGGGGACAACAGCCAATAAACAGGGGCGGGTTGCGGGTGATAACGCCAGCGGCCGGTTTGCCAGATTTTCGGGTGTGGCAGGTACAGCGGTGGTGAAAATTTTTGATCTGGAGGTGGCGCGGACGGGAATCACAACCACACAAGCTCTAAATTTAAAGATGAATCCACGTTCCGTGATGATAACCGGTAAATCAAGGGCGGGATATTATCCCGGTAAAGAAGATATTACCCTGAAATTAATATTCCGTGGAGATAACGGCCGGTTACTCGGCGCTCACATGATGGGTAAAGAAGGGGTAGCAAAACGGATTGATGTTTTCGCGACAGCTTTACAGCAAAAAATGACAGTGATGGAAATCTCAGAACTGGATTTGAGCTATGCTCCGCCGTATGCTCCGGTATGGGATCCGATACTGATCGCCGCAAATCAGGCAGCTAAGTCATTCGAAAAATAGACCGGTCTCATCGCTCAATATAATTTTTTAGCGAGGATAGATTCAAATTTATCAGCTCATTGAATGCGGGCCGGACAATTATAAAGTCCATTAGTTTTGACAGTACGGGAGGCGCCATATAAGTGATTTCCCAAATGGCTTCCGTGCTTCCGTCCGGTAGTGCTTCCAGTACAATGGACTGCCGGATATTATGAATTAACGATTTCCTTACCGTATCGATCTGAGTAAAAGTGATCCGGTCAGATGACTCGTAAATTTCTATCCGTTCTTTAATTTTCAGCTCTCTTCCGATGATTGAATAATCTACAACACGCAGGGATTTATTAAGTGAGACTTCGGGATAAAATTCTATCTGCCGTATAGATTTATACCAATTCGAATATTCATTTGGTCCGGTAACCGCTGCCCAGACAACCGTTTCGGGCGCCTCAATTGTAATCGATTTCCTTATACTGGTTTCGGGATTTAATATGATCCCGGTTACTAAAATGATAGAAAATAGTACGATAAGAATTGCTGAAACCACAGCTGAAGTTTTCATCTGATTAAGAGCATCTTTTTGGTATGGATTTGTTTTTGTCCCGTCAGACGGTAATAATATAATCCTGACGCGGCCGGGATACCGTTTTCGGACTGTCCGTCCCATAGAACGGTGTGTCTGCCCGTATTGTATATTCCGTCTGCCAGGCTACGAACTAATCTACCCCGGCTGTCAAAAATTTGCAAACTAATTTTTTGAGGACGGTCCAGTGAGAATCTGATGGTGGTTTCGGGATTAAAGGGATTGGGAAAATTGTGATTCAGCACAAAACTGATCGGATTTTCGGGACCGGAATCAACTGATGTTGCCAAAAGTCCGTCGATGGAAGCCCTGATATCGGAGATGTTTACGCCAAATCTTAAATATCTGATAATTCCTTCCTGATCGACCACTACACTGTAATCATTAGCAACCTTATATGCAGCGCCGGTTTGTTGTCCGTTAAGCAGCAGAGGGTATTGAATCCCTGTACTGTTTTTAAAACTTTGGAGCTGTGAAGAGTTTCCGTTATAGTAATCAATTCCAACCGCCTGAAAAACGGTTTCACTATAATTATCCGCGATTTGGGTTTGCGTACTGCCGCCGGCAGCGAGACAAGACGGTCAATTGTATCCGACAAAAAATAGATAGATTACTTTGCCTTTATAATCACTGAGTTTAAATGTGCCTCCGTCCAGCCGGTTTAAAGTAAAATCGGGCGCCGGATCGCCTACCCCGGCAGTCAGTCCCGCTGAAAGGAGAAGTACCAATATTAACGGGAGAAACTTCGATTGCATTATATATCCTCATTGTATGTTAAAATAGACTATTTAAGCGAAATTCTAATCCTTCAAACGGCTGCACCTGATAACATATTCCGCCGGTACACGCATTACCCCCGCGCCGTTTCCCATAGAATAAGGCGGTAGAATGATTCTGATTAATCTGATAATTCAGGCTGAATCCAAGCCATGATTTGTAAATATCATTTTGAAGCGGATTTAGGGTGTTGTTTTCTACCGGATCATTTGTCAGTTCAAACGCCAGACCACCCGCCAGATTCGGAGCGCGAGTGAACGACAAGCCAAGGTATCCGTTTTTTGTGGTGTGATTTTGCTCCTGATTAAATCGGTAGTTTCTGTCAAATTTTTGCGCCTGAATATCAACGGCAAGGCTCCAGATGCTGAGAAAATCATGCTCCAGGGTGATTCCCGCTGTCATCCGCTCATAAACATCGATGATCGGATCCTCTGACCAGTTAATAAAAGGTCTGATCAGAAAGTAGTCATTCAGGTAATAATTGATGTCAGCATGATATTCCTGAAATGTGCGCTTAAAGCTGCCGAATTCATTAGTGGCTCTGGCGTGGTTTAGCGTTAATGTATTAAGTCCGTTGAGATTTATCAGGCTTTCGAGCTGAAAACCGCGTTCATCCTGCGGCTCGACCGAATGGGTGCTCCTGTTCAATAAAATGAAGGAATGCTCCCGGACAAGCTGCGGTGGATCATTAAAATTGAGAGTAAACTCATGATAATCCTTATATTCGGCTATTATGCTTATACGGTTATAACTAAAACTTACCGATGAATAGAAAGCATGCCGGCTTTCTGTGCCCAATCTAAAAGGATCATTCGCGTCATCCAAATCCTGGACATATTCCACGTAGTATTGACTTCCGGAGATACCGTTGCCACTCAGGTTGAACCCTCCGAATTCGGTGATCTCATTCTGGTAATCCTGACGGAGATACAACAGGCCGGGGGTCATTAAATTCCCTAAAGAAAAATTGATTTCACCTGCCTGAAGCAGGTTTGGGCGTCGCAAATCACGGTCATTTGTCGGCGGGCGTGTTAAGTCAAGAGGTTTTCCGTATAATACTTTCGCCTGAAAAAAATCTCCGGTATATCCCGCCGAAACTCCTTCTATATCCTTGAAGAAACCGTAATGTTGTCTTGTACCAATGTCTTCAAAAGTAACACCCGGTATCTCATAAGTGCGCAGCAGGAGACCGCGTCCGAGAATGTCAAAAAAGTTTCCAAGCCTGATCTGAAAATGGTTGTTTTGGAATTTTATATATTTTTGAGAGATTTGATTATACCGGTGGTCATCATTGGTGACCTCGAACGATTCAGTACGCAGACCGGCACTGAAATTATTATACCGATAATCCAGATTCATCTGATTGTATAAATTGTAATGCGCGGGCTGGCCACTGTCCGGGATGTTTCCCAGTTGATATTCAAGACGGTTGGATACGGAGATTTGGCCTGATGTGATTGCGCCGGTGAATAGAATCAGAACTAAAGGAAGCAAATAATACTTATTTTTCAACTTTACTCTCCGGCGAATTTAATATTTTTAGGATTTCCTCTTCAATGATATTTTCATCTCCGGAACGGTAGCCCTTGTGGATATAAATGATTTCACGATCACTGTTGATAATCAGCAGGGTTGGTATGTTGATGATGCCCAGTTCGGAGGCAAAGGAGCTGTTAGGGTCAAGAAGAATGGGATAACTTATTTTATAAGTCTTTGCGAAGGGTTTAATTTTGGCGGAATTACGCGGGCTGTCCACATTGATTCCGATAAACGCAACGCCGCTATTTTTAAATTGTTCGGAAAGTTTGTTCAATTTTGGAAGCGCTTTCGCACAAGGTTTGCACCAGGTGGCCCAAAAATCAATAACAGTTACATTCCCGCCTTTCAGTTCAGAAAAATTTGTCCATTTATTGTCGATATTTTTTAATTTAAAATCAGGGATAGTTCTTCCGGCCAAGACGGTTTGCAACAGAATAAGAGTGAAATATATCATAAATCTGGAACGCATATTTGTTACCTCGTTCTATTTTATATATATTATTTACTAAAGAGTCTAAGAAAGACTAACGCAGGTTTTTCCCAAAACATTCTAATAACTTGAATTGTTCACGCTTATCATACTAATTTGATGAATCAAAGATATTTAACTTCAGATTGTTCATGAAAAAAAAACTAATCGAACTAAACGAAGGATTAGATAATCAGCATGTCAACCTGCTCTGTCTTGAAGTAGGAAGAGATATTCAGGTAATACTCAGCGGTGGTGCGTCCCATATCGGCGCGATCGGATTGGGTGTGTGTTATGACAGTGATAAGGCAAACTCATCGGTAATTGCCGTTCACGGTCACAAAGAGGACGATCTTGTAAAAAAAGCGGCATACAGGTTAAGCAAGGCATTAAGAAGAAACGTAGCTGTTTCGGCCGGCATTCATTATGATGATTTAACCGGTAATGATATCTCTGCAATTCTCGCCAATGCGGATCTATTGATTGACCGGTTAATAGAATTGCTCGAAAAAGACTCTAATCGTTAGAAAAAATGAAACAAGATGCGTTTTTTTAAGTAAGAGGCTACCACAAGCGCTAAGTCCGCTATAATATAAAATTAGGAGTAGTCATGTCTGAAAAACAAACCAACAAAACATCGAAATCAAACAAAAAGAAGAACAGTCAGGTTGATGGAATCTGGATACTTGTTCTTTTTGCATTTCTTTTGATGGGTATCATCGCCATCGGTCTTTTTATTGAATAAAATAGCGCCGGAATATGTTCTAAAATGATCATGGACAGAATTCGTAAAATCACGCGTCGGATATTCAAATTATCATAGCGGGAATCCGCAAACTACCGGAAATATAGATATGGAAATACCGTTTCTTGTTGATATAGTTATAATTCTTGGATTATCAGTTCCCGTATCCTTTGTTTGCAGTAAGCTGAAAATACCCACTATTGTTGGATTTTTAATCACGGGAGTCCTCGCCGGACCGGCAGGGCTTTCGCTTGTGAGCGCGATGCATCAAGTGGAAGTTATGGCGGAGATAGGTGTTATTCTCCTGTTATTTTCCATCGGTCTTGAATTTTCGTTTAAACATCTCTTTGAGTTAAGACGCACGGTTTTGGTTGGTGGCGCGATACAAGTCGGTTTAACAATTTTGCTGACAGCGATGATCGCGCAATTATTTGAATTCAGCTGGGAAAAATCAATTTTTTTCGGATTTCTGGTTGCCTTGAGCAGTACAGCGATTGTATTAAATCAGCTGCAGGCTTCTTCGGCGATTGACGCGCCTCATGGCCGGACATCTTTGAGCATACTCATTTTTCAGGATATCGTGATTGTTCCGATGATGATATTGACACCTCTCTTATCCGGCAATAGTCAGCTTAATATTAGCTATGTTGCATTGCTTCTTGGTAAAGCCACCTTGCTGGTCGTGTTTGTTTTTGTGGGAACCCGCTGGCTGATCCCGAAAATATTTTTTCAGATTGCAAAAACTCAGCTTCGCGAACTCTTTTTATTAAGCATTGTATTTCTTGCTTTTGCCATTGCATGGCTGACTTCAATGATTGGACTGTCATTGGCACTGGGAGCTTTTTTAGCCGGTCTGATGATTTCAGAATCAGAATACAGTCATAATGCTATTTCACATATATTGCCGTTTCGTGATATATTTCTGAGTTTCTTCTTTGTATCCGTAGGAATGCTGCTCGATATCAGGACGATTCTCAATCATTATGAAATTATAATATTTGTCCTTTTTGCCCTTATCATGTTAAAAATATTTACATCGGGAGCGGCCGCCTTAATTTTGGGCTATCCCTTGCGAACGGCTGTCTTTGTGGCCCTGGCGCTTGCCCAGATTGGCGAATTTTCGTTTGTACTGGCAAAAGAAGGCTACAGTCAGGCATTGATGACCGGGGAATTTTATCAGATATTCTTATCGGTTACGATACTGACCATGATATTCACGCCGTTTCTCATTTCAATAGGTGAATATTCAGACAGAATCGCGAATTTCCTACCCCTTCCTTCCGGAATTAAAAACAGAAGATTTTCAGAATATAACGCGACGAAAACAATTGAGAAACATCTCATAATCGCCGGATTCGGATTAAGCGGAAGAAATCTGGCTCATACAGCCCGGTCGGCGCAAATTCCATATATCATACTCGAAATGAATCCTGAAACGGTAAGAACGGAAAGATTTAAAGGTGAGCCGATATATTTTGGGGATGCCTGCCAGATATCTGTTCTGAAGCAGGCGGGAATACATTCCGCCAGGGTAATAGTTGTCGCGGTGTCAGATATTGCTGCCCTAAGAAGAATTGTATTCCTGGCGAAGCTCGAAAATCCTGAAATTTACGTCATCGCGAGAACCCGTTTTGTCAAGGAGATCGAACCGCTCCGGGAGCTTGGAGCCGATGAAATTGTGGCTGAAGAATTCGAATCATCCATTGAAATTTTTACACGCGTTCTAAAACGATTTTTGATTTCGGATGAACTGATAGACGCGCTTAATTCTGAAGTTCGAGCTGACGGGTATAGCCAACTAAGAAAACCGGATTGGTCAGTTCACGCTCTGGATGATTTAAAACTGCCCGATGTCCGGGTGAGTCGGATGACGGTGACCGCGGTTTCCGGGCTTGCGGATAAAACTCTCTCAGAGATCGGGCTTCGCAAAAAATACGGTGTAACCCTGCTGGCTATCATTCGGGCGAAAAATGTGATTTCCAATCCTTCATCCGAAGAGCGAATTGTTGCAAATGATCAACTTATTGTGCTTGGCCACCCGGATCAGATAAGTGTATTGTTGACAAAGATCTGATGTTGTATCAAATTCTCCCGCCATTTTTAATAAGCCCTAGTCCACTTTCAAACGCATGACAATTTTTTGTACCTGGCCGGTGATACGTTTAAATTGAACCCTATTTTCTTTGTAATGCGGTTAAAATGGCTGATGGGATAGATTGAAAACAGAAAAAATGGCTTTAAAATCGGTGTTGAGTCCTTGTATTTATAACTGTTTAGGTTTATATTTTTAGATTAAGTTATGGAATCGATTATCTTTTGACGGGAGGTTTTTCTTGTCCACGCTTATGGTTTCGATATCGGGCGTACGAGGAGAGATAGGAAGTACCCTTACACCTGAAATTATACAGAAATATACCCTTGCGTACGGAACATATTTAAACGGCGGTACAGTTATTGTCGGCCGTGATTCAAGAGTATCGGGACCCTTCGTCCTGTCAATCGTGAAGGGCTGTCTTATGGCAACAGGATGCAAAGTGATTGATATAGGGATTGTACCGACGCCAACTGTGCAGATGTCCATTGAGCATTACAAAGCGGATGGCGGCATCGCCATCACCGCCAGTCACAATCCGGTTCAATGGAACGGATTGAAATTTATGGATTCAAACGGCCGGTTTTTAAGCCCGGAGAAAGCCGGACAGGTTTATGAAATGGCCGATAAGGGTGAATTCAGTCTAAAGGAATGGCAGTATCTTGGTGATGAAGTAAGTGATGAACGGGCAAATGAACGGCATATCGAAGCAGTGCTTAATCTTCCGTATATTGATTTGCAGAAACTGCGTGAACGCGGATTCCGGGTTGTGGTAGATACGGTAAACGGCGCGGGCGGACTCATCATCCCTCAGCTGCTGCGCAAAATGGGTTGTGAAGTAATCGCCATAAATGATGAAGCAACGGGGCAGTTTTCTCACACCCCTGAACCGCTGCCTGAGAATCTTACCCAGTTGAGCCGGGCGGTAAAAGAAGCGGGAGCGGATCTCGGTTTTGCCGTCGATCCGGATGTGGATCGTTGCGCCATAGTGGACGAGAACGGTAATCCGATCGGGGAAGAATATACTCTGGCGTTGGCTGTAAAATTAATACTTTCAAAAAAAATGGGCCGTGTTGTGGTAAATATGTCCACATCGATGGCCTCGGAAGATATCGCGAAATATTACAATTGCATGTTCCTCCGCAGCAAAGTCGGGGAGATTAATGTTGCTGAAATGATGGCAGAGTATGACGCGATTATCGGCGGAGAAGGAAACGGAGGGGTCATCCTGCCGGAACTTCATCTTGGGCGTGACGCGCCTCTGGCGGTGGTTTTGACCCTGCAGCATCTGCTTGAATTTGGAGGGACTTTATCGGAACTGCATCAATCACTGCCGCAATATACCATCGTGAAAATGAAAGTGGATATTGAAGGTATGAATCCCGAAACGGTTCTTGAGAAGTTAGCTAAAAAATATGCCAGTGAAGATATCAATTTACTGGACGGAGTCAAAATTGATTTTGACAAAAGTTGGGTGCACCTTCGCAAGTCCAATACCGAGCCAATCGTGCGGGTGATGGCGGAGGCACCGACGGATGATGACGCAAAGGCACTGGCAAATCGATTTATGGATGAAATTAAACAATTAATGTGATATTGGGAATTTATGATTATCTGCAGAGTGCTCGGTGATATCGTATCTACCGTAAAAAACAGCCACTTCGAAGGTAAAAAACTGATGATTGTCCAGCCTTTGGATTTGTCTGATCAGGCGGAAGGCAAAGCCTTCATAGCGCTGGATACCGTTCAGGCGGGCATGGGTGATAAGGTGCTTGTAATGAGAGAGGGCGGCTCGGCGAGGATCATTTTTAACGATAATGAAATTCCCGTACAGGCGGTAATTGTGGGTGTGGTGGACAATGTGGATATCGTTGAATCCTGATCCGGGTGAATAATTTGTGTGTGAAGAGAATTTAATATATAATAAAATTAATGGAATCATTTAAAATCAGGCTGAATTATGTCAAGTATAACATCTGAAATCATCGAAAGTATTATATCTCAGGTCATTAGCGAATCGAATCTGGAGAGTTGCAGCAATTGCGAAGAATGTCCAAAAAGCTGCAAGCCATTCACTTATGAAGGAGCGAATGATCTGGTTTCATTTGGAGCGAGCCGTGTAGGTACCGTGGCGCCAAGTTGTCCTCCCAAATATGAGATGGCCAAATGGATTGATCACACGTTTCTAAAGCCCGACTCCACTAGGGACGACATCGAAAAAATTTGTGACGAAGCGCTTGAAAATAATTTTGCTTCTGTATGTATCAATCCTTTTTGGGTATCGCTGGCAAGCAGAAAACTCCGGAATTCAAAGGTTAAGGTATGCACGGTGGTCGGTTTTCCTCTTGGGGCGACTTTTCCCGAAATTAAAGCGGCGGAAACTCAGGCGGCGGTGGATCGCGGAGCCGAAGAGATTGATATGGTGATTAATGTCGGCGCCCTGAAATCTGGTGATTATGACACGGTTGAACGTGATATCCGCGCGGTTGTAAGAGCAGCGGGACGGCGTGTTGTAAAAGTGATCATCGAAGCCTGTCTTCTTACCGACGAAGAAAAAGTGACCGCCTGCGTGATATCCCAAAGAGCTGGAGCAAACTTTGTTAAAACTTCGACCGGATTCAGTAGCGGCGGCGCGACCGTTAAGGATGTAGCGTTGATGCGTCAGGTGGTCGGTCCGCGGATGGGTGTTAAGGCAAGCGGTGGTGTTCGTACCTACGATGAGGCCTGCAAAATGGTTGAAGCCGGAGCCACAAGGATCGGCGCTAGCGCGAGTGTGGCAATCGTAAGCAATGGTCAGGCGAAATCTACAGATTACTGATCAATCCTCAAGGCGTGATTTATTAAGTTACTCCGGCATATGACCGGGCCGGGAATCCTATTCATCAATCAGACGACGAATATTTATAAAGGAAAGAATTATAGACTATGACGGCATACGAGATTATCAGCAGGAAACGGGACGGGGGAGAATTGACAGATCAGGAAATCACTTATATGATCGACGGTTATACACGGGGCTCCATTCCCGATTATCAGGTTGCTGCCTGGCTCATGGCTATTTTCTTTCAGGGAATGAATACAAGGGAAACGCTGGCTATAACAAATACGATGCTTCATTCCGGTGAATCAGCCGATTTAAGTCAGGTACCGGGTATTAAGGTTGACAAGCACAGCACCGGCGGAGTGGGTGATAAGGTCTCCATCATTCTTGCTCCAATAGTAGCGGCGGCAGGCGTGCCGGTACCGATGATATCGGGTAGAGGGCTTGGGCACACCGGAGGTACTTTGGATAAACTCCAAAGCATCCCGGGTTTCCGTGTGGATTATTCCATTGATGAGTACCGTAAAAAGATTAAAAAAACCGGAGTGTGTCTGATCGGTCAGACAGCCTCTCTTGCCCCGGCAGATAAAAAGATTTATGCTTTGCGTGACGTGACCGCGACCATTCAGTCCATTCCGCTGATTTCGGCAAGTATTATGAGCAAAAAACTGGCCGAAGGGATTGACGCGCTGGTACTGGATGTGAAAACCGGAAACGGCGCATTTATGCAGTCGTATGAGAAGTCGGTTGAACTGGCGAAAAGCCTGATCGCCATAGGTGAGAAAGCGGGTAAACCGACGGTTGCTTATATCACTAACATGGACGAACCATTGGGTAAAACGGTCGGCAACTGGCTGGAGATGGTAGAGTGCTTTGAATGTATGCAGGGCGATGGTCCTGATGATCTGATGGAAGTGACTCACTATCTTAGCGGAACAATGATTTATTTGGGTAAAAAAGCCGATTCCATTGAAGATGGCATAAAAATCTCACAGGAAATGATCAAATCCGGAAAAGCGTGGGAAAAGTTTCTGGAAATTGTTGAAGAACAAAATGGTGATGTATCTTTTGTGAAAAAACCGGAGCAATATCCGGCCGCAAGTTTTCAGACCGATGTTCTTGCCGGGAGTGACGGATTTATTTCGGGGATCAACGCGTTGGAAGTAGGACTGACGGCAATCTCCCTGGGAGCGGGAAGAGAAAAATCAGAAGATGTTATCGATCCTAAAGCAGGGATTATACTGCATAAAAAAACGGGTGACAAGGTCATAAAAGGTGACAAATTAATGACGGTTTATACTGATAAAGAGCATGTGATTCAATCAGCTGTTGAGCGGCTTTCAGAGTCGGTATCCTATTCCGATACACCGGTTTCGAGGGAAAAGATGATACTTGATTATCTTGATAAAAAAGACTTATAATAGAAACATGAAAAATATTACAAAACGTCAGCAAAAGAAGATCAAGTATTATTTAAAGGAGAAACAGGACCGCAAAGAGAAAAAAGATATCATCCACGGAAAAGACCTGCCGAAATATCTTGAAAAAAGGATACCTTATATCCGGCATCTGGCGCCAAATTTAGATAGAATTCTGATCGTTTCATCATTTGTGTCCCCTCCGTTTAAACCCGGCCTGATAGACCGCTTTCTTGTGCTTGCCGAGTTGGAAGAAGTAGAACCGATAATTTGTCTGAACAAGACTGATTTGCTTGAAGACAGGACGGAAATGGATTCTTTTGTCAGTTTGTACACAAAGATAGGCTATTCGACGATCGCGACATCCGCTGTGACCGGTGAGGGAATTGAAGAACTTCACGGCATGATGAAAGGGCATCGTTCGGCGTTTGCGGGGCATTCTGGTGTCGGGAAAAGCAGTCTGTTGAATAAAATCTCTCCGGACCTTCAAATCGAAACCGGAGAAGTCAGCGGCCTGACCAATAAGGGGCGTCATACAACCACCAGCCTAAAAATTTATAAACTTGATACAGACACTGATGTGATCGATCTTCCCGGGATTAAGCTGATTGATTTTATTGATATTCACAGGGACGAAGCCCGCTTTTATTTCCGTGAATTCCGCGAATTGGATCAATACTGTAAATTTCGGGATTGTCTTCATCTGACTGAATTCAAATGCGCTGTTAAACAAGCGGTAAAAGATGGAGAAATTTCCACAATTCGGTACGATTCCTATGTGAATTTTGTCGATTCATTGTAATATATACCATGTATTTATAGAAGCGACAGTTTTAACTCGATTTTCCATTAACACGAGAATTACAAATGGCGTATAAATATATCCTCTTCGATTTAGACGGTACATTGTTTGACTACGATATGGCGGAAGCCAAAGCCCTGAAAGCGGCGTTTGTAAAATTTGGACTCGCATATAATTCGTCCTGTCTTCAAATTTACAGAAGACTGAACTCCGATCTTTGGCGTCAGTATGAAGCGGGTAATGTCACCCAGGATGCGCTTAAAGTGAAAAGGTTCGAACTTTTAGGGGCAGAAATGGGTATCCCCATTGACCCGGCAGGTTTCAGTGAGATTTATTTGAATTATCTTGCTCAGGGGACGGATTTGATTGATGGTTCTGAAAATGTATTAAAATATCTTTCTGCCAAATATCAGCTTTTTCTAATCACCAACGGTTTGAAAAATGTACAGAGACCGAGAATAGCGAATTCCTCGATTGGTCATTATTTTAACGATGTGATCATTTCCGAAGAAGTCGGTTACGCTAAACCTGATAGACAAATTTTCGATATTACCTTTAAAATTATGAACTACCCGGGCCGGAAAGATGTTCTGCTGGTGGGCGACAGTCTGACCTCTGATATGGCCGGAGGGTCAAATTACGGCATCGATACCTGCTGGTTTAATCCTTCCGGTAACGAAAACAATTCAGGGAATTCGGTTAGTTTTGAAATCAGAAAACTGGATGAATTGATTTCATTGCTTTAAAATCATCGTTTAACCGCTGTAACAGTGACACATTAGATCTTAAAATAAAAACGGCAATCTGAATGGATTGCCGTTTGACATTTATATCAGGTCTCTAATTACTTTATCAGCATCATTTTTCTAATCGAACTTTCGCGGTTATCAACGGACAGTTTATAAAAATAAAGCCCGCTTGATAAATTTGAACCGTCAAATTTTACCTGATAGGTTCCGGTGGCCTGATTTCTATCGACCAGGCGCGCCACAGTTTGACCAAGGATATTATAAACAAGCACACTTACATGGCCGGGTTTGGAGATAGAATATTTGATGGTCGTTTCCGGATTAAACGGATTCGGATAATTTTGATTTAATTTGAAATCCGCTATAATAAAGCCGTCATCATGAACCGCAGTGGGAATTCCAAATTCACTGGCGCCGATATCAATCCGGTTGCCGTAGATCCTGTCCACGCCATTTATCGCGTACTGATACAAATTTAAACCGGTTGTATCCGGGGTACCGGCATCGATGCACGCGGAACCCTCCGAAAGGTTGTATAGAAGGGAATCGGCGAATTCCGGGGCGACGTCCAGACAATTGGAATAAATCCCGCTGTACTCAATTCCGGCTCCGTCACCGCTGAAACCGGAGGAATCACCCTCGATGTCACAGTAATAAAAATCAGGATCACAGGTAGTTTCCAACCGGATCTGTGTGCTTTCATTGCCATAAATAATGTTATTGTACAACTCATTTACAGAAGTTGCCCGGAAACTAATTCCTCCGGATTGATTTTCTACTATCGTATTGTTAATAAAACGAGAATTGGACTGATAGCTGTATATACCATAACTGGAATTATTGAAGATCAAATTGCTGACAAAATCCGCCTGATTGGAGTATCCGGTATAAACGCCGGATGATGAATTATTGAATATTTTATTGTTATAGATCCAGGGTTGAGAATCGCTCCCGCCAATCAACATACCGTAACCATAATTATCATGAATACCGCAGTTTTCGATCACAGGCGAACTATTATCAATATAAACGGCCGCATTGATCCCGTGATTAAAACGAATATCTGAATGACGAATAAGCAATTTTGAAAATCCTGTGATGTAAAATGCCCCACCATCTTTGTTGATATTGTTGGGATCCCCGTAAGGATTTCCGTATTCTATAACGCAGTAGGAAAAAACCGATGTGTCGTTGGCCGCAGGAGTTTGATTAAATAAAATCCGGTTCCAGCCTTCTTGCTGATCCGCGGCGGTGAACTTAATAGAATCACTCTCCGCGCCTTCCGCGATAAGAGTCCCCTGCACATCGATATAGAAAAATCCCTGGAATATTATTTCGACACCGGGTTCGATAGTCAGTGTGGTCCCGTCTTTAATAATGATATTTCCATCGATCAGATAGGGTGAATTTTCTTTCCCCCACACCCCCGCAACGGTATCAGTTTTGACATAATATTCGTACGCGCCGATATCGATCAATCCATTGCTAAATCGTTGTTTACCGGATAGATCAAGAACAGGTAAGGAAGCGTCATAAATATCGTTATATCCCTTGTCCCGGCAGGGAGAAAGCTTCTGAAGGGCATAGGGGGCATCTCCGGTATTCATAAAGAGAGGATCACTATCAAGGCAATTGCTATAGATTCCCGTAAATTCTGCGCCTGCGCCGTCTCCGTTAAAATATTCTTTTCCGCCCATGATATTGCAATTGTAAAAATTAGGATCACAGGTTGTTTCCAACTGAATTTGTGTCCCGGTATTAGCATAAATAGTATTATTGTACAAATTATTTACCGAATTCGCGCGGAAAAAAATTCCTCCGTTTTGATTTTCTACTATCGTATTGTTAATAAAACGAGAATTGGACTGATAGCTGTATATACCATAATTGAAATTATTGAATATAAGATTATTGACAAAATCCGCCTGATTGGAGTATCCGGTATAAACGCCGGATGATGAATTGTTGAATATTTTATTATTAAAAATCCCGGGTTGAGAACCGCTCCCGCCAATCAACATACCGTAACCATAATTATCATGAATACCGCAGTTTTCGATTACAGGCGAAGCGTTATCAATATAAACGGCCGCATTGGTGCCATGATTCTGACGAATATCGGAATGACGAATGCTCAGTTTTGAAAAGCCAGTGATGTAAAAAGCGCCGCCGTCCTGACTGTTTGAATAAGGTTTACCGTATTCAATAATACAGTAATCGAACAAGGAACTGTCATTCGTAGCGGGCGTCCCGGAGAAAAGAATCCGGTTCCACCCCTCCGTTATGTTGGATGCCGTAAACTTGATCGAGTCACCGGCGGTGCCCACTGCCTGAACGGAACCCTTGACATCAATCATGTAAAATCCTTCTGCAATAACGGTTGTACCGGGATTGACCCGCAGATGAACACCGTCTTCAATTAAAATGTCACCTTTTACAAAAACCGTGTCCGCATCCCACGCTGAATCGGTTGAAATCGTTCCGGAAACATCGATAGATGAGGCCAGAGTAAAAGATGTCAGACATAATACCAGTAAAATTTTGTACATGCACTTCTCCTCGTGATTAAATAGTTCTGCCTTATTTATTTGTATGAATCTATATTAACGATACAACCTTGGTGTCTGGCGTTGATATTGCGCACGATTTCAATTCGGGTACTGATTTAATTAAATCGGGTTAGGGTCATAAACTTTTTTTTAAACTCGACTTTTAATGAATGAATCTTTAAAAAAAAAACATATTAGTGAAAAAATGATCAATTGATGAGAAAAAATAGGATTGTGAAGTTTCGAAAGATGGATTGAAGGAGTGTCGATGATTGAAGAATTCGATCCGGCCATACTGGTTGGGTAAATTTTCTGCTTTGTATTTAAGATGTGTAATAGTATATTTCTCAATAGCCTGCTATTTTTTCAATATGCTTATACTCAAAAGATAAAATAAATGAACAGCGCTTTTTAGTGAGGATAAAAAATGAACTGTAATTTTAAGAAATTGCTTACAGGGAAAGCATTGCTGATTAGTCTGACGATATTCATTTTAATAGTTTCCTGTGACAATGATTCTGCGGGGCCATGTGCGCATATCTATGAAGAGCCAATTCTCAGTGTGATTTCCGCTAGTGCTGTCGATACTCAGCAGGGAATTGACAGGATTGAGCTTAAATCAATAAAAATTGACGGCATAGACGCTGAACTCAATATTCTATTGGACCAGTCATCAAATATTAATCGGCTGGACAGTACGCTGATCTGCAATATTCCCTGTGCCTTCGGCACTCAAACGGGGGAATACAGTTTTATGGTCTCCGCGGAAGGCTACAGGGATTCCCTCTATACACTGGATGTGCAATATAAGTACTCTGAGGGGGGCTGTCCATCCCGGTCATGGGGGAGTCAGGAGATGATGATAGAGTTAGCGCTTCAATAAAAGGACATTGATATAATGAGATAAAATAAAATTCCATAAACATATTATGATGGGTAAAATTCAATGTTAGCAAGGATGGTTTATTTGCGGGCGCGGCGCTTGGTCCTGGAATTGGCGGGCTTGTGGGATACATTATGGATTCAGATAGTGAGGACCCTTCTCCCATAGAAGTGCTCGTTGTGTTTCACTCTTTTGCGGGGGGTCTTTTAGGAGGGCTCATTGGTACTCCCATAGGTATTATCATCGGTAAACGAGACATCTATTATTTCAAATAGCAAAATCAACTGAAAACTCTGATTACAATAAACGATGAATCATGAACTCCTTAAATCAGATGAAGATGGTTCAGATAAATTAAAAATGGGGAATTCACCGGAATTATAATAAAAGTCATGAAAAAAACATGACCCTTATCAGCAAGATATTATCCCGGTTTCTTCTCTCCTAAAAGACAGTGTGCAAGGCAGACCCGCCTCCCCGATTATATCTCCGGTCCGAAAGATCCGGTCTGGATTTTGTACTTCTTCTCGATGTTTTTGTGATGATTAACCTCTTCTTCGGCCAGATTTTTAAAGAGGGTAATCAATTCTGTGTCTTTTGCCGCCTTGGATGCAGCAACAAAGATCTGGTTCGCCCTGTATTCGCGTTTAAGCGCTAAATTTAGTATTTCTTCTATCGTCCAGTCCTCCTTGAAAGGCTCGTCCTGAACATCATGAGAAGATTTTCCACTTTGAAAAATGGTGTCATCCTTAACGACCACATCCAGATCGTACAAACCGGTTTCCTTTATATTATAAAGCATTTTTTCGTGCTCTTCTTCTTCCTTAACCAATTCTTTCAGAAATTTTTGGCTTTCGGGATCTTTAATGACTTTTAATCCTTTTCTGTAAAGATCCTGTGAATTGATCTCCTGCTGGATGGCTACATCGAGTAAATCTCTTAAGGTTTTCATGACTTTTACCCCGTAATTTGATTATTTTAAATTTTCCAGTGATTGAAATATTCGCTCATGAATCGAATCCACAAGCGGGGATGAATCGAGCGCGACTTGTCGAATGCCCAGATATTCGGTTAACGGTTTGAGAAGTTGAAAAATTTCCGGTTTGACAGATTGAATTTCTTCAGGAATCCGCGTTCTTTTTTCAATCAGTTCCAGTATTTGTTTTGGTAAAATAGAAAAGTACTCGTCATCTTTAAATGTAAATGAATCAATAAGCATCGAATTATGAGCATTCGCCAGGATGAAGATTTTTGTAAAGTAAGGCCGCTCGTCATCATCTTTAACAGGAATCGGTGAAAAAAAGTAGTCAAGAATCCATTTCTCATCGGTATGGTGAACAGAGTGTTTGAAGAGTGATAATCGGTCGAAATCGAGTTTAATTTCTGGAACCGGTAATTCGTCGGATTGGGGCACAGAAATCCAGCGGTCGATCCAATTCAGGTTGGTTTCATTTTTTACAGGCACTTTTACAAAATATTCATCTTCAAACGCAGAGAGAATCGCATCCACGCCGTTTATATGATGAATAGCTATTTTTGCCGCCTGTGTGAGGCAAACAGTTATAAATTGCGCCTGTGATTCATTTTCCAGATACCAGGGATAATATCCCGGTAGATAATTTCTGAACAACGGCCACGCGTTTCTGCCCCTGAACTTTAACCCGAGTGAATTTATAATTTCTTTATCCGGGGCGGTGATCAGTTGGCTGTTTTCAAAAGAGGTCATAAGACATTTCTGGGAATAATAGAGGTCCCTAAAATATGAACCCCGGTTTTGTGAGAGATCTAAAAAACTTTTTAATCCTTCGACTCCCGGATATACGGCAAGCGCGAAATGTTCACCTTTATTGCCAAGGATTGAGCAAAATCCAATCTGATGATCCAGGGGATTCTGAACACCAAAGATATGTTTTTCCGTAAACCACTTCCAGGGCGCGAGTTTTTTAAATTCCACAGCCGCCTGATATAATTTTTTCCAGATAATCAAATTAATACCGGGCATAATACGATCCTTTAAATTACCATAACAAATATATTTAATAATGAAATAAAGAGCAATTGCCGTTTTAATTGCGTAAAATAAAAAAAATACCTATAATTCTGGTTTGAATAAACAAAAACGGAAGATGATATGAAAATATTAATCGGAGTAACTTCATCCATTGCCGCTTACAGAATTCCAAACCTTATTTCATCGTTAAAAAAGGAAGACCATGAGATCAAGGTGATAGTAAGCGAACACGCAAAAGCCTTTGTGGCGCCGCAGGCGATTGCCGTTATGAGTCAGAATCCATGTTTCACGGACCATGATGAGTGGAATAACACCAATCGTGTACTGCATATTGAACTGGCGAAATGGTGTGATGTTTTTCTGATAGCGCCCCTCTCAGCAAACACTCTGGCAAAAATATCAAATGGTCTGTGTGATAATTTGCTGACTTCCGCGGTTAGGGCGTTGGGCGATAAAAAACTGGTCATCGCTCCGGCGATGAATACAAGAATGTGGGAAAACGGGTTCACAAAAATTCATATCGATCTGCTCGGGCGGATTTACAATTTGGATATCATCGAACCGGTAAGCAAACGACTTGCCGACGGTGACGAGGGCATTGGCGGACTCGCGGAAGATGAAACAATCATTCAGGCGATTCGTTTATTGAGTAATTCAGCTAAACAGTAAATTTTGCAAATCAATTGCATTTTGAGACTTCGAAATATTTGATTCTAAAATCGACTTTTATGGTCTAAAAGAAATCAGGAAATCAGAAAGGGTACAGATGAGACCGGTTTGTTTAATTGTTAGAGACGGTTGGGGGTATAATGAAAATCCCAAAGGCAATGCGGTGATGGCCGCTCATACTCCCAACATTGATTCATATAAAAAGAATTATCCCTGGATGTTGATTAAAACATCCGGCGAAGCGGTAGGGTTACCGGAAGGTTTTCAGGGTTCCAGTGAAGTCGGACATCTTAATATGGGCGCCGGGAGGATAGTTGTTCAGGAGCTAAAAAGAATCGACGAGGGATTTAGAGACGGTTCGATTTTCAGAACCGAAAAATGGACGGCGCTGATCGGGCAGTGGAAAGAGAATAAATCACAACTTCATTTAATGGGACTGCTGCAGGATGAAGGAGTCCATGCCCATATGGATCATCTATTTAAGATTATCCGGCAGGCCCGTAGTGAGTACGCGGAAGGGAAAATCGTTATACATCCTTTTCTCGATGGCAGGGATACCCCGCCAAGAAGCACGCTCGAGTATATCGCCAAACTGAAATTGGTAATGCAGGAGGCGGGAGGCTGCAAAATCGGTACCGTGATGGGACGATACTACAGTATGGACCGTTCCAGGGACTGGAAACTGACGGATAAAGCCTATAACTGTATTGTCAATCTCGATGGCCGCGGGACGGAGACGGCTGAAGACGCGGTGAGAGCCTCTTATGAAAATGATAAAACTCCGGATAATGTGGATATGTTTGATGAGTATATCCCACCTTATGTTGTCGCCGGATATGAAGGCGTGAAGGACGGAGATTGTGTTTTTCATACAAATTACCGTCAGGACCGCGCCATACAGCTTACCATGGCTTTCGTTGATGAGCGTTATCCCGGGAAACTGCAAAAAAAGGTCCGTGTCCGTTATCTTGGATTTACCCGTTATTATGATGAGTTTAAGGAATATCTCATGGGAGCGATGGGATCCGGCGGGGCCATGAATAAACTTCTTGGGGAAGTGATTTCAGAAGCTGGTCTTAAACAGCTGCGCTTGTCCGAGACACAAAAATTTCGACATGTCACAAGCTTCTTTAACGGTAAGTTGACAACACCTTATCCGGATGAAGACCAGGTTGAGATTAAAAGCGATATTGATCCCGCGGCATTTGCAAGTCACCCGCAGATGGAAGCGGCTGCTATTACCGATGAGCTATTAAAAAGAGTTGAAAATAATCCATATGGTTTCATTCTGATCAATTATCCGAACGGCGATATGGTTGGCCATACAGGCGATTTTAACGCTGCAAAAAAAGCTGTTGAAATAGTAGATGAAAATATCGGTAAAGTAGTGAAAAGACTTCTGCAACTGGACGCCCATATTCTTATCACAGCCGATCACGGCAATTCGGAGCAGATGTTGGATTATGAAACCGGCATGATAAAAACAAGTCACACCACTTTTCCGGTGGAATTGATCTATATTGCCAAAGACGCGAATGTGTGGAAGCTCAAGGATGACGGAAAACTCGCGGATATAGCGCCAACTATTTTGACGTTGCTTGGTCTACCGATCCCAAAAGAAATGACAGCAGACGTGTTGATAAAAAAATAGCCCGGTCGATGGTTTGGGAAAAATTGTCCACTGATTTCACGGATTACACAGATTACTTAGAAAAAAAATATATCAATTTAATTCTAATCCGTGAAAATTAGTGAAATCCGTGGACCATCTTGAAAGGCCATCGAAAAAGAAACAAGCCCGCGAATTACACGAATTACCACTAAAATGAAAAAAAGTAATTATTAATTGGTGAAAATTAGTGAAATTAGTGGGCCATCTTAAAAAACCGCAAGAGAAGAAGAATTGTCCACAGATTGCACAGATTATTTAGAAAAATAACTATATAAATTTAATTCTAATCCGTGAAAATCGGTGAAATCCGTGGACCATCTTGAAAGGCCATCGAAAAAGAAACAAGCCCGCGAATTACACGAATTACCACTAAAATGAAAAAAAGTAATTATTAATTGGTGAAAATTAGTGAAATTAGTGGGCCATCTTAAAAAACCGCAAGAGAAGAAGAATTGTCCACAGATTGCACAGATTATTTAGAAAAATAACTATATAAATTTAATTCTAATCCGTGAAAATCGGTGAAATCCGTGGACCATCTTGAAAGGCCATCGAAAAAGAAACAAGCCCGCGAATTACACGAATTACCACTAAAATGAAAAAAAGTAATTATTAATTGGTGAAAATTAGTGAAATTAGTGGGCTATCTTAAAAAGCCGCAAGAGAAGAAGATTGTCCACAGATTGCACGGATTACACAGATTATTTAGAAAAATAACTATATAAATTTAATTCTAATCCGTGAAAATCGGTGAAATTCGTGGACCATCTTGAAGGGCCATCTAAAAAGAAACAAGCCCGCGAATTACACGAATTACCACTAAAATGAAAAAAAGTAATTATTAATTGGTGAAAATTAGTGAAATTAGTGGGCTATCTTAAAAAGCCGCAAGAGAAGAAGATTGTCCACAGATTGCACGGATTACACAGATTATTTAGAAAAATAACTATATAAATTTAATTCTAATCCGTGAAAATCGGTGAAATTCGTGGACCATCTTGAAGGGCCATCTAAAAAGAAACAAGCCCGCGAATTACACGAATTACCACTAAAATGAAAAAAAGTAATTATTAATTGGTGAAAATTAGTGAAATTAGTGGGCTATCTTAAAAAGCCGCAAGAGAAGAAGAAATGTCCACAGATTGCACGGATTACACAGATTATTTAGAAAAATAACTATATAAATTTAATTCTAATCCGTGAAAATCGGTGAAATCCGTGGACCATCTTGAAAGGCCATCGAAAAAGAAACAAGCCCGCGAATTACACGAATTACCACTAAAATGAAAAAAAGTAATTATTAATTGGTGAAAATTAGTGAAATTAGTGGGCTATCTTAAAAAGCCGCAAGAGAAGAAGATTGTCCACAGATTGCACGGATTACACAGATTATTTAGAAAAATAACTATATAAATTTAATTCTAATCCGTGAAAATCAGTGAAATTCGTGGACCATCTTGAAAGGCCATCGAAAAAGAAACAAGCCCGCGAATTACGCGAATTACCACTAAAATGAAAAAAAGTAATTATTAATTGGTGAAAATTAGTGAAATTAGTGGGCTATCTTAAAAAGCCGCAAGAGAAAAAGAATTGTCCTCAGATTGCACGGATTACACAGATTGTTTAGAAAAAAAATATATATAAAATTAATTCTAATCCGTGAAAATCAGTGAAATTCGTGGACGATCTTTGCTTTTCTATGGCAATTTTGCCAGTTCGATGATCAGATTTTTATGCATCTGATTCAAATTGGCAAGGGATCCGCTGTAATTATTAGCAATAATGGAAAAGGCAATCAACCGCCCCGTCCTGCTTTGCACATAACCGGACAGACTGCGCACCCGGGCGAGTGTGCCTGATTTTAATCTGGCATTATTTGCGAGAATGGTGTTGGATCCGAATGAACTAAATGAAGCCGGGTCGGCAGGATCTCCCGCAATGCCGAGTGAGTTGTAAAAATAGTCGAAGTATGGATGAGAAGTCATATTTACAAGCAATTGGGTTATGGATTCGGTCGTAATACTGTTTTCCCTGGAAAGACCGGAGCCGTCATACAGATGCATGCCGTCCGTTGATATTTTGTTGTTTTCACAAAAATTATAAAGAGAATGGATACCTTGTTTGATTGATGAGTTTCCGGTTTTTTCAAGAGCGATCAGGCGCAGGAGCTGCTCGGCGTAGAGATTCATACTGCGTTTATTTGTGTAATATACGATTTCCTTTATGGGTGATGACATCGTTTTGTGTATTAATTTTGCAGAATTATAGCTTATGGTCTGATTCTGTTTTTTCGGAATTCCGCTTATGGCTATACCCATCTTTTTAAGTTGATCGGAAAAATATTGGGCAGTGAACAAAGCGGGGTCAGGGATCGAACCCTTAATGGCGAACTCACTCACACCCGCGGGAACGGTTCCCCGCAGAGTTGCCGTATATTGCCCGGGAGCGCAATATATATAACCGCGATCACCGGAGCCTCTGCGTCCGGTTAACATATGATTGTCGAAGCTGAGTCCGGGAATAACCGGTTCTGTTCTAAGTGTGTTGGCGGGTTGACCGTTGAATTTGCCCGGTTTGAAATAAAGAAAATAAAGATTGTCATGGATTGATAAAGCATTGGTGCCTGCGCCGTAGTAATTTCCAATATCACCCCAGGTCCAGTTATCGGGTACGGCGTTACCGCTAAAAAGCAAATCATCAGCGATAATCGCGCCGCGGATTTCCCTGATGCCCTTTTTCCCGACAGCAACAGCCCACTCAGCCATCAGATTATTTAGCGAAGCGGAACTGTCTATTCTGTCCGAGCCGAGTGCCGGATCTCCTCCGCCTTTAATGTAGATATTTCCGGTTAGAATACCATCAGGTCCTATATTTCCGTCATAATAGAGGTGTGTTTCGATTCGATGATCAGGGCCGAGCAGATCCAGAGCGGCCGCGGTGGTTAGTAATTTTAGGCCCGAAGCTGGGGCCAGACTGGCGTTGCCGTTAAAATCGATAATAACTTCAGAATTATCCGTGTATTGAGCATAAATACTCCATTGCGCATGACGGAGGCTGTAATAATTCTGATAAGAGTCAATCAGTTTTTGGAGCTGGTTTTGCGCAAAGAGCAGTGCGGGTATTATCAATATTAATATCAAAGTCGTTATTATTCTATTTCGCATAATCGGGTTCCGGAATTTATAATTGAAAAAAGGTTCAGATCTGAATTTTAATCGCGCTGATTTGATCTAATCCATAAAAATAAATTTTATATTCCTCTTTTCCAGCTCTTCCATAAATGTCATTGTCGGAACGGAAATCTCCTGTTTAAGTACTCCATGATCTTTGATTTGACCTGATAAGAGCATCTGAAGAACGATGGCAGCCGGAAAAGCGGTGGTGCGCATCATAGCAGACAAGCCTGAAGACGGATCACCGTATTCAATCGCCTGATATTGGATGATTTTATTGCTGCCCGCTTTTTGTCCCTTTGCGGTAACCCGGATGAGTACAACATCATCATCCTCATGGGTGAGAGCTGCTCCCAGCAACTTTTCAAAAATATCCCGCGTTTTGTACTTCCGTCCATCCAGGTCCAGTTCGGCTGTCCCGGTAAATCCGAGATCAATCATTGCCTTCATAATGTGGGCATGTCCGGGATAGCGGATGGTCTTGTAGTCAAGACGCTTGATTTTTCCCTCATATGTCTGAGGCAGCGTTGACGTTCCGCCCGATGTATAGAAAGCTTCGAGCAGACCGAAAGGTTTTGGGAATTCAAGTTCTTCAACATCGGTCATGCTCGGGACTGTCCTGATTTCCCCGTCTTCGATAATCACCGCCGGTTCGATATATTCATTGATAAGGCCGTGGACAGAAAATACAAGCATATAATTCAATGGTGGTTTGGGATTAACCGGGAGGCCTCCGACGCGGATTTTTACAGAATCTATTCTCGCGAGTTCGCTGATCGCATGGGCAGTAACAATAGACACCATCCCAGGGGCAAGACCGCAGTCCGGTACAATGCCGATCCCTTTGGCTTTAGCCTTATCATGCAGGCCGAACTGTTTTTCGACGACAGAATTATTGCCGCCCAGATCGACAAAATGAGTCGCGGTATCGACGGCTAACTGCGAAAGTCCGAAATTGAAATCATATGGCACGGCGCTCACGGCACCGTCTGCCTGTTCGAAGAGCGGGCGAAGGATCGCATAATCATCCGCGCCTGCCAGCGTTGTTCGAATCCGGCTGTCTTTGTATTTTTTTTCAATAATATCCAAGGCGTCTTTGGATTGATCCACTATCCATATATCGGTAATATTACGATTATTTAAAAAATCAAAGACAAGGCCGCGCGCCATTTTTCCGGCCCCAAGAACAATAACTTTCATTTAAAATCTCCATTTTTTTAACTTTTACTCATAAGCTAAGAACTGAAATTAAGAAAATAAATACTTGATGAAAATTTAGCTTTCCGTATCCCGGTTACCCATTGAACATTTTTTTTATTACGTCCACTTCTGAACGGCCTCCGGTGGTACATAAGAAGAAAAATAATCAAAAATTTCTTCTACGGATTCACTGACAAAATAAAGATCGCGATAGGCGTTTTTGGAAAAATTCAGATTGTAGAATCTATCAAACTGATCAAGCAAGCAGTCATAAAAATTACGGGTATTGAGAATCGCGACCGGTTTATTATGCAGTCCAAGCTGTTTTGCGGTAATAATTTCCATCAGCTCTTCGAGGGTGCCGAATCCTCCCGGGAGGGCGATAAACGCATCCGAAAGTTCCTCCATTTTTGCCTTTCTGGAACGCATATCTTTTGTAATGTAAAATTGACTGGCGTTTGTATATTGAACACCTTTATTGACGAGGACCTCCGGCATTACACCAATAACATTTTTGTTTCCGTCCAAAATGACATCGGCCAGGTGACGCATCAAACCGACATTGGCTCCGCCGAATACGAGTTCCTTATCATGTTTTACAAACGCCTTCCCCAGCTCCACAGCGGAAATGATGAATTGCGAATCGATTGTATTGCTTGAAGACGCGAAAACGGCGATGCGGTTGAGAACCATGGACTTCCCTTTCTGTGAGATTGGATGTCCGGTAAATTTAAGATGTTTTGACCTGACCGACAACCCTAAATAAGTTACCCGATCAATCCATCCTCTGTCAAATTGGATGAAGGCGCGCAATATTGGCGTATATATCTGACAGAACGACCGACGATTGATGTTGTGAAATTGTATTTATAATTTTCTCATTTTATATAAATATAGAAAAAATAATATGATATGAGAATAAAAAAGGTTTTGGCACGATGATTGTTTTATTTGTAAGCAAAGATCATGTAACAATAAAAAATAGGAGGATTTAAAATGACTATAGTAAGATGGGCCCCAAAAAGAGGGATGATGAATTTGAAAGATGATATGGATCGCATGTTTGAAGATTTCTTTGGATCTGATGTAAGTCCGGTTGAAAATTACAACAGCGTTACGCCGATTGTAAATGTTGAGGAAACCGAAAATGACTTTATGGTTTCCGCTGAACTGCCCGGGATGACAAAGGATGATATTAAAATTACTTTTCAGAATAACAGCCTGACCATCAGCGGTGAAAAGAAATCAGAAAAGGATTTCAAAGATGCCAATTATCATCGCTACGAGCGTCGTTACGGTAAATTTTGCCGTTCGATATCCATACCCAGTTCGATCGTCGCGGACAAAATTGAAGCAGATTACAAAAATGGTGTTCTAATGGTTAATTTACCGAAAGCGGAAGAAGTTAAACCAAAGTTAATCGACATCAAAGTGAAGTAAGAGTCACGCATCCGGAAAAGCAGGCTTCGGCCTGCTTTTTTTATTTTAGCGGGATCAAATAAATGATGCTCAAAGTTTAGAGATATAATTCATGTGATGCGGATGGTGTCACAGGCGATCAGGATATTGAACTAAGGATAATTGAATATGTCACATCATGTCGTCATTATCGGCGGAGGATTTGCAGGTTTATATGCCGCGAGATCTCTCGGCAAAGCCGGGGTAAAAGTAACACTGGTCGACAGAAGAAATTTTCATTTGTTTCAGCCGTTGTTATATCAGGTAGCGACAGGAGGTTTGTCACCGGGTGATATTGCATCGCCATTGAGAGGAGTTCTTAACCGCCATAAAAATGTTGAGGTTTTGATTGGTGATATGAAGGGTCTTGATGCTAAGACCAGAACTGTCATACTTGAAAACGGGTTTATAAGTTACGATACACTCATTCTGGCCACCGGGGTGAAACATCATTATTTCGGGCGGGATGATTGGGCCGAAACTGCCCCGGGACTCAAAACGGTTGAGGACGCGATAGATATAAGACACCGCGTCATGTTTGCGTTCGAAGCGGCTGAATTGGAAACAAATCCGGTAGCGCGGAAGCAATGGCTAACATTTGTCATTGTAGGCGGGGGGCCTACAGGTGTTGAACTTGCCGGCAGCCTGGGGGAATTGGCTCATTTTACATTAAAAAATGATTTCAGACGGATTAATCCCGAGGAGGCGAAGATTGTGTTGCTGGAAGGGACAGATCGTTTGCTGCCCACGTTTCCGGAACAATTATCAGCCACCGCCGAGAGGGCGTTAACAAAACTGGGTGTCACGGTACAAACCCGAACGCTTCTGACAGAATTAAACGGGACTCAGCTCTCGCTTAAAAGCGAAAACGGTGATGAAAAAATCGATGCAAAAACAGTATTGTGGGCGGCCGGTGTAAAAGCGTCATCCATCGGTCAAATTGTATCCGATTCAACCGGAGTTGCACTTGATAAAGCAGGAAGAGTAAATGTTGAGCCTGATTTAACGGTTCCGAATCACCCGGAAATCCTAATCGCGGGAGATCTGGCGAATCTGGATGACGGTAAGGGAAAAAGTCTGCCGGGAGTAGCGCCCGTGGCGATTCAGCAGGGACGGTATGTGGCCGATATAATTAAGAATCGCCTAAAAGGAATAGAATCAAAGCCGTTTCGGTATCGTGACAAAGGAAGCCTCGCGGTAATCGGGCGAAATTGCGCGGTCGCGTATTTTGGTAGATTTAAATTTTCAGGATTTTCCGCATGGATATTATGGGTATTTGTGCATATCGGCTATTTGATTGAATTTGATAATAAGATTATTGTTATGTTCGAATGGGCCTGGAATTATCTCACACGAAACAGGGGCGCGAGATTGATTACAGGCGCTGAAGTTCAAGATCAAAATATAAAGAAGGAAAAAGAAAAGGAGTTAATCGCTTAAAAATTTTCAGGCGATCAACTCCTGATTTTGTTATATATTTAGCCAATAACTGACTTTAATCATCAAAATGTTATCAGAATCGGCGTCAGCGAGCCGGCTCAGAGAACGCGAGAAACGAAATTCCCCAATGTCTTCAAAGTCGGACCTGTTTTGTGTCCAGACCAGATAAAATGTTGATCCGGGCATATATTCCCAACGAAGCACGGCATTTCCGCGCAGAGATTTAAAGTTAAAATCCGGCTGGTTCCAGGATATTTCTCTGGCGAGCCCGCTCCCGTCAGGATCAACTGTGTATGAGTCCCCGTTATAATTAAGGCCAGATTCTCCCTTTTCGTATTCAATAAAATCATAGCTCTTCGAACGGGTCAGCTCTTTAAAATGATGATAATCACCGGAGGAAATTAATGGCTGCGCGTAAATCTGTAAGCTTAATTTGGGTGTGAATGTCCAGTTCACACGAACGCTGGCGGAGGCGGTGAGCTGGTCCATCTCAGCAAATACGTATCGCCGGCCAAAGGTATGTGACGCATAAATATCATCAAATGAATCAACCCATTGCGCGTCAACGTGATTCCATTCAATTTCGGGGGATACCGTCACGCTCAAGTTCGCGGCGGGTTTCCATTCGGTTTCCAGTTCCACGCCACGGTTCCATGAACCTGATTCACTTATGTACCCGTACGTTCCGAAACCGAATACCCAATCTTTTCTCTCATCAGAATTGGCAAAAGCGTTTACTTCATATCCGGGACGATTGATGGTCAAAGGTCCGCCTCTCGTTCTGCGGTTACTGATAGATTCAGGATTATAGGCGGAAGAAATCTCCATTTCATAGTAGTTTGGAAACTGCAGGTAAACATTTGACCAAATCCCGCTCCAAATCGTATTCCCGTCAAAATCTTTAGACCCGAATAGCGCGCCGAGTACTTTCGCGTACCTGGTGTAGCGGCCGGGTTTTACCCATTTATATCCGCCGCCGATATGAGCATTGATGATATTGGTTCTCCACATGTAGCCCATATCGTTTACATCAAATTCGGGATCTACAAATCCTATGGCGGAATTAAAAATGATATTGCCTTTCTGTTTATTCAGCAGCACTCTGCCGGAAAAGCCAGTCATCGAAGTCGCGCTGCTGTCCACGCTCAGATGCTTGGAGTCAGGCATTTGAAAATAGTGCAGCGGATTAGTCTGAAGGTCGGTAATTCGCGCTTCGCTCCCATGAACATTGCTCATGCCTCCCCAGGCGGTAATGACCCATACTTTATCCTGATCCAGGAATGTCCAGCCATCAAGGCCGAAAGTGAAGGCATCACTGTTCATTTCATCTTCGAGATAATTTTCTTTAAAATATCGGTGTGTCAGAGTTGAAATAAATCCCAATCCCTGTTTGCCTTTATTAAATTCTTTCTGGGCCCTCATGATTCCGTAATATGTCAATGGTTCCACTTCATAAGAAGAGCGATGACCGGAGCTGTCAAGATCCGCATATTCACGAGCGGTGATGGCGTGAATGGTCCCAATGTTCCAGTTATTACCAATTTTCCCTGTGATCTTTGCGGCACTGATAATGGTGGTGCCGTCGGGTACATCGGCAAAATCATGATCCGGCAAATCAGCCCGGGGAGCGCGGCCTATTCTCCGGCTGTAAAAGAAATTGGGGTTGCCCCAGTTAAATCCCCAGTTGCTGTTGGATCCACCGTATCCAAAATCAAAAATGGATGATCCTTCAATAAAAAACGGTCGTTTTTCGCTAAAAAAAGTTTCCACATCGCTTAAGTTTACCACTGCGGGATCCACTTCCACTTGTCCAAAATCAGGGTTAACAGTGAGATCAAGGGTAACATTGCTGCTCAGACCAACTTTTACGTCGCCGCCAACCGCGGGGGAATATGTGGATCCGTCATTGAAAGGATCGCCCACCTCAGGATGAGTAAATGCCGCTTTATTTCTAAAATAAGGCAATATTTCTAAATTCCTCGGCGGTTCTATATTTTCAATACCGACTAGATCATAAAACCGGGAAACAAATCCGCTTCCGTTTTTTGGCGTAAATACTAAAAAGTCTTCCTCGTTTTTTCGGGCGATGTCTCTTCTAAAATTTACACCCCACACATAATGATCTTTTTTCTTAAAACGGAGCTGTGAAAAAGGAACTTTGAATTCGGCGACCCAACAGTCCTGTTCAATGCGGGCTTTGCCTTCCCATACACCGTCCCACGAATCGTCATCCCAGTCGTCGTTATAACAGACACCGTCGTACAATGTCCCGGCGGCATTGACCGCAAAGTAAAATCCGCTTCGTCTGTCATAGTATGGATCAATATAAAAACCGAAAACATCGGAAGTCATCCAGTCATCCCGTCTGCCCAGCCTGGCGATGATTGAATCGGGATTTGAATCAAACATACGCGCGGCAACATAGATCGCCTCGTCATCATAGGTCATGTAAACAATGGTTTTTTCCGTGGGGGGCGAGCCTTCGTTGGGATTTTTTTGAATAAATTCAGAAATGCCGGTGGAATTCTGCCATGCAGATTCATTAAGAAATCCGTCAATCTTTATGCCGGAATCGGAACGATTAATCTGAATTTTATTATTTTCTGTTTCATTGGTAATTGATGCAAATGTGGATCCGGATACCAGGACAATCAAGAGAATAGTCGTATAAAATTTCATATATTCCCACCTTTAAATTTTTTACTTTTTTATTACAGACGTCGGTTGTTGCGAAAAGTTTGCATTCGGGGTATATTTTTTTAAAAATTAGTCAGAATTGATTTGTTTCCTAATTTTAGTTTAAAAAAGAGTTTCATGACAAGCATAATAAAAACGCGTGGGATTGTTCTTAGCTCCATACGATGGCATGAATCAAGTAAGATAGTTACGCTGTACACCGAGAAACTCGGTAAAATAAAAGTAATAGCCCGCGGCGCGTTAAAAGATAAAAGCTCATTCAGAGGGGATTTAGAGGCATTAAACGAACTTGATGTAATAATCTCGGTTAAACAGGCGCGTTCGCTGCAGATACTGACTGAGACCGAGTTAGAGGAGACTTTTAATGCTGTTAAGGCGGACTGGAATCGTCTGCCGATTGCTTTGGCGATATTGGAGTTAATAAACGAGGTATTCGATGAAGGGCACGCGGATCAAATTTTTTACAATTTTACAGTTTCGGTACTTCGGCAGACGGGAGAATTAAAAACTCCATTCACCGCGTTCTGGTACTTTCTGCTTAAGTTGTCATCTTTCCTGGGGTTTAAGCCGAATTTAAATAACTGTCAGACATGCGGCGCTGACCGGTTTGATTCGGATGTGTTCTTTTCAGTTGAGCAGGGGGCCGTATATTGTGATAATTGCGCAAGAGGCGCGGGTCTTTCAATAAAGATCAACCCTAATAATTTCGATTTTTTACGAAAATTGCAGGACTATCATCATCGACAACTCAAAAAATTTGAAGAGCAATCTAAATCGTCATATGATTTCACAAATATACTTATTGATTACCTGAACCACCATATTGACCGCAAAATAGTATTGAACTCGTTGAGCATGTTTTCATGATATAAAAATCCGGTTTTTTAAGATTCGGGATAACAGATAAATCTTGATTCTATAACGATTTCCGTAACTAAATTTATTATGAAATTTGTGTTTAATATTTTATATTGTTGTTCTGTTTAAACAAAAAACATAGGAGGCGATGAGTGGCCACTCAACCTGATAATAAAATAATGGAAAAGATTGTATCTCTTGCCAAACGCAGGGGATTCATATTTCAGAGCAGTGAAATTTATGGTGGAATCAATTCTTGTTATGATTACGGCCCGCTTGGCATTGAAATGAAGAAAAATATAAAAGAGTTATGGTGGAAAAGCATGGTTTATGAGCGGGATGATATTGAGGGCATAGATGCAAGTATTCTGATGCACCCGAAAGTGTGGGAAGCATCCGGCCATGTGGAAGGATTTACTGATCCCCTGATCGACTGTAAAATCTGTAAATCACGTTTTCGCGAAGATCAGATAGATACTTCAAAGCCATGTCCGGTATGCGGTAACCGGGAATCATTCACAGAATCCCGTCAGTTTAACCTTATGTTCAAGACATTTATGGGACCATTGGAAGATTCCGCAAATGTCATTTTTCTGCGTCCCGAAACAGCGCAGGGTATTTATGTTAATTTCCACAATGTCCGTGAAGCCGCTCGGCAAAAACTGCCGTTCGGGATTGCTCAAATTGGAAAAGCATTCAGGAATGAAATCACACCCGGTAACTTTACTTTCAGAACCCGTGAATTTGAACAAATGGAGATGCAGTTTTTTGTATATCCCGGGGAAGATGACAAGTGGTTTGAATATTGGAAAGAAAAAAGGATGGGATGGTATGAAAGGCTCGGTTTACCGTCCAAAAAACTAAGGTTCCATCCCCATGGTGATAATGAGCTGGCGCATTACGCGAAAAGCGCGGCTGATATTGAATATGAATTCCCGTTCGGATGGCAGGAAATCGAGGGTGTCCATAATCGGACAGATTTCGATCTTGGCCGGCATAAAGAATATTCAGGTAAAGATTTAAGATATTATGACGATCAATTAAAGGAAAAGTTTATTCCTTATGTAATTGAGACGTCGATTGGTTGCGATCGTACATTGCTGACTTGTTTAATCGATGCCTATACTGAAGAAGAGGAGCGGGTGGTTCTGAAATTAGCTCCGTCAATCGCACCAATAAAAGTGGCTGTGTTTCCCTTAGTGAACAGGGACGGGATGCCTGAGATCGCGAAGAATATATGTAGCGAGTTAAGGGGAGATTACAGGGTGTTTTATGACAGCAGCGGCTCCATCGGACGGAGATACCGCAGACAGGATGAAGCAGGTACGCCGTTTTGTCTGACCGTAGATACCGAGACTCTTGAAAATAAAACAGTTACGGTGCGGTACAGGGACAGCATGGAACAAAAGAGAGTTGATATAAATAATCTGAAGTCATTTTTGGCTACAGAATTAAAGTTTTAAAATAATGCCATACAGGTTCACGGCTGAACCTGTATGGCCTGTTTAATAGAATGAAAAGAGTACTTAATGGGCAAAGGATTCCTAAAGTCTTTAGGGAAGCTGATAGTCATTGAAATTTTGTATCTGTTGTTCTTTGGGATAATATTTTCTGTTATTCCACACCGGACGGTGGAAGTAATTACGTTTTTAAACTTCAATTTGTACTTTCTTATTTTTATAGTCATATGGTTATCGCTTCCGTTCACGGTGGCAAATAAACCATTGGTGAAATTGTTTCTTTTGCAATTCCTTTTATATGCGTTCGGACCGTTATTTCTGGTTTTTGTCGGTGATGAGGCCGGTTTCCTTTCAGACAATATGGCGAACATCCTGTACATTTATCAGTATATTTTTCTAAACGGGTTCAATCTGCTGGTTACCATGTTTATATTTATCTATGCTGTTTTGCCGGGTAAGGAATCCAAAATAATTTTACGCAGAGCTGTTATTTTAAGCATGATCATTACGACCGGAATATATTTCAATATCATTTTCTCCGGACAGTCGTTAGGATATGAAAATTATTATGATTATTATCAGAAGTTTTTTACAAATAATTACTATATCAATATTTTGAATTTTTCCTTTTTATTTATTGTCTGGGTTTATTACCAACAGGGAAGATTCATATTTTCTGATTATCTGACGTCGATACTTTCTCTCTTTACTCTGGTCATTATTTTAGAGATTTTCCATTCGTTTAATTTAACGAGCGGCAGTCATTATTTTACATATGGCCAATATTTTAACGTCATTTTAAATTCAGGCCTATTGATGCTTTGGTTAATAAGATTAAGATATTTGATGACGCCCGATGCAAAAGAGAATGAAAGATATGTAATAAATTATGAATTGCTTCACGGTTATGTTGAGAAGCCGCGAAGAGGATATCTTACAAATCTGGCTCTCAAAATAGGGAGAAGAAACCTGTTCATTAGCGCCTTGGTCCTCGTGTTGATTCTGGTCATACCGGTAATCGCGTTGGACAAACAAAACAGTTTTGTAAGGTTAAATATTTTGATACTGACGATATCATTACTTGTTCTGATCATTTTCGGTTTTTTATACTTGCAGAGTCGATGGTTTAAGTCCATAGGTTTTCTGTTTAAAAAATAGGTCCCTGGGTAATGTTTCTTAGGAAAAAAAGTCAGCCCCACAATACGAGGCTCACCACTTTGGTTGATGAACTCCAGGATGGATTTTGTACAATTCGTCTTAACGGGGATTTTATTTACATGAACAGAGCCGCCAGAGACCTTTTTGTTTTTAATGAAGATCCGTATGACTATAATTTTTTTCGCGACTGCATCCGCAATGAAATCATTATCAACAAAATGAAGATAAATTTTGTTGAAAAAGATTACCTGAAAGATATTGAAATAGATCTGTACAATACAAAGAACCAAAAATTCCCAACGATACTGACCTTAAATCTTATTCGTGATCTAAGAGGCAATACCATTGGGATGGCGGCTTTGATTAAGGATATGACAGCTTTTAAGACCATGCAAACCCAGCTTCTGCAGGCGCAAAAAATGGAAAGTATTGGTCTCCTCGCCAGCGGTATTGCTCATGAGTTCAATAATATTTTATCCGGAATCATGCCGAATGCGGAGCTGATTAAGATGACAACGGATAAGGACAGCCAAAATCACGCGCGCGCAGAATCCATTGAAAAGTCAGCGCAGAGAGCCGCAAACATTGTAAAACAACTATTGAGTTTTGCCAGAAGCGATAAGTTTGACGATGATGTTTCACTGGATTTAAAACAGGCGGTGACAGAAACCCTTGAAATAATGGGAAAATTGTTCAGCAAAAACATCACAATCGAGAATAAACTGCCGATGGATTTGTACCCGGTTAAAGCCGATCCTACACGGGTTCAGCAAATTGTGATGAATCTTGCTATTAATGCAAAAGACGCGATTAAGGATGTAAGTGGTTTTATCACTTTCAACGCGGAAAATATTATTATTAAAGAAAATTACACTGAGAATATAAAGCTGTCCAGTGGAAAATATGTCAAATTGATTGTTTCGGATACGGGAGGCGGAATTCCTACTCATGTAATAGATAAAATTTTTGATCCGTTTTTTACGACAAAGAGTCCGGGAAAAGGTACAGGTTTGGGTTTGTCAACCGTATATGGAATAGTTAAAAATATTAATGGTGAAATTAAGGTGTTTAGTGAATTGAATAAAGGTACACGATTTGAGATTTACCTGCCGGCAAGCGAGAAAGCGGCAGTTAAAGATGATACAAGTATTGAAATGACAGTTTTGGATGACATAAAGACGGTTCTGGTAGTCGATGATGAAGATATGATCAGAGAAATGACAAAAGATATGCTGAATTATTTTGGCTATGAAGTTCTTATAGCAAAAAATGGTATGGAAGCATTAAATGTTTTTGATGATCATAAAGAAAAAATTGATATAGTTTTACTCGATCTGATCATGCCGAAAATGAACGGAGTTGCATGTTTTGAAAAAATTCGCGAGTTAAAAAATGATGTACCGGTGATCATCACCTCTGGTGTAGGAGAGGCCGACAAAAAAGATGATTTAATGAGAATGGGGGTGACGGCTTATCTGGAAAAACCGTATACGATTAAAGTTCTCGCGGATAAATTTAAGGAAATTTTTAAAGCATAAAAAACAGGTATAAGGCGAAAGCCCTATACCCGTCGTTTTAGTATTGCTCTCAGGAATAAAATTCCGAAATACTGTCCATCACATAGTCTTTTTGCGCATCCGTCAACTCAGGATATATGGGAATCGCCAATGAAGACCCAGCGATTTTTTCCGCGACCGGGAATTCGCCATTTTTATATCCAAGGTAATTAAAACACTCCTGTTCATGGAAGCAAACCGGATAATATATTTCACAACCGATATTCTTACTTTGAAGAAATTTCAGTAATTCATCACGATTTTCGACCAGTATAATATACTGATTGAAAATATGTCTGTATCCTTCAACTCTCACAGGTATTTTTACCTTACTCTGCAAATTGCGCTTTTTTATTCCGGCATCATAATAATCGGCATTTTTCTGTCTTCCGGCAGTCCATCCGTCTAGATATTTAAGTTTTACATCCAGAACGACGGCCTGGAGCGAATCCAGCCTGAAGTTGCCACCTATCATCTTGTGGTAATATTTAGGGTGGGCGCCATGATTTCTTAAATAAGCCAGTTTATTAAACAGGTTTTCATCGTCGGTCGTCACAAGGCCGCCGTCACCGAAACCACCGAGGTTCTTACTGGGGAAGAACGAGAAACATCCGATGTGACCAATTGAACCGGCTCTTCTTCCGTCTTTGTATTCAGAACCGATTGCCTGAGCTGCATCTTCGATGACATACAGACTGTTTTTCTTTGCGATATCCATTATTGGATCCATGTCCGCAAGCTGACCATAAAGATGAACAGGAATAATGGCTTTCGTTTTCTTTGTTATGGCGGCTTCAATTTTTGATGGATCAATATTATAACTTTCCGGATCAACATCCACAAATACCGGAACAGCATTCATTCGTGATATGCATCCGGCAGTTGCAAAAAATGAATAAGTTGTGGTGATAACTTCATCTCCGGGCTGCAGGTCGATTGCCATTAAAGCGATTAATAGCGCGTCTGTCCCGGATGAAACACCAAGCGCGTATTTTGATTGACAATAAGAAGCTACATTATCTTCAAAGGCTTTTACTTTAGGCCCCAATATGAAGTACTGCGATTCGATGACATCCTTTACCACCGGCTCAATTTCATCACGGATAGCACTGTATTGCGCTTTCAGATCCAGTAACGGAACATTTGTGACTTTTTCCAAAATTTATTCTCCTGATTTAATTCTTAAGTATAATATTTTATCATCTTAAAATAAGTTTAAATTTACATACAAATTATTGTAATTAAAACGCTTTCTTCTTAAAAGTATTTTTTTATTCCGGGGATTAGTCTCAAAAACTGCACTGAAATGGATTTTATGCGATCCAATTCGATTTGTTCGTAAAAATTGAGTAATAACAGGGTGAACGGGAATAATACGAGTAATGAAAGTTTGAAACTATAATTGATAAGTTCCGACATTGGAGAATATAAAAAAGTAAAAAAATAGAAGATGACTCCCAGGGAAAGAACCTTCAATAATTTCAAATTTTCAAATGGTATTTTGTAAAGTTTAATCGAAAAATAATATGAACAAACATAGAGTATAATGTATGAAATCAGCGTGGCATATGCCGCGCCCATCATACGGTATTTTGGAATAAGGTATAAATTGATTCCCACATTTGCGATAAAAGCGATAAGATAAATTAAAGCATAATAGCCGGTTTTTCTCTTCAGAATAATACTAATAGACGCAACGGAACTCGCGCCACTGAAAATGTAAGCCAGAATTATTATCGGCACAACCGTGGCCGCGGGCCAATAACTCGAGTCGTTTGCAAAAAATTTGATAAGATCTTGACTAAAAAATGCTAATCCCAGCCCTGCCCAGGTCAGGATAAAAATAAAATATGTCATGATCTTGCTATAATAACGCAGATCTCCCTGTTTTCCGTATTTTTTAAACGCGAGAGGCATGATGCCAAGCATAAAGGATTGAATTAAGAAAACATTCAAAATTCCGGCGATTTTATACCCTAAGTTATAAAGGCCGACTTCCTCATAATTCACAAGAAGCTTTAGCAGATATCGATCACCCATACTCAGGAGCATTGATGCAAGTGATGAAAAAATTAATGGTAAACCGAAATAAAACGATTCTTTCCAGATAGACAGATCTATTTTAAACTTCATGTTTGAGATAGATGGAAACAGGAGGATCAGCGTCAGTAAAATTTCTCCAATCAGATAGGCATAAAGGATTCCGCTGATGCCGATTTTCAGATATGCCACAAAATATATATTTAAAGCTAATATTACTGTTAATTGCGTGATATTTGATGCCGCGTAGATAACCGATTTTTCTCTGGCCCGCAGATCATTTAATAAGAGGTTGTTCATGACTCTGAAAAAGATGATGCCTGAAGAAATTTGAAAGTAAAGTTTAAATAAAGATGGCGTCTCAAAAAACGACGATAATGGGCCTGATAAAGAAAAGAACATCATCGTTACTGAAAATGTGGACAAACCCAGCATCATAAAAATAGAGAAAAATACTATTTTTCTTTTATTCTCAAAACCCTCTCTGTGGTAATAGCTCAAAAGAGATGTACTTTGGCCAAAAATTAATACCTGGGACGCGATTAAGAATGTAATCTCTAATACACCCAGAATTCCATATTCGGTAACCGAGATGTGCGCGGTGTATAAGGGAAGGAGTACAATACCGATCAATTTTGTCGCGAATGATCCAATACTATAAATTGCGGTATGCTTTAATGTCTCTTTTATGTTCTTAATCATGCCTTGTTCGTTTTACCCGTCATTGTGGTTCTTTAACTAATTTGTTAAGCTTACTATGTAATCAGAATGATGATTCTTTTTATATCATGGATTTCCTTCTCAGTAGCACAAACAACTGATATGGTTTCTTTGGAGATAATAATATATTTAATAAATCACATATAAAAGCAACAGCATGGATTTTTGGAGTTATTAAAAATTTTTTGTTGCAGTTCGGACAAAGCGTGCCTGCTTGTGTAGTCTTGATCCATCTTTTGGGGATCCATGATTCTGGCGGTGCAATGGCATGTTTAATCACGGCCAATAATCCATTGTACCGCCTTATTTTTGTGCCAAATTCAAAAGACTTGATCACATCAAAATCACTAAATAATTCTTTAATAATTTTCAGATTTAATTTACGCATATGATAAGATCGATTAAATATAAATGCGCATTGAGGACATTTAATATAATTTTTTTCAACATTTTCATTGTTTGGAAATGTCAGATATATATATTTCCTGCTCAATCTTTTGATTTCAGATATAGTGGATTCAAAAACTTCATCAGGCAAATGTTCCAGAACTTCACTGGAAAAAACCAAATCGAACTTATTCGTAGCCGCGCCTATCTTGTCCGATGACGCTCTCAGCCGTTTAGTTGTTACAAAATTTAAGGCGTTTCTGCTTCTGTCAACCGCGATGACATTAAATTTATTACCTAGTTGGTTCGTGATTGTACCATCACCACAACCAATGTCAATAAGATTTTGAACATCATGGGGGATGGTCAGTAAAATTTGTTTGATTTTATCTTTTAAATGATTATCAAGATTAGCTGCTGTCCAATCAAATGATTCGTAATAACTTTTATTATCCATAAATTATAAATCTCAAATATCTTTATTAAAAAACTTAACCTTTAGACTTTACGTCTTGGTAGACTTTAATTAAGTTTTTTTCTATTTTTTCCCACCGATACTCTGACTTAATAGCATCAAAGGAGTTTTTTCCCATTTGCACCGCTATATCAGGGTTTTGATACAGGTGATAGATTTTATCTGCCAGATCAACCTCATTGGAAGGCTCGTGAATCAATCCACATCCTAATTCTTCTATCAGATTGGCCTGGGCCTCACAATTACTCACGATTATGGGTTTTGAGAAGGCCATATATTGAAAAAGTTTGTTGGCGTATGTAGTCTCATGATGTCTGTTTTTTAATAATGGTGAAATGCATACATTACTTGCTTTTATATAAGAAGGGAATAATTTCATATCCTTCCACCCTACTAAGTCAATCTGTTTTTCTAAATGTAAATCAGCGGTCAAAGTTTTTAAATAGTTGTCATCACGGCTATTTCCAACAATGACTAATTTGATATTTTTTATTTTGTGTTTCAAAAGGTTTATAGATTTTATTGCCGATTCTAATCCCCTTCTTACGCCCGTAGAACCTAAATATAATATGACAAAGTTATATTCGTACTTTTTGGTGATATCCGAATAGACCGGATAACTTAAAAACTTATTTAGTCGTACAGAATTAGGTACAACATATATGTCATTTTTCCGTTTTTTGCTCTTCTTAAGAATGTCCTTTTTTGCCTCGGCTGTAACAACAATAATTTTATCTACGCGTTCAATAAAAAAAAACTGTTTTTCCACCCATTTATCAAGGTTAATCAATATATTTCCGGGAAAACTCCTGACGTGAGAATATAATTTCATAATCTCTGGACGATTTTCGTGTAAATCCAATATGATGGGGATGGTATCATTTTTCCATAATTTTAAAATAGGCTCAATTGCTACCATATCGTGAACGTGAATTACATCGATTGAAACCGTTTTAAAAAACTGTTGAAGTTTTTTTCTTAATAATTGGTGATAAAATGGTACGGTGTAGGCAAGAGGTGATAACTTCTCATGGAGTAACTTACTGAATTTATAGCGATAGACGTTTATATTGTTTATCAATTCAAATGAAGCTTTATTATCAAAATCAAGACAGAACAAGTGCACTTCATGCCCGGCATTTATCAGTGATATGGCCTCGTTCTCAACCCGGTTATCAGGCGGGAATTCCTGATCGAGGATCATAGCAATTTTCAAAATTTCTCCTCTTAACAAAAAATTTTCATTATTTTTAAATGAAAACAACTTTTCTGAAAACTAAAGGTAATAAGTTTCCAGATCAAAAGCCTTGTCTTTAAATTTATCAGACTGAATAAACATCTTTTCCCAGATCGCGATTCCAAGGACAATCCATAGGTAATTATAATGCCATCTGAGTCTTGGATGAGGGGGATAATCCATTATGCGCCGCAAATACGCATAATTAAAAATACCCTGTTCATCTATAAATTCTTTTGTCAAAATCTTCTCGGCGATCAGCTTTAAATCCTTCTTAAACTGAAGATAAGGATTGACCGTAAATCCCCATTTCTTCTTTTGGAGAATCTCATCCGGAAGGCGGGAGCGCATTGCTTCCCTGAACAGGTGTTTTGTGACATTTCTCCGGATTTTCATTTCTCCGGGGACCGTGTACATAAACTCAACCAGATCCTTGTCAAGAAACGGCACACGCAATTCAACTGAATGGGCCATTGACATTCTGTCATCAACCAGTAGATAATCATTCACCATTTTTGAATGAAATTCAGCGTAGGCGACCCGGTCAATGGGTGATAGATTCCCATTCGGCGCGAACAATTGGTCAAAATATTGATGAACTGGTTTTAATTTTGTCGATAAGAAATCAGGTTGATAAATTTCATGATAGAAGCCCGAATCATATTCCCACACGTTCCGGATAATTAAATAAAACTTTTGCAAATTACCCGTGGACAACAACATTTGGAGCCCGCGCCTATATTCATCAAAACGCAGGGTTCCTGATTTGTTCTGAAGCATGAAGAGTAATTGACTGAATGGCTCAAGAAAGGTTTTTTGAAAACCGGGTGAAAGTTTTTTTAATAATGCTCCTGCCGAATTGATATATTTATAGATATCGTATCCGATAAACAGCTCATCTCCCCCAAGCCCTCCGAGAATGACTTTATATTCCGGTGAAACAAATCGCGACATATTAAATCCCTGCAGGAGATTTATTTTCGGTTCCTCCGCGTGCCAGATTACCTCAGGAAATTGTCTGAGAGGATCAAAGGCCAGTGAGGTTGTATAATGATTCGTATCAAAATGTTTTGCAATTTTTTCAGCGTCCGGGAACTCATCTGTGTCTTCATTAAACCCAAGGGTAAATGTATTGATTTCAGGGACATTAAGCTCATGCATCATGGCCACAATGGCAGATGAATCCATGCCGCCGGAGAGATAGACACCTATGGGAACATCACTTAACAGCTGTTTGCGAATGGCCTCCCTGAGATGAGAATGAATACTCTCAATTACATCCCTTTCGGAAAGTCCGTAATCCGGATTCATCGGCAGAGTATAATATGGTTTAATACTTATCTTATTATTTTCATAAATTAAGAAGTGGGCGGGAGGAACACGGAAAATGTCCTTGAATAGCGTCTCATCTCCCTGTGTATATCTTAAATTTATCTGGCTGTGAAGCGCGTCATAATTAATACCGCGTTTGACATCCGGATGAAGAAGGATTGATTTCTGTTCTGATGAGAAAATAAATTTATTGTCTTTGCGCCAATAATGAAGAGGTTTAACACCAAAATGATCTCTGACCAGAATTAATCTTTTTTTCTTCACATCATAAAGCGCAAATGCAAAAATACCGTTTAGATCCTTTATAAAATCCAACCCGTATTCTTCATAACAGTGAACCAGCGTTTCAGTGTCGCTCGTGGTTAAAAATTTATGTCCTTTTTCTATGAGCCGGTCTTTGATTGATTGAAAATTATAGATTTCTCCGTTAAATACAATGACAACTGATTTATCTTCATTAAATATCGGCTGGTCACCGGTATTCAGATCGATAATTGATAAGCGCCGGTGTCCGAGTGTGACAGCTCCATTATTGTAATAGCCGGAATTGTCGGGACCGCGATGCGCCATCATATCGCACATATCGGTTATCAGCTGCCTGTTATCTTTACCGTTCTCAATGATTCCGCAGATTCCGCACATGGGTTAAATCCGGTTTAGTTTTTTTAAAGCTTTAAATTTTACGGGATACATTCTTGCAATATTATAAATACGATCATATTTTTCAATTTTAAATTGAAATTGACTTAAAAAATCATTTTCCGAGAGTCTGGATAGTATTTTTAGTTGAGTATTTATTAAACGAAGATATCCAATGGTACATGGATCGGTCTCGGGATAATGATCCATCCTGCAAAGATTAAATCTCAGCCAATATTTCATGTCAAATTCGGGCAGCCAGTGGGTTAAGCTCTCTATCCCGGCGTTGAAAAGGTTTTTCGCTAACAAATGTGATTCGGCGTCACTTGATTCGGGCACAGCTCTTACAAAATCATACAGGCCGAAAAGGGAAAAGAGATGTCCGTCCAGCACCATGGTCGGTTCGTCGGCAACATACTCCTCATAAAATGGAAAACCATTTCTTAGATTCGCCGATACACCGCCGTCGCGAATATCGACAGTGAAGGGAATCAGGGCTTTTTTACAAACGTCGAAATATTCTTTTCGACCGGTCATTTGCCAGGCCCGGAGCAGGATCGATAAACCGCGGCTCTGGGCGAAGGCCGATTTCCAGGGGCGGGATATTTTGTATTCAGGTTTTGGGATATCCGTCAGCCAGTAACTTCCCAGTTTAGAATCATCTACGCGGTTCTCATAAAACCAGTCTGCTAGTCTCAGGAAATATTGTTTTTTATCGATGCTATTTGATTTTTTAAACGAGGCAAACACAGCCAAACCGTACTGGCCTATTGAAATCGGATAATAATGGAGCCGGGGCTCCTCAACATCAATATAAGATGAGTTCAAAGGAATTCCGTTATCATCAAATGTCGAAATAAGCCGGTTCAGGCGGGCCGGATCTTCATCAAATATTAAATAATATTCTCCCAAATCCTCCGAGTGTAATTTTTCTGAAATGGCAAAGGAATTCCGGTTGGTGATATCGGTCTTTAGTTTTTTAATCATGAACAGGATTTTTTTTATATTCAATGAGAATCTCCCGCAAGAATCTCAGCTAATTTCTTTGACAATTCTTTTCTGGAGTACTTGCTTGTCTCTGTCTTGTCTGCTTTATTCCACCGGTCGTTTTTCCAGTTTTGGAAATATGATAACAGCGTATCATTAAGCGATTGATTATGTGCGTACATTTTCCCGCTTCCGGTCTGTTCCAGAATCATCGCTGCGTCACCATCAACGGGCCCTATTCCCAGAATATAATTTCCGGAGGCCATATACTCAAAAATTTTGCCTGTTACGATTCCCCTGTTCTCCGGAATATCCGGAATAACGAGTAACAGTAGGTCCGAATCGATCATCTGAACGAGCATCTTATCATGAGAAATATAAGGATTGAAATTAATATATGATTCTAAATTATATTCCTTGACGGTCATCTCGATTGTTTTATGGACACTGCCGAAGAATGTAATTTCCATCTTGTTAAGAATAGCCGGATCAAAGCTTGTAAGTGATTTAAAAAAAGCGTGAATATTCTGGTCCTTTCCCAAATGGCCAAAATATTTTATTCTGAACTTACGGCTTTGTTTTTTCTCCACATTACCAAAATCATCCGGATCGTATCCATTGGAAATTAAATGATAGTTATTATTTGCTTTATGGCTGAAAAGGCTGATTAAAGATGGACTGATTGTTACAATTTCGTCAGCCGCGCCGAGAGTTTCTTTCTCCATTTTAAGGTCACGGTTCCGGGCATAGTTTGTGCGTGTAAGATCACTTTGCCAGAACGCGTCCACCCACGGATCTCTGTAATCGGCGATCCACCTTAGTCCTGATTTTTTGGCCAGGCGCCGTGCGATTAGCTGAACGGAGTGCGGCGGAGAGGATGACAAAATGACATCAATGTTTTCATTCTCTATAATTTTCATCCCGGTTCTTACGGCAAATGGAATCCAGCCTATTTTGGCATCCGGGATAAATACATTAGAGCGAATCCAGCGGGAGATTCGTTCCTTAATATTTTCATCGTGTTTTTTGTTCAATACAAACGTTGGAAGTTTCTCGTTTTTTTTCCTTCCGGTAAATCTTTTGTAAAGCGTAACCGGTTCCAGACTGCTGGTTTTATATACCTTACAACCTTCCGGAATGTCTTTGAGCAGGCTCTCATCAATAGCAGGATATTCACCGCTCTCTACCGTCAGTATCACCGGTTGCCAGCCGAACTCCGGAAGATATTTCGCGAATTTTAATACCCGCTGAACCCCGGGTCCGCCTGCCGGCGGCCAGTAATAGGTAATGATCAGGACTTTTTTCATTTTTTTTATATTATTTCTTTCCTGATTTACTTTTGTATTGGAACGCCAGAGACAAAAGAATCGTCAGATATAAGATTCCAACAGAAAAGGAAGCCATTTTGACATACCGGTGATACGAATCGGGTTCGAACCGCAAATCAACGCTGTGATTTCCTTTTTCTACGATGATTGACTGAATGGCATGATCCGTTTTATAAATCTGTTTTACCGGCTGGTCATCAATCAATACTTTCCAGCCCGGAGGGTAATACAATTCGGAAATCACTAATAGAGAAGTTTTGTCGGTGAATACATCAAGCCGGACATGGTTGGGATTAAACTCGGTTACCCTGCTGAAACTGCTGTCAGGCATCGAGATATCCGTAGATATGCTTTCTTCAAGTAACGCGGTAACCGCGGGATCAAAATCCGGACTGTTCAAACGCTGCAGACGCGTGTATTCATCATCAACGACTTCCGCTGATTCAACAAAAAAAGCCCTTGGCAGCCTGGAATTATAAATATATGTAAATAATTTATTTGTATCATCTTTGTTTACCAGGGTCAGTTCCGGATGTGACAGCATCCCTTCCAAAATAACATATTTGACATTCAGGATTTTTAATATATTCCAGTTCAGGGGAAAATCGGGTTCCCAGCCTTTGTAAAGATTGTTTTCGATTATTTCTTCGATAGTGTACATCTTGATGGGACTGTATCCACCGATAGTCTGGTGATAATAGGCCCACCGGTTGTCGCCAAATTGTTTGCCAACCGGAAGAATCCGGGCAATTTCTTTGTCATTATTCAGAAACCTGTCGGTCGCGGTTTCCGCAAAATAAGTTCTTTCAATTTTATCAATATCCATATAATCTTTATGAACCCGCTCCTGGATATTGAGTAAATCCAGAGCCATAAGGATCGTGAACAAAATGCCGAGAACAGGAAACGAAATTTTACTTTTCAAATAACCAATGATCAGACCCGCGCCGAATAATAAGAGAATCATATATCTAATCAGATCCTGTGTAAAAAATTCCTTTCTGATGGATGTTATCATGGCCAGGATTTGCGGTTCGTATGTCTCACCGGGTTTAACAAAACTCATCATCTGACCGGCGAGCCACATTACGATGCCGAGACCAAAAAATCCGCCAAGAATCAACAATAAATTTTTATGTTTTTTTAGATTATCACCAGTAATATCTATTTCGGATAAATACTTTAATCCAAAGGCGGCGAGAAAACTCATTATGAACATAGTTACTGTAACACTCATCATCGGGGCGCGAAATTTATTAAAAAACGGGACATCATAGTAGAAGATACTGTAAAAGGACTGGAAATGCCGCCCGAAAGAAAGCAGCACAAGAAACAGAGCAAAAAATGAAAGACTCACAATCATCCGGTTTTTCCTGTAGGCGAATAATCCAAGGAAAGCGAGCAAAATGCTTAGTACCCCCATATACTCGTAACTCTGGGTGAACGGCATAGAACCCCAATAGCCCGGGACCGTTCGATTACGTAATTGCGGTACGGCGTTGCCTGTATATTGCTCACCCGACATACCACCATAAAATCTCGGTACAATCCAGGTGAGAATTTCAGAAGGTTGGGTTGACCACTGTGTGGCATATTCCAGGGTGACGCCATCTGAATTTGATTTTTTTGTTGTTTCATTGAGCGAAATCGTTGTTTTCCCGCGTTTTGAATATGGAAGATATTCTCTGGCCAAAAACAACGGCTGCGCGGACATGGTAATGCTCAGTACGATTGCGGCGGTCAATAGACCGGCAGATTTCAGGAAAAGAGTATATTTCTTTTCCATTATATCCTTTATAAAGGGATAGATGCCAATCGCAAAAACCATAAGGCCGGTATAAAATACAATCTGATAGTGTTGTGTGCGTATCTGAGTACCAAACGCGAGGGCAAACAAAGCAGCCGAAAGAAAATTTCTTTTATCCAGAAAATGCAGAAAAGTTAAGGTCACCCAGGGAAGTAACATGAGCGCTCTGAACTTTGTGAAATGGCCTTCGAGATAAAGCGATTTATAATGCGGCATGAGAATAAAAATTAATGTGGCGGCAAGACTGATCAGGGGGGACATTTTCAGATACCTGAAAAGCAGATATGACCCCAGCGCCGCGAATAAGTAATATATAAATACGGTGTTAAAAATTCTGCTGAGTATGTTCAGGAGATTGTCAACCGAAAACGCGACAGGATTGGAACGGTGATACGTCGGCATTCCTGAAAAAATAAAAGGATTCCATAATGCCTTCTCGCCGGTTTTTTCGGCAAATTCGGTTAATTGATGGGTTTGACCAACGGAAGCGATGACATCCACGCCCTGAGGACTCAGACCGTCTATCACAAGCGGTTTTAACATAAATATCAGAAAAATAGTGATCAGAACAGTAAATAAAATGTCCTGGTTCCGGTCAGACAATTTAAATCTTTTGTTTGCCTTTTTAGCGAGAGGTGGCTGTTTTTGTTTTTTTCTTCCCTTAGCCATAAAATCTCCTTGTCTGGAATTTAATTTTGCCGGAGGTGATAATTTCTGATCTAAATTAACAAATGCAGGTCATTTGTAATAATTTTTTTTGAATCCGGTTTTTTCTTCTTTCCCGAACCAAACGCGGCGGATATAATTATAGATAAATCCAAGTCCATATCCGTAAATCTGAGCCGGCATGACCAGCGGTAAAAGAAACACGGGAGCAAGCGAACGATATTTACGCGCCGCGTCGATCATCGAAAAAAGAAGAATGAGCGCGCCAGAAAAAACACCCGCCACTAAAAATAATCTTGAAATCAGCAAGAAGGGGGCGCTGATCAAAACCAAAGCCGATATAAAAGTGCCGGCGGCCGGTAAAGCGTGGAGCGGCTCCAGCATCGTTGCGTCTATTTTATATAAATTAATCCGGGCGACACCCCAATTGAAAACCTGTCTGTAAAAACGGCGGAGATTCGTGCGCCGTTTGTGGTACACGGGCGCGTCTTCGATGAAAACCACCTTCGCTCCGCTTTTGATGATCCGATGACTGAATTCGATATCCTGCCCATGTCTTAATGATCCAAATCCGCCTATTTTGTCCCACAACAGAGGGCTGATCCCCATATTAAATGACCTGGGATAAAATTTCGCCAGTTTTTTACCCTTTCGCCCCCGAAGACCGCCTGTGGTGATAAACGAAGTCATAGAATAATCGATCGCTTTAAGCAATGCCGGGAAATCATCACGATAAGTGTCGGGTCCGCCAAAAGCATCAGCATTCTCGCTATTAACAATTTCAGCGATATTCTTAAGCCAGCTGTCCGGAACAGTCACATCAGAATCAATAAATATAAAGAAATCGCCTTTGGCGTTTTTAACAGCCAAATTTCTCGCGGCTCCGGGGCCCTGATTTTTCTGGCTGACGTATTTAAGTGAATAAGCCGTGTTCCGCGTAAAGGAATCAACAATTTCCCGTGTGCGGTCGGTAGAACCGTCATCAGCAATAATTAATTCGAATTGATCCGGGGAAAAGTCAATATGCCTGAATGATTCGAGCAATTCAAAAATCTCATCAGCGCGATTATACGAAGGAATAAGAACAGAGAAAAATCGGTAAGGTGTATCAGCCATGAAAGTGTTATCTCGGTTAGAAGGTTAGTTTATCTCCTGTTTGATAGAATAGTCGATGGAGTCGTCCCGCGTGCTGGTCAGCATCTCACCTATCAGCCCTAAAGAAAACGACTGGACACCCACAATCAACATCAAAACACCAAGGAACAAGAGCGGTCGCTGACCGATACTGTTTCCCTGAAACCAAAGAATGGTCAGATACAATGAGATTAATAAGCCGATGAACATTGAGACAAGTCCGAAAAAACCAAACAAATGCAGTGGTTTTTGCCGGAAACGGGTAATAAACATAACCGTAAGCAGATCAAAAAAACCGTTAAAAAACCGGCTGATTCCAAATTTGGTTTTTCCAAATTTTCTGGCGTGATGGGTGACGATGATTTCTCCGACCCGGAATCCCTGCCAATGAGCGAGAACGGGTAAATACCGGTGAAGCTCACCATATACAGGAATCGATTTTATGACATCGTTACGGTACGCTTTCAGGCCGCAGTTAAAATCATGGATTTTTATCCCGGTAATTAGCCGTGTAGTTGCATTAAATAATTTTGACGGGATCGTTTTGGTGATCGGATCATGTCGCCTTTTTTTCCATCCGGAGACAAGATCAAGCCCGTTCTCAATTTTTTCAATAAGTTTTGGAATCTCGGCCGGATCATCCTGAAGGTCCGCATCCATCGTGATCACAATTTCACCGTTGGCCCTTTTAAATCCTTCGGAGAGCGCGGCGCTTTTTCCGTAATTTTTCCGGAACCGGATAATTCTGATTTCAGGATACCCTTTTTTTAATTTCATCAGCTCCTCAAATGAACCGTCGGAGCTGCCGTCATCAATAAATATAATCTCAAATTTTTTAGCCAGGCTATTGATCTGGGAGACAATTCCTTCAGTCAGCAATGCTAATGAATCTACTTCGTTATATAAGGGTATGACGATCGATAAATCCATATAAATTCCCGGTTTCCTTAGTTCTCAAGTGAAAGGTCTATCTGACTGGCATTATCAGATATTTTAATGTCAAACAGTTTATGATCAACAGGTTTGTTGATGTCAAGACTGGAAAAATAAATAGATATCCCCTGTTTTTCATCCGGTCTTACAAAGTTAATTGCCATTGGAAAATAAGTATTGTTTATTCTGTTGAATTTATCATATTCTTTATAATATATAAGTTGTCCTTCCTGGAAAAACTCAACTCTCCTGATCAGATTGGTTTTGGCGTCGAACCAAATATGGTAAGTCGCTTCGCCATTGGCCGCCTCCAGATAGTAGGCATTGTCGCGAATTTCAAACAGTTTCTTTTCAAGAACGTCAAATTTATCCTGCGCGACAAATACAGACTGTAATTCAGTGATCTCGAGCGGAAATTGTAAAAAATTACGCCCTTCAAAGTCAATTTTCGAACCGGTATAAAATTGGTTCATTACCTGATTATAAAAAACAAATCGATTTTTAGCCAGAAAAACTTTTCCTAGATTCATCCCGAACGGCCCGGTTACGGCGATCAGAAGCGAATCACTTCCGGTCTGCGCTATACGCGCGGAAAAATTACCCGAATACTGAGGAGAATCCAGAGTGATGCGTGTTTCTCCCGATAAAGAGGTAATTGAATTTTGCCAGGCGACATTGTTCTGCAGTAATTCTCTGTATGTAATTTTATTAAGATCCGGTTTTATATTGGTTTGAACTGAGGAACATCCAACGGCGAATATGGTAACCGTTAATATTAAAAATTTATACATTATTTGTTTTTATCCATTTTAGATTTAACGTTTTCGTTGTCAGGTTCAATCTCGAGCGCTTTTTCCCAAAGGATATTCGCGTCTATCAACTTTCCCATTTCATAGTAAATATCTCCGAGATGATCCAGCACTATCGATGAAGTTTCCCTTATCTGAACGGATCTTTCGATATTTCTGGCCGCTTCTTCAAGATTACCCAGCTTAAAATAAATCCATCCCACGGTATCCAGATAGGCGGGATTATCCGGTTGAGCTTCAATCGCTTTCTTAGCCATGGCAAGGGCTTCATCCATGCGGATATTTCGTTCGGACAAGCTATAACCGTAATTATTGAGCAAAAGATGATTATCCGGAAATCGTTTCAATCCATCTTCATAAACACTGTCTGACTGAGCGTACATTTTTAGCGATTCATATACCACCGGCAGGGTCGACAACGCATTAAAATTCATCGGTTCAAGTTCAAGCGCTTTTCGCAAAGGAGGTATAGCTTCTCTGTATTTTTTTAATTCCTGAAGAGTGATTCCATAAAAAGTCCACAGTGAAGCGTCTTCCGGGAGTTCTTTAATGGCATCGGAATAGATTTGCGCGGCCTTATTCAGGCTGTCCATGTCGCTGTAAGTGAATCCCAGATAAAGCCAGCCGAAACGATTCTTTCTGTCTCCCTTAATGATTTTGCTGAAATATCCGATGGCCGCGGGGTAGTTTTTTTCATTCAGTTCAATGCGGCCGATAATATCATAGGCGCCCCAGGGTATCCCGGGACTATTGATAACCGGTAATAACAGTTTCTTCGCTTCGTCAAGATCTTCAAGATAAAATTTAGATTCGGCAATCATAATTCTGGATGAAAGATCTGTGGAGTCTCTTTTAAAAAGCGGCTGATAAAGATCAATGACTTTTTGCCATTCCTGTTCCCGCCGGTAAAGCATGGCAAGATGTTCTATCGCGTCGATAAAATCACTTTTATAAGTGACCGCTTTACTGTAATAATTTCTGGCCTTATCAAAATCCTGCCGATTCTCTTCAATTCTACCGAGCATATACCAGATTCCTGCATCTGTTGAATCTGATTTTAAGATCTCATTATAATAATAAATCGCTTTATCGTGCTGCATGTTTCTCAAATATATGTTTGCGATCTGTTCAAGGATTTTTCTGTCACTGCCATACAAATCAATCAGTTGTTCGTAAAGTTCTGCCTTTGCTATCTCGTCCTGATTCTTTTCATAAAGAAAAAGCAAAAAATTACGGGCATCCTCGTTATATGGATCTAATTTGAGCAGTTTTTTATAAGTGGTGACGGCCTGGTCATCCTGTTTCAACCTGAAATAACATTCCGCTTTTAACTGAAGGGTTTCTTCGTTTAGAGAATCAAGCCTGGCTGCTTTCTCAAGATAGTAGAGGGCAGTATCGTAATTACCGAGTTTCATTCGCGTATAGGCAAGGCTGTTGTGAATGGTCGCGGAGGTGGAATCATACAAGAGCGCCTGATCAAATTGAACAAATGCTTCATCAAAGCGTTCTTCCATCTGAAGAAACAAGCCCTGTAGATAGTGGTCGCGCGCCTTCAACGAGACTGTTTCCGTTTTAGCATCCGCGGGAACCAGCTTTCTGGATGAAGTACAGCCTATGACTGTTACTGATAGAATGACGGCTGTTGTTATGTAGATAATCTTTTTCATAATAAGTCGCTAAATTTATGGGTTAATAACTGAAATAACAAGATTTAATTGATCTCTTTACAGGGAATATACCTTGATTTGAAAAATTTAATTAATTAAGTTCAAAAATTATAACAACTCTTTGAATAAATTTTTTATTGAATAGATCGCCTGTTAAAGTAAATTTAAAATCAAAAAGTTCCTGTCTTATGAAGAGAAAAAAACGCGGTACACAAACAGTGACTAAAATAATGAAAAATCAGAACCAATCTTCAATGATTGCCACAGCGAGGCAAAACAATGGTTCAAAAAAGAAAACGCTGATTCTGGCCGGAATTCTTGCCATGTTTATATTTGGTGGAATCGGCTATTTATACTATCTGAGCAAAGATTTGCCTTCTCTTACAAAACTTGAAAGAATTGATCCCGCCATAGCGAGTCAGGTCTATTCATCTGATGGTGAAGTCATTCATTCATTCTTTACATATAACCGAACATATACACCCTTCGATAAAATTCCGGAGTCAGTGCTTGATGCATTGCTTTCAACGGAAGACCGTGATTTTTATTCACACTGGGGAATAAATTTAACCGGCATTATGAGGGCGATTGCGGTTGATATTGCCCATATGGGATTTAAGCAGGGCGCGAGTACGATTACTATGCAGTTGGCAAGAAACCTGTATTTCGGACTTGAACAGACCTGGGCGCGAAAACTAAAAGAAGCGATGACGGCCATACAGATCGAACGCTCATATTCCAAGAATGAAATCATCGAGATGTATCTGAATGTTAACTCATTCGGAAATAACGCTTTTGGTATTCAGGCCGCGGCGCGCAGATATTTTGACAAAAACGTTGAAGAGCTGAATGTTGAGGAGTCCGCTCTCTTGATTGGATTGCTGAAAGGACCGAGCCGGTATTCACCCATACGGCACCCGGAACGAGCTCTCCAGAGACGGAATGTTGTGTTGAGTACCATCATGGATAATGGAAATCTGACCCAGGCGGAATTTGATAGTCTGAAAGAAATTCCTTTGAACATGACTCTAAATGATCCTCACGAAATGAAAGTTGCGCCTTATTTTACAGAGTATATCCGGCGTCAGTTAAATATGCTTCAGGATTCACTCAATGTTAATGTCTATGAAGACGGTTTGCGTGTTTATACATCCCTTAATATCCGCATGCAGAAATTAATGGAAGAGGCGATAATTAAGCATATAGATGGCCTTCAGGAACGGGTAAGAAATCAATCCGCATTTGATGAAATGCGAAAGACGATGACCGACTCCGCCTTTAACGAATTGACAACCATGCAAATCGCTTTTACCGCCATTAATCCTCATACCGGACAAATTCTGGCTATGGTAGGCGGCAGGGATTTTGAAAAATCAAAGTTTAATCGGGTTACTCAGGCAAAACGGCAGCCGGGTTCGGCCTTCAAACCATTTTTATACACAGCTGCCATTGATAATGGTTATACCCCGGCGGACGAATACCTGAACCAGCCTACCGTTGAAATTAACCCCGACGGCACACGCTGGACTCCCGAAAATTATGAAGGGACTGTCAGCGGTTTGATGACGATCAGGGAAGCGCTATATCGCTCCGTTAACCTGGTAGCCGTCCGTTTGATTGCGGATATAACGCCGGCTCTGGTGGCACAGTACGCGCACCGAATGGGAATTACCACCGATATCAGGGCTTTTTCTTCCCTTGCGCTGGGAAGTTCAGATGTGATCCCACTTGAGCTGATCTCGGCTTATGGTACGTTTGCCAATAACGGTGTTCATGTCACTCCGATTTCAATTCTCAAAATCGAAGACAAAAACGGAAATACTATTTATCAGGCTAAAACCGAAAGAAAAGAAGTTCTCTCTCCGGAAACCGTATATATAATGAACGATATGATGCAGGATGTAATAAGGCGGGGTACAGGATATGGCGTCCGCAGGGATTACAATTTTTATGTTCCGGCCGGTGGAAAAACAGGAACCACCAATGACAATACCAATGCCTGGTTTGTCGGGTTTACACCGGATATCGTAGCCGGTGTATGGGTTGGACTTGATGATTTCAAGCTGACATTAGGGAAAAAAATGACCGGCGCGGTCGCGGCTTTGCCATTCTGGGGTGAATTTATGAAATCGGTATATGATTCGGTTCAATTTACACACGGAAGTTTTGCCGAAGCCCCGGGGGTTATCCGGCTTGAGATCTGCAATGAGAGTAAGCAACTGGCGGGTCCGTATTGTCCGGAACGTTATGAAGAATTATTTAATGCCAGCTATAAACCGAAAGAACAGTGTTCGATTCACACCGGTGATCAATCCGTTCGGGACGGAAGAAGAAAACGTTTTTAGATTGTTATTGCAGCCACGATTCAGGGTTGTAAGTAATCTGCTTACCATAAATCTCAAAATGCAGTTTCGTACCGGATAACGATCCTGAATCACCAACGGTTGCCAGTGTCTGACCGGTTTGAAGAACATCCCCCTTTTCAACATATATTTCATCAAGATGGGAATAGACGGTGTAATAGCCATTGCCATGATCAATAATCACCGTATTGCCGTAACCGGACATATAGGTAATCATCCTTACAACACCTGTAAACACGCATCTTACAGGGGTTCCCAAAGAACTTTCAATTTCAATTCCCGTGTTGTTGACATATGTTTTTAAATACGGATCACGCTGTTTTCCATATTTTGTCAATATTTTTCCCTTAACCGGCCAGGGAAGCCGACCTTTTGCTTTACCAAAATCATCAAAATCAATTTCAGGGATATCGTCCGCGGCTTTATTGTTTTCCTTCAGACGTCTTTGACGTTCAAGCGCCAGGATAAAGGAATTCAATTGTTGTCGTTCCTGCTCTTTTGTGTCGAGCTGCTTCTGATAGAGCGATTGATTCCAGCGGATTTTTTTCAGAAAGACGGCTTTTTCGGATTTACGGCTGAGATAGTGAGATTCTTCCTTTTCCTTTGCCCGGATGGTCAGTTTCATATGCTCGAGATCTTCATTTAGTTTGTTTTTTAGATTCTCAATTTGCCGTTTTTTTCTTTCAATGCCAGCCAGTGTGCGTTCATCCTGTTCGGCAATCAGTTTAAGGTAACGGTAACGGATGAACGCCTGATTCAATGACGCTGAAGTCAGAATGAGCTCAATGTTTCTGATTTTCCCGTATTTATAAAAATACACCATTCTCTCGGCATATAGTTTCTTTGATTCAGCAAGTTGCGCTTGAGTTGATTTTATTTGTCTGTTTGTTGCCGAGATCTGATTGTCAATAATACGACGCTGTGTCTCGAGAAGACCCTTTGCCTGAGAAATAAGAGCGACTTCCTTATCGATCAGCTGAATCTGACTGGTTATGGAAGATTCTTCAATTTTGGATTTGGAGATTTGATTTCTTAAATTTTGAATTTCCTGTTTAATATTTACCAATTTTGATTTGTTGGCAGATAGTTCACGGTCATAATTGTTCTGCGCTGAAATAATCGATGGAGATATAAATAAAAGGATATATAATAAGAATTTACAATTCATAACCAAAACTGATTGTGTTGCTGCTGCCAAGTTCCGGGTGATATTCAAGCGCGTAACCAATGTTTATGTGATTCTTTTTCATCAGGATGCCGCCCGAATAACTATGGACAACCTGTCTGAATCCGGTCAGCAATTGAACTGACCGGAATAAGTTGTAATGTAAACCAAAACGATAATCAAAGTCAAACTCATTGTCTTTTACGAGATCAATATTTAGATTAAGTTCATTGGTCGGGTTGTAGCTCAAGCCGAAACTAAAACAGGATGGCAGTTTTTCCCGGGCCCGGCCGATTTCCGGTTCGTTCAGATTTGAGACGATGAAAGCGGCAGAAAATTGGCGGCTAATTTGATAAAATCCGGAGATATCGAAGCCCAATGATTGGGCCTGACCATAATTGTCGATATCCAGGTGGTACCAGTTCAGGCTGACGCCGATGGAGATGGCGTCGGCAAATTCTTTAGCCAACGCGACACGGGTTTCGGTTTCAGCATATAGAGAATTGCCAAATCGGTTGATTCCGAAGCCAACCGGAACATTTAGAACTTTAAATGATGAGCCGAGTGTAATCTGATTCAGTCCGCTGATGCCGTAAAAATTACGGTAGAATAAATCGAATGATGCGGTCTGTGTCAGAGAAAGTTTCGCCGGATTCAAAAAAACATCGAAGGCGAGGTCCGCTGACGCAATACCGGTCATGCCGCTGCCGGTGTAATTTGTGCCGTACCCTTTGGGTTCAAACGCGCCGTTTGAGGGAGTAAACCAAAAAAAGACCAGAATGAGAAAAAGAAGCTTTTTCATTTTGCCGCCTTTGTTGATTTAAAAAAATAGAATGTCAATGCAATAAAAAATCAAAGCAAAAAGTTTAAAAGAGGTTGTTAATCAGTTAACAGTTAGAATTTACGTCCGGAAGAGACTGATGACAACATAAAAAAAAATGGTTAAAAATTTTATGGAAGTATATCTGGATTACAGCGCGACTACGCCGGTCGAAAAAAATGTTCTAAACGCAATGCTCGAATGGACAAAATCCAACTGGGGAAATCCATCAAGTATTCACCGCTTCGGTCAGGCCGCAAAAATTAAACTTGAAGAATCAAGGGATTTAATCGCTGCCCGGCTGGGGTGTATGTCAAAGGAGATAATTTTTACCAGTGGCGGCACAGAGGCAAATAATATGGCGCTGATCGGAGCGGCCAGAGCCGTAAAATCCAAAGGCCGGCATATCATCATTTCGGCGGTAGAGCATCCTTCTGTTATCGAATCCGTGAAAGTCCTCGAAAGGGAAGGGTTTGAAATTACATTTGTTCCTCCGGGAAAGAGCGATGCTGTGGAGGCGGAAAATATTTTTCAGTTTTTAACGGACAGTACAATCCTGGTATCGGTAATGTATGTAAACAATGAAACCGGAATTATCAATCAGGTCGATAAAATTGCCGATCTGTGCCAGGAAAAAAATATCATGTTTCACACAGACGCGGTACAGGCGTTTGGCAAAATTCCATTTTCACTAAAAAATCTGAAGGCCGATTTTCTGACGATCTCGGCGCATAAAATCTATGGGCCCAAAGGTATAGGCGCGCTTTTCGCGCGAAGCGGCGCCATGATCGATTCCATTTCCTTCGGGGGCGGGCAGGAGGCAAACCGCAGAGCCGGAACTGAAAATATGACCGGGATCGCTGGATTCGGCGAAGCGGTAAAATTGCTGGAACACGCGGAAGATGACGCAAAAAAAGCTCTTGGTCTGAGAACTTATTTTGAGACAGAACTTAGAAGAAGGATTGATAATTGTTATATTGTGGGCGAAACTTCGGATCGTTCGCCGTATATCTGCAATATTGCCTTTAAGGGAATCGCGAATGAGAGCTTTCTGTTGAATCTCGATATGGCGGGGATCGCCGCGTCTGTCGGATCGGCTTGCAGTTCCGGCAGCATCCGGCAGTCACATGTTCTGGAGGCCATGTCGCTGCCTGCTGATATTTTAAACAGCGCGCTGCGGTTCAGTTTTGGTAAGTTTACCACCAAAGAAGAAATTGATTACACATTGGACAAAATAGAAGAGATCAGCCTGCGGCTGCGAAAACAATAAAATCACTGAAACGGATCAATAATTAACGAAAAAGCATTGAATCATTTCGGAAGATTGGACAAGAACAAATGATGCATGATGATGAATTGAGCGGCAAGGTATATGACTCCAAATTGTTTAAAAGAATGTTTATGTACACACGTCCGTATAAACATCTTGTCTTGGGTGGAGTACTGCTGATCATTATCGCGTCGTTTCTGCAGCTGGCCGGACCATATCTCACAAAGCTGGCAATCGATACGTATATCAAAGAAGGCGACTTGAACGGGTTATTTAAGATACTCGGGATTTACGTCATGGTTTTGGTTGCCATTTTTGGCGTTCAATATTTTCAGATTTATATAACTCAGTATCTTGGTCAGAAACTTATGTTTGATCTGCGCTCGCAGATTTTCACTCATCTTCAAAAATTATCTCTGAGCTTTTTTGACAAAAATCCGGTCGGCAGATTAATGACACGCGTAACCTCGGATGTGGAATCCTTAAATCAGATGTTTACAGAAGGCGTGGTAAGCATATTCGGGGATATTTTTTTGCTATCCGGAATCGTTGTGGTTATGCTTTCAATGAATGTGGAGCTGGCGTTATGGACATTCGCCGTTATTCCGCTACTTTTTGTTATCACGGCAATTTTCCAGAAAAAAGTGCGTATCGCGTTTCGAAATATTCGTAAATGGGTTGCGCAGATAAACACATATTTGCAGGAAAATATTACCGGGATGAACATCGTCCAGGTGTTCAACCGTGAAAGAAAAAACTATGAATCTTTTGCCGATATAAACCAAAAACATACTGACGCGCAGGTGAAAACAGTTTCTTATTACGCCATTTTTTATCCGGCTATTGAGCTTGTCAGCTCCATTGCCCTGGCCATTGTTATCTGGCGCGGAGGATTGCTGAAAATGTCTGATCTGGTGACTTACGGCGCCCTTGTCGCGTTTATCCAGTACGCGCAGATGTTTTTCCGGCCCATAAGTGATCTGTCGGAAAAATATAACATTTTACAGGCGGCTATGGCGTCATCGGAACGGATTTTTAAACTTTTAGATACACCGCCAAGAATCCGTTCACTGGAACAACCGGTCGTCAAACATTCGGTCCTGGGTAAAATTGAATTTAAGGATGTATGGTTTGCCTATTCAGAAGAAGATTATGTTCTGAAAGATATTTCATTTACGATTGAACCCGGTGAACGGATAGCGGTCGTGGGACATACCGGGGCGGGGAAAACCAGTCTTATTAATCTCATGGGGCGTCAGTACGAAATTCAAAAAGGACAGATTTTACTGGATGGAACAGATATCCGGGAATGGGATTTAAGAAACCTGCGTTCAACCATGGCCGTGGTATTACAGGATGTCTTCCTGTTCTCAGGGACCATCCTTGAAAATATCCGGTTGGGAAATGAAAGGATAACCGAAAAACAGGTAATGCAGGCCTGCGAACGGGTGAACGCGCATCATTTCATCCTGCGGTTACCAAAAAAATATCATACCGTTCTGAATGAGCGCGGTACATCTTTGTCAATGGGGCAGCGCCAACTGCTCTCATTTGCCAGGGCTCTGGTTATGGAACCGCAAATTTTAATACTGGATGAGGCGACTTCGAATATCGATACAGAAACCGAAATTCTGATCCAGAACGCGCTTGAGTATTTAATGCAGGGGCGAACATCAATCATTATCGCGCACCGTCTTTCGACGATAAAACACGTGGACCGGATTCTGGTATTCCACAAAGGTCATCTAAAGGAGACCGGATCACACCAGGAACTCATGCAATTGCAGGGGCTGTATCATCAATTATACCAGCTCCAATACAGAGAGCAGGAAGTTTTTATCGGTTAGCGGATGTGTTAAGATCTAATTTTTAAAGTTTAAATTGTTCAGCTTTTTACAAATCCTTATTTTTGTTTAAATTGATTCAAAATTACTGGTATGTTTTTTGCCAGAGTCAAACCAATAAGTTCATTGAGAATTTCCTGTAATTCACGCTTTTCATTGAAACAGATTTATTTGCTGATCGTAAAAGATTCTAAATTAATTTTATAAAGGGGTCGATATGTACAGAAAGTTTGTGGCTTTCATCCTGATTATTATTCTTTCCGGCTGCGCGGCATATAAGCAGCTTAAACCAAAACCCGAAATATCATTCGCGGAAAGCGGCTACATTGAGCTCAAAAAGGGGGATAAATATTTTGAGATAAAAAAAGACAAGAAATATTTTATCCAGTTTCCTTCCACTCAGCAGGAAAATTTTTATCTCGTCCTGAATATCTCAAATAAAGACTGGCTTAGCACCTATCTTACCACCGCCTTTGATGACGGAAAAGGTACCATCATTAAAATGGAAGACGAGGGACAGGCAGGCAGCGGAACAAGCCTGTACCGTGCCGATAAAAGTGTGCAAATATTTTACTGGGTGATAGAGTCAGTACGTCAGGATATGAATCTGGAAATGGAATACCGCTACACGCCGATCTGGAGATACAAATTTGAAACAAAGTACGCGGAGTTTCAGGAGACACTTAAAAACAATTCAATTGACAGAACCGCGTATAATGAAATGGGACCGGGATTTGATTTCAACCGGTTTAAATATTCGGAAGAAATCAACAAATTAAACACAAAAAACGCCGCGCTGAAGGGACTGAAAAAAGAACTGGCGGCGATCGAGAGCATATTTCCGGTGACAATCAAAAACACCAATGATGAAGCCTATTTAAATTACATTGATTTAAATCAGCGTGTGAATGATGAGCTTCTGTTTCATGAAAAATACTCCCTTCTGTTAAATACCTTCAAAAAAGAAGTGGATTCCCAATCCGATCAGGCCAAATTCATCGGTTATATTCCGGATTTTTTAAAATTTATGGAAAAGAAAAATAGTTTCCCGCCAAATATAATGACGGCGGCGAATGATATCTTTAAAGCCAGGCTCGCTGAAGTGGGCCCATATTTCGAAGAGGTGATTAACAGCAAGAATGACGCGTCGCGAATGGGACTTGATGTTGATAATGTGGAAGCGTTATACGCCGCCGTCGGCCAAAAAATCCCCGCCGAGGTAAAAGCCAGTTCCGGATATGTTCGCGCGTATAATCAGAAGTATGACGACATGAAAGCGGCGGAGTCGAAAATAAATGACCTGAAAATGTCGGTTAAAAACCATACAAGCTGGCCGGCAAATACGTATTTTCAGGAGAAGAGCGAGGCATTATCTAAAATTATCTATCAACTGCCTGCAACAGGATTTTATTCAGCGGGAAAATTCGCCAATACAAGCGGAGCGCGGCAGCTGGACGATAAAGTGCGGGATTTGCGCAATCAGGCGGCATCGCTTGATAACGGATACAAGCGCGCTGCCGGCATTGTGCCGCAGATAAACCGCCTTGGAGACGAAAAGGCATATAGCCAAATGATTCGTCTTTTGAAACAAAACAGCGATCTGGGATTCCTCGCGGATATGTACTCCAATCTCGATCAGCTTTCCCTCAATACACAGTCAGCCTCCATCAAAGCCGCGTTAAACCGCGCTGACTGGCTGCAGGCGGAATCAGGTTTGAAATCATTACACTATGATACAGACTTTTTAAACTCGTCCGTGATTCTTCCCAAAAAACAGTTGTTGGTTAAAAGTATGGAAGATACCCTTCTCTATAAAGTTGAAACCATTTCAAAACAGCGCGCCGAAGCGCTTGTGACGGAGAGTATCATGACTCTTGACGGACTCGAGGAAATCTATAACAGCCCGGTTTTTCTGCCGGCGCACGATATTACATTCACTTCAGGAAGTCAGCAGGAACTGCAAACCCGGAAAAAAGCATTGATGGAAAGACTGCTCTATTTCAAGGAACAGGTGTTCCCCGCTCAGGCAATCGAAAAATTATACAAAGAGTTCTCACGGGATCCGGGAGATAACGGGGTATTGAAAGCGCGGGCAATTGTCATTCACGGCAGCCATTATAAAGGGGCAGATCGTAAAATCAAAAATCTGGTCGCTGAATGTGATCCCTGGGCGTCAAAATGGATTACCAGCCCGAAAGATTACCGGAAGATTTATGTTCTGCCGGTTTCATCCAACAAACTGGGAGAAAACGAGTACGTTTTCAGGGTAAATTTGAGACTGCCTTCAGACGCGAGATTCCCCGTCTTTGATGTCAATATTAAGTTGCCAAAAGAAATCGCCAAAAACGCCGGAGAGCGTCAATGGTATGACCAAATGACCATGAACAAAAACCCGCTAAAAAATGAGGGCCGGTTCACCATCACCGCTCCGGGCCCGCAAAATGATTATGAATGCCAGATCTCTCCGCTTCAGATGGTTAAGGACGGGGACAATGTACTGGAAGTAAGGTTTAAGCATCCATCATTTAAAGTGCTGGAAGTGAGTTTGATGGCCCAGAAGCCAATCATTAAAAAGAATTAAACAGGACGATGCGGAGATAAAGAATATTCAGAACATTATTCTCTCTGATATAATCCATCTAATATTGGTTTGAAGAAAGGAAGTTTTATGAAAAAACCATTGATAATCGGCGCGGGAGTAGTTGTCCTGGCAGTGGCGGTGTTTTTCCTGTGGCCGCGTGAAAACCTGAAAGATAAAATTGTCATCCCATACATCGCGCATCAAAAACCGGTGGTTGATCCGCATTTGCCAAACTCCGTCCCGCTCTCTGATAAACTGGATGAAGTGTTATTTGACGGCCTGTTTAATGTGTCGGCTAATCCATCGGGTATCACCTATGAAGACGGTTTGGGTGAGTTCATTGATATCAATCAGAATAATGTGGTGACTGTGAGGCTAAAGCCGAATAAAAAATGGCACGACAGTTATCTGGTGACCGTGGAAGACGAAAAAATATCGGTAAGTGAAACCGCGGATAATTTTTTCTCGGCGAAAGATCTTAATTTCACTCTGAGAAGGATTCAGAGACTTGGAAGTCTTTCCCCGGATTATATTCTTGTTTCGCAGGCTTTGGATCGAATGGAGTTTTCCGGACCCGATGAAAACAATGAAATTCGTTTTCAGTTCAAAGGCGACAGAATATGGACCGAACCGGATATCAAAGAAGTTTTATCATTTAAAATATTGCCTGCTCAAAGTGAATTGAGCGCCCCCATGTATTCAGACGGTACCGGACCGTATATGGCTATCGCGCCTCGGGCGGATGTGACGGATTATTACAAAAATCCGAATGGCAACGCGAACCTGACAAATGTGATTCTGAAACCGTACATCGATAACAGCACTTACACCACTGAACTGAAAAACGGTAAAATTAATGTTTTATTAAGCACGCCGTTTGGAAGCCTTTCTCCGGTTTTGAGTGATTCACAGGATTTTTTTGTCAAATCAAATATCAGTACCACCTACTTTGCTCTCCTGTTTAATACGGAACGGTTAACAGTAAGCCAGCGCCATGAGTTAAGAAAACTGCTGGATAACCGAAAGATTATGAATCGCTTTTTCAAGTCGGGGACAGAGCAGCAGAGACATATTGTTGACTATAAAGGCAACCGTGACAACTATAATGATTATCTGAATTTTAGTATGTTTCCATCCAGCTCCTATTATGTGGAAGAACAGATTGTCATGCCGCTTAAAGACACAGAAGCGCCCGATCTATCTGTTCTGCCGGATACGATAAAGATTCAGGCCTCGTTAAACTACGGATTCCGTGAGGAATATACCGAACTGATTGAAATCCTGAATGACCCGACTCTGTTTAAAGGACGCATAAAGGCGACCGCCGTTCAGAATGAAGAAATCCGCATGGGAAATTATGACGCGCTGCTAGTGGCTGTCAGCGGATACAAAAGTAATTTCCTGTTTGATTTGTACGATCTGTTTTTGAGAGAGCCGGATTTATCCATGTACAAAATAAATCTGATCACCGATTCCGATGGAATGGGAAACCGGGTCGTGAATTTAAGCTCCTTTGAAAGTAATAAAAACTTTTTCAGGCTTGATCTGACCAGACAAACTGCGGAAAATGAAAATGTCGCCAAACTGCTCGACTATATATACGGATTTATGTCAACCCGTGAAATCGGCGATAAGCAGGCTTACGCCAAATTTATCGATGAAATAGATCAGGATATGGCTTTAGGCGCGTGGTTGTTTTCGCTGCCGTCAACCGCTTATTTCAGAACTCAGTTTGACAGTTCCAGCATCGATCTGTACGGAGTGGCTTCACAGCTATCGACAATTGAAAAATGGAAAGAACAGCCCAAAAAATAGCGGATAAAATGAAATTCTTACTGATTCTGTTTTTTACCCTTATAATCAGCCGCCTTCCGTCCGACGCGCAAACATCGATCGGGAAGGCGGATTTTTTTGTTTGTGAAAATCCGCGCGCGCTCATCATCAAAAACCGATTTCAGCAAAACTTATCGGAATCAGAACTGAATGCGCTGAGTCCATTCGCGCCATGGCGTATTGTTGATGAAAATACCCTGCTGAGTGATCAGTTTACCGAAGCGATGAAAGTGTCGTTTAAAAACCAAATCTATTATATATTGAAAAATGAAACCGGCGGTCTGATTAATCTCGGGGACGCTGGAAAATCAGATATATATAAAGATTGTGTTCTTGTCCACGATACAATCGAAATCACGCGCGACCGGGTTATTTCGTTTGCGAAGCACTATTCGGGTGATGGATTCATCAGATATTTAAGCAGCGGTGAACGGTTGTCACGTCTGTTTAAATACCGCTCCGCGTATTTTTCGGAATCAGCCTCCGCCGGGCCTGAATTCGGCTGGATTCGCTTGTCGGGCGGAAGAGGATGGCAGCCGTTTTCAAAACCGCAATCGGTTCGAACTTCAAATATCCCTGAACATCTGCGTGAAAGGATTATCGCCAAATTTGCTGAAGCCAATCAGACCTATAGCGAATATTTTTCTTATTTTAACAAGAAGTATGATCATGAAAAAAAAATACCGCACTGGGTTGTTGTGATCACCGATGAAAAAATCACCGCGGGACTGGAGCCGTCGGAATACGCCTCGCCGTTAAGCGAGAGTACAAAATATCTGCTGAATGAACTGGAGAATATCTTGTTGGGAACGGAGTTTGGAGTGAGTTTTGAGATGGGAAAAGTGGAAGTAAAGATGAAAGTAAGAAGTAAGAAGTAGGGAGGTTAAGAAAAAAGAAAAAAGATAAAAGAAAAAAGTGACTTGTCCTGAATAAATTGACAAAAAAGTGTTAATTTATTACCCTTGCCCAAAGGGTGCTACTCTAAACAAAGAAAGGGATCTTTATGGAAGGACAAGATGTATGTCTGCGTTATAGCG
>JBFXLE010000012.1:0-104744 GCA_050173015.1 Calditrichaceae bacterium
AAAATTTCTCAAAGGGATCCCTTTGAGAAAGGAAAAACAAAAGATATTTGTCAAGAGAAATATACCAAAATCTGTAAACCTATTTCAGGACTTGACAAAGTGGGAAGTAAGAAGTAGGAAGTAAGAAGTAGGAAGTAAGAAGTAGGAAGTGGGAAGTAAGAAGTAGGAAGTAAGAAGTAGGAAGTGGGAAGTAAGAAGTAGGAAGTAGGAAGTAGGAAGTAAGAAGTAGGAAGTAAGAAGTAGGAAGTAGGAAGTAAGAAGTAGGAAGTAAGAAGTAGGAAGTGGGAAGTAGGAAGTAAGAAGTAAGAAGTTAAGATACATGAAAAAAGATAAAAGAAAAGAGTCAGATGATGGGGGGCTGGGCCTGGCCAACTCTCCCCAACCGTCATCCTGTAAAATTCTTTTGCTGACTCCGTTGATTGCGTAGTAGAACAGAAATATAATCAGGCAATACTTTGATTAAAATTTTCCGTTTCGGCCACAGCGCTGACTATCCTCCTCCCTGATGAAGAGGGGAAGCATGGTTTATCAGCCCCGGGGTGGGTTAGGGAAATTCGCATAATCATAGTCATTAAAGTATGTGTTTGAATTTTTTATGAGGGTTTCATGGCGGCAGGTATTAATAAATTGACAAAAAAGGGAAAAATATTTTCGTATGTGATATTAACTATTTTTTCCTTATTTTCTATTTATCCGATTTTGGTGGTTTTTTCGATTTCTTTACGTCCGGGCGACAGATTGCTCAGTAAGTCTTTGGCGATTATACCTGATAATTTTACATTTCAGACTTATGCAGATTTGTTTTTGCAGCAGCCATTTCTTAGATGGATGGCAAACAGCCTGCTTGTTTCCGTTCTGGTAACCATTTTTGCTGTCACTTTGTCCGCGACGGCGGGGTATGCCTTCTCCCGTTACAAATTTAAAGGGAGAGATTCATCAATGGTTGGCTTGATTACAACGCAAATGTTCCCGGTGACAATGCTATTGCTGCCATTGTTTATCATGCTCATTAAGATAGGAGCATATGATAGCTATCTGGGGCTAATTATCGCGTATTCTGCCACGGCGCTTCCTTTTACCATTTGGCAAATGAAGGGATATTATGATACAATACCATACAGCCTTGAAGAATCGGCCACTATTGACGGCGCAGGGCAGTTCCGGATATTTTATCAAATTGTTCTGCCGCTTGCTTTGCCGGCGCTGGCAATCACGTCTCTCTTTTCATTCATGACGGCTTGGTCAGAATATCTGGTAGCCGCTGTGTTGATACAGGATCAGGATTTGTTTACGCTGCCGATGGGATTGAAATTGTTTTCGTCAAATATGGAAGTCGCCTGGGGATTGTATTCCGCGGGAGCGATAATTGTGAGTATTCCTGTTGTCGTTTTGTTTATGAGTTTAAGCCGTTGGCTGGTATCAGGACTCACGTTGGGGAGTGTAAAAGGATAATCCAAACATGAAAAGAATTAGAAAAATCACGGTTTTTGCAATTACGGGATTATTGCTGGCTTTCATTTTTACCGCATGTGACGCTGAGCCAAAAACGGTTGGCGAATTGCTTGAAATTATGGAAAAATCTCCGTCTGAAGAAAAGGCGGAGTTACTGATCAGACGAATCAACAAAAACGATTCTTTCCCGATTGTTGAAGATTCGGGAGTATTCTTCATTTATAGCGGTAAAAGCGATTCAGCGGTTTCACTAACGGGTGATATGAATAGCTGGGATAATGAAGGCATCAGAATGTCTAGAATCGAAGGAACGGATATTTACTTTACAAAACAGTCTTATATAGAGAATGCCCGTTTGGAATACAAATTTATCATTGACGGAAAATATATAACTGATCCGCTAAATAAGGTCACGGACATTGGGGGCTATGGTGAAAATTCTGTTCTCATGATGCCTCTTTATGTTTTTCCAAAGAGTATACTCTACAGACAATTAGCTGTATCCGGAAAGCTTGATACTGTCAACTTTAAGAGCGATATTCTGAATAATACCAGAAATATTTACGTCTATTCCCATCCGAAATGCGTAAAAAGCTCACCTTTGATTGTTTTTCATGATGGAAGCGATTACCTTAAATTTGGCTATACTAAAACAATCCTGGATAACTTGATTGATGAAGGTAAAATACCCCCGCTAAATGCGCTCTTTGTAGATCCGGCAAATAGGCAGAAGGAATATTGGATTAATGATAACTATCTGAAAATGATTTTCAGGGAATTGCTGCCTTATGTGTTAAAAAAATATGACTTAAATCCATCACAGACAGGGATGGTTGGGGCCTCGCTCGGGGGATTGATATCTTTTTACGCGTTAAAAGATTATGGGCATAAATTAAATTTTGTTTATTCACAATCCGGCGCGTTTTGGGTTGAAGACGAGGCGATCCTGAAAGAAATCTCGGAATTTTCTGAAATTAACACAAAAATATATTTTGACTATGGAAGTTTTGAAAGGGTCGATGAGTCACATAAAAACATTTTCGATGCCTTAAACAAACATGGAATCCGATATTCTTCCAGAGTTTACAATGAAGGACACAATTGGGGTAACTGGAGAGCGCATCTCGGTTTAATCCTTCAGGATATCTTAAAGGAGGAAAGTAAAAATTGATGCAATTTGAAGACATGGCAAATCGAATTAAACGACTGGGATTTACAACTTATGAAGCAAAAGCTTATATTTCCCTTCTTCAGCAGAATCCCGTTACACGTTATGAATTAAGTAAAAATTCAGGTGTTCCCAGGTCAGCTATTTATGACGTCATCAGAAAGCTCGAGACACTTGGTGCGGTGAACGGTATGTACACGGAACCTGAAAAATACGTACCGCTTCCCCCGGATCAATTGTTTGATCTTCTTGAGCGTCAGTTCGTAGAAAAAGTAAATGAAGCAAAAGGCGCTTTAAAAAATTTTGACACCAGTATCGAGCCGGGACATTTATGGAATATCGTCGGGTATAAAAATATGCTCCACAAGGCGAGAGAAATGATTACTCGCGCCGAGAGTTCAATCTATTTGTCTATTTGGAAAAGAGAATGCCGTCTGCTTGGACCTGATCTGAAAGAAGCCGCTAAACGGGGAGTAAAAATCATCGCGTTTTCATTTACTCCATTGGAGTTGGATCTTGCAGAGGTATACAGCTATAATATTTCGGAAAAGGAACTGGAGAAAATCTGGGATCATAAGATGATTCTGGTCGTCGATCAGGCAGAATTGTTGATGGGAGAAGCGGATAACCGCATTTCAAAAAAAACGGCATGGACGGGTAATACGGCGATTGTCGATATCGCCACTAATCATATTATTCTGGATATCACATTGTTCGGAATGAGACAAAGTGTGGACGTTGGCAATACGGTATCATCGATGCAGAAAGATAATTTTAACAACCTGGATGAACTTCTGAAACAGATGGTACATAATCATCTGAGAATCCAGACGGGTAATATAAAGGAAAAAAGAAGTTAAAAAAGGATCATCATGGATGAGATAATACGGGCTCAATTCACTTCTATCGTCGAAAAAATCGAAGACATTGGTATCGAGCGCCGGTTTATTAATTTATCCGGATATCCCGGCCCTGAATACGCCGACTGGCTACAGGGTGAATCATTGTATGAAATATATCCCCGAGCTTTTTCAGAGTCCGGCACATTTAAAGATATCACCCAATCATTGCCTCGTTTAAAAGAATTCGGTCTGCAATTTTTATGGCTTATGCCCATTTATCCGATTGGATTAGAAAAAAGAAAAGGTTCCGCCGGTTCTCCTTACGCGGTTCGTGATTATTTTACGGTAAATCCCGAATATGGTACAGAACAGGATTTCTCAAGCCTGGTACAGGCAGCGCACGCTCTTAACATGAAAATAATTATTGATATGGTACCCAATCATGTTGCTCCTGATTATAATGAATTGGATAAGAATTCTGATATTATAATAATGGATGCTGATGGAAAGCCAACCAGAAAACACGCCGCATGGACAGATGTGGTTGATTTTAATTATGACAAGCCGGAAACGAGAAACCATGTTCTAAATATTATGCGTTTCTGGATTGAAAAATATGGTATAGACGGCTATCGTGTCGATGTGGCCGGAATGGTACCCTTGTCGTTCTGGGAATGGGCGGTGCCGCAATTAAAAGAGATTAAGCGGGATTTGTTTCTTCTTGCGGAATGGGAAAGTCCCTATCTTCATAAAACCGCGTTTAACAGCACTTACGACTGGACTCTTTACGAATGGATGATCAAGGTTCACAGCGAAAACGCGCCGGTCGAAACCTTGTTGGAATGGGTCCGGATAAAAGCCAAAACCTATCCTCAGAATAGCCTGCCGTTGCGTTTTATCGAAAATCATGATAAACCAAGAGCAGCAGTCCTTTTTAAAGATGAAGCAATTTTCGCGTATCTGACTTTCATTTTCGCGCTGGATGGCATTCCTCTGCTCTATAACGGACAAGAAATCGGCGCGGTAGCGTATTCGTCACTCTTTGAAAAAGAGCCGGTAGATTGGAATTCCGTTCATGTTGAACTTAGGGATGTTTACAAAAAACTGATCACTCTCAGGAGGAAAGAAGCGGCGCTTTATTCCAAACAATATTCATACCCGGAACATTCCGCAAAAAATGATGTTGTGGTATTTATGAAATCAGCCGGAGAAAACCTGATCGTTCTCATAAATTTCCGGAACACATTTAAAGAAATAAATCTTGATGTCGAATTTATAAAGAAAGTGTCTGACGGGAATATCATATTTAATACAAAAAACAAAATTACCGTAAATGAGAATAAATTAACCCTGGAGCCATACCAGGCGGTAATCATTAAATAATAATATTTTAATAGCGCTGACTAAAAGAAAGTTAAATCAATTATGATAAGGACATCATATAATGCGTAAGATTTTATACATACTAACACTATTGGTAACGGTTTCGCCGGTATTTGGAGAAATCATCACGTCAACTCCCGCTTACCCGATGGCGACCGATTCGATTGTCGTCATTTATAACGCGGCGGAAGGCAATCTTGGTCTTAAGGATTATACCGGAGATGTGTACGCGCACACCGGTTTGATTACTGAACTGAGTACAAGCCCGAGTGATTGGTTATATGTAAAAACCAATTGGGGGGAGAATACGTCGGAAACAAAAATGACGCCGCTGGGCAATAATTTATGGAAATTGACTATTGGTCATATAGATCAGTATTACGGTGTCAATCTCGCGCAGGAGAAGGTGCTGCAACTGGCTTTTGTGTTCAGGAGCGCCTCATCACCCTATAAAGAGGGTAAAGATGTCGGGAACGCGGATATATTCCTTGATTTGTATGATAAGGGAATTACCGTCCAAATGCTTGAACCCGGTGTCAGTGTCATCTATGGTCTCCCGGAAAGGTCACCGGTTTTTCTGGAAGAAAATGAGTCGCTTCAGATAAATGCCACAGCCGCTACTATCGAGACACAACTTGCTGAACTGAGGTTATATTCAAACGGTAGCTTGATGGATAGTACGCCAGATGATACGCTTAAATGCCCTATTCAGGGGAATCAATTGGCTACCGGAATGAATTATCTTTCGGTGGTTGCCGTTGACACATCCGGCATCATTGATTCACTTGCTTTCAGTGTAATGCTTAATCCTCCGGTTGCAGAGGCTATCCGTCCAGCCGGAATTAAAGAGGGCATTAATTATATCGATGACAACACGGTATCGCTTTCCATTTTCGCGCCGTATAAGCAGTTTATTTATGTCGTCGGGGATTTTAATGACTGGAAAGTTGATGAAGCGTATATGATGAATCGGGAGACCGTTGATAACGATTCTGTTTATTATTGGCTGACACTGGACGGATTGACACCCGATCAGGAATACGCGTTTCAGTATCTGGTTGATGGTGAAATACGAATAGCTGATCCTTATACTGATAAAGTACTGGATCCATGGAATGATGGATATATCACAGATGAAACATATCCCGATTTGAAAGCCTACCCGGCAGGCAAGACAAGCGAAATTGTATCGGTTTTGCAGACAGGACAGAGTGAATATTCCTGGCAGGTAAATGATTTTCAAAGACCTGCGCCGGAAGGACTGATAATTTATGAATTACTGTTACGGGATTTTTTAGGAACGCACAACTATAAAACTCTTACCGATACGCTTGACTATCTTCAGCGGCTGGGAGTCAGTGCTGTTGAGCTGATGCCGGTATCAGAGTTTGAAAACAACGAAAGCTGGGGATACAATCCGTCGTTTTATTTCGCTCCCGATAAGTATTACGGTACAAAAGACGATTTTAAGAGATTCATTGATGAATGCCATAGCCGGGGAATTGCTGTGATCATGGATATGGTATTGAATCATTCATATGGACAGTCACCGTTTGTCAGATTGTATAATGAGGGTAATTACGGGCAACCCACGCCGGAGAACCCATGGTACAATGTGACCTCACCTAACACAACATATTCCTGGGGATACGATTTTAATCATGAGAGTCCCGCTACGAAAAAACTTGTTGACAGAATAAATCGATACTGGCTGACGGAATATAATATCGACGGCTTTCGGTTCGATTTCACAAAAGGTTTCACCAACAAGTCCGGAGACGGCTGGTATTACGACGCATCGAGGATCAATATTCTGAAACGGATGGCCGATCAGATCTGGTTGGCTAAAAGTGATGCCTATGTCATTCTGGAACATTTTGCGGAAAATTCGGAAGAGAAAGAATTATCCAATTACGGAATGATGATTTGGGGGAACAGCAATTATAATTATAATGAAGCTACGATGGGGTGGAACAGTAATTCGGATTTTAAGTGGGGATACTATGAAGAACGCGGATGGACCAATCCAACCCTCGTAACTTACATGGAAAGCCATGATGAAGAACGGCTAATGTATAAAAATCTTGCATACGGCAATAGTTATGGAGATTATAATATTCAAGAATTGTCAACCGCGTTAAACAGAATCAAACTGGCCGCGGCATTTTTTATAACGTTACCCGGACCCAAAATGATCTGGCAGTTTGGCGAACTGGGATACGATTATTCCATTGATTTTAACGGCAGGGTAGGTAATAAGCCGATTCGATGGGATTATTGTCAAGACCAGGATCGGGCAAATCTATATAAAACATATGCAGCCTTGATTAAACTCAGAAAGGAAAATGAAGTATTCACAAGCGCGAATACCTCTGCATCCTATCTGCTTTCCGGCGCGGGAAAAAGAATTAATCTGACTCACAGCACAATGAACGCGACGATTATTGGAAATTTTGGCGTCGCGCCGCTCACAGTGACACCAAGTTTTCAGACTACCGGCATATGGTATGATTATTTTTCAGGTGACAGCATTGATGTGCTGAGCACCTCCGCCGGAATCAGTTTGCAGCCGGGTGAATTTCGCATTTATACAACTAATAAAATTGAAACACCCGAGCAGGGGATTATTTCGGCTATCACGGACGACACACCTGTGTATCCGGTAAGTTTTTCACTTGAACAAAATTACCCAAATCCGTTTAATCCGGCGACAACCATTGAGTATCATATTGAGAGCGCCTCCGATGTCGCCATAGTGATTTATGATATTCTGGGAAGACGCGTTCAAACGCTGGTGAATGAGAAGAAAAATGCCGGTGTGTATAAAGTTGACTGGAACGGTCTGGATCAGGCGGGTAATAAGGTGGCCAGCGGTGTATATTTTTACAGATTGAATGCCGGTGATAAATCATTTGTCCGAAAAATGGTAATGATTGAATAAGATAATAGTTTTCAATAAAATTATTAAACGGAGTCTGTATCGCGGATTCCGTTTTTTTTATTTAAATTCTTATAGAATCCTTTTCAGGTCAAATATTGCTATAAGTGATTGTTTTTTATATTATTCATGAACTGGAAATCAAAGGATCTTAATACATGTCTATAATCGGAAATTGGGAACTGAGAGAAGTTTTTGATGATATTATATTAGGCCGCGGAGTAAAACGCTACATACATGATCTCGAATACGATCATAATATCTACGCCGAGCTATTTATTGAGCGATTACAGGTGCATAGATTTCGTCCGGTACCAATGAAGGATATCAGGATAGAAGTGGGTTTGCGTGTCCCGGGATTCTACATTCTGGGAAAAACCGCTATTTTCGGGCATGTGTTCTGGGAAGTGTTTTCTGATCAAAAGAAACGCAAAATTTGGGGTTCTGTCGTCAGGAATGATAAAGGCGACTGGAAATATATCCTTCCGGGTATCAGCGCGAAAATTGTGTTTGTAAATTTGAATCAGCGTGAAGAAATTGATATTTACCATCTCACCTAGCCCCCTCTAGATTTAATTGTTCGTAATAAATATTAATTCTTTAGAATAAAATACACCCGTTAGGTTGTTTTACATTGAAACAGTAATTCGCTAATGGATGATTTATGAATATTTATCGATTATTCCGCGGTCAAATAACAAAAAATTTAATTCCCCTAATTATGGGTGTAGTGTCGATTTTCGTTTTCACCATGTCCTGCGCTGATCAGATTACAAGTGACTCTGCTGATGAAAATTTAATCGTAAACGCTTCATTTCCGGATATTCAGGATAAAGTATTTAGCCCGACATGCGCTGTCAGCGGATGCCACGTATCCGTGATGCATGAATCCGGTATGAACCTGAGCGCCGGGGCAGCCTATGAAAATCTTGTTGATGTGGTCAGCCGGGGTAATCCTCAGTTAAAGAGAGTGGAACCGGGTAACAGCCAGCAAAGCTATCTGATCAGAAAGCTGACCGGGAACAATACTGCCGTGATGCCTCCGGCCGGTAAGTTAAACAGCTCGGTAATCGACTCCATTGCCGCATGGATCGATGCGGGAGCCCTGCCTTAACGTTAACATCATCTATAGGAGACAGCAGTGAAGATATTAAATATTGTCGCGCTGATGTGCATTTTATCCACGGTAGCCTTTGCTGCCGAATTCCAGGTTGATAAGAGCAGCAAAAACCTCGTAAAGTTTATTTCAGACGCTCCTTTGGAAGACTTTGAAGGAAAAACTGATAAAATTGACGGATATATCTTTTGGGAGGGAGATGATCTCACAAACAAAAGCGAAATCTATTTCGAAGTTGATCTGAAGTCCATTGATACCGGAATAGGACTTCGCAACCGTCACATGCGTGAGAATTATCTCCATACAGATAAATATCCCATCACACACTATAAAGGAATGATAACCCGCGCGGAGAAAACAGATGGTGAAAATTTTAATGTTGTAACAGAAGGAACCATATTTATTCATGGCGTGGAACGCAAGTTAACCGCAAGCGGAGAAATCGTCAATACCGGTGAAAACGGGTATCAGATCATTACAAAATTTGAAGTAAAACTTCCTGATTTTAATATCGAAGTCCCGCAATTGATGTTTATGAAAATTAATGAAGTAATAAAGCTGGAACTGACTTTTTTTGTAAAATTAAATGATACAAACTAAACCGGAGATCTGTATTATGTTATTAAAATACGCTTTAGCTTTGGCAGTTGTTTTTGGAATGGTTGTGATTTCGGAAGCGCAGGAAAAACAAATCCGCTGGCAGAGAAGCGGGGTATTAACTGAACCTGATCTTCAATTATTTCATTCCACACAGTCGGTTAATCTGCCTACCGCGGAGACGCTGCAAAAAGGTGATTTTGAATTTGAAATCTCCCATAGATTTGTTCCGACAATCAATGAAGGACCGGACGCCTTTTATGGTCTGGATGGTCCTGTAAATATGCGGCTCGCCCTTGGCTACGCGATCGACAACAGGATGGTTGTCACCCTGGGCAGGAGCAATGTTACGGATAATGTCGATCTGCATTACAAATACAAATTTCTTCAAATTCGAGACAAAAATTTACCGGTGTTGGTTGCCGGAAGAGTCGGAGCCGCCTGGAATACCGAGGTGGATGGGCGGGATAAGGGCGATGCGGATAATTTTCAGTATTATGGACAGATCATAATCAATACTCTTATAAAAAAGCGGCTGGGAATCGGTTTGGTGCCGTCATATCTGTACAATAGCTATATTTATGGTGAAGATGTACAGGATACATTTACGCTGGGATTGAACGGCCAGTATTATGTGTCTTCCGTTTGGAGTGTGCTCGCGGAGTGGAATCCCACTGTGACAGGATGGCGCAGCAGCCACAACCCTTTATCCTTCGGGATTGAACTGGAAACGGGCGGGCACTTCTTCAAGATCATTCTCACCAACAGTTATCTGCTGAACCCTTCACAGTTTTTAACGGGAGCGGATATAGATTTTAACGACACAGAATGGCGAATCGGATTTAATATAACCCGTCTGCTAAAATTCAGCAAAAATTAATGCAGCTAATATCCGATTTTTATGACTTCGGTCTGCGAGAGATCACGTTGGACAAGCGCTTCGATATCCAAAGCTTTTTCCGATTCGTGAACACTTCGGATATTTGCCCGGATAGCAGGATTTTTGGGCATAAGCCGCGCGCAGGCGTCATCATGCGGCAATGCGGAAATATCGAAAGTGCCAATTTCCCTGGCGACACGCATGATATCATCCTTATCCATCCCAATAAGCGGACGCAGTACCGGAAGAACAGCGACTTCTTCAACCGCTCTCATATTTTGAAGAGTCTGGGAAGCCACCTGACCAAGTGAATCACCGGTGACTATAGCTGGAATATTGAGTTGATTGGCGAGCGTCTCGGCGACTCTAAGCATAAAACGACGATACATGACGACTCTTAGGTTTTCCGGGCAATTGAGGACGATTTCCTGTTGAGTTTCCGCGAAGGGGACCATAAAAAGTCTGGAATGAAACTGAAATTTATTAAGAACGGACGCGAGATCTTTTACTTTTTCCTGAGAGACTTTTTTTGTGTAAGGGTAAGAGTGAAAATGAATAAAATCACACCTTGCTCCTCTTTTCATGACATAATACGCGGCAACCGGCGAGTCGATTCCACCGGAAAGCATCACCAGTGTCTTACCGCTTGAATCCATGGGCAGCCCGCCGGCGCCTTTCTGGCGGTCCGTGTAAAGCAGCGCCTGATCGTCCAGCACTTCTACACGACAGGTTACTTCGGCGTCATGAAGCCGTACCCGTTTTCCGTATTTCTCAACCACGGCCGCGCCGAGAATCTGGCTGATTTCCATCGAAAGAAGAGGGAAGTCTTTTTTGACCCGTTTTGTGCGAATAACAAAGGATTCGAAGTTTTTATTTTCAAACAGAGACAGACAGACTCTGGTCATTTCATTTATATCTAAGCTGCTGGTCTTTATAGGGGAGAAATGAACAAGTCCGACAACATTCTTTAATGCTGATGTTACAGTAGGGTCATCCATATCATTATCAAAAGTAATTACAATTCGCTTACTCAGATGCTCAATTTTAAAGGTCGGTTTATCAAGTGCAGATTTTAGTGTTTTACGCAAATTGGTAATCAATAATTTTTCAAAATAGGATCGGTTTCTCCCCTTCAATCCAATTTCACCATAATGACATATATATATTCGGCTCATGATATTTTTCTTACCTTTTCCACGATTTTTGGTAAAATTTCTATTAAATAATCAACTTCACTTTCTTTTGTAAATCTTCCCATGCTGATCCTTATTGTACCTTTTGCCCAATTTTCCGGAATTTTGCAGGCGGAAAGGACATGTGAGCGGTTAATCTGCCCGGATGAACAGGAAGATCCGGTAGAAACAGCAATCCCGTCACGATCGAGTTGCATGGCAATCAGTTCGCCGTCAGTGTTTTTAAAAGAAATGTTCAGTATATGATTAGCACTACAGTCCGGAGAGCTGTTAATGAGAACCTCCGGTATATTATTTTGGGCGCTTTCGATGATTTTGTTTTTTAATTTGCCCAATAAGTTGTTTTCTTTTGTCCTTTCTTCAATCATCAGTTCCGACGCTTTTGTAAATCCCGCGATGGCCGCGACATTGACGGTGGAAGATCGCAGTCCGTTTTCCTGCATTCCGCCGTGCAGCAGTGGTTCCATTTTTGCGCCGGAGCGGATATAAAGCAAGCCGGCGCCGCCCGGACCGTAAATTTTATGTGAAGAGGCGCTTAACAGATCAATATGAAAATCATTTACGTTGATGTGGATTTTACCAAAGCCCTGTACCGCGTCGGTGTGGAATAAAACACCGGCTTTTTGACAGATTTCGCCGATTTTTTCCACCGGTTCCAGGGTGCCGGTCTCATTATTTACAAGCATCACCGAAACCAGAATCGTATCTGAGCGAATCGCGCTCCGAATATCATCCGGATTGACACACCCTGTTTTGTCCACCGGAATAGTAGTAATCTCATATCCCGATTTTTCAAGATACTTGCAGGTTTGAAGGACGGATGGATGCTCAATCGCGGAGATAAGGAGATGTCTCCCTCTGGATTGGGCAGCATTCGCGATTCCCTTAATAATCGTATTATTGCTTTCTGTGGCTGAACCGGTAAATATGATTTCACTTTCTTTGGCGCCGAGCATTTCAGAGAAAATATTTCTGGATTCTTCCAGCGTGTCGCTCATCATTCGCGCGAAATGATGTGTACCTGTTGAATTTCCCCATTTTTCCGTAAGATAGGGCATCATATATTCAACTACACGGGCATCGACAGGCGTAGTGGCCGCGTAATCAAGATAGATTTTTTTCATGGCTAAAGGTAACTTATTTAATGGACATAATCAAAAGGGCAAAGTTTACAAAAATAACAGGCGGATATCCAAATAATTTCAGTATGAGATTTGAAGAATCGCAAAATGACTAATTTGTAAAAGTACTTATAAGATGAAAATTGATTTAGGTTTAACGGAGATGATTAAAAGGTGTCGGCCAGGGTATCCCATCACCAAGAATGATTGGATGAACAAAAAGGATAAATTCTTCAATCAGATCAACATTCAGTAAGCGGGAGATTATCTCAGATCCGCCAAATTTCGTTAACTTTTTTTAAATACGCTCTGGTTCAATATGGATTGATACAAATGTATCTTCGCCATATTCTTCTTTTAGTCTTTGCTCGGCAAGCGTGGAAATATGATGCGCGTCGACGATATTTAACGCGGGATCGACTTTAATATGCAAATCGATGGCAATATTATTACCGATTTTTCGGGTCTTCAGATTGTGCGGATTTATCGCTCCGGGCACGCTTTTTATAATTTCAATAATCTCGGTGTTTGCGTCTTCGGAAAGTGAAGCCTCTGCCAGCTCATTTGCACTTTTCTTTAAAATAAGGATTGCTACTCTAAGAATTAGAAAACTTACTAAAACTGCCGCCAGCGGATCCAGGATACGCCATGAATCACCTAAAATAATGGCGCCACCGATACCGAGCGCGGCGGCGATGGAAGAAAAAGCATCCGAACGGTGATGCCAGGCGTTTGCGATGATGGCGTCGCTTTGAATCTGTTTGCCGATCCTAAAGGTGTATTGATAAAGAAACTCTTTGACCAGGACAGAAACAACCGCGGCAATAAACGCAATCCAGCCGGGCCGCCTTAAAATCTCACCGTTAAGAGTGTCATAGATTTTACCGGCTCCGCTCCAAAAAATACCGACAGCAGCGATTATAATCATGATGCTTATAAGTATGGTTGATAACGTTTCAAATTTACCGTGACCATAATTATGAGTTTTGTCTTTGGGTTTTTGAACGATCTGAAAGCTGATAATGACAATAAAATCAGTGACCAGATCTGAGAGTGAATGGATCGCGTCGGCTATCATAGCCGCGCTGTGTCCTATGATGCCGGCGAATAGTTTAAATACAACCAAAACGATTTCAAAAATGATACCAATCCATGTAGCTTTTTTAGCTTTCTGTGACCGCGCGGCTGTCTCTGTGTTCTGATGGCTTATCATTTTAAAAACTTAATCCTGTTTTTTCTAATAATTAACGTGTGCTGTTTGTGAAGTCGCTTTCCTTAAATATGACTGCTGAAAAGCGGTATATTTCTGTCTTCGAATCCTTCCAGGCGCTTTGATCGATATTTGCTTTGAGACATGTTTGGTTGAGAAGCATTTCTCGGTTCCAATTATATTCGGTAGCAACCTGCGGCAAGAGAAGCCCTTCATAAGGTGATTGTCTGATCAATAATCCGTCTCGTCCTATTTCAATTTCAGTCAGGTTTTTAACCCGGGTCATCGGGCTTAGAACAGATATCTCTATCTCGATGTCAGATAATTCTGATTCCGACAGGGGAGTGAACCGGGGATCTTGAAAAGCGGCGGAAACAGCCATTTTCCGAACAGCTTCCACTAATGCCATATATCCTTTTATATAACCGATGCATCCTCTCAATTCTTCGCGAATCTTTAGTGTTACAAAAACACCGGTTTTTATATTAAGCCCGTCAGAATAATGGGCCTCATGATCTGACTCCCGGCCCTTAAATTCGGATGAAATCACCTGCCTTGCCGTATTCAGCAGATATTTTTTTTCCTCATTCGATAAACTAAATGTATATGGTTTTTTCATTAAGGACTCCTGTTACCGGGAAATATAAGGAAAAAAAACAAGTGCGACAATTATTGACCGAAAACGTACCATAATATGCATATAACATGTTTCTCCGGAAAATCACTTTGTCCGTCCGGTTAAATTACAAGATTTTTTCATTATCAGTCATAAAATTTGTAAACTTCAGTTACCTGAATTAAATGAATGGACGCAATATACTTTATTAGAATCGGACAAATATATGCAGATAGATAATTATTTAAAAAAATATTTTGGATTTGGTGAATTCCGGGGACAGCAGAAAACAATTATTGAACATCTTCTCAACCAAAAACATGCTCTGGTGATCATGCCTACCGGGTCAGGGAAATCAATACTTTATCAGTTGCCCGCTCTCATGCTGCCCGGTTTAACGGTTGTGATTTCTCCGTTAATCGCTCTAATGAAAGATCAGGTTGACGGCCTGAAAAAGAAAAATATCGATGCCGCGTTTATAAATTCATCATTAGGTAAGAAGGAGCGGGAGGAAAGGTACCGAAATATCGAAAAAGGGCTATATAAAATGATTTATGTGACCCCGGAAAGATTCAGAAAATCAGAATTTCTGGATGTGCTTTCCAGGAGGGAGATTAGTCTTCTGGCGGTCGATGAAGCCCACTGTATAAGTGAATGGGGACATGATTTCAGGCCGGACTACACCCGCATCAGGGAATTTAGGGAACTTATGCATGATCCACTGACCATCGCCCTGACCGCTACGGCCACACCCGCGGTGCAGTCTGATATTATTAAACAATTGGGGCTTCAGAAGAAAGATATAACCTTGTTTCATGAGGGGATTGACCGTCCGAATCTATTCCTGGATTACAGGGAATTGTGGGGCGAAGATGAAAAATTAAAAGAGATTTTGGAGATTGTGGAAAACAATCCGGGCAGCGGAATAGTCTATTTTGTATTAATCAAAGACTTAATGCGAATGAGTGAGCTGCTGCATACTAAAAAACGGCCACATCTGGTTTATCATGGCGATTTGCCGGCGCCGGAAAGAAAGAGAATACAAAACGAATTTATGAGAAGAGATAACAATCTGATTCTTGCAACCAATGCCTTTGGAATGGGTATCGATAAAGAATCGATTCGATATGTGGTCCATGCGCAAATTCCCGGTTCATTGGAAGCGTATTATCAGGAAATTGGAAGAGCAGGGAGAGACGGTAAAAAATCGGTCTGCACGATGCTCTACGATGAGCAGGATCTTAATATCCAATTAGAATTTATGCGCTGGAACAATCCGACAGCCGAATTTTATGACCGCATATATCATTTGCTGGTTTCAGATATCGAGCGTGTGAATGGAGAAGGGATTGATTATCTAAAAGAACAGATGACCTATAAAAACCGGCGGGATTATCGCTCGGAAACCGCTCTCGCGATTTTAGAGCGTTATGGTGTGATTGAAGGCAGTATTGATCAAAAAAATATAACAGTTGTTTCTGATCTGCCTGAGGCTCTCAGTGAGCAGGAATTGCTTGATAATAAATTAAAAAATGAACAGGATAAATTATATAGGATGATGCTCTATACTAAGTTAAGTACCTGCCGTAAAGCCTATATTCATGAGTATTTCGGCCTGGAACATCCGGATGAATGTATGACCTGTGACAATGATTTAAAAATGACTAAGACCGATTAACAAAAAATACTGAAATTATGATAAGCCCCGCCCCCGTAATCGCAAGAGGATCAGGGAACTGATCCCAGATCAAAAGCCCCCATCCTATAGAAAAAAGGACGTTCATATATCCGACATTGGTCGCTCTGGCGGCTGTTTCACGGTGAAGGCCCCGGGTCATAAATACCTGGGCTATCTGTGTGGCTATTCCGACGCCGAGCAGCGCAAGCCACTCAGGGATGGTCGGCCAGACAAAAGAATAAGTTGTCTCCGGTAATGAGGCAAGTGTCGCCAATCCTGAAAAATAAAGGATGATGGTGAATTCGTGATCAGATTTTCCGAGAATCCTCACTGTTACATAAGCGATTGAAGTACATACCGCGCCGCTTAAGCCGATTATAGTCGCGTATGGGTCAAGGGAAAATGTAGGCTTGATAATTAGTATAATTCCCAAAAAGCCCGCGAGATAGAGTCCCCATTGTTTATTTGTGTTTACCTCCTTCAGGATAAACGGGGCGATTAGCGCGGTAATCAACGGATTTGTATATAGCAAAAGCGTTGAATCGGCGATAGGCAAAACCGTTAAAGTGTAAAAGAAAGCCGATAGGCCGAAAAATCCAAAAATGGCCCTTAAAATCAGCAAACCACGCCGCTTGCCGGTAATTGAAATATTCCCTTTTTTGATGAGAAAGAATGTCATCAGGAAGGCCAAAAAAGACCGGACAAACACGATTTCCTGGGAAGGCAGTCTGGAGCCGGCCAATTTGACAAAAACCGCCATTACGCTGTAAAAAAACGCCGCGGCGATCATAAACCGGATCCCGGGCGTGAAGGCTAAGTGCTTCCGCAGATTATCTGTGAGTTTAATTTTACGCATAAACTATGTTTTCTGTGAAAATCAAATCACAAATATACTCTCTTTTTTTTATCAAAACAGTAAAATAATATGAAATGATTATTTGTTGCCGGATGACGTTATGAATTGCAGCAGGATGACTTAGATAATGACTGTGTTTCAGGTCTTAAGGCTGAAATTTTTTACCGCCTTGTCCGCGATTATTTTACCAATACTGATAGATGCGGTTGCCGCCGGTGATGGGGCGTTAAGTACGTGTATCATTTGTTCGGCTTCAACGATACGGAAATCATCAACCAGGCTGCCGTCGGGTGTTAATGCCTGAGCCCGGACTCCGGCGCCGCCGGGAATAATATCTGATCCTGTTATTTCAGGGATGAGTTTTTGCAGCGCCTTCACAAAAGCATGCTTATTGAATGACCGGTAGAATTCACCAAGTCCGGTTTTCATATATCTGGCCGCGAGACGTATAAATCCGGGGTAAGTGAAAGTATCAATAGAATCTTTTAAAGAGAAACTTGTCTTCTGGTACCCTTCCCGTTTGAAGGAGAGAACGGCATTGGGGCCGGCTTCAATGCCTCCGTGAATCATCCTTGTAAAGTGAACGCCCAGAAAAGGGAATGAAGGATCCGGAACGGGGTAAATCAGATTATTCACGAGCTTGTACTTTTCCGGTATCAACTTGTAGTACTCTCCGCGGAAAGGAACGATCATCAGGCCGGGGTCAATCCCGCAGATTTTTGCTATCCGGTCTGACTGTAATCCGCCGCAATTTATAAGATTTTTGGCCCGCACCTCGCCCTTTGAGGTTTGGATGATCAATTCACCGGAAGATCGGATAAGTCCCGTGAATTTTGTACGGGTGATAATCTCATTTCCGGCATTTCGGATCACTTTCGCGAATGCCTCGCATACATCTTTATAATCAACAATTCCGGTTTCAGGGACAAGCAGACCGGCTATTCCCGCGACATGGGGTTCATATTCTTTTAGTTCTTCGCGGGTTAATTTCCTTAGACCCATCAGGCCGTTGGCGAGACCTCGATTTTCCATATCCGTCAGAATGTCGAGTTCTTTTTCACTGGCGGCAACAACAACCTTGCCGCATTTTTCATGAGGAATTTCATGACGTTCGCAGAATTCATACATGGCCACCCGGCCGCTGACACAATTTTTTGCCTTGAGTGAACCGGGTTTGTAATAAAGGCCCGAGTGAATGACACCGCTGTTATTGCCGGTCTGGTGACGGGCAATGTTTTGCTCGGCCTCGATTACAATAATTCTCATATTGGGGATTTGGGATAATGCCATGGCCGAGGCAAGACCGACAATGCCGCCGCCAATGATCGCCACATCATATGTTCCGGTTGCGTCCAAACCCTTCTCCAGTTTCGTTTGAATATTATGCGACACGGCGTTGCATAAGATGGAATATTTAATTCTTGCTTATCAGTTTTTCGACATCCATAAGACAAACAGGTTCGATCGAATCTTCATCTTCGAATCGCAGATAGACAATGTCATTAAAAATATCGATCTTATCCACAAACGCTTTACCCCTTTTTGTCTTCACAATCGTTTCAAGGGGCGGGAATTTCTTAAGCGATGCTTCATAAAATCCCTTCTCAAATAACAGGCAGCATTTAAGTCTGCCGCAGACACCTGTAATTTTTGACGGATTTAGCGGGATATTTTGTTCCTTGGCATATTGAGTTGAGATCGGTTCAAAATCCTTTATAAATGAAGAACAACAGAGAGGTTTTCCGCATACGCCAAGACCGCCTATCCGGCGGGCTTCATCCCGGACGCCGATCTGTCTCAGTTCAATCCTGGTGCGGTAATAGGCAGCGAGATCCTTCACCAGTTCTCGGAAATCAACCCGTTTGTCACTGGTAAAATAAAAAGTCAGCTTGTTATGATCATATTGATATTCCACATCAACAAGCTTCATGTTTAATCCGTGTTTTTTAATTTTTTCACGGGCGACTACAAAACCCAGGGCTTCCTTTTTCCGGTTTTCAGCCATTTCTTTTAAGTCTTCCGGACCCGCTTTTCGGATCAGAACTTTTGGTTTACCCTTGATTTCGCTAAGAGTGACCAGTCGTCCAACCTTACTTATCGTTCCCATATCAATACCTTTATCCGCCTCAACGATGGCATAATCACCAGGTTTAAGCATTATTTCCTTGGGATTAAGGTAGGGGACACGTCTATTTCCTTTGAAAGATATTTCTACTAATTCCGGCGTCATACCGTACTCTCCTTCATACTAATCTTTGTTTGGATCAGATGATTCTTTATTCTGATTGCCAGGTTGAATAGAGTCAATGCCGGATGAGCATTACGTTCTATATCATTATATGCTTCTTCCGTTAAATCAATCATCAAATTAAAATCAGCATTTTGATAAATAGTTACAAATTTTTCTATCTTCTGAGTAAAATCGATATTTATAAAATCACTGTTTTCATTGAGTATTGAATAATGCAGAGAATCTCTCAACCAGAGAATAAGCAAGCTTAATATTTCCAGAACAACATTCTTGTCCCGGCCCTTGACTATTTCATCAACCGTATTTGATACCAGTAACATATTATTTGAGGCGATGGTCGCTAAAAACCGGTAAACCAATTCACGCTGGGAATCAGAATCCGAATGAATAAGTGAGAAGACCCTATTTATGTTGTTCTGAGCGATTCGGATCAGTGGAATTAAATCCATCTCGACTTTTTCGTATCGGTTGACAATCTTTACTATTTGGTCATCTGAATATTTTGGGAAAAAAATCGGCTGACATCTGGACCGGATGGTCTCCAGTAAACTGTTTAGATCGTTGGTTGTGAGAATTATCAGCAGATTTTCAGGAGGCTCTTCCAACAGTTTCAGGAAGGAGTTGGAAGCTTCACGCTGCATATAATCAGCATCCGAAACAATAAATATTTTTTTAGACGCCTCATAGGGAGCGTATTTTGATTCGATCTTTAATTCACGGATAGCATCTATCGGTATATTTTTGTGGCCGGTGATTTCACTATCCCTGTATAGGTTTTTTCTTTTGTCTGCTGTAATTTTTGCAATCTGTTCATTGGTTTTCTCAGGGGTTTTCTGTTTTACCAGAGGAAATATGAACTTAATATCCGGGTGATTAAGGTGATTAATTTTGATACAGGACGGACATTGGCCACAGGGTCGTGAGTCTTCGGAAGTACAGTTTAGCGCCCGGGCAAGCTCAAAGGCGAAAGCTTCCTTACCGGAACCATCCTCTCCATAAAATAAATAGGCGTGAGCAAGTCGGTTGCTGTTTATGCTGTTAATAAAAAAATTTTTTACTCTATCCTGAACGAATGAGTTCTCAAAATATTTCATCAATATATATAAATCCGGTGATTGCTTCATTATACTATGATAAAATATACATAAAATTCACGGGTTAAAAAAGCTGAATTGTTTGAAAATTAAATAATAGCAAATATTGTCGGTTGAAACGAAACTTTTCTGGCGAACAAAGAGTTATCCGTTATTTAATCCAAATCACACCATATTCTCTATAAATTTACGAACCTTGGTTTGATATGGCTTCAATTCTGTGTATTGATAATTAGTAGCGGAAATGCTATCTTTAAGGAAACACGTTAATATTTTGTAATTGATAAAGGGACAGAGATTAGATGGATCGGCGCCGAAGGATTTTGCTTTTTGCAATTCTCCTTTCACTCTTACTTCATATATTTATTTTTTTCATCCTGGACAAAGAAAAATGGCTGGTATTCAGTATGGAGAAAGAAAAGGAGACCTTTCCCCAGGAGTTAACATTTCTTTTTCCGGAAAATAAACCTGATGATGAGCCGAAACAGGTCGTGGAAAATATAAATGAAAATGAATTAATGCCGGATAAATCAAATCTGTTATCTGATAAAAACTCGAGGGCGAGGAATCCGGTTAAAACTAATGAAATGAGTGATCTGCCAAGCAGCACAGGGAATACGCCATACCCTGATTTTTCCGCTCCGTCTTCACAGCCGAGTATGTCGCAGCCCGCGCCATACAGACGGTTTGACAGCAGGGCGCTGACGAATAACACACCCGGGCAGGATAAGATCCGGACGGATTCTGAAAAAGAGAGAGAAGAACAGGATGAGGCGAAAAAAAGTTCGGTCGCAAGCAGCGGTGCAAACCAGATGCTTGACCAGAAAAAGTTCTCGGTCGAAGAGGTAGGAGCGCTTTCCCTCAGTACATACCAGTGGGAGTGGGCGCCGTATATTCACGCGCTCAAGGAAAAATTGGGACGAGTCTGGTACGCGCCAACGGCTTACTACAGGCTTGGATTAATACACGGATATTCGATAATCACATTTGAAATCGACCGAAACGGGGAGATAATCAGAATGGAACTGCTGCAGCATGAAGGGCATGAATCACTGCAGACTTCCAGTACAGAAGCAATAAAAGCATTATTCCCATTTTTACCTCTTCCTGAAAATTTTCCGGAAAATACATTGACAATAACAGCAAAATTAGTATACCCAGATTTAAGAAGCAGGAGATAAATTATGATTGAATTATTCCAACGGGGCGGAATAATGATGTATCCGCTACTCTTGACGTCGCTTGTCGCTTTGGCTTTTGTCATTGAGCGGGCAATTCTTTTACGCAAGAAAAAAGTGCTTATTCCGGAGATTACATCAATCGTTAACAACTTTTCGACATTGAAAGACATCGATCTGGCCAGAACCATATGCGAAAAATACGAAGGCCCGCTTCCGAATATTATAAAAATAGGCCTTAAAAATTATGATCTTCCGAAATCCGAAATAAAAGAGATTCTTGAGGATCAGGGCCGGCAGGAAATCAGGAAATTGGAAAAAGGACTTGTGGTGCTTGAAACATCGGCGGCAATCGCGCCCTTATTGGGATTGCTGGGAACAGTCATCGGAATGGTGGAAGTGTTCGCGGTTATAAAAGATCAGGGGATAGGGCAAACAGCCGCGCTTTCAGGAGGTATATCACAGGCCTTGTTGACTACGGTCACCGGCTTGTTTATTGGTATCCCGGTCTTAATCGCCTATAATTTTTATACAAATAAAGCAGAAGGCCTGGTTCTTGATATTGAAAAATACACAAATGATCTTATTCAAAAAATTGTAAATATTAAAAAGAATGAAAAACAGGCTCAACCGGATCAATCGCAAAAATAAAATCAGAGAATAGGTAAGATGAAGTTAGCAAATAAAAAAATACGGAAAATCTCAATCAACATGACATCACTGATTGATGTCCTGTTTATCCTGATCATCTTCTTTGCTGTATCGTCAACTTTTCTTGAACAGCCGGGTATTGAGCTGGAATTGCCTGAAGCGGTGAGTTCCGAAACGCATACGACTCAGAAAATTATTATTTATGTGGATAAAGATCAAAATATATTTCTCAATGATGATTTAGTGTCCATGAATAATCTTTTGGATGAGGTGAAGAAGCTGGTAAAGGCAAAAGACGATAAAAGTATCGTGTTAAAAGCTGATTCACGGGTGACACACGGATGGATTATAAAAATCATGGATGCGCTGAGAAAAGAAGGTATTTATAAAATTGTAGTTTCAACGATAAAACCTTAGGTGGACTTTTTAAATCTGAACCGCTTAATAGTTGCCCTTCAACCCGGAAACAGGTGAGGATATGTCTAAAAAAAAAGAAATTAATTTTGCTCTTTTAGGTTTCGGAAAACTGGGTACGGGATTTTTTGATATATGGATGAATAAAAAGGATAAGATTCAGGAACAAACAGGTTTTAATCTTGTTCTGAAGAAAATCCTAATCAAGAATAAGCATTTCAAGCGTCCGGTTAAAAATCTTGACAAAAATCTCATCACGACTGATTTGGATGATATTCTTAACGACCCTGATATTCAAATTGTTATTGACGTGATGGGCGGAATAGAGCCAACGTTCACGATAATAAAAAAGATAATTAACAGCAAAAAACATGTGATCTCCGCAAACAGAGCATTACTTGCCTCTAAAATGCATGAATTAGCTGAACTGGGCAATATAAATAAAACATACATATTTCCCGAACCATCACTTGGAGGCGGAATACCCATTATCAGCGCTTTGCAAAGGGATTTGATCGCCAACCGCATAACATCAGTGACGGGCATTCTAAGCGGCACATCAAATTTTATTCTCTCCGAAATGACAGAGAAGCAAATATCTCTGAAAGAAGCTTTGCAATCGCAGGAAATTATTAAAATAGGCGAATCACTCTCCATTATTGATTATGATGGTTCGGATGCCGCGCAAAAGGTTGCAATACTCGCTGCTGCCTCGTTCGGGGTTGAAGTAAATTTTCTTAGTATCTTCGCGGAGGGCATATCCGACATTACGGAATTTGATATTCGCTGCGCGGAAGATTTTGGTTATAGATTTAAACTCCTTGCCATTCTGCGCGATCATCCCGATAGTTTTGAAATACGCGTACATCCCACGCTTGTGCCGAGAGATCATCCTCTGAACTCTGTTAAAGGCAGGTACAATGCCTATTATATCATGACCGATCTCCTTGGAGACTATATGATTTACGGAAAAGGAGTAGGGATCGAATCCACCAGCAGTTTGCTTCTTCGTGATATTGTTGAAATAGGAACCCGGCTATATCATCGTCCGACAAAAGTCAATTATCAGTTGTCATGGAATAATAAGCCGGTATTACCCATCAAAGAAATTCAGACATCTTATTACCTCCGGTTTCCATGTGTGGATAAGCCGGGTGTCATAGGGCAAATTGCAAATATTTTGGGTCAGTATTCCATCAATATAGGATCAGCCCATGCGGAGGTGGATAAAAAAGCGAACAATGATAGCTTTGGCTTTGTGCATATTTTTGTGGATAACTCCAAAGAAAAAGATATTCATGAGGCGCTTGACAAGATAAGGGAACTGGATATAATTAAAGACAGAATTAAATTATTCAGAATTCTGGATTGAGGAGATTATGAAAAATATTACCTTTAAAAACGGGAAAATCTATAACCCTACAAAAATTATCGGAGTTGGCAGGAATTATTCGGAACACATCAAGGAAATGCGGTCGGAAAAAACGACGGATCCGGTTCTGTTTATCAAGCCGGTAAGCGCTTTGTGCGATATGATGAGTCCGCTACTGCTTCCCAAAAAATATGGCTCGGTTCATCATGAAATAGAGCTGGCGGTTTGCATCGGTAAGTCCGGGTCGGAAATCCGGATTGAAGATGCATTTGAATCTGTCGCGGGGTTCGGTCTCGCTTTAGATTTGACACTTCGTGACCTTCAGGCAGATGCAAAAAAAGCAGGTTTGCCGTGGGCAGTGGCAAAGGGATTCAATAATTCGTGTCCGGTCTCTGTGTTTGTGCCCGCGGAAGACATCGCGGATGTGAATAATCTGAATTTATTACTGAAAGTTAATGGAGAAGAGAGGCAGAAAGGCAATACGGGTCAGATGCTTTTTAAGCTAGACGTGTTGATTTCATATATCAGCCGTTTTTTCAGGCTTGAGGAAGGCGATATCATTTTAACCGGTACTCCTTCCGGGGTCGGTCCGCTTCAGGAAGGTGATAAAATTGAAGCGACCATTGATCAGATCGCTTCAATTCAGACATTCATATTATAATTTAGGCGAGAAGCTGCGCGAGACTAAAAAGATTCTTATCTATGTTTTTCTGTTTGGTCCATGAATCTTCCAGTGGCGTAAAAACAATTTTGCTGTTTGTTTCGCCAACCATCACATCAGTTCTGCCGTTAAGTAATCCTAATACCGCCTGACTCCCGAGAAGACTTCCCAGGAGACGGTCTCTCGATGTCGGGGACCCGCCTCTTTGTATATGCCCAAGCACGACCACCCGGTATTCCATTCCGCTGACTCTTTTTATTCTATTGGCTATTGTGAAGGCATTGCCTTCCTCCTCTCCTTCCGCGACTACGATAATGCTGCTTGTTTTACCCTTTTTGCGTCCCTCAAATATTCTCTCGGCCAATTCAGTGATATTTGTTTTTTCTTCAGGCACTAATATTTCTTCCGCTCCTCCGCCAATTCCAACTTCCAGAGCAATAAATCCCGAGTTTCTTCCCATCACTTCTATTATGAACATGCGTTCATGGGAATCTGCTGTATCGCGTATCTTATCAATAGCATCCAAAGCGATATTCACAGCCGTATCAAAGCCGATAGTATAGTCGGTGCCGTAAATATCATTATCAATGGTAGCGGGTACACCAATTATCGGTATCTGATGTTCCTCCGCAAAGGAGTGCGCCCCGTGAAAAGTGCCGTCACCACCTATGGCAACAATTCCTTCAACATCTAACTTCTGAAGCAATTTTGCGCCTGCCTCCCGGCCCTTCGGTACTTTCCATTCATCGCATCGGGAAGTTTTTAGTATTGTTCCTCCCCGTTGAATGATGTTGGACACGGAATGACGGGTGAGTTCCTGGTATTCTTTGTATATCAGTCCGGTAAATCCCCGTTCAATTCCATATACCTTTATATTATTGCTGATTGCGGTTCGAACGACGGCGCGAATGCTGGCGTTCATCCCGGGCGCGTCACCACCGCTTGTTAAAACTGCTATTGCTTTCATTATATTGTTCTCCTGATTTTCAGAATTCGAATGAATGAGAAAATTCACTTTTTACATTCAATCGCAACGCTCTTGATCAAATTTTAAGCTCGTAAAGGTATAGTAAGGATTCGATTTTGTCAACTGATATATGAAAATATATTTTGTTTGGATGCCCGGAGAATCATTCTTAACTTGAATTGTAAAAAATACAAACATCATGGATTTTATTATGAATAAAGATAAGACAAATATAGATAAATTAAAGGGTATGGATCGTTTGTTGTTCGTGATGAAACGGCTGCGCAAGGACTGTCCATGGGATGCCGCGCAAACGCATCATAGCCTAAAGCAATATCTACTTGAAGAGACTTATGAGGTACTGGAAACAATAGATGATGAACGATGGGATCTGCTTAGTTCCGAATTGGGAGATATACTGCTTCAAATCGTATTTCATAGCGCCATAGCGGATGAAAAGGGAAATTTTCAGTTCGATGATGTGGTTGACAATATTACCGAAAAGATGATCGACAGGCATCCGCATGTTTTTGGAGACAAAAAATTAAAAAGTGCCACAGAGGTAAGCCAGAATTGGGAGCATTTGAAAGTAGTTAGTGAAAACAGGGAATCTATTCTCAGCGGAATTCCAAAAAACTCACCCGCGCTGCTTCAGGCTCAACGATTACAGGAAAAAGCGGCAACGGTAGGTTTTGAATGGGATGAAGTGGAATCAGTGATAGAAAAAATTGATGAAGAACTGGATGAGTTCAAAACGGCGCTTCAAAAGCAAGATAGATCAAGCATTGAACACGAATTTGGAGATCTGCTTTTTAGCCTGGTTAATCTGAGCCGTTACATCAATATAAATTCTGAGGATGCATTGCGCAAAACAAACGCGAAATTTGTAAACCGCTTTAAGCATATTGAAAAGCAGTATCAAAACGATCCACAGGCGATGAAGAATGCGCCTCTCGATGAGCTTGATCGTCATTGGGTGGATGCCAAAAAGAATGAATAGGCTGGTAGGGAATGTGGAATAAATTTTTGATTTCCCTGGGGACGTTTGAAACACTCGGACAACTCCAGCAAGAGACCGGAAAATTTCTTCGTGAACAAAAAGAGTTTCAGGATTTTGTTCTCTTAAAGCATTGTGTTCACCCCGATCCTTTTGTGTGTTTGGTGAATCATTTCGATGATTTTGACCTGTCATCGGCGCTAGATTCCCTTAAAAACCTGAAAATTGAGGTTCGTCCGTATCAACCTGTAAAATATCTGGGGAATTACATTTGTTTCGGTGATGGGGATTTCACCCGGGATGAAGTCATTTTTATCATATCAAAAAATATAATTCCGGAAAGCGTTATCGATGTGATGCGTGCACATGATGCATTGGGCCGACATTGCCGTAAAGTACATGATTCGGAAAAGATGAAAAATCAGGCCGAATATGCAAATATCATTTCACAACTTATGCATGATGTTTCATCCATATTAAATCTGAGCAAAAATATTAAAAATTCAGAAGAATTGACCGATCGTGTCCTTTTTCAGGAGCTGACAAACAGGCGGTTGCTTTTGTACCTCCGGGAGCCGGAATTATTTCTGACAGAAATCGGCATTAAAGAATTAGTTTTGGATTCACTTGCTCTTATGGAAATTTCAATAGATAAAGTGAATCTGAACATTAATTCCGACGGGGAAAAAATTCAGGTAGATGTGGAGCTTTTTTCAAAAGCTTTAATTGAAATTGTAAAAAATTCTATTGACGCGGTTCATAATGATTTGTCCGGTATTTCAATCTCTGTTCGTAATATAGCATCATCATCCCCTTTTAATAAAAAATCCTGGATGCAGATTGAGATTCGTGACACCGGAGAGGGCATTTCTGAAGATTTTAAAGAATTTGTTGGATCGCCGTTTTTTACGACCGCGAAGAACAAAGGTCATACCGGTTTCGGCCTTCCGATAGCAGAGAAAATTATTTCTGCCCATAAGGGCTACCTGGAAGTGAATTCAGTACATGGAAGTGGTACCGTTGTAACGATATATTTACCATCCGAATAAGAAATTATGAAAGAATCAAAACACAAAATTCTTGTCATTGAAGATAATACGGTATGGCAGCAAAGTTACCGGAAATGGCTCGGAACCGATTATGTTTTTGAGTTTGCATCTGAGATTTCCTCCGCAGAAGAAGCGTATATCAGCTTTCTTCCGGATATCGTCCTTCTGGATCTTAGCCTTCCACAAGCCAGGCAGGGACTGACAATACTTGATTTTATTATAGGACGAGGGCGGGATTCCAAAGTTATCGTTATTACCTCCTCGCAGGATCATCAGGACGCGCTAGAAGCCCAGAAAAGAGGCGCATATGCTTATTTTTTTAAGGGGGAAAATATTGAAGACGAACTACCCTTTCTTGTCAAGCGCGCCACAAAAATGCAAATTCTGGAGCGAGAAAACAGAGAATTAAGGCGTAAATTGACAGGAACGCTTCATTATGATGGCATCGTGGCGGTCAGCAAACAAATGCAGAGCATACTGCAATTAGTCGAACAGATCAGAAATACCAATGAACCGGTGCTTATCACGGGGGAGTCCGGCGTTGGTAAGGAGATTATCGCGAAACATATTCATAAGCGTAGCCGAATATCAAGAAGACCTTTTATCGCGATTAATTCAGCGGCCTTACCGGAGAACCTTCTTGAAAATGAATTATTCGGGCATGAAAAAGGTGCTTTCACCGGCGCAAACGAATTAAAAAAAGGTCAATTCGAACTGTTAAACGGAGGAACCCTTTTTCTGGATGAGATAGGGGAACTTCCCCAGTCAATGCAGGCAAAGATACTTAGGGTCCTACAGGAGAAAACATTTTTTAGGTTAGGCGGTACAAGAGAAATGGTTGCCGATTTCCGCTTAATCGCGGCCACGAACAGTATTTTAAGTGAAGAAGTAAAAAGAAAAAATTTTCGCGAAGATTTATATTACCGCCTGAATGTCATCCCTATTCATATTCCTCCCTTGCGTGAGAGACCGGATGATATACCGGCCCTGGTAAATTATTTCACCAGTCATTATTGTAAAATGAACAGACTGCCGTTGCCGAAATTAGATACAGCGCTCGTTGCATATCTGTCAAAATTGGAATGGAAAGGCAATATTCGTCAGCTGGAGAATACACTTATTCGTATGCTTGTTCTTAATCAGAAAGTTCTCGGGATAAAGGATATTCCGCAAGATATACAAAATGAAGTAAATCCCGTGATCCAGAATGCTCTGGTAAATAAATATACTATGGAACAATTGACCAATATGTATGCTAATCTGGTATACGAATATTTGGGAAAAAATAAAAAAGCCGCCTGCGAGTTTTTACAAATAAACTACAGAACGCTGATGGCGCGTCTTCAAAAACCTTGATTGTAGTTTTTACAATTTCCCCATATATCGCATTGTAGTCCCTGCAATTTCCTGTCATCAACTTCGATGTAAGTCGTTGTATATTAAGTCTTTGTGTCGATAATGCATCTATGTCCTTTAAAAACAATACTTTGACCTGCTGGCACACTAATTGTAGTTGTAAACATAAACCATGGAACGGAGTCAATGAAGCCGGAAGATATCATCAACAGCAATCTGAAAATCAGCATCCAGGATGACGAAAGCGGGAGAAGATATTACAGCGTACGCCTGGTTTTTTCTGATGAGGATATATTAACCGTTTATCGGGATAACATGAAGGATCTAATGACTGATTTACCTAATATCATTAGTTCGGCGATGCAAGCCCGAATAATTTCAGAAGGAATGTTAACTATTTAGCGCCAGGGGGGGGGATGAAAGTATTTATTTGTGAGCAGGATCAGTCGAGAGCTAAATCCATGCAGGATATACTCGGAGTTTATAACTATACTGTCGTCACGATTAATAAACAGACAGATCTCGTCAAAGAGGTGACGAGTCATAGACCTGCTGTGATAATCATGAATGAATGTTTTGCAAAAAACTCCGGATCGGATACGCTGAATTCTTTAAGACGAGACCCGATTACCGCTGGAATACCGGTTATATTTATCGGTAAAGATCATGGATTTTTTGGTGATGCAGATGCATTGACAGAATATGTTGAGGAACCTATAAAGATAAAAAATCTACGCCATTATATCGACAGATGGACCATATTCAAGAGTTTATATATAAAACATTAAAATGGAAATAAGTTACCTGATAATTCATACATTTGTAATATCTCTTTTGTTTGTTTTCAAGGGAATCAATATCAAGGATGATGTTTTTCATTAAAAAACTGATTCAACGTAATCAGTAGGGCTTTAAGATGGTTATTCCATCTTAAAGCCTTTTTTTTTACCTGTTTTTTAATTATCTTGACGCATGGTTATAGGATTAATTTCAGACACACACAATACATTGCCAGAAAAAATTTTTAAAATATTTGAGAATGTGGATTATATCATCCATGCGGGTGATGTCGGTTCTACTGATATATTAAATGAACTGGAAACGATCGCGCCGGTTAAGGCTGTTTACGGAAATATGGATTCTTTCCCTTTGGTTAGCGATTATAATAGAATGGAGACATTTAGCCTGGGGGGGTGGTCATTCTGTTTGATTCACGCGATAAGCAGCACGAGATCATTCGCATACGAATTATTTAAAATGCAGAAGAAAATTGATATTGTAATCTTTGGCCACACTCACCAGAAAGAACATACGGTTTTTAATGAAATACAATTTATCAATCCGGGAAGCGCTTCAAAGCCCAGACACTCGGTTAAGGGGTCTGTTGCCCTTCTGCACTTAAACAAAAATGAAATAGAAGTTAGATTTGTTCATATATAAAAAAAAGAGTCAATTCGATTTTGAATTGACTCTTTTTGATTTATCCGTAAACCTCTTTCTCATTGCATTTGCAGACACCGATGTTTTGTTCATGAAAACGGTATGCGCCTTCTTTTTTGGAAGGGACAACCTTGACCGTTAACGCGTGTGAATAAAATTCTCCGCATACGGGGCAGGATTTTCCATGTCTTGCCATTTTCATCGTCTTGCTGACGAAATCCTGTTTCTTGGCCATTTTTTATCCTCCGGATGATTGTTAATCAAATTTTAATTTTTAAAAAACCGTTCAATTGTATGTGAAAAAAGATTGCTGTATTCAGCTAATAAATTTTTGTGTTCATCTTTATACTTCCCCGCAATTTCGTGTTCGAGAGTGATCATACCGATGGCCTCTGAGCCGAGGCGAATAGGTACAGACAGAAAGGATCGCAAACCATGATTTGACTTTTCCTGCTTTGAGAATCGCGGTATAAAGTAATCTCCTTTGTCAATATTATCGATTAAATAAGATTTGTTCTTTAGTATTACCCACCCGTTTAAACCATCTTCAAGAAGAAATTGATATCCTCTTCTGAATGGATCATCAATGCCAACAGCTTTGTTAATTACAGCTCTGTCTGTCTGGCCGCCTTCAATGTCCCTTGTGGCGATGGTCAATTTGGATGCTTCAAACTCAGTTGCCAGGAAATCAACGAAAAAATCAATGCATTCATTGAAATTTTTTCCGGTATTCAGATGCTTTGCAAGCTTGAGATTGCGCCCATCAAGATCATTTCTGAGAAGAGTGCTTTTGTACTGAAGCTTTGTTGTCACCGCAGATCTGGTGTTTTGATTAATTTGCCGTAGTACCGGAATATCTTCCAGATTAAAAAAACTGGAAGAATCTGCATCAAAAATCCAATACAGCTTTTCGTTCGTGTCTAAATCTGTTCGCAGAGCAAGCAGAGAGCGTGGTTTATAATTCTGTCCATTATAGAATGGCAACAAATTTGACGATGGTTCAAGATGGTTTTCAACTAACAATCCGTCTTTGTTGTCAATTAATGGAAGAATTCCGGGGGAATCAAATTCTGAATTCCAGACTAATTTACCACTCATTTTTTTATTTATCAGAGTCAGCTTGTCCGTGTCAGATTTTAGAAAAAGATAACCGTTACCGGGAAGAAGAAAATTCCAGATAATCAAAAACTGGCCGATCAAAAAATCATGTAATTCATTTTCTTCTAATAAATCTTTTAATTTAACGGGTTTAATTTCAAAGAACAGATCATTGTACTCGTTATTTCCATGATCAATCTCATAATCTTCAGTGTCTGTGTCAGCTTTATCCTGTAATTCAACGAATTCTGTGCTGAAACTTTCTCTCCAAAGATCATATAAAAAATAGCTGAAGCAAAAAAAGACAACTATTTTTATCACGATATTCCCGATAGACCCGAGAGTATCGAAATTCAGAAACATCCCGATTAATGCAAGCAAAAACAAAATAACGTATTTGTACACGGACAGAACATCCTTAAAAAACATGGAATTTAAGGATAAATTGAGGAAAAAACAATCCTTATTATTAGATCTATTTCTCCTGGCCTACAAGGTTAATCCGATTCTGATCAACAACAGCCGGTTCATGGATAAGGCTGTCCTTCTTACCGGACGCATTTATCTTGGTTGCTTCACTCGCGATACTTGTTTCTTGAGTTACTTTGTAGACGGGGGCATCGCTTCTTGATATCGTCGAAGAATGCTGTAAAGCTGAGGGTGGAGCAGCCGTGTTTGTTGATGTGAAGTCAGTAGCTATGAAAAAGTACATTGCTGCTGCAAGGGCTATTCCTGAAAAACCAACTGACAATCGTCGGATTGAAAACATAGGTGATTTTTCGGTAATTGGATCCATGTTGATAATTTGCTGGCGGAGTCTGGAATCGAAATCATCCGAAATATTTACTTTCGGCATCACGCTGAGTTTTTGCGTCAGGAGCTTGACCTGCGAAAAAACTTCATTGCAGTTCTGACAAGCACGAATGTGGTCATCAATCGTTTTCCGTGTATCAGACGACAATGTATTGCTCAGATATTCAGACAATAAGCTTTTAGTCCTGTCGCAAGAAATCATATGCATCTCCTCAAAATTTACACATCATTCATTAAATCTTTCAAATCTTCCTGGAGCTTCAGCCTCGCGCGGTTAACACGTGATTTTACAGTTCCTAAAGGAATACCAACAATCTCAGCGATTTCTTCGTAGGAAAATCCCTGGATGTCTCTTAATATGATCACCTGTTTAAACTTTGGTGACAATTTATTGATCGCTTTTTGAATTATCTGATCAGTTATAACAGAATTGACATCAATTTCAGGATTTGTCTCATAATCCGGAATGTCATAATCCTTCTCCGTCGACATATAATAACTAATAGAGTAAAGGTTACGCCGTTTCCGCTTTCTAAGTTCCGTTTTAGCTAAATTACTTGCAATCGTATAAATCCAGGTTGAGAATTTTGCAATTTCTTTGTAATAATGCTTGTTTTTAAATAATCTTAAAAACGTTTCCTGAACGATATCTTCCGCTTCATTTTTTTCACCTAAAAAGCGGTACACAAAGTTAAGCAACGGTTCTTTGTATCTTTTAACAAGCAGATCAAACGCATAGTTATCTCCCTGCTGAAAACGGGAGATTAATATTTCATCCGACAGATCGGTGCCTTTTTGAATCTGCGCGTTGGTCTGGTTTTCTATCTTAACCATATTTTTTAACGTTTCTTTAACATTGATAAATTTTTGTAAGTTCCATTTTTTTTTCTATTTTCAAAATAAGATAAATTCTCAGATCCTGCAAATTTTATAACATAACATCTGCATAGCGGCGTCGTCTTTCAATGGGGATGATTTCAATGCTATATCCATCTCATGGAGTAGCCCGAGAATTGAATCAATTTGTGGTTCCGAAAAATGAGTCAGAGAGTCAAATGCATCCTTTAGTTGAAATTCATTTTTATTCATTTCAGTCAAGATTTGAGACCGGGATTTCCCCATTTTTCTTAGTGAAGCGGCAATCAATGCTCTTCTGAAAAAGCCAAATAAAAATGCACAGATTATATTGGCATTTTCACCCGATTCCAGAAGTTTTTTACTTACCTGAATACTCAGGGATAATTGCCTGTGGGCAAGAGCCGACTGCAGAGCAAAAACATTGGTTTCTTTTGAAATTCCGGTTGTCACAGAGAGATCATCCACTGTGATCAAAGACTGATCGCCTTTAAAATTGCGCGCTTTTTCCAATTCCAGGTCCAGATTCAACAGATTTGTACCGATATGATCGACGAGAAACTGGAGTGCCGGGACTTCTATTTTGATCTCATTCTGTTTGCATCGTTCCTTTAGAAAATCCAAAATATGGTAATCTTTAATCGGATTGCATTCAACCGATAGGGCAATCTTCTTGATGGATTGAAAAATTTTTGTTCTGCCGTGTTCTTCCGTGCTTAGCACAAGGCAGGTGCTGTCCTGAGGATGAGTAAGATATTTTTCGAATGATTCGGGATCCGATATATTCATCCGGTTCAAATCTCTGACAATTACAAGTTTCTTGTCAGAAAGCATGGGATAGGCAAGGCAGGCGGATATGACTTCGCTCAACGTTCCTTCCGTTCCATAGACGAGTGAAAGATTTAAACTTTTTGCCGATGGATCCGGAAAAATGGCCTGATCAAGAGTCCGTATGATCAAATCATGGAAATATTTTTCTTTACCCACAAGATAATATACCGGAGCAATCTGACCGCTTTGAATAGATTTTACAATATTGTTTACAGATGTTTTTGACATATTGATCTAAATTTTGTTATTGGTTCTCAGGGTGTTTGTTAGTTTTTTATTGAACAGTATCCCTGCAATTAGGACAATCGCCCATTGCAAAACAGATGTGCCCGGACTGAATGTTTCCAGCGGATTCCACCATGTTTCGGGATACCAGAGAACAGATTGATAAAGCCACCAGGATAGCATAACAATAAATTCAAGTGGAAGAACAAAATAGAACAGTATCCTGAATATCTTGATATACGCGGCATGTTGACGCGTTGGAGAAAGCCAGTTCTCAATAAATTTCTTAGCGCCTATTTTTATCACTGCGAGTGTAAAGAAAAAACCACTGAGCATCAACCCCAACCCCCAAACCCAATCCTGATTATTGAAAAAGGAGAGTGAAATTGCCGATGGCATACCGACGACCGAAGTCAAAACAGCAATCAAAATCACGGATTTCTTCCTTCTGAATCCAAAATCCATTAACATTCTTACCGCCAGTTCAATCATCGAAATCAAGCTGCTCATTGCCGCAAAAAACAATGCCAGAAAAAAAATAGTCGTAAATATTTCTGAGCCGGGCATTTTTGCAAATAGTTGGGGAATCACTATAAATGCCAAACCCTGATTTCCCGCGGACAGCGCGTCATTTGCCGCCTGCGAATTCACACTAAGCGCGAATACTGTCGGAATGACAACCAATCCGGCGAGGATTGAAGCGAAATTGTTCCCAACACCGGCTAAAAACGAATTCTGCACTATTTTTTCGTCCTTTTTTGCATAAATAGCATAAGTCAGTAATAAGCCCCAACCCGCTCCGGTTGACCAGGCGGATTGCGATAATCCTTCCAGCCAGACTTTGTAGTTTGAAAGCGTCTCCAGGTCAATGCTAAAAAAATAAGCCAATCCTTTAGATGATCCGGGCAGGGTTATCGCTTTGACCGCGGCTGTGATTAGTAAAACGTATAAAAGCGGTACAATAATCTTTGAAAATTTTTCTATACCATTGACAATGCCTCGGTAAATGATAAACGCGCCCGCCAAAATGGATACAAGATGAAAAAGAACAGGTTCGTACACCGATGCCGTATATTCCTGCCAATAGACAGCATGATTGAGTGTCGCTAGTTTTCCGGTCAGCGCGAGTACAAAATATTTAAGGCTCCATCCACACACAACGGAATAATAAAACAATATGGCGGTTGTGCAGAAACCGACAAACAAGCCCATCCACGCGAATTCTTTCCCCATTGCTTCTTTAAAAGATCCAATGGTACCCATTTTAACTCTTTTGCCTATGGAAAATTCTACAATTAAAAGAGGAATAGACCAAAGAAAAAGAAACAAAAACCAGGGAATTAAAAATGATCCCCCGTATTGTCCGGCAAGCCGGGGAAAACGCCATATGTTACCGGCCCCTATCGCCATACCCAGTGTGGCGGCGATAAGTCCAAACCGGGATGAGAACAGTTCCTTGTTTAACTCGGACATAATATTATCTCAGATAAAACCAGGTTATTCCGGTGATTGATACGGCCATGCAATAATAACCAAACCACTGTAATTTGCCTCTTTTTACGACATCGAGCAGAAGGATTATCGCAAAGTAGCCTGATATGAAAGATACGAGTGCTCCGGCAAGAAGATTCATGATCTCATCGGAAGTTGGCGGAACTTTTATCAGATCATTTAATTTTAATACAACAGCTCCGAGAATCGCGGGAATGGACATGATGAAGGAAAATTTTGCGACTTTCTCCCGGTCCAAACCGAATGCCATGCCGGTGAAAATAGTGCTCCCGCTGCGTGAAATTCCCGGCAAAATAGCAATAGACTGGGCAATTCCGATAATCAGGGAATTGACATAATTGAACTCAGTGTTTTTTTGTTTTAAAAATTGTGAACTCCACATGAGGATAGCGGTGATCATCAGCATGAAGAATACTAACAGGATGTTTGAGAACAGAGCTTCTATTGGATCTTTTAATGTAAGGCCAATGATTACAGCGGGGATGGTAGCGACAATTATGTAATAATCCCATTTTAAGAATTCGGCTAACTCAGAATCTGATTCTTTGAGTACCAAAACTTTGTAAGGGGCTATCACCATTTTAGAAAGTTCATAACGAAACGCTAACAGTACGGAGAGAAGCGTTCCGAAGTGAACAAAGACCTCAAAAGCAATTCCCGGTTGGTGAAAATTTAAGAGTTCTCCAAAGATGACCAGATGTCCGGAACTCGAAATCGGCAGAAACTCAGACAGTCCCTGAATCAGCCCAAGTATAATAGCTTTAATTAATTCCACAATAACTCCAATGCAGGTATCATTATGCGCATAATAAAAAATCAATACGGGTATTCATTTTAAATACTAAATTTATTTAATTTTATTATATTAAACAACATCAAATAGAATCGCCTTGTTTATGTATTCATTGTTGAATTCAGATTTTATGGAAATTAAAATGGAGGAAATTTGAAAAAGACTGTCTTACCCCTTGACAAGCATCAAACAGAAGCTGACTGGAAAGAATTTGAGAAAATCTGGAATGAGAGTGAACAATTAAAGTATTTTGGTTTTAAAGTTGATTTGAGTGATCCGGAGCATCCTGTGGCCCTGATTCCCGACATAGAGCCGCATCACCTTGGAGGACTCGGGTCAGGTTTTGTAAACGGGGCCATTGTTGCCGCGTTATGTGATCTGGCTGTGGGGCTTACCGGATCGATTCAGTTGGGGTGTCGTATCAAGGGGACAGCTGAACTCAATATTCGTTATCTGTATCCGCTTGTGTCAAAAAGCGTTAAAGCGGTGGGAAAGGTCGAGCGGGTTTCAAAAAATCTGGCGTTTACGTCGGCAGATGTTTATGATGACAGCGGGAAAATTTGCGCGATTGCCCAGGGAATTGTCGCTTGTAGTTCACGTTTAAACGGTTTACCTGATGAAGAATAATATCTAATAAAGCTATAAAAAGAAAAACGGGGCATCAGAAGGCCCCGTTTTTTATATAAGATAGCATCGTTAATACATACCACCCATACCGCCTGGAGGCATATCAGGAGGAGCAGGATTCTCCTCGGGTTTGTCTGTGATCAATGCTTCGGTCATGAGGAGCAGGCCGGCGACAGATGACGCGTTTTCGAGCGCGCTCCTTGTCACTTTTGTCGGGTCAATCACCCCTGCTTCAAGAAGATCCTCATAGATTTCAGTCGCGGCATTAAATCCGTATGCATCTTTGCCTTCTTTTACTTTTTGAACAACTACGGATCCTTCCAGGCCCGCGTTGTTAACGATCTGCCGAATTGGCTCCTCAAGGGCGCGTCTTACAATATCAATACCGATTTTTTGATCACCCTTTGCTTTTAAAGAATCAAGAGCGCCAATGGAACGAAGGAGAGCGACACCGCCACCCGGAACAATGCCTTCATCAACAGCGGCGCGTGTCGCATGAAGCGCGTCCTCAACCCGGGCTTTCTTTTCTTTCATCTCGATTTCTGTCGCAGCGCCGATCTTTATCACGGCGACACCACCCGCGAGTTTAGCCAGTCGTTCCTGTAATTTCTCCCGGTCATAATCGCTCGTTGTGTTTTCGATCTGAGCGCGGATTTGAGAAACCCGTCCCTTGATATCACTGCTTTTGCCGGCCCCTTCGACGATCGTAGTGTTTTCCTTGTCAATGTTAATTTTTTTAGCTTTTCCGAGATCCTCTAAAGTCGCGTTTTCCAGTTTAAACCCTGTTTCTTCGCTGATAACTTTTCCGCCGGTCAAAATAGCGATATCATCAAGCATGGCCTTCCGGCGATCGCCAAATCCCGGTGCTTTTACTGCTGCTACTTTAAGGGTGCCTCTAAGTTTATTAACCACTAAAGTGGCCAGCGCTTCCCCCTCAACATCCTCAGCGATAATCAGTAAAGGTTTCCCGGTCTGCGCGGCTTTTTCAAGCACCGGCAGGAGATCTTTCATTGTACTGATTTTTTTATCGTAAATCAGAATCAGCGCGTCTTCGAGATGTGCCTCCATTGTTTCGGAATCAGTGACGAAGTAAGGTGAACTATAACCACGGTCAAATTGCATACCTTCAACAACATCCAGAGAAGTTTCTATAGATTTTGCTTCTTCGACCGTTATCACACCATCCTTGCCTACTTTGTCCATCGCGTCCGCGATAAGGTCACCAATGGTGGGATCATTATTGGCGGAAATTGTGCCAACCTGGGCAACTTCTTTTTTTCCGGAAACATCTCTGGACATCGTTTTCAAATGCTCGATCACTTTTTTGACAGCGAGATCGATTCCGCGTTTCAATTCCGCGGGATTGGCCCCCGCGGTTACATTTTTTAGACCTTCATTAAAAATGGCCTGTGCCAGAACCGTCGCTGTGGTTGTGCCGTCACCAGCGACATCGCTGGTTTTTGATGCCACTTCTTTAACCATTTGAGCGCCCATGTTTTCAAAAGGATCAGCAAGTTCGATTTCTTTAGCAACGGTTACACCATCCTTTGTAATGGTTGGGGCGCCAAATTTTTTGTCTATTACGACATTACGGCCTTTTGGTCCCAACGTGATTTTTACCGCCTTGGCCAGGGTATCCACGCCACGCTTGAGTTTTACCCGCGCTTCAACATCATATTCAATTAATTTAGACATAAATCAACCTCTTATTTATGAAGTTACTATTTTAAAATTGCCAATAAATCATTTTCGTTCAAAATCAGATAATCCTGCTTGTCCATTTTGAAGTCGGTTCCTGAATATTTACCGTATAAAACTATATCTCCCTTTTGGACATCCATGGGAATTCGTTTTCCGTCATCTGTCACGCGACCGGGACCAGCGGCAATGACTTCGCCGCGCATTGGTTTTTGCTTTGCGGTGTCCGGAACAATAATTCCTGTGGCGGTTTTTTCCTCTTCAGGAAGCGGTTTAACCAGGACTCTGTCAGACAGGGGTTTTAAATTCATTTGTTCCTCCTAAATTGGTGATTTAATATATTTGATCTATAAGACTTATTTAGTTATCGAGCTCAGGAATATCCCGAAAGATTTAAGTGATTTTTATTTCAATTTCCTTTGATCTTGATTTTGATGATTTTGGTATTGTGATAGTCAAAATACCATTTTCAAAATCAGCGCTGATTTTATCAGCGTTGACTTCATCGGGAATCTCAATAGATCGGTAAAATTTTCCGTAAGCGCATTCATAGCGAAGAAATACCGCTGATTTAATATCTTTTCCTGTTTTTTCACCGCTGATAATAAGCATGTTTTTCTGGAATGTGATTCTTACGTCATTTTTACTGACGCCGGGGAGTTCCGCGGAGACGATGAAACTGTGATCGCTTTCCTCCAAATTGATTCTGGGATTGACATCTGACCGTGCTTCATGTCTTTCAGACTCAGTGCCTGCAAGATCATTAAAAAGGCGGTCCAGATCATCTTTTAAAGAAAAAATGCTTCTGCCGGGTGTCCATCGTGCGAATGCCATAAGACCTCCAATTATTTTAATTACAATACAGTGCTAAATAGCAATGTTTGTGCCAGTGTTGATTGACAAGTTAAGTGTTTAATAATACAATAGATATGAATAGAGCGAAATGGTTGAATTGTTTTAGGCTTTTTGGGTCTGATGGTTAATATGGCGTATAAGTAGTACAAAATGGCTGACAAGTGCAATTTTGGCATATAATAGACCGGGCGAGCTGAATTTTGCAAAAAGGGAAGGTAGTGGACAATCGACATTGATTGTAGACGCTGTTCTGCATAGATTACTTTTCAAAATGCAATGATTAATGAGGATTAAAAATGGTAAAGCATATTGTTTTATGGAGATTTAAAACGGAAGGGGACACGGATAATAAATTAAGAAAAATGCAAAAACTGAAAATTATGATAGAAGCGTTAAGGGAAAACATTGATGGTATCCTGGAGCTTGAAGTGGGTATAGATATCAACAACTCCGAATCCAGCGCGGATATGGTTTTGTATTCCGTTTTTGAGAGCAGACAGGCATATGATTTTTACCAGGCCCATCCGGAGCACCAAAAGGTCGCTTCCAAGCTTAAAGAAATAACGCTTGAGCGAAGGGTGGCTGATTATGAAATATGATTGTAATTTAGAGTAACTTCAAGGGCGGGAAAAATTAGATATGTCAGAACAAATTGATCGAATCTATAAACAATTTTATTCACAACTTTTACTTTATATAAAGAAACGTATTCCGGATTCCGATGATGCCGAGGATATCCTTCAAAGTGTTTATTTAAAACTATTGACAAGCGCTGATCAATTGAGAGAAAAAGATAAACTTGCAGGCTGGATTTACGCGGTCGCTCATAATGCTGTAACGGATTATTATCGAAAAAAACGTGTCTCATTCGAAAATATTGAACCTGATGAATTAGCGGAGATTGATGAATCTGATGATCATAGCAGAACTAATGATATCTATCAATGCGTGCTCCCGTTTATTTATCAACTGCCTGAAAAATACAGAGGAGCAATTTTGCTGGCTGATGTGGAAAACAAATCAATGCGCGACATTGCCAGAGAAATGGGAATTTCGGTAACAGCCGCAAAATCAAGGGTACAAAGAGCCCGGAAAATGGCGCGTGAACTGTTCCTTGCCTGCTGTAAAATCACCTATGATTCCAAAGGAAAATTTATCGATTACATACCGCTTGGAAGTCAGGATGAAGAATGTAATAATTGCTGAAAACAAAAAATGAAACTCAGGAAATATAAGGTATTATGAGTAGCTCATCGGTGAATAGCGGTTTTAGTTTTGATATTCCTGAAAGTTTCGAGGAACAAGGATGTTATCGCGTGCTTTATGTTCATCAGGGAACTGCCGGGGCGCTGGAAATTCTGAGCAGGTGTTACAATAATCAGCCGGATTTGAGCGACATTTTAATACTTAGAGAGACAGATACTCCCGAAACAAATTCAAGATCCTGGCGAGATATAAAGACATCCTATGCGGATTATATTGTCATTTACACAAAAGAGCAAATTGGATTGTCTGAAATCCGCGAGATCAGACGCGGCCTGAATACAAATGGTTTGGTTGTTTTTACAAAGACGCCACCTGAAATTGAAAACGTATCTAAGTTGTTTATTTCCAATGGTTTTAAGAGTGTGGGGCCGGCGCATGCCACTATTATAATATTTAAAATGACACAAATTGCCTGTTGCGGAAATATCAGATAATTATCAGGTCACCATAGGTAAATTAACTGAAAAACGATTGGTCAGGACCAGGACACAGAGACAATATGATATCTGCTTGATTTTTAGCTGTAAAGAATTTAAATTATGCCGCTAAAGTAAAACACTGAGAGTTATTAATTTATGTAACTTTTGGCGAAACGGGACATCAAAAAAAGCGCTGAATCAGAAAAATGTGATGTTGAAAAGGTAAGATTCGGGCGTTTAAATTTTAGATGGAGGTTTTAGCGATATGTCCACTCAGCCAAAAGTTATTGTTTTTTCTACGCCGACATGTTCATTTTGCAACACGGCCAAAAGATATTTCAGGGAAAAAAATATAAAATTCAGAGATGTTGACGTCTCAAAAGATGCCCGGGCCGCCGCGGATATGCAGCGCAGGACCGGACAGACCGGAGTACCGGTCATTTTAATTAATAACCGGCCAATAATTGGATTTGATAAACAAAAAATTAATCAAATGTTAGGTATAAAGTAAGGAGATTAACGTGAATATTAAGCCATTGGATGATCGTATTCTGATCGAACAGGTAGAAGAAGAAGTTCAAAAAGTAGGTTCAATTATCATACCTGACTCTGCCAAAGAAAAACCGCGTATGGGCAAAGTTGTCGCTGTAGGAACTGATGAAGATTTAAAGGAACTTGTAAAAGTAGGTGATACGGTTCTTTACTCAAAATATTCCGGTGATGAGATAAAAGTAGAAAACAGAGAGTACTTAATTGTACAACGCAGTGATGTGTTAGCTATCGTCGGATAAAAAAATAGGGCTTTTATAGCCCTTTTTTTTATTTCTTTTTTTACTTCCCGCTAATCCCTTTTCACTACTTTCAAGTACTTCAGTCAAACAGTTCATGTAATTGGTTTTATTAAAAAAATAGATTATATTTAATGTTAAAATAAATAAATACATAATTTAGAGATAATAAGTGGATTCAAAAAAATCAGAGAAGAATCTAATCCTTGATGGCATCGCTGTGTCGAACGGGATAGGTATCGGCGAAATAAATATTTATCATACTGATTTTGACGATATCTCTGAATACACGCTGGAAACAACTAAAATTGTTGACGAACTGGAACGTTATCTGGCAGCTGTGAATGAGGTTAACCTCATCTTTCTCAATAATAAACAACGTGTAGCAAGAGATTTAGGCACAAAGCACGCGGAAATCTATGACACTTATCATATGATTATCGAAGATCCGTTTTTTCAGGAAGAAATACCTGACACGATAAAGTCTGAAGCTAAAAATGCGGAAGCGATCATCCACAAAAAATTATCTCTGTATGAAAAGCACTTTGCGAACGTAAAAGATGAATATCTCCGTGAAAGAATATTTGACATACGCGGAGTGAGCAGACGGCTGATTTTTCATTTGCTACAACATGGCGTCGCTGATGAACTTAACAATAACAAGTCAAACCTGATTTTTGCCAGAGAATTGACTCCCGCTGATTCGATTCATTTTCATCATCGATTACTTAAGGGCATTGTTACAGAGTTTGGCGGAAAAACAAGTCACGCAGCGATTCTTGCCAGATCAATAGAGGTGCCGGCGATAGTAGGAGTGTCCAGTCTCCTGAAACAGGTTAACTCTGGAGATACAGCCATTGTTGATGCCATAAACGGAAAATTAATCATTAGACCCGATAAAGAGGTGCTTTCTGAATACCGTGATAAACACAGGAAATTTCTTGCCCGACGTAACAAGCTAAAAAAGTTTGTCAAACAACCCCTGACAATGCTAGGGGATAGAAAAATTCAGCTTCAGGCAAATATTAACGAACCTTCGGAAATAGATCTTGCCCATAAATATAACGCCGGAGGGGTCGGTTTATTCAGAACGGAATTAAGCTTCATCGCGAAGGAATCTTTTTTAAGTGAAAACGAACAATTCAGAATATACAGGAATGTTCTTGAAAAATTCCCGGAACAGGAAGTTGTAATTCGCGTCCTTGATCTCGGAGGCGATAAATTTTTACCGTTCACTGAACTGCATAGAGAATTAAATCCGTTTCTTGGGTGGCGATCCATCCGAATTCTCTTAAGTGAAGTGGAAATTTTCAAAACACAGTTAAGAGCGATCATAAAAGCTTCCCATTACGGTCATGCAAAAATCATGATTCCTATGATTTCCAGCCTGGAAGAAATAATCGCCGCAAAGAAAATTATCAATGGCGTTAAAGATGATCTACGCAGGGAAAATGTTCCTTTTAACGAAAACATCCCTGTGGGAATCATGGTTGAAATTCCGTCGGCCGCGCTTTTAATTGATTCGCTAATCAATGAAATTGACTTTGTCAGCATCGGCACGAATGACCTGATTCAATACACATTGGCGGTTGACCGCAACAATGAAAAAGTGGCGGAATTCTATCAGCCCTTAAATCCGGCTATTCTACATCTTATCCATACCGTGGCTAAAACAGGCGCGCGATCTGACAAACCTGTTTCTGTCTGCGGGGAAATGGCGGGGGACCCGCTCTATACTCAATTGTTGCTGAGTCTGGGGGTTAACACTTTAAGCATGCAGCCTTCATCCATTCCAATGATAAAAAATATTCTGCTCCATACTCAGCCGGAAGTGCTTGCTGAAATTGCTGAACGGGCGTTTACATTTAGCGAAGTAAAAAATCTACGTGAATATTTATACTCACATATAGAGAGTTTGCTTTGATGGGAATATTTTAAGAAAAGAGAGGAACTATGTTACGAAACGCGGTTATCCGCTGGCTTATTAATTCAGCGGCATTGTGGGTGGTTGATGTTATGTTTGACGGGATTTGGTTTGACAGCACGGGAGCACTGCTTATCGCGGCGCTGATTTTGGGACTTTTAAATACCTTGCTCAAGCCAGTACTGATTTTATTCACCCTGCCGATAAATTTTATGACACTGGGACTTTTCACCATTGTTATTAACGCTATTATTTTGGAATTAACCAATTTTTGGCTTGATAGTTTTCATATTTCAGGTTTCGGAGTGGCTTTATTAGCGGCGATTCTCATCAGTATTGTCAGCATTCTTCTGCAAAACCTGCTCAAGGACGATCGCTCCTAATAACATCACAGAACGGTCTATCTCGTCAGAGCCGGATTGTGAAGGATATAGCCGTTTGAATCCATCCGGTATTTTCTCTTCAGTTCCAGCGTATCGGCCGGAAGAAGCGCCATAAATCCGAATCTCTCCCTGATATCGTCAATTGCTGTATTAAGAGCCTCCATGCGCGTTTTTTCATCAAACAGATAAGACTGAAATCCACAAGGCTCGACTTGTCCCGCGGTGACTCCCACATGGCGTATGCGTATCCTGCGAAAGCGGATTTCTTCAAAAATACGGCTGACGGCGATGAACAGATCCTTTCCGTCATCTGATGGATGAGTCAGGCTCAGGCTCCGGGCATGGCGGGTGAAATCGGAATAGCCGATTTTTACCGTCAACATTCGGCAAACCAGATCCTGTTCCCGTAATTTTTTCGCGATCCGTTCCGTAAGATATTGAAGAGTTCCCTTTACAATTGACATATCAGATGTGTCTTCTTCAAAACTTGTTTCCCTGCTCAATTGTCGCGGAATTATACGAATTTTTACTTCCCGGTCATCGATGCCGTTCGCGAGCTCCCACATTTTGATGCCGTTTTTTCCGAATAGTTGCTCAAGGATTAGTTTTGACAGGCGCGCCAAGCTTCCAACGGTAAAAATGTGTAAATCGGTCAGTTTCTCTTTGGTCATCCTGCCGATGCCGGGTAAAACATCAACAGGCAGACCGTTTAAAAATTCATTCTCCTTATCAAAAGGAATTTGCGCGATCCCCCGTGGTTTATTCAGGCCGGATGCAATACGCGCAATGGTTTTCGTGCTGCCGATACCTACGGACAGGCCCACTCCCACTTTTTGCCAGACTTCTTCGGTAATATTTTTGGCTATTTGTATCGGCGCCGGATGCAGATGCAATGTCCCCGTTAAGTCAAGATACGCGTCATCCAGAGATGTAAATTCAACTAAGGGTGTGTATTTTAGATAGACATTATGAAAAACTTCAGAAACAGCGCGGTAGTGGTCATAATTGCCTTTCAGAAATACGGCATTCGGGCAGATGCCTTTTGCTCGCGTAAGTGGCATACCGGTGCGGATACCGTGGGCGCGGGCTTCGTAGCTGGCAGTATGCACGACGCCGCGTTGATCTGCCCTTCCGCCGACAATAACGGGTCTGTCGCGTAAAAGTGGATTAAATCCCTGTTCGACCGACGCGAAAAAGGCGTCCGCGTCAATATGCATTATGGTGCGATGCTGTCTTTTTATCATAATTAAAAAGTACGAAAATTTTTAACCGGCATTAAATTCACCCCTGTAAACAGACGCGGGCAATTTGCCATTCAAGGCTGGAATCTTCAAAAAGTAATTCAAAATAGTCGGAACTGTCGGCGATAATGGAAAAATGGTATTGTTTGTTGTGCCCCTGGTGACTGACCCAATGACCATTGAGTTGATTGATTTTGTAAACCCGGCCATTCCATTTGAAGCGCAGCGGTTTCATCTGTCCTTCCTTAAAATAGCCTATTACCTCAATGGGCTCGAAAATATCCTCAAAAATCATCTTAATCCCGCGACTAAATTTTATTTCATTAAAATGTACAAACGTACACCAGAATATATAAAGTCATCTTTAAAAATGCAATCAAAAAACGAAAAAAAGAGATCCAGGGATGTAAAAAAACTCAGCTTGTATAAACTGATGAGGATGATGATAAAGAATTTAGATAGCTGTCAGGACGAAAAAATGTAACGAATAGAAACTTTCAAAGTTCTCTGATGACAGTGACAACTTTGCCGATAAGTTCAAAGTCAGGAGTGCGCGGATCGACAATGAGAGGAGATACGGAGGCATCGGCTGTTTCAAGCCGGATGAGATGCTTGTCATAATATATTTTCCGGACGTAAATGCGGTGTCCCAGCTTGATGACGCCGATATCGCCATTGTGAAGCTGAGGAGTCAGGTTGACCGTAAGAAAATCACCGGAAAGAATGCCCGCATTGGAAAGTCCGTTGTCAATGGCTTTAAGCGTGATGGATCTTGTATCGTTTTCCTTAAAATTACTGATGATCTCACCAATATTATAATTCCCGTTGGTATGAAAGTTATTCTCCATGCGAACTTCGCCAAGAAGCGGGATATTATAAAATTCAGAGTTAAGACCGGAATCTTCGGCCCGATATACACCTTTCAAGATAAATAAATCCCTTTTGTTCATGATAACTAAGAGTAAATTTAATATCAGATAAAATTAAAATACAAACTCCTGTTAATGTACCATCTCCCGGATGAGACCGATGACCCGACCTTGAATTGACCAGTCGCTCTGCGGGTATATATCACTGTATCCGGGATTTTCAGCCTTCAGAAATGGCTTCCCCGTATCGGTGATCAGCCTTTTTACCGTGACTTCATCTTCAATAAGGGCCACTACGATATCTTTGTTGGCGGCTGTATTGCATGACTGCACCACAACCAGATCATCTTCCAAAATTCCGGCGTTTATCATACTGTCGCCGCGCACTTTTAAGGCAAAATACCGGCCTTCCAGTTTGATCATCGCTCTTGGGATGGGTATATAACGCTCGACATTTTCCTGGGCAAGAATCGGGAAACCCGCCGCAACACGGCCAATCAGTGGCACATCCACATCGGTACCGGAATTCGGAGCATATTCCGGATCAATAATTTTCAAAGTGCGCGCGGATGAATCCTTTTCCAGGTAACCCTTAGCGATGAGCGCGTCAATATGCTTCAAGATGGCGTATTTTGATTTGATCTTAAGGGTATCCGCCAGCTCCTGATAAGTGGGCGCGTATCCTTTTTCTTCAATATGGCGGGCAATTAACCGCAGAATTTCTTTCTGCCTGTCAGTAAGTCCTTTCATGGAAACCCCCTTGTTAAATGTACTAAAGTACACCAAAAATAAATATTAACAGAGGGGAAATCAAGAAAAAAATTTAATTAAATCAATTTAGTTAAAAAGAGGACTCATCCGGATACTAATTTGATAAAATATGATTCAAAAGATTGATTTTGTTCAATTTCGGAAATCTCTTGGGCGTTAAAAATTTTCGCCACCCGGCCATTATTCAAAATAATAACAGGATCGCACCATTGCTGAATAAGAGACAGGATATGTGATGATATTATGACGATTTTATTCAAGGCGGCTTGCTCCATAAGGTAATTTTTTAATTTATACAGAGAAACCGGGTCCAGTCCGTTCAGCGCTTCGTCAAGGATTAAAAAATCCGGTTTACCGATTAGCGCGGCGGCAATAGACAGTTTTTGCTTCATTCCGTGTGAATAATTTATGACAAGCTCATCCGCTTTGTCGTTGATGCCGTGTAGATTAAGTAAAAAATCTATCTCTTTTTGAGTATCAGTTGATTTTCTTATTTTCGCGATTAATTCCAAAAATTCACGGCCGGTAAGATACGGAAGCAATTCGGCATCTTCGGGAGCATAACCACAGTTTTGTTTAATCCGGAAGCGATTCTTGTTTAACTCCTTTCCGCGAAATTCGATCGTGCCGGAATACCCGCTGATCAACCCGACCGCGGCTTTCAGAAGTGAACTTTTTCCCGCCCCGTTCCGGCCGATGAGTCCTGTCAATTTTCCTGGCGGAAAATCCAGACTAAGATCTTTTACGGCCTCCCGTGTTTCATAGGTGATGGTTACATTCTTAATCGATAACATTATTGCCTCACGAGTTAAAAAAGCGCCGGCTTTTATAAAAATAGAAAAACAAAAGCCCCATGCCGATAACCGGTCCAATAAACCGGTCATTAAGGGATAAAATTACAATAAAAATGACGGTAAAATGATATGCAAAACCCGCCAGCCTTGGTTCATTATAAAACATGATCTGAAAATTAAGCATGGCTGATAAAATCATCGCTGAAAAAATCAACACTACGCCTATCAGATTCAGCTGACCGGGTAAAGGCGTGTTAACTATGATTAAAAATGCCCAATAGGTGAATAGGATGAGTATGATGAAAATAAATTCTACCATAAATTTAGCCAGCCAGATTTGATAAAATCTAAAAGGGAGTGTACTGAAATACCAATCAGGGTCAGGAAGAACATATTTATCATTGAAACTGTTGCTGTAATGCAGCCAGATAACGGTTAACACCCATATGGTCAACCACATATCGGCGTTTTCCATTTCTAAATTGTACATAATAATCAGGACAGCGGTGTAGCTGATATAGGTAAAAAATTTAAGTCGGCGGTATTTAGGGTTTCGCCAGAGGCTGAGTAGTTCTTTGTTAAAAAGCGCCTGAATCAGATCGGGGAATATTTTTGGAATATTCATAAAAGTGAACGTACCGGCTTCTTTTCTCCGGAAGGAAAGCGCCGTCACAGGGAAAATTAATTCAAGATCCACAGATTTATTTGCGGAGTGGATCCTTAATATGGCTATCGTGAGTAAAAGCAGGAATATAATATCTACGACAAAAGCATAAAAGCTAAAATAATATGCCACTATATAAACAGCTGTGTAACCCGTCGTAACGAAAGTTGTGATGGTCAGGTATATTTTTTGCGCTTTTAACCTGAAAAGCAATTCGAGATGAAAAATATAAAATAGTGCGTAAAATATTACAAAAAGCGCGGCAGCATAGGATGAAAGAAGGAAGCCGGATGAAAAAATCAGCGATGTTACCACCGGTAAGAAAAGAATCACAAAAATTATCTGATATTTTTGTGAAAAATAGAGAATGACTGCTGAAATTTCATTTGCAGAAAGCGGTTTCCCGTAAAACGGCTTCAGGCCCTTTTGTCGGGGTACCAGATACATCATTATAAATGGACCGCTTATAATGGCCAAAATAATAAACAAATGGGTCAAAAGATCAGTCAACGCAAAGGGTGATATTTCCGATTCTGCGATCAGGGAACCGAAATATTGACGGAGCCGATCGGATAAATAAATATACACAAGGCCTGAAAGTAAGATCATCTCAATCTTTTGGCGCCGTCCAAGAGTACGCCAGATATGGATGGGTTGTTTTAATAAAAAACGAAGCATGTTTGAAAATTACTCAATTTTAGACGATCACGTAACCATTATTTTTTAAAGATTGCAAGAAATTTTGCCAGTTGCTATTTTATGTTTGTTTACTAATGGTATTGAAAAAAACATGCCGTTAATATATGGACGGTGGAATATTCCAATCAAATTTCTTTGATGAAAAGAGTTAAAATGAATTTATTGAGAAGAATAAATGACGCCGTCGCAAAAGTTGAATTAGGGCTGTTGATATTTATCGTTTTGACAATGGTCATCTTAGCATTCATACAGGTACTTTTACGGAATGTTTTTGATCAGGGGATTCTTTGGGGAGATACCTTTCTCAGACATCTTGTGCTCTGGGTAGGTTTTATCGGGGCATCGCTGGCAACCAGGGACGAAAAACATATTGATATCGACATATTAACACGATTCTTGCCCGTCAGAGCAAAATCGGTTGTCCGGATTATTACAAATGTGTTTGCCGGAATAATCTGTTTCATTTTAGGCAAAGCCGGCTTGACCTTTGTGTTGCAGGAAATAGAGTTCGGCACCATATTATTCAATGATATTCCCGCGTGGTATTTTGAAATTATAATTCCCGTTGGTTTTGCGCTGATGGGTATCCGTTTTTTTTGTCTTTCCCTGGAGTTAACAATTAAATGGGTTCGGCCTGAGGGAGGGAAGAAATGACAGGCATTTTCATCGGTCTGGCGCTGCTTCTGCTCGCTTTGTTTGGAACGTCCCTTTTTGTGATCATCTCGGCCATTGCGTTGATCGCCTTTTACTTTGCCGGAATTGATTCGACCGCGGTAATTATAGAATTATATCGTCTTGCCAGTCAACCGGTTTTGCTTGCTATTCCCTTATTTACCTTCGCCGGGTATCTCCTCGCCGAAAGCAATACACCCAAGCGTCTTTTTAATCTGTCACGCGCTTTGTTGGGCTGGCTGCCGGGAGGACTGGCTATAGTAACGCTTGTCTCATGCGCCATATTCACCGCGTTTACCGGCGCATCGGGAGTCACAATTGTAGCGCTGGGCGGATTGCTTTTTCCACTGCTTATCCAGGAAAATTATTCCGAAAAATTCAGTCTGGGGATTCTTACTGCATCGGGAAATCTTGGTCTGCTGTTTCCACCCAGCCTGCCGATTATTCTGTATGGCCTCGTTTCGGAAACCAGCATCGATAAACTTTTTCTCGCGGGAATTATTCCGGGCGCCCTCATGGTTATTCTGCTCTCTGTCTATAGTATCGTTTACATCAAAAAAACTTCTCATGGGCTGAAAAAAACAAAGGTTTCACTCAGGGAATTACTCAAGACCGCCAGGGAGGCTATCTGGGAAATTCCTTTGCCGGTGATTATCCTGGGCGGTATTTACACCGGTTTTTTTACAGCCACAGAGGCGGCGGCCGTAACCGCGTTTTATGTTCTTTTCATTGAAGTTGTTATTTACAAGGATATTTCGATTAAAAAAGGTTTGCCCGCGGTCATAAAGGAAAGCATGGTGATGGTCGGCGGGATTCTGGTCATTCTCTCGGCAGCGCTGGGACTTGCGAATTATCTGATAGATGCTGAGATACCTATGAGAATATTAGAGGGAATGAAGGGCGTTATCAGTACAAAAATCGGATTTTTACTGGTTCTTAATATCTTTTTACTGATTGTAGGGGCGATGATGGATATTTTTTCCGCCATCATGGTTGTGGCGCCGTTAATTATACCGATCGCTACAAATTTTGGGGTGGATCCGGTGCACCTGGGTATCATATTTCTCGCCAACCTGGGGATCGGATATTCGACTCCACCGGTAGGGATGAATCTTTTTATCGCGTCATTCCGATTTGAACAGCCAATAATAAAACTTTACCGGGCGACGATTCCGTTTTTAGTGATACTACTGCTTGCCCTCATTCTTATTACCTATATCCCGGAGCTAAGTTTGTGGCTTGTGGGAGTTTTTGGAGTATAAAAAAAAGACGCGAACCCGAATGTGTCCGCGTCTTTTAAATTATGACAGGTGAAAAATTTTCTTTATGACGTATCCGGCCATTTTCGGGTTTTCCTTTAGCCGTCGTGTTGAATATGCATACCAGTCTTTTCCGTAGGGAACGTAAACACGCAGCCTGTGACCGGCATTTACAATAATGTCGCGCAATTGTTCATCAACTCCCAGGAGCATTTGAAATTCATACTCATCTTTTTTCAGGCCCAGATCTTCAACAGTTTTTATCCCGTGCCAGACAAGTTTTTCATCATGAGTGGCGATTCCTACGTAGCACTTATTTTTCAAAAGCTGTTCTAAATTATATTTATAACTTTCATTGATAATCGCCATGTCTTTGTAAGCGTCCTCCCGGGGCTCCACATAAATTCCCTTGCAAAGCCGCAGATTTGCTTTGTGAGAAATAAGTTTCCGCACATCATCGGCTGTGCGTCGTAAATATGCCTGAATGACAAGTCCCACGTGGCCTTCAAATTCTTCCTTGAGTCGCAAATATAAATCGATTGTGCTGCCTGTTGTGTGGCGGTCTTCCATATCGATTCGGACAAAATTATTATATTTTTTTGCTATTTCAATGATGCCGCGAATATTATTATAACAGAATTCTGTATCGAGATTAAGTCCCATGTGCGTGGGTTTCACGGAAACATTGGCGTTCAGTTTGTGAAGATCGATGGCTTTCAAAATCTCCTTGTATTCATCCGCTGCCGCTGCCGCCTGTTCTTTTTTTGTGACTTCCTCGCCAAGCAGATCCATAGTTGCCATAATCCCTTTGGCATTCAATTCCCTTACAACCGAAATGGCCTCATTTAGAGTTGATCCGGCTATATAATTCCGCGAAAAATATCTGACAATCGGTTTTGGAACAACAGGAAGTGTCAAAACAACTAATTTATCCAATAAGCTCATACCTACTCCATGTTTCGTACAATATTCTTGCCGAAATCCGGCTTTATAATCTATTAAACATCAAATTCTAAGTTAGTGAATAATTTATCAGAATGAAAATTTCTAATCAATACATTTTTAAGTTTTTTAACACGAGGAAAAAAGTGGATGGCGGGATTTTATTATACTCCCTGGACATACAAGGGACCGATAAATATGTCTTCTAAAGGATCACTTTGCCGAGGATCATAATACTATAATTGAATGGTTATTAAAACCGCTTGAAATTACCGATAGGAATCAGCTGAATTGATATTCTGATCGGAGTGGATAGATTTCTCAAAATTGCCATTGTGATCATATACTTGAATGACAGCGCCCGGTTTTTCTTTGATCATCTCATTTGCGGCGCTAAGCGCGTTGCCTTTTGAGAAATACATACTTAGTCCGATGTCGTCATTTTCAATGGCCCAGTGAACGCCGAAAGGCGCAATTCGATAGATATTTTTGTGCTTCATTCCAATATCCCCGTTTTATAGAATTTTTTGTGATGCATAGATATTGGGGATTCAATCGAACTGAGATCCTGCAACGGATAAAGGATGCAGAATATAAATTTATTGATGAGAAAAAGGAGGAAGAAGTCTATTAAAAGCCGAATCCCTTTTTATTATAACGTAGTTACCCTACGATTTATTCTTTTTTGTTTTAAATTCAGGTATAAAACTGCCAAATCCCTGATTGCAGTTCCGACACATATCAATACTTTTGCGATCTTTGATTAATTGATCGCGAAATTCAAAAAATTGCCCGCTCAGCCAGATCTCTTCGAATTGTTTGGTAAGATTTATATTTCCCATATTATAGTGACCGTTTTTATCGAAACAGCATGGCACCACTGAACCATCCCAGTTTATCAGCGTCGACATCCAGGGACGGGGACAGGATTTTTTATGATTGTTTTTTACGCTTAATGTCTGGCCGCTAAAATCATACCGTCTGAACTTTTCGTTTTCCGGCAGCCAGGTTTTTGCTTCATCCAACGAACGCACTTCAATGTTTTTGATCAGGATACGGTCCACACCAATCTCTTTACCCAATTTTTTAATAGCCGTAAGTTCATGTTCATTATGCTTCATCACAAGAAACTGAAGCGCGATCAGCGGTGTTTTACTTTTTCGCTGACGTTTAATCTCCATAAATCGGCGTAATCCATCGGTAACTTTAGTAAAATCACCTTTTATCCGGTAAGTTTCGTAGGTTTCCTGTGTTATTCCATCGAGAGAAACAATCATGCTGTCAAGCCCCGAATCAATTGTTGCATTAATTGATTCATCTGTGAAATAATGGGCATTTGTGCTGGTAGTGCAATATATGTTTTTTTCTTTTGCCAATCTTACAAATTCAAGAAAATGTTTATTGATGTATGGTTCACCCTGATGATAGAGAAGCAGAAAGAAAACATCGTTACCTAACTGACTCAGAATGGATCTAAACGTGTGAAGAGACATTTTTCCAACAGGCCTTTCCATCTCTCCGGCCCCGGTTGTACATAGTGGGCATTTGAGATTGCAGACATTGGTGGGTTCTATTGTAAGAACGGGAGGGACGCCCCAAAGGATATTCTTATTTAGAACCGCGGAAAGAATAAATGAGACTCCGGTTTTCATAAGATTTATAAATCGGCGGAACGTCAGGGACCGAATCAGGTTAGGAAGTAAAAGTTCGTTCAAGAGCATTCTCTCAATCATGGATTTTTATGCGTTTAACTGTCAAAAAAGTTAATTGATTTCCGGGTGGATTGCAAAAAGCATTATTGAAAAGATTAATTCCATGGCTCGATATGTGATATCCCATTTGTATTATGGCGGACCGGTTGTAATTATGGTATAAACCTGCTAAATTTCTTTTGAGATTTATTTAGAATGGATTAATTCAGATGGACTTGATTTACTGGTTTTTTCTTATTTCCAATGGTTTCTACATTTTTTTACTTCTGCTCGTCTTTGCCGGACTGAGTATGTTGAAAATAAAAAACAAGACAAATTATCCGAAAATTTCCATCGTAATCGCGGCGCGAAATGAAGAGAAAAGGATAACTCCGGCCATTCATTCCATGTTGAAATTAAATTATCCGATTGACAATTTTGAAGTGATCTGGGTGGATGACGCGTCGACAGATGATACCGCTAAAATAATAGAACAACACGCGAAGGAACAAAAAAACTGGAAACTGATACGGATTGACGAAAAAAGTACAAGTCTGCGCGGGAAAAAGAAAGCGTTGAAATCAGGAATAGATCAGGCTACGGGTGAATTGATATTCACTACCGACGCGGATTGTGAGGTGCCACAGGACTGGCTGATGATAATGAGTTCATATTTTGACGATCATACGAGCATGGTACTGGGACATTCACCTTTAACAGGGCTGAAGGGCTTCCTGGGGCGTATCTTACAATTTGATAATCTGTTTTCCGCAGTGGTAACGGCAGCGCCCACGAAATTAGGTTTTCCAATGAGTAGTATCGGACGCAATCTGTCGTATAAAAAAAAGGTCTATGCGGATGTCGGGGGATATGACTCTTTGAAAAAATTCCGAAGCGGAGATGATGTTCACCTGACGGAACGCTTCAGAAGAGAAGATGGGGGGAAAATTGACTATTGCATCCATCCGGCAACGTTTGTATCAACAAAACCGCCTCTTACCGGTAAGGAGATATTTCATCAACAGGTTAGGAAAAACAGCAAAACATTGAATAAATCACTGCCGTCGGTTCTGCTTTCAATAGTTTTGTTCCTTTATTTCATCATCCTTATTATTTTTCCTTTTTTAAACTCAAAATGGCTGGGATTGTGGTTGGCGTTACTGGCAATTAAATTTAGCGCCGAGCTGATTACTTTGATTAAAGCCTGTTTTATATTCAAAAAAAAAGAATTGGTACCGTATCTTCCTCTGATGCAGATCATTTATCCGGGATATGTCATTTTCTTCAGCCTGCTTGGAGTCCTGCAAATTTATGAATGGAAAAAGTAGGCCGGATTAACTAAATTGACACACCTTAACAACATCTGGAACAAGAGACTTATTAAAAGCTTACACAACATATGAGAGAAAGATTAAAACAACGAATCTTATTCGCGCTAAAGTACCTTGTGGGATTTCTACTTCTCGCGTGGATATTGGCGTATATTGACCGGGAACAGATGTTCGCAACAATAATGAACTTAGAACTCTCGGTGATTGTATTTGTCATTGTCCTGGCTGTTCTGAGCTTGACTGCCCAGTTTTATCGCTGGAAATATCTTGTGGAAAGTAATTCCATCCATTTCAGGGCGGTAGATCTAATACCTTCATTTTTCGCGGGATTTGCTTTCCGCATGATGCTGCCCGGGGGACACGCGGAAATCACCAAAATATTCTTACTCCCCGGGAAAAAGGGAGGAAAAGTTGTTGCCTTTGGAATCGAAAAATTTTTTCAGACATACATTAAAATATTCATGGTATCTTTAGCTTTTCCTCTTATGTTTCCTAAGTATCGTTTTGTATTGTGGGGATTGAGTGGATTGTTATTGTTGGTTTATTTTTTTCTTCCGCTCATGATGCAAAGAGCGTTTCTTAAAAAGTATCAGGAACGGGAAGTCAATTATCACAGCTTATTTTTTAGAACACTCATTTTCTCGGTAGCAATATTCGGCGGGCTGATTTTGCAGTATTATTATTTGCTCAATTCAGTTCATGATATTGGGTTTTATGAAACATCACTATCTGTAATTTTCATCTGGGGAGCCGGATTACTGCCGATTTCCGTATCGGGACTGGGAGTCAGGGAAGCGCTATCGGTTTTTTTCTTTGGCAAATTCGGCATACCGGGCTCATCGGCGGTCGGACTGTCACTTTTTCTGTTTTTTATTAACGCCATTCTGCCGGCTTTGGCGGGTGTGTACTATATAATAAAGAGAAGAAACGATCTCCGGGATGCCGGTGGGATATTCAAATCTGCCGCAAAAAAAGCTATTGGAACCGGGAAAAATAGAATGGTGTTCAAAAAATACCGTTCCGTCTTAGATAAAAAGTCAGAGTAATTTTTTTCAGGCAGTATAAAAATAAATAAACAGAATTACGGGTTCAGCCAAATTCGTTGTCATTTTAAATCGGAACATCGGTGGAAAAATCATCTAACTTTTCCGGATAAATAAGCATTGGACTAAAGATGTCATTTTTAGATAAATTAACGCTTTCATTTTTGCCTTTTAAATCGGCAATACGCCTTCTGCGCGCATCAAAAGTTAGTTATACCCCGCGCCGTCTTTTAAACTTCTTCAAAATCTGGCTGTCAATGAACATCTCAAAATTGTCGCGGAAACCTGTTGTCTGGGGATACGCGCCGGTTCTGATGGTGGAGCCTACTAATATCTGTAATCTTAAATGCCCCATGTGCCCATCGGGAAACGGAGATATGGCGCGCCCTAAGGGGAAGCTTGATCTGGATAATTTCAGACGATTAATGGATGACGTGGGAGATTATATATTTTTGGTACAATTCTGGAATCAGGGTGAACCTTTCATTAACAAATCGTTTATCGATTTTGTGAAGTACGCTAAATCGAAGGGTGTTATGACGCAGACCTCGACCAACGGACATTTTGTGCGGGATGATGAGGCAGCGGACGAAGTTATTCTTTCAGGGCTTGATCAGATTATTTTTTCTATGGATGGAACGAATCAGCAAACATACGAGCAATACAGAGTCGGAGGCAATTATAATCTGGTTCTTGAGACTCTCGGCCGGTTATCGGAAGCGAAAAAACGGCATAACAGTAAAACACCGTTTATTGAATTGCAGTTTATCGTTTTTAAACATAATCAGAATGAGATTGATGAGATCATCCGGCTCGCGAAGCGGTTTAAGGTGGATCATCTCTCATTTAAAACCGCGCAGGTTTATTCCGCTGATCAGGCGGAAGAATTTTTGCCCGATGATACTGATATGAGGCGATATTCTTTTGATGGCGATCATTTACAGCTAAAAGATGATGTTCCGAACTGGTGTAAGCGGTTATGGATGAATTCCACGGTAAACTGGGACGGATCCGTAAGTCCCTGCTGTTTTGACAAAGACGCGGATCATGCTTTTGCCAATATATTTACGGATGGTGTTTCATTCAGAGAAACCTGGACAAATAATAAGTACATGAACTTCCGCAGATCGGTATTAAAAAATCGCAAGGCGATCGACATGTGCAGGAATTGTACCGAAGGATTAAAAGAGCCATACGCGCGGGTCGTAAATCTTGATGAAGTTTCATAGCCTTTTAGATTTCATACCATTTCAGGTAGTCTTCCTCATAAATTTGAATATCATCAAACCAGACTTTTCCTCCACTGTTGCCGATGGTGTCAAGACCGGTTTTTATCAAAACACGTCGGGTGCCGGGCGGAATGGTGAAAAGCAATATGATTTCTTTCCAGTCACTGGTGCCGGTTAATCGGGATGACTCTATCGTGCTGGCGCTGAGGACGAAGCTGTGGTGGAATTTGTCGGGGAACATGATCTTTATCCATGCGCTTCGCGAGAGATTTTTTGTTTTTACCCAGGCTCTTAGTTTGTAAGTGTGTCCCGCTTGAAAATTATTTAGCGTTTGTGTCCAGTAAAAAGACGCGGGGATTTCCTGGTGGTTCGAAGGGATTTCAATAGAGACGGAATGATCACCACTGTGAAATATATCGTTATCCCACCTGTAAATCTCATGATCCAGAAGTGTATTGGAATGAGGTTTGAACCATCTTGCGGGTATTTGTTTCCTCAGGCTGTGTTCTTCAAACCCACCATTATAGACCAATTGAAACGGAAGAACTTCGTCCGACACCTTTCTACTTATGTTCTCATCACTGCAGGTAAACGGCATAAACGCGGCAAACAGCCAGATTAAAATAATCGGGAGTTTCATAAGAATCCCTTTTAGTCAGAACACTATCTATATATCCTAACTAAAAGAGGGCGAAAATTATTTTCGTGTTTAGGAAATAAACAGCGGCAGAAAATCTGCCGCTGACAAATATTTTATTGCTCAAGTGTGCTTAAATCACCTTCATCCTGACCGAGGGCGCGGGCTTTCAGAACCCGACGCATGATTTTTCCGCTTCTGGTTTTTGGAAGTGTCTCAACAAAATGAACTGTTTCCGGTTTGGCGATTGGTCCGATCTCACGGCTGACATGTTCTTTCAGTTCATTTTCCAGCGCTTTGCTCCCGGTAAGACCGGCTCTCAGGATCACAAAAGTATGAATCGCGTTCCCTTTAAGTTCATGGGGCAGAGCAATTGCCGCTGCTTCAGAAACGGCGGAATGGCTGACCAGAGCACTTTCAATTTCCGCTGTCCCAAGCCGGTATCCGCTCACTTTTATGACATCATCGATGCGGCCGATAACCCAAAGGTATCCGTCTTTGTCGATCCTGGCCGAGTCACCGGCTTTATACCAACCCTGTTTTTCATAATCCTTCCAGTAGGTTTCAACATAGCGTTCGGGATCGCGGTAGATTGTTCTCGCCATCCCGGGCCAAGGAGCTTTGATTACAAGTTTTCCCTCTTCGCCGGGTTTAACTTCTTTACCTTTTTCATCCACAACCCCCACTTCATTACCGAAGAATGGACGACTGGCGGAACCCGGTTTCAGGGGCATCACAGGAATGGGAGTAATCATAAAACCACCGGTCTCGGTTTGCCACCATGTATCCATAATCGGGCATTTTTCCCGGCCGATTACGCGGTGATACCAAAGCCAGGCCTCAGGATTTATGGGTTCGCCAACCGATCCGAGAAGCCGCAGGGTGGATAAATCGTGTCTTTCCGGCCAGGCGTCACCAAACCGCATAAGACCTCTTATCGCCGTCGGCGAAGTATATAAAATAGTGATTCCGTATTTTTCAACAATCTGCCACCACCGGTTTGGATAGGGATGATTAGGAGCTCCTTCGTACATCATGATCGTGGCGCCATTGATCAGCGGTCCGTAAACAATATAGCTATGACCAGTGATCCAGCCGGGATCGGCAGCGCACCACCAGCGGTCATCATCCTTAATGTCAAACACGTAATGATGAGTTGAGGCCGTGTAAACACTGTAACCTCCATGTGTATGGACCACACCTTTGGGTCTGCCTGTGGTTCCGGAGGTGTACAGAATAAATAGCATATCTTCAGAATCCATGACTTCCGTTTCACATTTCGGGCTTGCTATAGGCAGAGTCATCAGATCATGCCACCAGAAGTCACGGTCATTTTCCATATAAACGTCTTCACCGGTGCGTTTTACGGTGATGCAAACTTCGATAGTCGGGGATCTTTTAATCGCCTCATTTGCAATTTCTTTCAACTTAGTAGGTTGTCCTCTACGGTAGCCACCGTCCGCGGTAACCAGTACACGGCTTCTCGCGTCTTCAATCCGTTCGGCGAGCGCTTCTACGCTGAAACCGCCGTAAACGACGCTGTGAGCGGCGCCGATTTTAGCGCAGGCCAGCATGGCAAATGCAAGTTCGGGTATCTGTGGCATATATATAGTTACGATGTCGCCTTTTCTGACACCCATGCTTTTCAGTACATTGGCAAACTTAGAAACTTCTCTGTTCAGCGCGTGATAAGAGTATGTGCGAACGTCACCCGGTTCTCCCTCCCAGATAAGCGCCAGCTTATTTCTGCGCCAATTTTTCAGATGCCGATCAATCGCGTTGTGGATTATGTTGGTCTTGCCGCCTGTAAACCATTTATAGAAAGGTTTTTCGGAATCATCCAGCACTTTGTTCCATTTTTCGTACCAGCCGAGTTTTTCGGCTTCTTCGGCCCAAAAACCCTCTCTGTCTTCTATGGAACGTTTGTAAATTGATTCATAATCTTTGATGTGGGCTTGTTCAATGGTTTCCGGAGAGGGGTGAAAAAATCCATCATTTGAGTTATTTTTATTCTTCTGGTCATTACTCATACGGACATCCTCCTTAATATAGTATATATGATCTTAGGCCGATATATATAAAAACAATCTCAGAATTTTCGGATGTTCATTAATATCCAGACAAGTTAAAAAAACAGCATTTTTAATGATTAATGGGATAAACAAAGGAACATCATCTGCCTTGACTTATTGAATCCTGCAATGATAAATTTGTATCATAACAAACAATCTAAGCAGGGTGAATATTCCAAGTCAATCCGGGTGTTGTACGAATGAGATACTGCTTTAATTCTATTTAAAAGCTACTGATACTGATTACTGCAATGGGCACTAATGATAATAAATCTTTTTTCCGGAACAATCAATAAAAGATGCTTTTTAAAATATAGAAGAATAAAATTGCTCCAAGCGCTCCGACGGGAATGGTGATTATCCATGAAAGGATAATATCACGGATAGATCTCATGTTCAACGCGCCAATCCCGCGCGCCAGGCCGACGCCTAAAATGGCGCCCACGAGAGCGTGTGTAGTTGATATTGGTAGTCCCAATTTTGACGCGAAAACAATAGTGATTGCAGCGCCAAATTCAGCTGAAAATCCTCGGGTCGGAGTCAGTTCGGTGATTTTTTTACCGATAGTTTCGATGACACGCCATCCCCATGTCGCAAGACCGACAACAATGCCGACGCCGCCAAGCATTAGCACCCACGTAGGCACTGCAGACTGTGTCGTTATCGACCCGTTTATCAGCACATTGATAACAGCGCTCAGGGGACCCACGGCATTGGCGACATCGTTAGCGCCATGCGCAAACGCGACAAAGGCCGCGCTCATGATCTGCAGATAAACAAAGATGCGTTCGACTGTCCGGTATTCAGTGCTCCCCCGCTCGATGGTAACACCTGTTCTGACCCTGCTTCTTATTGCCTTCAAATCGGAGAGTAACTTTGAAAGCATTTCATTTATATCACCGCTTGAATCAAGTTTTGCCGCCTGTAGGAACCTTGAAGCTTTTTTTATATTATCTGCGACAGAAACGGGTTGAAATAAACGGACACGATCCGGTTCAGGAGTCTCCTTGATACGTTTTACAAGAAAAAAACTTATAATGGAAGCAATTATTCCGACTGCTGCGGCAATTAACAATGCCGAGCCAAGAGGAAGATCCAGGTGCAAATTTTTGAGGCCCTTAAAAACCAGGACAAGCGTCATAACAAAAAAAACTAAAAACACGAGGAAGGGGGTAATTCTTTTTGCCGCGGACACGGGATCCGCGTTATAATATATTTGCTTTCGAAGAATGCTGAATATTACAAATGCTATTGTTCCACTCAGTACGGGAGATATCACCCAGCTTCCGACAATAGACCCAACTTTCTGCCAGTGAATTGCATCAACCCCACCGATTAAAATTCCAAAGCCAATGATCGATCCAACAATTGAGTGTGTCGTTGAGACCGGCCAGCCAAAGTAAGATGCCACCTGAAGCCAGATGGCTGCGGACAGAAGCGCGGCCAGCATACCATAAACAAAAAAAACAGGATTTGAAGAAAAAATCTCAGGTGAGACGATTCCTTTTTGTACCGTTTCAGAAACATGGGAACCGACAAAGAATGCTCCCGAAAATTCCATTATAGCAGCAAGAATAACAGCTCTTTTTATTGTCAGAGCCTTCGAGCCTACCGAAGTACCCATCGCATTTGCAACATCATTGGCTCCGATAGACCAGGCCATGTAGAAACCAAAAATAATCGCAAGTACAAAAAGTATTGAACCAAATTCCATCTATTCTCCAGTGGTCATTCGCGTCAAATTAAAAATTACTTTATTTCCAGAATCATTCGCACTCTGTTCGCCAGTTTTTCTGCGGAGTTTGACAGACGGGCCAGTGTCCTGAGAATACCCATCCATAAAATAAATTCACCATGTGTAAACTCATGCTCATTCGCGAAAAGGGATTGAAGTAATTTTTGCTGGACCAAATCGGCTTCATGCTCCGCGTAAGCCACTTGTTCCACAAGCTGCATAACCCGTTCCGCTTCTTTACCTCCAAATGATGACTGAATGAGTTCATCCATTTCCTGCATGACTTTGGACGCCTTGTCAATTGTTTCAAGATTCTTGTCCAGGAATACCCAAAAGTGCATATCCATACATTTCGGGATTTTGCACTCTTTATATGTCAGGAGCATACCGATATCCTCACAGGTATCGGCAAGTGAATCCTGAATACCAAGCATTTCTAAGATATCGTTCCGGTCAACAGGCATGAAAAGTCCTTGTCTCAAGCTGTTTCTGATATCATTCTTAATTAAATCAGCTGAATGCTCGAGGCGCGAGATTTCTTTTGCAAGCGGCTGAATTTTTTCCTGTTCACCCTTTTTGACCGCTTCAAATAATTCAGGCACTTTGACAACACATTCCATTACAGTGGACATGTGAGCTTGTAAGGGGCCAAAAGGAGAAGCTGCGAAAATTTTTGAAAATACGCCCATCGATTATGCTCTCTTAGTTAATTTGAGTCAATTCAAAATTATGGCAAATATTAAATTTTAATACCAAGTGTAATCATACAAAATTCTGACTTTTACATCAACAATTTTGAATCAAAATAATTATCAATTTTTGGATGTGGTTAATCACTTTAAAAACAAATAATTATGTCAAGTTCTTTTGATTTTGGGATGTATAATGGTAAAAAAAAAAGGATCTCCGCGCGGAGATCCTTTTATGATTCATAAAGTGATTACTTATGCGCAATAGGATCTGCATTGCCGTCAGGATCACCGGTAACATAGCCATCTGTTTTAATATTACCGTTGGTTACGAGAAGTAGTCCCGCGACATGTGGGGTAGCCATTGAAGTTCCACTAATAGTATTCGTTCCGCCGTCTTTCCACAAAGACAGAATGCTTACTCCGGGGGCGGAATAATCCACGGGCGGATTGCCATAATTTGAAAAATAAGCGAATACATCATTAATATCGAAAGCAGATACAGTATAAACATAAGGTCCATTGACCCGCGCAGGTGAATGATTGTTCGCATCATCCGATTCGTTGCCTGCTGCCAAGGCAAAATAAATCCCGTTATTCGAGGCGTTCAAAACAGCCTGATCAAGGGCGTCCGAAATGCCGCCGCCAAGACTCATATTGGCAACATCACCGGCCGCGCCGTTTGCGGCAACATAATCAACACCGGCGATTACCCCAGTGGTGGATCCGCTGCCTCTGCGGTCAAGTACCTTAACGGCCACAACAGTTGCTCCGGCCGCGACACCAACAACGCCTTCGGTGTTGTCAATAGCTGCGATCGTTCCGGCAACGTGTGAGCCATGACCATTGTCGTCATCACCCGTTGTGGTTCTTGCTATAAAGGTAACACTTCTTGCTATATCAACATTTAAGTCGGGGTGTTCAAAATCGACACCCGTATCAATAATCCAGGCCACTTTGCCCGCTGACGCTGTTGCTCCGCCAACCCGTGTAATTCCCCATGGTGTGGTTTGCGCAACCGGTGGTGCCGGCGGTTTTTTTGCAAAAATCGATGGACCTAAAGTGATTACCCGGTCCTGCTCAATAAATGATACGCGGCTGTCATTTTTTAATTTTTCAATTTCTTCTTTTGATGCTTTGACTGAAAATCCGGTTATTGCCCGGCTGTAAATTGAACCGATGGATGATTCACTCATTTTTGAATCATACAATACCGCTTTCGCTGTTGCTTGTACCGCAGCGGCTGTTTTGCCTAAACTTACCTGCTGCTGATCCAGTACAACGATATAACTTCCATCAATCGGGGTACCATTTACAGGTACATCCTGCGCCTGCATCATTTCGGTTGAAGCCGAGTCGGTCGGTGATGTGGAGCGTTCGCAACTAAACATCAGGGCAGTAACCAGAATGGAAACAATTAACCCGGTAAAAAGTAATCCTTTTCTCATCCGTCATCTCTCCTTGCAAATTAGTTGGACATAATAAATATTTTGCGGAAAGGAATCCCGCATTAATTAAAATCCAGAGGGCCTGGATCTGTAGAATGGATATGCAAATATATTAGATTATATGCAGAATGCAAGTGTTTTTACGCACAGATTTCTCAATAAAGAATGATATTTATTCAAAAATGTATATATTTTAAAGAAAAAAAGTGTTTTTTTATTAGATGAGTGATTTTTTATTTCCTGAACATTTTATCAATTATCCCGATCGGCATCCGTAAAAAGGATAATTTTATACCCTCATTTGGGATATCCCGTTATCTCACGGATACGCTCATACAAAGGTTTAAGGTTGCTGTACATTTTTTTATAAACATCCTTATAGAGTTCATCGTAAAGCTGATGTGTTTTCAGATTCGGCTCAAAGACATCACCGACCCTTGTCATCGCATTGACCGCGTCATTAAAATTATTGTGCAAGCCCAAACCCACGGCAACTTCTATGGCCGCTCCAAGGCCGGAGGTCTCGTACAAATGGGGTCGGGCAGTGGGAAGACCAAAAATATCCGCCGTAACCTGCATCGCGTTCCTGCTTTGTGAGCCGCCACCCGAAACACGCAGAGATTCGATGGGGATATGCGTACGTTTTTCGATTCTTTCTTTACCTTCACGCAGGGCGTAGGCTAATCCTTCCAGGATCGCTTTGAATAAATGCGCGCGTGTATGGATATCGCCAAATCCTATGACGGCGCCCTTCGCCTCGGGTCCGGGAAGCTTAATACCCGGGGTCCAGTATGGCTGAAGAATCAAGCCCATGGAGCCGGCGGGAATGTCGTCGATGAGTTTGTCAAACAGGGCTTCGGCATCGATACCTCGTATCTCCGCTTCCTGCTTCTCCGGATATCCAAACTCCTCTTTAAACCAGCTGACCATCCAGAAGCCCCGGTAAATCTGAACTTCCATGGAATGATAGTCTCTGACGGCGGAAGGGTAGGGAGGAAGAAAAGGAATAGCCTCAATATATTTCTTGTGAGTTACGTTTATTGTCGCTGTTGTTCCGTAACTCAGACAGCCGATGGACGGTTCGAGACTTCCGGAACCGATTACTTCGCAAGCCTTGTCGGCCGCCGCTGCAATAAGCGGAAGACCGGCCGGAATACCAGTTTCCGCGGATGCTTCCGTTGTAATCTCCCCTAGTACTTCACCGGGCTCAATTAGATCCGGAAGCTGATTCCGCTCAACGGGAACGCCTTTCCATTTCCAATCCCAGCCTGAAGCCCAGCGCAAATTTTTGTAATCAAAGGGGATGTAACCGACCTGACAACCAATGGAGTCCACAAATTTTCCGATCAACCGGTGGGTCAGATAGCCGGATAACAGCAGATATTTATGTGTTTGCTTCCAGATTTCAGGTTGCTCCAGTCGAATCCAGTTGGCTTCAGCTTCTTCCTGGAAGTACGAAATTGTTCCGCTGAGCCGGAGCAGTTTAAATAAAGTACCCCACCAGCCTCCGAGCGGTGGTTGTCCGTAGGCTTTTCTCTGATCAAGCCAAAGAATAGCCGGCCGAAGCGGATTTCCGTTTTTATCGAGATTAATGACCGTTCCTCGCTGAGTGGTGAGCGCCACACCCGCGATCCGTTCTTTATAAGCGTTATTTGCTTCCCAGAGACCCTGACATGCACGGCATAGCGTTTTCCAAAAGACTTCGGGGTCTTGTTCAGCCCAACCCGGATTGGCGGAAAAATAGGGTTTGAATGGAACCTGGTTGATGGCAAGTAAATCACCATTTAAATCGAAAATCATGGCTTTAAGGCTCTGGGTGCCGTTATCGATGGATAACAAAAGGTCTTTTGTCGGCATAAGTATTCCGCTGATTAGTGGAGTATCGTCCGGTTGCAACAGTGAATTCTATATCGGCTATCGGTAAAATACGCGGATGCTTTAGTTGAATCAAGCAGGTATGAATCTATTTTACCGGAACTTTGTGTTTTAATTTCCAATGTTCAAGATATTGATTTTTTTCATCTTCCCATTTTGTGTTATCCCAGGGCAAGACAGGTTGACAGATTCTCTGGATATGGCTGAGATATGCTTCACCGCCGCCCGGCAATAGAAGACCAATCCGTGTGCGGCGTAACAGAAGATCGGTAAGATGCCGGATGTGTTCATTTTTTGCGGTGTAAGGCAGCTCTGCCCAGATTGTATTTGTACCGGGGATGATTTTAAGATCTCTCTTGTCAGAATTTTGAATGAGCGCCTCAGCCTTCAATCCATATCTTCCATAAAGCCGGCGAATGATGTTTGCGTCCAGATTACTGACAAGACCCTTTTTTACCGGAGCAGGTTGGAAGACGGGTTCGTTTTTAACAGTCTCGGTTCCTGGTGGAAGATACGGGAGAGCTGCTTTTAGCGCGTCCCACGCAAGTCGGTGGAACGTCGTAAGTTTGCCTCCTGTTATGGTGATAAGTCCTTTCTGTACCCACACCACATGTTCACGAGTCTCTTCAGACGGCGGTAAATTCCCTTCGCTCAGAACCGGGCGAACACCGGCATATGATGAGAGACAATCATCTAAGGTGATATCAAGCGAAGGGAAAAGTGATGTAAGTCCTTCCATGAGATATTCTACCTCTTCCATAGTGATAACCGGTTCAAATGACAAGGGTTCTTTAAAGTCAACATCCGTTGTGCCGATAAAAACGGCTCCTTCCCACGGGATAACAAATAAGGGTCTCTTGTCGGCAGGATGGAAAAAACTAATTGCCTGGGGCAGAGGGATCGCCCATGCCGGAAATATGAGATGGCTTCCTCGCAAAGGTCTCAGATGGAGTCCTTTCACCGGCGAGGGATGAAAAGTTTCCGCCCAGCTTCCGGTAGCATTTATGACCAGCCGGCACGAAAAAATACGCTCTTCATTTGATTCACTGTCTTTAACATTGACTCCGGTTACTTCATTTCTCTTGTTTTTAAGAATTTTGGAAACCTTGCTGTAGTTTTTCGCGACACCTCCGGATTCAAGCCCTTCATTGATGAGCCGGAGTACCAGCCGGGCATCATCCACCTGCGCGTCAAGAAAGCGGAATCCGCCTTTCAGGCCTTTTTTCCGGACATGAGGCGCCATCAGGGAAAATTCGGTACGGTCGAAATAATCATGCTGTTTTTCCTTCGCAAGAATATCATAGATAGAAAGCCCGGTTTCCAGCATGATTTTATCCGCGGGATGATCATTGTAAACAGGCAGCAGAAAGGGCAGCGGCTCAACAAGTCCCGGCGCCTCATGAAGCAATCGCTGCCGCTCTCTGACAGAAGTTCGGGTGAGGAGAAAGCGCCCCTGTTTGAGATACCGCAGACCTCCGTGAATCAGTTTTGATGACCTGCTTGATGTCCCCCAGGCGAAATCATGCTGTTCCAGAAGCAGAACACGAAGCCCCATACGCACCGCTTCCCTGAATATTCCTGCTCCTGTGATACCTCCGCCAATAATAATCAGATCCCAATGTTCGGGCAGATCGTTTAGTTCCATTTTTTACCGGCCTTCTGGATAATATTTCCGGGACTCATCCTGTGTTCAGGATCGATTTCATCGAAAATATGTTTAATCATTTCCAAGCCTACCGTCCCTTTTTCCACTTTGATGTAGGGAGCATGATCTTTGCCGATACCATGCTGATGACTGATGGTCCCTCCGGCATCAACAATGGCATTGCTGGCCGCTTGTTTTATGGCTTTCCAGCGGCTAAGATTTTCCATGGCGGAATCAGTGATTCTGAAAACAAATTGCGTATAAATACTCGATCCGGTAGGATATATATGTGACAAGTGACTAAATACATGGATTCTTTCGTTGAATGGTCTCAGTGCGGATTTAATGGCGGATTCGATGGCTTCAAGAGTCAGATTTACATTATCCCATGTCACGGCTGTCTCAAGAGTGTCGACCGCATAGCCCGCGTCCCAGAGCGTATTTCTAAGATACGGAGTTCTGAACCGGTTTTTTTTCCAGGAATTACCCATGGCAGGTCCCGCGGAAACTCCTCCGTGGTTTTGGATGATTCCAAATGCTTCTTTTTTGGCGGATTTTACAATGCGGTGTGTTCCGGTAAATCCGATAAGACACATGCACGCCTTATCGATGCTTATTCCGCGAATTCTTAGATATTTAGTCAATACAGATATCTCTGTATCGTGTCCGGCGATAAGCGCGAGGCTTGTCATTGTTTCAGCAGCGGTGCTTAAGCGAAGCATGGAATAAGGGGTTTTGGAGTTAGCGATATTACGGGCGGCCTCAGTCGCCTCATCCCATGAGCGAAAGAACACTCCGTAAACGATGTCTTTTTCCGGTATCGGTGAGATTCGTAAAATGGCTTTGCTGATGACTCCGAGCCGGCCTTCAGAGCCCATAATTATTTCCCGCAAATCCGGACCGGCCGCCGAAGCGGGGAAAGGCGGGAGATTCATTTTTCCTTTAGGTGTAATGATTTCACCGCCCGCGAATAACTGCTCGATACGGCCAAAATGCCTTGACTGCTGCCCGCTGGAACGCGTCGCGATCCAGCCTCCGAGTGAAGAATATTCAAATGATTGCGGATAATGTCCAAGTGTAAAACCGTGCGCCCTTAATCGCGCTTCTATGTCCGGACCGGTGATACCGGCTTCAAATGTAGCGAGATGACTTTTTTTATCAATAGAAATCAACTGGTTGAGACGCTTCATGGAGATACTCAAAACCGGACGTTTCTCCGGAGGTACATTCAAATGTCCCACAACACTCGTTCCGCCTCCATAGGGGATAATGACAATTCCATTTTCTGATGCAAACCGGATAATTTTTTCCAGTTCCTTTAGCGACGAAGGATGCGCCACGCCATCGGGGAAAAGTGGTAAAGTTCCGCCGCGCAGTGAAATCCAGTCAGGCAGACTTTGTCCGTGAGCATGCAGCAGTCTGTCCGCGGGATCAACAGAAATCATCTGATTTTTTGGAAGCCTTGACTCCGGAATATTTTTTAGCAGCTGTTCTATCGGTACATCCGGTACCGGCATTGAATCCCCTACCAACTCCTTTAGCATTAAATGCGCTTTTTTAGATATTTCCATATTAATTGAAGGATCACCCCAACCATTCCAGCGCTGCATTATACACCTCCGTTTTCGGGATAAAGTGATTCCCATAATTCAAGACTCTTTTCCATCGCCTCGCGAACCAGCGGCTCAATTCGTTCTTTACCGTTTGAAATAGCATCAGTAAGAAGAGAGTAATATTTTAGTGAAGCTTGTCTGGTTTCGGGATGATCGAAATATTTTACCGCCAGGACTTTAAAAATATATGAGAAATCATTTAAGATAAGCATATTGACAGGATTTTTTGAATGCTTTGTCATGAGTACCTGGAGGCCCCAGTCAAATTCGGCGAATGTTCCGGGATTCTCTGTGCCGCGGTCAAAGGCGTCCAGATAATCCAAGAGCGTGTCGGGAGCATATAAAGCAGCCCTGGCGGCGATGGCCGGCATCAGATTCGCTCTGACATCCAGAAGATGAATAATGAGTTCTTCGGGCAGATCCTCACCGTATTTGGCCAAAGTGCCAAGAAGGGACAGCCCGCCTTTTTCCCAATAATCATTGACCATCGTAGGTTTGCCGTGCTGAATAGTGATCCAGCCTTCACCGGATAATCTCTTCATCGTTTCACGCAGAGTGGGGCGGGTTATGCCGATTTCTTCCGCCAAGGCCCTTTCAGCAGGAAGCGCCGATCCGGCGGGATACGTTCCGTCCAAAATAGCGGTCATAAGTTTGTGTTCTGCAAAAGATGCGGGTCTGAGCGGCCGATCGTTTTTCATGATCCTTCTTTCTATACTGGTAAGTGGTCATACCAGTATAGAAAATAAAAGTTCAACTGTCAAGAAGAAAATGACAGTTGAACTGCTTCGGTTTAGAACCAACGGGTTAATTTAGTTGGTATATCGGATAACGGACGGGCTTATGAGTTTGAAGTCAGGCATCGTCATTCCCGCGTCGGCATTTATATATGTCGGATCGCATATCACATAGGTCTTATTGTTGTACTGCAGTTTGTCGCCTGAAACGTCGCCCCCAAAATGGACAGCGGTGCTGATATGTCCGGGATAATTCAATAAAATGACATCTAAGTTTAACAAATGGCGCACCAGGTAGGAAAATAAAATTGATCTGTCTTCGCAATCGGATGCGGGATAGAAAATAGTTTCTTCCGGCACCAAATATTTTTCCCGGTCAAATTGCTTGTCATCCGTTTTATATGCAAACGCGGTTTGTACAAACCTCAGTAAAAAATTAACTGCCTGAAGTTCTGTTTTACCTTCCAGATACGGTTTTAATGAATTTATAACGGATTGGTTAAAATACTCCGATGTTCCGGCCGATAAATAAACCTCCAACTCCGTTTGCGGATACTCTTTAAAAAATCGGACAACATCATCGGTGAATTCCACATCCAGGGAAATGTCCTCTTGATCGTATTTAAAATTCAGCGATCTGGTTTCCGGGGAACTATTAAATTTCGGAACCCGATTGACCACAAGATTCACGGTGTTTTCGGCATCCTTATATTCACCGGTATATGTAAAGATCTGCTGATTCAAATCCAGAATCTGATTCCAGTCGATGAAATAGTGTCTGATCTCATCAATCATCGTAAATTGTACTTCAAACATCTGATTTTTTACAGGCAGCAATAACAAAATATTGTTATTCTGATAAGCGACGCGCGCCGCCATACCCGATCTGTTGAGCAAAAACCATTCATAAAGAATCTGTTTGTTTGTGTTTCCGGGATAAACACTTCCCGCGAAACGATGTATCAGTAAGACATAACCCCAATCGTTGAGGAACATTTCTGCCCTCAGATTTTCCAGTTGACTTATCAGGCCTGATTTATGATCGACTGCCATCTTTTCCCACGCGTTACTGATAGATTTGTTTGAGACCGGAAAAGCGAAATCCCATTGGGGATTAACGGCACATTCAACCCTGTATAAGGATCCGAAAAATTCAAATTCAACTGCCGGACTGGCAGGATCGGGTTCATGAGAAACAATATCAGGCTTCTTCACCGGCTCCTGGAGTGGATTTGGGTCATCGATAATTTTTATTGTTTTCGTCTGATCAGATTCCGGCTCAACGGGTTTTTCTTCATCTTTGGCAACCGGGATGGTGACTGGTTTTGGCTGGTCATCGGCCTTCAGCCCCTTTCGCGCGTCAAATGCCTGCCAGTCCTTCTCAAGAAAATTCAAAAAGGCGCGGTCCGTCTCATCAAGATAGTGGTTATACTGTTTTTGATCTTTTTTTAACCATTCCTTAAAGTCATCCTGAGCATGTAGATTAGTCATAGTGAGAAGTACGGATAATATGAAGCTGAAAAACAGATAATTATATGCTCGCATTTCAGTTACTCCGTTGGCTATTAATTGTCATACTAATGAATAACATCGGAACTTTCACGCTCATCATAGAGCTGATTTACCGGAATTATTCTCTGGTACTCATCAATTTCAAATACATTCCACACATTTCCCCGGCTTTGACAAGGTATATCAAATCCGGCTTTCAGCGCCCCATCGGCATAAACATCAACATGGGCATGGCTATAAGATAAGTCAAAGCTGTTTTTGCGGTGCCGGCCGCTAAAATTATGCACGACATATCTGTAGGTTCCATGCATTGGTTTATAAATGGTGACAGTTTCCGGTCCGTAGGAATGCTGATCATCAACATCGAGAAAATCCCTGCCGTCAATGAGCGTTCTGTTACGCCACCAGATATGAAATTGTTCATTTGATCCGGATGGTCCGGAGAGATGGGCGTCTAAATCTTCAGGATGAGCACCCCAGGTCAAAACGATCCGGATTTTATCGATTTTTGGAGTGAGCGCGAAATTCATGCTAACCGGCAACTCGGTAAGGTCCATTTCAAATGTGTGCCGGGAAGAAATAAAACCCTCCTTTGTAAAAGTAACTTCATATTGTCCATAATCAAACTTATGAGAAAATACTCCGTTTTTATCTGTTTGTCCGGAGCAAACTGTTTCATTGGTAGTTTTGTTTTTAACGATGACGTTAACACCGGAAAGTATTTTACCGGTAACGGCGTGAACCATCGATACTTTATATAAACGCTGGGTCTCATACATTTCGGTTATCTTAATGAATTGGCCGTCAATAATGGCTCCACCGTGGAAAACCAGGCCGGGCTGATTCTCCGGAACTTTTACTTCATATGTCTTATGATTGACATTATCTTCAACCCGGACGGAGGCATCCGAACGGCTGAGCATCAACAAATCTTCAGCAGTTGAAAAGTCTTCATCAATCAGTGGATTTGCAATCCATATATTGGCGATACAATCTTTGGAGTCTATAATGATAAATTCCTGAGTATCACCGTTAAAAGTTCTGTTAACAAGGATATTTCCATCACTCGACGGCTTTTGTAAATTACCTCTGATGGCTTCTACTTTTCCGGTATGGTAATATTGTAATATCCCATCGGCTTCCCCCATATCTGCCATCTCATCCCAACGGACAGTGATTTTGAAATCATAGGCAGACAGCGGCATTACGAACAAAAGGACCAGGTAGAGAAACTTTTTCATAAATCATTCTCTTTCATAAAAGTAACTGCTATTTATTACTATTTAGCATTGGGCTATAGATATCGGTTTTAGAAATTTTTGCTAAAACAAAAAATAATTGATTGTTAAAATCGGGATATCGTTGGACGATGGAAATATTCCGAACCAGAAACAATAATTTTAATATGGTAATTCCTTCGATTCCTTCTAAATGTCCGGAGTTATCAGAACTTAGACTATAATATTTGACGTTATGCACTTCTACCGCGACATTTGTTAAGATGTTAAAAACAGCCTGCTCTTCCGCGGTTTTCCAACCGTCATTTTCATTTCCGGTTGTGGTGAATTTTCCGACACCGTAATAGTACAGATCATCATCAAAGAACGAAGATTCCACCCAATCCGGTTTTGTCAGGGTATCTACATCAATAACCGGGAATGGTTCTTTTGGGACTACAGCGAATGAATCGAGTTCAAATGCGGCAATATAGTCACCGAAAATCACATTAATGTCAAAATGATCGACTTCAGTTAATAGATCATATGTTTTGTCAGCTGAATCCGGTGAAAAATAATAGAAATAATCACTGTTCTGAAGCAGATCTTTCTCTGATGATGTATCGAAAACTTCGTATGTCCCTTTGACAATGCATTCCTTGTACACATTATAAACAGAGGCGGCGTCCTCTTTTGCTGTAAGTCCCCGGTAGCTGTACCCGGTAATAATATTTGCATATTTTCGCGGGTAAAGAAACCACTCCGGATATGAGTTTGCCGCCATGCCGGTGTTCATGGAAATCACAATCAAAAATATAATCACTGAACGCGTAATCAAGTTAAGAAATAGTGTCATCCGGATATTTTATCCTGAAAAGAAGATAGCGGAACAGCAGTTGACCGTTCCGCTATAAATATAAGGCTAATTGTTTTGCTGTTTCTCGTATTCTTCCATTTCCTTTTTTAATTCTTCATATGCCTGGGAAGCGCGAAATCTCTCATAAAGTTTATTGTCATTTTTCTTTAATTCATCAAGGATTGAAAGATTCACATTATTAGGTTCAATCGCAACCACAGCGGCGCAGGTGATGACATCAGAATCTTTTTTCTTCATATACTTCACTTTTTTTGTGATAGCTCCTCTTAACATCTGGCTGGATCGTGTTTTAATGACAGAGGTAAAAGCTTCATTGATTTCAGTGTCGTCATTACTACCGATTTCTTCCTGAAATTTTTTGTTAAGTTGCTGAACCTGCTCTTCAAAAATTGACGCGAGCTGTGCTTTTGCTTCTGTCACGGCTTTCTTCTCCGCCAAATCGCGGCGTTCAGATATTCCCTGAGCCAACGCCGCCACTCCGCCTGCCTGAATAATGTCATTAGACAAAGTTCTTAAATCCTGAAACGGATCTTCAAGGACTTCATATCCTTCAGATACAGCCGCCATTTTTTTTCCGCCGCCGCAAGAAGCTAAAAATCCGAGTGTCAAAAGACTTAGAAGAACAAAAATGAATTTCCTCATGATACTTCTCCTGTGATTGATTGAACAATATAGGTATTAACTAAAATCTTAACCTTTTAAATTTATTTCCTTAACCTAAACAATATTCCTTCTTTAAGAAATTTTAGATTGAACGGATATATTCCATAAATTGTTTAAAAAATTGCTGATCAAGCTCTTTTTTCAGGGTAGTCATCATTTTTTCATAGGCCTGATCTTTGGAAATACCCATGGTACGATTCGCATAGTTGAATGTTTTTAGAGTGAACTGATTAATATTGTCTTTAACATCCAACTCCAGCCGCCAGTTGTTGCCGCTTACATCGTTCCTTCCCAAATTGGCCGGAGAAAAAATAAAACGGTAAATAATATCAAAATCAGCGGCTTGATTCTCAACGATTTTAAATCCGATTTTTCCGACAATCTCCTTAATATAAGGGGCGGCTTTCTCGCTCTGCGCGCCATCCGGATTTAAACGGACAGTAATCGTTGAGAGCAGTTTTACTTTTTCGTTCACTATTTGGCTTACGGGAACGGGAGACAAGATGGTTTCACCGGTCACGGAGATAATTTTGAATTGTGATAATAAGAGCTCATTCACATCCATAAGATCCGATGCTCTCATCAGATACGCGAATTTGACAAGTTTATTTTCATTTGCGGTGTATTGGGAATAGTAATCGTTTACCAGTTCATAATTTTCTTCTATTTCCTGCTGATATAATTCTTCCGTATCCAGCCGGTTCAGGTAAGCCAGAACGTAATAAAGACCTTCAGCGGATGAAAAATAGGATTTATCAATCGTAATGTTCTTGAGCGCCTGGTTGCTTTTAACATTTGTTTTGTTAATGATCTCCGCGGTTGCGGTAACCCCCTGTTTGTTTTCATAATAATTTTGGAGTACTGTTTCGTCTACAAAAACATTTGATTGGAAAACTTTGGAGATACTTCCGATGGCGTTATTTTCTGCATTAGCGCGCGTGTCGCCGCTTCCGATTCCCACGATATATCTCGATGCGGGATATGAATTATAAGGATGATCAATCCAGTCGGGAATCATGTCATCGGTAGTAATGTTTTTATGCGCTTTCGGCGCCGCGCAGGAAGATAATATTATAAAACCGCAAAGTATGGTCAGTATCCACAAGAGTTTGAAACTATGCATCATGTTGCCCTTTAGTTTAATGAAACCGCGTCGATCAGGTTAAAACCATTATGAACAACTGTGTATTGTTCTATCGATTTTGATTGAATTATGGATCCATAGCTGTTTAAAAAATTAATGGTGATGTTATGAACTCCCGGATCGATATCAAATTCGCCTATATAGCATTGATTTGGCATTGTTCTCCAGCAGCGCAGATCCGCGTTCTCTGTAGCGTCCACCCCCACGTCCACCGCCGCATTCAGTAAGGTAGTAAAAAATCCGTTGGAACCGGTTTCCTTCTTGATTTTTTCTTTTGCTTTTGCGGCAGCCAGCCCCTTTGTCACGGTCCTAAGGATAGTTTTGAAATAAATAATGTCCTTTTTTTGCTCGAAGGTATGAATAGCAATTTTCCCCATATCTTCCAGTAGATCCAGATTGCCTAAATACACTCCGTCTGCCATGATCTCGATTCGGCTTATGGCGGACTCGGCAGGCTTGAGTACAGGCAAGGAAAATTTAAAATGAAAACCGGGCTTCATTCCGGGAAAAGCAATGTTAGGGAGGGGAATGGGAACATCCAGCTCGCTCACTCCAACAGCGTCATCATAAGTTGTAATCAAGCCGCCCACCGGTTCTTTCGTGGGCGCGAGTCCTGTGAATGCGATAATGTTTAATGCGGACCTGTCATTTTGCTGGACATGCAGTTCATCACCGGAAGGCTCGAAATAGAATTTGTTTTTGACCGCATCGGGGATATTATGATCGTAGATATGAGTATTTTCATCCCAGGCGGTTTTTAATTTTTGCAGTGAAATTCGGCAATTATCATATTCACCATCAGCGCTGAATATCAGATAGCTGAGATAATGAGTTAAGACGTCGTCATAAAACTTATTTTTACTTGTCTGAATTTCAACCTTTGATTTTCCAGATTTATTCATATCGGTGACAAGTTTGTCGTATTTGTCGGCTAGCGCGCGCAATTTATCGTTGACTCGCTTCGTTTCCACATAAGCGTCGTCAAATTTACCTAAATTCAGATAGTTCAGGGATTTGAAGATATTGATATAAATATTCTCATAAATTTCACCGGAGTAGTCCAATATATTATCATTCAGAAGAAGAGAACCGGCAGCTTTTGATATGCTTTTTGTAAACAGCTCTTCCATGGCCAATTCAGCTTTCTCGAAAGCATTATTACTTTTTTCGTACTCTCCGTTAAAGTACAATACCGCTCCCTTATCAAGATAATAAAGCACACGGTCCTTTTTAGAATATTTCCCTGACTTTTTGGCATTATCAATTTTCTTGACGGCGTTTTCAAAATTGCCGGTGTGCAAATCCATCATGATCGGTTCATAATGTTCCAACTGAGTCATGGTGCTCGCGCAACCGACAATTAATAAAAATGTTAGAATATAATGAAACCACTTCCTGTTGATCATGTACATCATTCCTAATCTATCTCACCTTAGCCGGATTCTGGTTAACAAAAACATCGCCGGGTGAATCATTACTTGCTTTTGCCGGTTACCATTTGTAACGGTTTTGTTCGATCATCTTTTTGATTTTTTTATCGCCTATCCACACTTTCAGATTCTTCTCCAGGTGAATAAGTTCCAGATTAACCTGATAATAAACGGCTTTCTGACCTTCGAAAGAATCAACAATGGTATTTATACTGCCCTGAAGCATGTAGTCGGCGCCGGTTTCATTGGCAAGTTGTTTTGCCGTTTCCAGAGATGAAAAACTTTGCTGATCGAGTCGTTCTTTCCGAATTTCTTCACGTTCTTTTTCGGATGCGACAAAACTGATCTGTCCGGAATTGATTAATTCTTTTTCAATGTCTTTTATGAATAAATCCACCGGAATATGTTCGCTGCTTTTGTTACGAATACTTCCAACAATAACAACGGGTTTTTCATCATTCAGATCCACATATTCGAGTAACCATGGTTTTGAAAGAAGATCACGGATCATGGCTTCCGCGGTAAGCCGGGAATCAGTATCATTCCAACGTCCGCTCAGATCCGAAGTTTGATCCGCGGAAACACGGGTAACTTTTCGTGAACTCTGGCATTGAATTAGAACCGATGATAATAAAACTAACATGCCTAAAACCAGCATTCTTGATAAAAAACTTCCTGTCTTTAACATAACGGCCACCTTATAATTAGTAAATAATTCTCTGAACTTTTCTCAGGATCTACATTTTACACTACAAAAATATCAAAACAAATCCAAAAAGAATAATTTTAAAGAACGGAAAAACACGAAAATAGTTTCTATTTATAGATCTTAAAATTAGCGGTTTTTATTAAAGAATCCTCATCCCATTCGTTGGGCTGCCAGGCCCTCACATAGATAAGAGGATCCTTTTCGGTGAAATCAATCAATAGAAACAGATATCCTTCATCAGAGTAGGTGGTTGAATAATAACTCTGACGCATTTCCACTCCATAAACCCCCTCGGTACTGTTCTTCTTTATAATGTCAAATGATCCGAAGTCAAGAAATATATCTTTTTGAAGGTTAAATACTTGTTCCTGTCTTTTAAGATAATGCTTTTTTGTCAGACGTACATATTCGTAATCAGGCTGATTAGTAAATTTCTGATAATTAACCATATTATCAGGCAATTTCACCGGAGTAATTTTACGACCAACAAGGATAAGCGCTTCATCAGCGAACATCAAATCCACCGTTTCAATATCACGGGTCTGGTAAGCCGTACGATACTTTTCAACAAACTTAATAATATCCTGTCTGTTTTCCCAATCATTGCCGTATTTTGCCTGTTCGGAGAAATGCCGGTAAAGATTTTCTGAAATACTAAGATTAAAGTCGATTAAAATTCCTTTATCTGAAAAATCAAGCACTAAATATTCTGTTGATTGTTTGTTAATACCAGGGTAATGATGAAGCATACGTATTTTACGTAATTCATATCCGGAAGAGGTTTTGAAGATCCCGCCTTCAATATTATGCGTGGCGGGTTCCGCGGAATTGTATCTCAGATAATTGATGATCTTGTGGTTTAGAAAAGGATCATTAGAATATTTTTCATTAATCATCGACTTATCATTTTTTGAAAGAAGATCTAAAAATTCAGAAGCGGACTTCAAGATTGTCGGTTCGACAAGAATATCTTTTTCCAGGGTAAGATTCATATTCCATTTATTGGATGCGCCGGAAGTTTGGACTTGCCCAGACTTGACTTTCTGATTGAGATCGACGTTTTTTGCGGAATTAAATGTGGGCAGGTTTACCACATTCCATAGTTCACCGACCACATTATATTCCTGACGGGATTCATAATAGGCGTATTTTATGAATAATTTTAAGGATTCAAAGTTGGTGCTGGCTCCAAGCAGTCGAAATGTCGCGATTCCGTCTCTTCCTTCAACTGCAACCTGGCTAGTTCCGTCCCAAAAAGTGAAATCAATAAGAGATACGGCAATTCCGTTCGAAGTAATATGAAGTGTTATTTCACGCTCCATGTCAGAGATTTTTTTGTCACCGGCAAAAGTAAATTTTAAATCAAGAAGAATCCGGTTAATACGCGCGGGCAGTTCTGTCGTATAATTAATATCCTGATATACAACGCTTTCATCAGGTAATGACTGGACAAGCAAGAGAGCATAGTAATTCAGCTTTAACGCGAATGCAGTATTATGATTTAATGCATTTAATTCGGCTTTACGCGCGATTTCAGAAATCAGTTTTTTGCGCTCTTCAAAAATCTGAAAAACTTCCTTCTTGTCAAGGTAACAAAACGTTTCTATCTCACCGTTGGCCAGGGGCTTTTTTATCGTGTTTACGTTTTGAAGTGTCGCGGCGCTGTGAGTACGTATGATGGATTTGACAGACTCATCGAGTCCGGCCGCGTTTTCAATAATTTTGCTTTCAAAAGATTTTGCTACCCTAACGGCGATTTGCTCGGTCAGTTCTTCCAACGCGCGGTCACGGGATTCTCTGGTGTCATGGGCCACTCCGGAACCGTAATAGTAATTTCCACTATTAATAACTTGTTTTTTATCAATTTGCTGAGCAAATAGTAAAGGTGTAATCAAAAAGATACTGAAGAAAATGATCCGCACGTTCTGACTCCATTCTTGAACGAATTAACCTAAAATATATAAACCGATATCTGCTGAATGATGTAAAATTTCATTGATTTTTTAAGAAACGCCGCCTGATGCCATAATCAATTTATATTTTATCATCTGAGTGCCTATAGACCTTAGTATCATTTGAAAGGGAAAATCAGATCAAATATAATGGATTGTAAAATTTGAATCAATCGGATTCTTTTAACCATCGATTTGATGTGAATTTTCCGAGACTAAAATTCTTTACAAAACATCTATAGATTATACGATCTAATCCCTAATTTATTTACACTTTAGGATGGGCAATCCTATATTTATCATTACTTGTTCGTTACTTTTTTAGACGGCCCGCCGCCAAACAAAACACCAAATTGAAGATACGCGCTTTCCTTTATGTCATGATCATCACGATATTGCTGATACACAGCTTTCAGGAAAAAATTATAACCTAACTGGATTCTGAGATCCGCGTAATAACCATAGGTTGTTTGTTTGATCTTATCCACCCGGTCACCATCCAGTTCATTGTAAAAATAGTTTTCTCCGATAAACGCGCCGGCAGACGGATAGAGTGTTTCCCACAATACAAATGGAGTAAATCCAAGATAACCGTTCCAGCTATAGGTAACCAGACTATCTTTTTCGACAGAGGATGTGTTCAAATTTGTTGTTTTAAATCTAAAACTGCCGCCTATCGTAAACGGATTCAAATAAACAGAAATATCCCCGATGTAGCCGTAGTCATCAAGCGGATCAGATATTTCATCGGATTGTGTGATTTCATTCAGCATCTCAGGGGGCAATTGCCAGTAATATCCGCCGAAAGAAATGAGTAATCCGTCCGAAACATCGGAAATCCGTTCATTACCAAAGGCGGTCAGACGGAAGAAACGATTTCTTGTTTTAACAAGTTTATAATCACATTCTTTGCCTCGTGAATCAATGGAAAAGGATTTGTTTTTTGTATCATAGCCTTCTTTTTCTATACGGATTGAAAATTTTCCGGGTTCCAGTTCCAGCTCATATATGGGAATGGCGCCCATGTAACGGTTATCAATATAAATACCGGCTCCTTCTGTTCCCTTTACTGTGAGCAGTCCATTTGGTGATGGCGAGACCTGCAGATTCAGATCGTAGTCCCCGGTAACGTCAATATTAAGTGAATCGGGACGATGACGCCGCTTACGGGCTTCAAGTTGATACCGTCCGGCCGGGACTTTTCGTTTAAGAGGTGTCGAGCCGATGTAATTGTTATCCAGATAAATTTCGGATTCAGGGACATTGCTTTCAATAATTAAAGTACTCTCTTTACGGAGAAGATTTACCTGAATAGGTACCGATTTCTCGGGATCATCATTCGGTATTATTTCCATGGCATAAGTAAAAGGATGATAGTAAGGTTTTTCCAGACGCAGAAAAGCCAGGCCTTCGGGAACCGCGATAGGCAAATCAGGACTGAATGGCGCTTCTTTATCATTGATGTATAAGCGCGCGTCATTTTGTAGAATAGAAATGGTGACATAGCCAAATGTTGGTGTGAGCGTCACTTCTTCGTTTACGGTTTTACCCTCCTGTATTTTTATAAATATTTCACGACGGACATAGCCTTCTTTGGTGATGATAAATTTCCATGTCTGCGCGCTCAGATTTTCAAAACGGTGGGGACTGATCTGGTTAAGGCCGGGCATTCCGTCAATTTGTATAGTGGCGCCGGCGGGTTGGGTCTTTAAAATTAGATGCCCTTTGCGCGAATTATACTTTGAATCAGCGGAAATCTTTATCACAAATACCGCGCGGGGTGCTAACTGAATACCAGCTTCCGAAAAAATGATTTGCATTGGCTGAAAACCGGTGTGTAATATTTCCAGCACACGCTCATCCGGGGACAAATATATGATATCGCGTCCCGGTTGATCATCCACTTTAACTACGCCGTTATACGCGTCATAACTGAATCCATCCATGTCGGATATGATCCGGATAGCGGCGCAGAACCGGCCGTTCTCGTCTTTGATTCCAGTCATTTCATCAGAAGACTTTTCAGCTTTGCCTACTATTTGAAGTTGAGAGAGATTTTGAGCCTGAAGAAACGCAGATACCAGTAAAATAGCCAGTAACATCCTTGTCATGAGCATCTTTCCTTAGAAGAAAATATGGCGGGTGTATATGATAAAATCAATTTTATTTATAGGATCGTCAATAGATATATCCTTGAAGAAAAATATCGGCACTAAAAATAAAAACTTCACAAAAAAACAAACGATGTCACAAATTAGATCAACTTGTTTAATAAAATGACTGCTTTTTTTTCTGATGTAACGCTTATTTACGGCCCGGCGATATATGAATTTTCATTTACTTTGTCAAGAATTGGGCGGCTGTCTGCGTGCGCGAACTCTCTTTACATATTACCTGTGCTCATGGTATCCGGCATCATTGTTTCACAGGATTCTTTCAGATTTTTAAGCCCCTTCTCAAAATCAGGTCCCATCATCTGATCAAGAAAAAGTCCAAAATAACGTCCGACGGGATAATCCAGTTCACCGACATTTGCCCAGACAACCTGAGTGCCGGTTCCCGCGGGTTCAAATTCCCATACATCAAAAGATTTCATTGCCTGTGGTTCAAGAAAGATTAAATCGGATTTAATGGATTTGTTTTCTTTCGCCTCCAGAATAGTCAGATGACCGGTGCCAAGGATTTTTCCTTCCCACGCCCACCTGGAGCCCACCCCTTTTCCGGGGCCTGAGATTACAGATTTGGCATCGGGATCCATCGCTGTCCAGGGATTCCATTTTTCCCAGTTCTTAAGATCAATAACCTGACCGTAAACCACTTCGACAGGCATATCAATTTCAACGGACCGTTCAACCCGGTAATCCGAAGGTAAAAAAAGAGCGACAACCAAAAACAGAGCGATTAGTCCGGCCAGCACATAGAGTGTTACTTTTAAAATCTTCATGATCCCCCCTGATTATGTTTGAATGACTGACTTATAAACGAATAATGTACCAGTATTTATTTCGATGCTAATAAGCAAATGAGATTTGCCGGATCGTGAAACACGCATCCGGAAGAAATCGGAGATGTGAAATGACATTTTTCCCGTCTACAATTCTTACTTCCTACTTCTTACTTAAGGCTAAGGCACTAATTTCCTGTTCTTACTCTTTTTTCTTTTTTCTTTTATCTTTTGTCTTAATTTCCTACTTCCTACTTCCTACTTCTTAATTCTTACTTCCTACTTCTCCTCCGTACTGCTTTGTCTCATGGCATCCCGAATAGCACATTTTTCCATCTTCGGTTTCCCCAATACGCGCCGGCATTTTCCATTTTCCAAATGACACTTTTCCGGCAATCAGATGCTCCTGATTTGATCCGTGCATATCGTGACAAAGCACACAGTTGCGGCCTTTATCTCGCTTGACATGCAGATAATGGAGATTTTGTTTTCCATCGCTGAATCCAGACGCGTCCATTCCCGGGTCTTCAATAAGTGAGGTTTCATGACAGTTGAAACAAACCGCGAAGGATTCTGAATCGCCCGGAGCGTATGCGCTATTGGGAAAGTCAGCGTTTAGCAGGCAGGTAAATTCGGAAGAATGGGGAAGATGGCAGGATTCACATCCACCATCCATAGCCGGGGCATGGATAAATTCTTTTTCTTCCAAACGATTTTTGATTTTTCCCGCTCTTGAATACTCAACCGGCAGGGAGGTGTCATGACATGTAAGACAAAGCTCCTCTCTCTGCTGAGTCAGTAATCCATTCATCTCCGATGCGTGAGCTTTATGACAGTCAAGACAGGCTCGTCCATCGTTTATCGCTTTATGCACTGAAATGTTATCGGATTGGTCTTCATGGCATTCATAGCACTGTCCGGGAACCGGCATCTTCAGAAGTGACGTGTATTGAGATGTGTGAGTGTGATGACAATCCGAACATTCCCCCTCATAAGCGGGATGCACATTATTCAATGCCAGCTCATCTTTCTGCTCCTCATGACAGTCGAAACAAAGCTGCGGTGGCTCCTTTTTCAGAAAAGCTGCATAATCTGATTGATGCGGATTATGACACTCTGTGCATTGGTTGTTTTCCGCCGGCGGATGATTTACCGCCTTTGGATTATTATATAGATCATGGCATTTACCGCAAATCTCCCCCTGGTCGGCGGCGATCAGTAGTGCCGCGTTGTTGGAACTGTGGACATCATGACAGGCGGTGCATTCACCTGCGACAACCGGAGCATGAACATCATCTTTTTCATGTTTTGAATCATGACAATCATAACAGAGATAGGGCATTTCGTTTAACAGCGAAAATTCATTACCCTCTGAGCCGGGATGAATAAATCCGTTTGATTCATGACAGGAAGCGCAGTCATCTTCAACGGGCGGATGAATATGCGATCGGTCCAGATATGACCCGTGACATCCTCCCGCGGTGCAGTCTGATTCCAGTTCTGCCTCTTGAGCAAAAAGAGGAGACTGATGAAAGAATAGTATCACGGCGAAATAAAATATGATCCGAATGGTCATGAGTTCATCCTTAGAATTTTCTTTCAACACGCATGAATCCGGCATTGTATGTTATCTCTTCCCCGGAAAAATCGCGCCGGTAAGTTTCTAGTCCCACAGTCAAATACATCTGTCTGAATCGTGTTGTAAATTCACCCCGCAGCGTGGCAAGATTCAGATCAATGCCTCTTCCATCCTGAAAACGGTAGCTTGTTTCCAGACTGATTTGCGAGATACGGGAAAGACGATACAAAAACCGGCCGGTTAAATCCCTGAATTTCTGGTCTTCCTCGTCTTCTGTCAATGTATAATTCCGGATATTTCCTGAGAGAGAAACATTTAGCCTGCTAAACAAATATCTGTTAAAAGTGATATAATACCGGACTGAATGATAGGGAACGATATTGCTGTTGTAGTCGTCAATTTCTACCCCGCCGGAAATCGGTCCTTTTGTCAATCGTGTGCCAAATACTCTCTCGGAAACCGTTTTGAGTACGGCTAAATCAGATCCTTCCGGATTCTCAATATCCTGTTCATATGAACGAAAATATAACTCAGCAAGCTGATTAAAAACGGTTAATCTCGCTCCGAATGCATTACTGAGTATATCGTATTGGTATGAGGTCTGCCGTGTTACCGTGTAATCTACGAGAATTTTTGTCCCATCGGGGATTTGGCCACCAGGCAGTCGCTGAATTTCCAGGAAATCGCCTCGTGTAATCAGTACATAATCCAGATTCTCCTGATAAGGAATCAACCCTGTTTCATCGGTTACCACAACACTTGCCGGATCCGCGTAAGGATTTTCCAGCAATATTGTTTGCCCGTCAAACAGAGTAACGGCCTCATTGATAATTCTTGACGGGCTTGGCAGGCTGTTCCGGTTTTCATTTCGCTTCCTGAGCTCGTAGTCGATGGAAAGGTTGCCGGTCGGGATTTTTTTTATATAGTTGAACCCGATTGTGCCCGTGTTGGTGTACTGATTAAATCCGCTCTGATTAAGATCGATATATTCATAATAGGCAAAACTTCTAAGGCTCCGGTATAACTGATGCTCAACTCTACCGGAAATATTATGCTGGTCGGAGCTGAATTCCTTTTGATCAAAAGAAGCATATCGGTAATCACCAGAAAAATCCAGATTATACGGTAATACGAATCTGATATTCTCAGTGGCGGTTAACCGGTCAAACTCCTCGCTTCCGGTCTGCTTATAATACCAGATCAGAGAATTGAGATTATTATTGCGGTTCTTATCCAGGAAGAAATTATCCCGCAGATTGACGCTCGATATTTTATTGTGAATGGATGCGTTTTGCGCGTATTCACGTGAATAATCTTCATATGAATAAGCAAAACGATGGTCATCATAGCGGCTGAATGATTTGCTGAATTCGGATCTAAAATTATCACGAGTATTTACAAAATCACGCCCGGTTTGCAATTCCTTTTGTTCCCAGTTTTCATGAGAATAGCTAAATGTTACCGGGAGAATGTCGTTGCGATAGGCAGCTCCTCCGCCAATATCTGTTCTGTAGTTCTCGACATTGGTCAGGAATTCGCGGTTCACATAACTGTGGCTAAAATTCGTAAACAAGTTAAATGTAAAAGGGCGCTGTTTAAAAAATGATGTATGGAGATTTAATTTTTCACCTGTTTTTGTTTCAGTGCGGTTTGGAACAACCAAAAACTGATCCCGCCGGATGCCGGGATTGAAGTCAAAATCGGCATTTATCAACATAAAATTGGGGTGCCAGACATAACTTCTTGATCTTAATAAAATCTCTCCGGAAAAAATCGTGGATTCAGGCTTATCAGATAAACCGGATGGATAAACTGTTTCCTGCGAACGGAATTCACTTTCCATAATGACGGAACCGTTCAGCGATTGCAGGCGCCATGCCCCAATCGAATAAAGTTCACTGTCCTGTCCGGAAGAAGGAGACAGCAACATCAAAAGAAGAGCAGGGATTAAACCAATTATTTTCCGTAACGTCATTTTTTTACCTTAAAAATGATAAAACCAATCGGTGGAATTACCTGAATAAATAAGCATCTTCACCGCCGTGCGGATTATGACAATCCAGACAGCTAACTTCGTTTATATCCTGGTGAGCTTCATTTTTAAAAACGTCCCCGCTCTGATGACAGAAAAGACATAACTCCTGTCCGTTCCGAATCAAAAGATGTTCATTTTTTGACAGGTGTGGATTATGACATTCCGTACAAAATCCGGCCCCCACCGGTCCATGCAGCGCCTCGTAATTATCGTTAAAGTCATCATGACACTGATAGCAAAGGCCCGGTTGCTCATCGAGCAGGGCATTTCCCTTTTCAGGGACATGGCAGGCATCACATGATTTTTCGGCATAAACAGGGTGCACGGTCATTTTCGGGCGAACGGGATTTGCAGAAGCAGGTGTACCTGCAACAGGGACAGATGCCAGGACCGTATCAACTGTCGCCGATTGTTCCGCTTCGGGGCCCGGCACTCCGTCAAAAAAGGTAGTAAGAACTTTATGACGGCTTTCCGGATGACAGGCAGCCAAAAGCGCGATGACCGTCAATATAAAGAGGTGTGTAATATGAGTTCGCAAGGCTATTCTCTGAAATTTGGTTTTTGAACAATTTTTCAGATAACACATTGTTCGCGTTTATATGCCGTTAAATATCATTCCTTTACATCAACAAATCCATAGACGTTGATCTTATCAGGTCCATACTGATTGGTTACAAAAATCAGATATTGCAATTCGAAACCGGGATGAACATATTTCCGGAAATACTCAAGATTGTCATAATCTATAATCACTTTGGCGGGCAGCCACATATCACCGGGTCCTTTATAGCTTCCTCCGAAAAACATCAGTAATTGATCTTCTTCATTAAATAGCTGGACATTTTCAAAGCCCGCGTCCACCACGTATAAATTGGATTGTTTATCTACCGATATTCCCTTAGGGCGTACAAATTGCCCGGCATTTTTTCCGTAGCTGCCTATGGATCGAATGAATTCGCCTTCGGTCGTATAAACTTTTACGCGGAAATCACCAAAATCACTCACATAAACCTGATCATTTTTTACGAATAGATTTGTCGGGGAGTACAGGTTGCTTTCCCCGGTATTCTCATCATTGGGGATCGATCGAATCAGTTTATGGTCTTCTTTTGAAAACGCCAGAATCTTATGGCCTTTGATATCGCTGACCCAGATTAAATTATTAGTGACAAAAACATCAGTCGGCCTCAGGATGTCCTCGCTGCCAAAACTGTTCACAAACTTCCCGCTTTCATCAAATATAACGATATCGCCTCTTTCAGAATCAGCCACATAAACGCGTCCGTCAACATCCACAAAAGAGTTGATCGGTTTCTTTAACTGGCCCTTTCCGGCCGGTTTCAAATATTCAAAAGAACGGGTATTCAGATCGATAATTTCGAGTCCGCCAAACATGGTGTCGCAGACATATATTCTGCCGCGGTATATAGACAGTCCATACGGTTTGACGATGGACCGGTTTTCTTCTTCGCCCAGCACATAGCGGGCAAACGCGGAACGACGTCCGGTGATATCGCTTGAACTGCTGATACGGGTTAAAAACTGGATTCTCGTAGTAGCCGGAGGCGCGGGATAGATGATGACGTTATCGTCGTTCACAGGCCTGTTGAAGGTCCTGTTGCAAGAAAGCGCCATCATCACTATAAAAAAAGACAGAACAATTAACTGAATTAAATTCTTCATCAAATTTTATCCGTATTCAATAAATTAGACTCAAAACCGGTAATAATTACAATTCAAATAAACCGCGGCGAATAATGTCTTCAACCGTTTATTTATTATGACAGGTCAGACACAAGGCGCTCGACGAATTGGATATGATGAGCAACTTGCTGAATCCCTGGCTGTTATGTACATCATGACAGGAGGCGCACTGCACTTTACCGCCGATTAACATGTCATTGCTAATGGTGCCGCCCATGCCTGAATTCGCGGTGGTCGGATCGTATAATCCGCCGTCTGAGTTTGCCAGCGCCGCGTCATAAGTAAAAGAAACCGGGTGATCATCACTAAGATCTGTTCCCACAAGGCTGTTTCCGGTAATAAAATGGCTTCCGCCTGTTTGGCCGCCGTAATTGTCAACGGCTATGGTGCCGTCATGACAGCTCATACAGAGTTTTGATGAAGCATCCGGTTGGCCCACAGTGGCGTTCATGGACGCGCTGCTGTAAGGAGTAAATGTGGCGGAGGTCATCTCATGATTCCATAACGGGGCATCGCTGACGGATACATCGGCATTGTGAGTAGTATGGCAGACGATGCAAATCTGGTCGCTGGTATTCCAGGCCGCGGATGAAAAATCGTGGGCGGATCCGACAATGGACTGCGCCAACGCGGTGCCGCTGAGCACCAGGGTAAAAGTTACAGCAAAGCAAAAACCTAATAATCGTTTCATGACTGTTCCTTTCAATTGTTTTATTGCCCTAAAATGTGAAAATCTTCCTGCTAATAAGTTTTTGGATCATGATCTTCTCCGTGACATACTAAATAACATGACCCTCTGGAGGATCCCTGATCAATAAACTCCAGTCTTGTACCGGAGGGGAATACAACGGAAACATCAAAATTAATAAGATGTGTGTTATTGGTCGCATTTCCCTGTAAACTGCTTATTCCATGCGGATCGTGACATACGTTGCAGGGGGTATCTTCAGCAACGATATGCCTCCAGTGTACTTTTCTCGCAAAACTGCCGCTGCTGTTGATGATTGTATTTCGGTTGTGGCATTCATAGCATAAGCGGTAATTGTCATAAGATTCGGTTGTATAATCCGCGGTAACATACTGATATTTTAATATCTGCGGGTATATGGATCCGTGAGGTCCCGCCGGCGCGCCCGTTCCGTCGCTGGCATGACAATGGGTGCAGTAAATTATGCTTGATGCTGTGTAAGGTGATATCATCGACAAGACATTTGGATTTTTGCCGACTGCCTCAATCGGGTGGTATGAAGGGTTAGCCGGATCATATTCAAGACGCGTGTTGGATTGTTCAATCAATCTGATAGTCGGGCTGCCGGGTTTATCGGGACTGTCGGCATGGCATTTATAACACAACTCATACTGGTATTGTACCGTTTCGACCGCTGTTCCGTTTGTATTCAATCCGCTTGTGCCGGCAATGAATCCATTGGCGTTTGGCGCGGTGGCTGCTGAGAGTTTGCTGGAGTGTGGATTATGACAATCTTCGCACTCAACATGTCTGTTCTGGACAGGAATATTTTCTTCCGGATCATGGACACCGGCATAATTGTAAACATCATGAATATACGGTTTGGTTGTGATAATTGTCTGAATGTTTTTAGCGGCGACATTTCCGTTATGGCAGTCCAGACAGTTATTCTCTTCCGTGAGTGAATTCAGCAGACGATCATGACTCTCTGAGTTATGAGGATTATGACAGTTTTCACAGCCGTTTTCCGCCACATTCGCGTAGGGGGTGTGAAACCAGGGATCATTTCCGGAGCCGTTCCACGTCGCGATTGAATTTTTATGCGATGAATTGACCCAGTCATTTTTCTGATGGCAATAGAGACAAAGATCAGAGTTTTGGTTGGTGGCGACCAGAAACTGTCCGTATAAATCGACATGCGGATCATGGCAGGAAGTGCATTGAACACGCTCGTTTGCAAGTTTAACCGGCCCGGTAAGAACGGCTGGATCGCTTAGTTCACCATCAGCCGCCGATAAAGCGGAATTATATAAAAAGGACACCGGGTGATCATCCGATAAATCGGTGGATAAATTTTTATTACCGGATGGCATCATCGTAATTCCGCCACTGAATTCTATGGGTGCCGGTTTGCTTAAAACATTACCGAGAGCGATGGTGCCGTCATGACAGGAAAGGCATAATAGTGAAGCGCCGTCCGGCTGCCCTGGGGAGGCCTGTGTGGTAGAACTGCCGTAAATTGTGTAGGTTAATCCCGGATCTTCACGATTCCATAATGGTTTTCTCGGGCTGCTCTTATGCGGAGTGTGACAAAAAACGCAGATTTCAGATTCGCTGCTGGCCTTAACTGTTCCCGGGCCGGTGACGGATAAATTATGAACTGAATTCACAATTGATTGTGAAAGCGCGATAGATGGAATCATTAATAAAAAGGTCCAGGTTTTCAGTAGCTTATTTTTCATCGGCATCCTTGTATATCAGTTCAAACATCTGTATGCGCGCGTTATAGCTGTCGGCTATGTAGATACGATCCTGGTGATCGATATATATTCCCGACGGAAGCCAGAATTCACCCCGGCCCCGGCCCTGTTTACCAAAATAATGAAGAAAGTTTCCTTCTTTATCAAAAATCTGGACGGTATGGAAAAGCCCGTCCACCACGTAAATTTGTCCATGTGAGTCAGCAGCGATTCCTTTCGGGGCTGAAAAATAGCCGCTGGCGTCGCCGGCTTCACCAAAAATATTCACAAGTTCACCTGATTTATTAAAGACCTGAATCCGAAAATTCATTGAGTCAACCACATAGACATTACCCTTATCATCGATGGTGAGATAAGTGGGAAAATTAAATTCAGCGGGCCCGGTTCCGCGTTGTCCAATTATTCTCAGTAGTTTGCCGGACTTATCCAATACAAGGATACGGTGTTTCCCGGTTTCCGTTACCCATATTTCATTTGAAACATTTGAAAAACCGATTCCCGTCGGTCTGTCAATTTCTAATGAGGGATTTAATAGACCGGTTTTTCCCATTGTAACATTTTGGACATATATTTGATTGGTTTTTGAATCTGTAAGAAGCAGTGAATTTGAATCAAACCCGGACATACCGATAAGTGACGGAAAGCCGGTTTGTTTTTCCTGATAAAAGTTTTTGACCTGACCGGAATTTTGATCAATAAATGTCAGGGATTTAGCGCCCTGATCGAGTACCCAGATGGAATCAGGATCATCCGCGAAAACTGCCACCGGTCTTATTAACGAGTGGAAATCTTTTCCGAAAATAAAATTAAACATTAACTTCGTAAAACCGGGCTTACTTTTCAAATCATCAGAAGATGCAAACTGTCCGGTCCATTTAACAGCGTGGGAATCGCTTCCGGAAACTACAGACTGATTTTCAACTGCCAGGCTCAGCATTGGAAATATGATCAGAATGGTGAATGATACTAACAGGAAATTCCGTTTCATCAGGACAAAATCCTTTTAAGTACGTTCATGGGTGCCATGTGAAAAAATATACTTATTTAGACCGATTATCAATTTAATCGTAAAAAAGTTAATTCCTAATGTAAGATAATGGTTAAATTCAGCCCTTGTATGTGCTCTAAATCAATTTCAGATTGTATATAAAAGTATGACACTTATTCAGTGACATGGAAGATATAAAAAAAAATGGCGGTTGAAAATGATTTTTTAAAAAACCTATGCAGGACAGTAATGTCAATGAAGTAATTATAACCCGCGCGGAGAATTGACCGGACAAAAACAATATTCACAAAAAAATTATTTGTTTCGGAAACTATCCTGTCAATTCCCCGGCGTCAGGTTAATGAGATGATTTGGCGGATATGTCTGATCCGGCATGCCCGGGGAATGAAATTATTTCATCACCGCTTTTTTAAGCGCGCTGAGATTCTCACGTTCCCGGGCCGCTCTTCCCGCAAAGCTTTCGAGCGCCGTGACTTTCCATTTTAACACGCCCCACGCAGGGATACCGCGTATTATTTTATCCACTTCGCTGTTGGAGGACGCTTCCACGATAAAGATTAATGCCCGGTCCCCGACCGCAAGGCCGCCGGCGATGATCTTCTTTTCGGCCTCAAGCGTCATTAATGCGTTAAAAGTCGGCAGTATCCCTTTTTCCAGGACTTGTATACCCTCTTCCGGAGATGTGTAACCGGGGCCATCGGATCCGACCACCAGGTAAAAATTACTACCGGAACCCGGCATTTTAGGCTGAGCCAATGCGGACACGCTGAATCCAAATACAGCGATTGTAAATATCACCATGATTTGCTTCTTCATGACAATTTCCCCCTCATGAATTAATGATTAGATGAATTAATTAAGTATGAAAAGAACAATAAATTCATTTTAAATCTCAACAGATTAGTGTTGCGATTTGAAGCGTGATCAAGTGGGGGGGGATTAAATGTCAGGTCACAACTGTCAGATATCCGTTATAACTGATATTTTCGGTTTTTCATCCCAATTCTTTATATTCTTCTGAGATTATGATATGGTGGTAGATAAATGTGATGGTGACTCTATTTGAAAAGATGACAAAATTTACACCGCGGAAGGCGGTGCTGTTGCGTTAAAAAATAATAATTCAAATAGAATAGAAGAAATAATCCCGATCAAAGCTATCCTATTAGAGATCCATCAATCCCTGCGCAGACGGTTAATCTGATCCACGTCTCCGAGCACCAGCAGACGGTCTCCGGGCTGAATCTCATAATCAGGAGTCGGTATTGTGCCAGGTCGCCCCGGAATGCCGGCACCTGAACCCGTGGGTTTGCGGACCAGTATCACCTCGAGTCCGTAACGGGAGCGGATATCTATTTCACGGATGGTACGCCCGATGAAGCTGTATGGCGGTTCCACTTCCGCCAGTCTGTATCCATCAGTTAATTCCACCTCACGTTCCTCCTGGACGGCGGTCACCACGCTGTGCATGCCTCCGGCCAGATCCCATTTGAATATTTCCCGGTTGTAGGCGTCAATAATATCTTTACGTTGTACAGAACCGATCAGTTTTTTTGAATCCCTGCTTTCAATAACGGGTAGTTCATCCACATTATAACGGCCGAAGGAATGCATCACTAAATCAAGATTGTCATCGGGATAAAGATTTGTCGGCGGGGGATGGGCGATATCAGAAGCGATAACCAATTCAGCCAGATAGGATTCATCCTTTAAGAATTCTTTCAATTCAAGGATAGAAATCGTTCCCACCAGCTCCCCTTTTTTGTTAATCACAAAGTACTCCTGGTGCATGCTCCGCATCATACACCGGATCAGCTCGTTAAAGGTATCGTTCGCCGGAATGGTTTCAATGTCTTTTTTTAGAACATCCTTTACGGCCAGGCCCCGCAAAATGTTGATATCCCGGCCTTCAAATATATTGATTCCCCGCCGCACCAGTTTCATGGTGTAGATGGACTCCTTTTTCAGATAAGTGGCAATAAGCACCGAAATAATACATGAAACCATCAAAGGGGGAATGATATGATAATCGTTTGTAAGTTCAAAGATAATCAGAATGGCGGTGATGGGAGCATGTGTTGTACCTGCCACTAGCGCGCCCATGCCGACGAGAGCATACGCGCCGGCGTCGGCTGTGATCGCCGGATACATCAGATGTACTTCTTTCCCGATCAGGCTGCCCAACATGGCGCCGATAAAGAGAGACGGGGCGAAAATACCACCGGATCCGCCTGAGCCGAGCGTCGCGGAGGTAGCGGCAATTTTTAAAAATATCAACGCTCCCAGCAGAAGACGCACATCCCGACCCCATAACGCGTCATTTATCGATTCGTAACCGACACCGTAAACTTGCGGAAAGCCAAGGGCAATGATTCCCACTAACAGGCCGCCGGCCGCTGGTTTCAGATATCCCGGGATGTTTAATTTCTCGAAAAAATCCTGACTCTTGTAAACCGAATGGATAAACAAAACCGCGATCAATCCCGCCAAAATTCCAAGTATGGTATAGGGGATAAATTCGTACGAACTGACAAGGTTGTAAGCTGGAACACGGAACGCGGGAAAGTCGCCGATATAGTGTCGTGAGATAACGGTAGCGACGACTGATGAGATGACGATTGGGCTGAACGCCGGCACCGCAAAGTCACCCAGAATAATTTCCACGGCGAATAAGGCTCCGGCGATTGGCGCGTTAAAGGTCGCGGCGATCCCGGCCGCTGCTCCGCATGCCACAAAAGTGCGGAGACGCCGGGCTGAAACAGCGAGAAACTGTCCAAAAGCGGAACCGATGGCCGAACCGATATGCACAATCGGTCCTTCACGGCCCGCCGAGCCACCGGAACCGATCGTAATGGCCGCTGCCAGGGCTTTGGCGATCACAACACGGGGGCGTATACTGCCGCCGTGAATAGCGACTGACTCCATCACTTCCGGAATGCCGCTGCCTTTCACTTCACGGGCGATAAAATGAACAATGGGGCCGACAATGAGCCCGCCGAGCACCGGAATGCCCAGTTTCTGCCACCAGCTAAGCCCGCTTACCCAGTCAAGGGAATAAATATCCGTCTGAAAAAAGGCGTGGTGGGTAATTTTAATCAAATAGCGGAAGAGAATCGCCCCAAAAGCCCCGAGAATACCGATAGCGATGGCCGTGAGCACCATGAATATATGTTCCGCCCGGCGTAACCGGCCAAACATCCCTACCAACTGTTTGATAAACCGGTGCCTGAGCCTGATAAGGCGGAGAATGATAATTTTAATAAATCGCCTGAATTCTATGGCCAATATTCTTCACTCCCGAAAATGAACGGCATGCGAATGTGTAAGATTACAAAATCCCGGGATTAAAGAAAATGAAAAAAATAAGTAGGAAGTGGGAAGTAGGAAGTAAGAAGTAAGAAGTAGGAAGTAAGAAATAGGAAGTGAGAAGTAAGAAGTAAGAAGTAAGAAGTAGGAAGTAAGAAGTGGGAAGTAAGAAATAGGAAGTGAGAAGTGGGAAGTGGGAAGTAGGAAGTAAGAAGTAGGAATTAAGAGATGGGAAGTGGGAAGTAGGGACAAGGCCTGCCTTGTCCGGGAAGTTTAAGAAAAAAGAAAAATGATAAAAGAAAAAAGAGAAGAGATCCTTTGTCTGAAACAGGAATTATAGAGCCTTAAGAGTAGAGACGTCTCAAATTTGCGTGTGGCTGGTCTGGTCTCATAATTTATAAGAATTGATCTTTAAATATTCAGGTTCTATTTTATACAATATTTTTCTATAAAATTGGGGAAATTTTATGAAGCATCTGACATTTTTAATAATGCTTACGGCATCGCTTTTCGCGCAATCTGTCGACTGGAAAACCGATTACGAAAAATCAGGTTTCCTGGAAACGCCCCGTTATGATCAGACCATAGAATATTGTCAGCGTCTGGCAGATGCTTCACCATGGATTTCATATACATCTTTTGGAATAAGTCCGCAGGGACGGGATCTGCCCCTCCTGATCATTGACCGCAACGGTAATTTTACCCCGGAAGCGGTTCGCGCCTCAGGAAATGTGGTGGTTTATATTCAGGCGGGAATCCACGCCGGTGAACCCGACGGAAAAGACGCCGGTCTGATGCTCGTCCGGGAAATTGCCGTTACAAAAAAACTTGATGATCTGATCGGCCATGTGACCATTCTTTTCAATCCCATCTTCAATGTGGACGGGCATGAGCGATTTAATGCGTACAATCGGATCAATCAAAACGGTCCGGAGGAGACGGGCTGGCGGGTAACGGCGCAGAATTATAATCTGAACCGCGACTATCTCAAAGCGGATGCTCCGGAGATGAGGGCGTTTCTGCGATTATACAACCGCTGGCTTCCGGAGTTTTTTGCCGACTGTCATGTGACCGATGGCGCCGATTATCAGTATGCCGTCTCCTATAAGTTGGATACCCACGGGATCGCTGATGACGGTCTGATTGACTGGACGGAGAACTACTATCTAAAAAATATCAAACCGGCAATGGAAAAGAGCGGATTTCCGCTGACCCCTTACGTGGCTTTCCGAAAAGCCCATAATGTGAAAAGCGGTCTGGCGGACTGGGCCTCCCCTCCCCGGTTATCGGACGGATATGTGGCGGCCCAAAACCGGATCGGTCTGTTGATCGAAACCCATATGTTTAAAGATTATAAAACACGGGTGACGGCTACTTATGAGCTTTTGAAAAATACGCTTCGGTTGGTCAACAAGGACTATCGCAATTTAAGAACCATCACTGTAAACGCGGACAGCGTAACCTCCCAATGGGAATTCAGGCAGAAGCCTTTTGCGCTGTCTTATAAATACGCGAAAGACAGTACCATGATCGATTTCAAGGGATTTAAATATACGGTGGAAAAAAGTGATTTGACCGGCGGCGACTGGTACCGGTATTCCACTGATACGATCACATATAAAATTCCTCATTTCAATAAAATGGAAGAAAATGTGACCGTGATGCTGCCGGATGCTTATATCATTCCGGTTGAATGGACAGAAGTGATCGACCGGCTTGAGCTTCATGGAATCAATTACCGGCGATTACAGGAATCTGAGAAAATGACGGTCGAAACCTACCGTTTCTCAAATTTAAGTTGGGCAAAAAAACCATATGAAAGCCGTTTCCCGCTCAAATTTGATCTTGAACCGGTCAATGAGGAGATGATCTTTCCGGCGGGTTCGGTGGTAATCGATATGAATCAGCGGGCGGCAAAAATTGCGGCGAATATCCTGGAGCCGCAGGGAAGAGATTCTTATCTGTACTGGGGTTTCTTTGATTCGATTTTTGAGCGGAAGGAATATTCGGAGTCCTATGTCATGGAGGAACGGGCCAGGATCATGCTTGCCAGTGATGAGGAACTGAGAAATGAATTCAATTATAAAATAGAGACGGATTCGTCCTTTGCCGGTGATACCAATGCCATATTATTCTGGTTTTATCAAAAATCACCCTATTGGGATCAGAGAATTAACCTTTATCCGGTGGGTCGTATTTTGGATCGCCGGGAGATGGAAAGCATTCAATTTCGTCGATGACATGGTCTGATAACTTATAAAAGATCTATTAGACATTTATCCGCCCCGGCCGGAGAAACATGCTATTTAATCAATAAATAGTCCCGCGGCATAACTAAAAAGGACAATAATGAGAATTTTTTATCTTTTCTGTTTGCGTCCTGCTCAAAGGTTGTGGACTTAATGACAGAGACTTTACCACAATTAAATCAGAGAAGAAAAAACTTAAGGCGGAATTGAATAACCTCAAAATCAAATCCGAACTATTGCCGAATGAGACACACTATCCGTTTTCGGTGTTGGTTTCACAAATGGCCTAAGATTTAATTATGCTTATTAGAAAAAGCATCATCAGCCTCTTTAAAATCCGGTAAATTTTTTACCCGGGCGGGTTAACCCGTGATGGTATGGGTAAATAACTCCCAATGAAGCTTTGTAAGTTGTAGATAACTAACTTTTTTTGGAAAATTCTGTAACTCCTTCCCGATTAATTCATCTTATACTTTTTAAAACAACTCAAATCGAACGATATCACTATCGATTTTTTTACTTACGGAAATTGAACCGGGAGAAAAAATGACCAAATATTTTAAGAATATATCAGGTTTATTAATACTATTTTTTATGTATTCTTCACTTTCAGCTCAATCGGATAGATTAAATTTATCGCTTGAGGACGCGCTGAAACGAGCGGAAGAAAATAACCATGACATCAAAATCGCGACCGCTCAGGTGGACGGTATGCGGGCTGATTACAACAGCACATCAGCCATCTTTTTACCACAAATAACTTTATCCGAAACTTATGTAAAAACCAATGATCCGCTGGTGGTTTTTGGGTTAAAACTGAAGCAGGAGATTGTGACCCAGGCCGATTTTAATCCGGCGCTGCTCAATGATCCTGACAACTTTGAGAACTTTGTTACCAAACTGGAGATCAACCAGCCGCTAATCAACCTGGATGGGTTTTGGGGACGTTCCGCGGCGTCGGACGGCCTTTCGGCGATGAAATTCAGGAAGATGAGAACTGAAAACTATATCGAATTTATGGTCAAGCTGAGCTACTATAAAGTGGGCTTAATGGAAGCAAGTCAGGATGTTGTTGAGCAAGCTCTCGAAGCGGCAATGGCTAACCGCAGGCTCATAAAAGACTATTTTGAAGAAGGATTGATTACAAAAGCGGATTATTTGATGGCTGAAGTTTTTGTCTCCAATCTGGAAAGCCAGAAAACCGATATGGACAATCAACGGTTGAATTCCAGTGATCAGTTGAGACAGATGTTGGGTATTGAGGATGATCTTTTGATCGTACCCACTGATACACTGAAATATGCGCCGGCACTTACATTTTCCCATGACCGGAGCTCAATTCTTGAAAATCGTTCCGATCTCAGGGCATACGGTAAGCAGGTCGCCGCTACAGAAAAAATGCTCACCATGAACAGAATGAAATTTCTTCCCAGACTAAACGCATTCGGAAGTTATGAATTGAATGATTCCGAAGTCTATGGCTCTGGCGCGGAAAACTGGATGGTGGGCGTCGATCTGAGATGGAATCTGTTCAACGGATTCCAAAATGTATCCGCTGTTCAAAAATCAAAGGCCGACTTGAATGTGGCAAAATATGAATACGGCAAAGCAAAATCACAGGCGGAGAATGAAATCAAAGCCGCCGCGCGTGATTTGCGGTCGGCGGAAAAAAAGCTGGAACTGGCAAAAAAAATTGTTGAGCAGTCCAAAGAATCACTAAGGATCATAAAAGACCGTTATGCCCAGGGACTGGAAAAAACAACGGATTTGCTAAATGCCGAAACCGCCTTTTCCAACGCGGAATTAAGCTACATAAAAACACTGTATTTTTACAATGTCAGCATTTTTAATCTGGAATTAATGAGTGAAGAAAAAATTGAATACTAATGATAGATGATAGGAGAAATAATGAATACGAGAATTATGACAATCATACTTTTGGGATGGATGATTTCTCTGAGTATAACCGCGTGCACCGCGGATAAACAAACACATAAAATGGAACAGATTACCAGGGTCAACGCGAAAAAAGTGGAGATGAAGGAAGTTCCTGATTTATTTGAATTCAGCGGTAATGTGGAAGGCGTACAGCGGGTAAAATTAAGCACCAAGCTGATGGGCACCATCACTTACTTTCCCTTTGAAGCCGGCGCGGCCATCAGGGAAGGGCAGGTTTTGGCCAAAATCAACAGCACAGATCTATTGGCGAAAAGACAGCAGGCCAGGGCCAATATCGCGCAGGCTGAGGCGGCTCTGACAAATATGAAAGTGAATTATGAAAGAGTAAAAAGTCTCTATGAAAAAAACAGCGCGACCGGGAAGGAAATGGAAGATATTCAGATGGCCTATGATATGGCGGTCGCCCAGGCTAACGCCGCGCGGCAGATGGAAAATGAGATAAACGATGTGCTCAGCTACGCGGTCATCAAAGCGCCGTTTTCAGGATTTATCGTCAACAAATTCTATGAGGAAGGCGATCTGACCGCTCCCGGTTATCCAATCATGATAGTTGAGAACTTTTCGGCTTTCAAGGTAAAAGCCACCGTATCGGCCAGTGAGATCAACCGGTTTCATAAGGGGGACAAGGTAAAGGTATATATCGATGAGCTGAACGGAAAGACATTCTCCGGCGAGCTCGATGAAATAAATCCCGGCGCCAATCCGGGTAGCAGGCAGTATGATGTGCAGGTGACGATCAATTCGGATCATCAGAGTATCCTAGGCATCAAATCCGGCATGTACGCGAAGGTCATATTGGAAGACAGTATGCGGGAAATGATATTAATCGATAAGGACAATTTGATCGAAAGAGGACAGTTAAAGGGAGTTTATACGGTCAGTTCTCATAACGAGGCTTTGTTAAGGTGGTTGCGTCTCGGGGAAGAAACGGAAAACGGTTTTGAAGTTTTATCCGGATTAAACAAAGGCGATTTGGTCATACTTAACAAGAACATCCGTGAAGGTCAAAAGGTTGAGGTAATGTAATGAATTTAGGTTTAGCAGGAAAAACGGCAAAGGCGTTTATAAAATCAAAACTGACCTTTTTAATTATCATCAGTTCGCTGGGAATCGGTGCGTTCAGCATCTATCTGACACCGAGCGAGGAAGAACCGCAAATAATCGTGCCCATGGCCGATATTTTTGTGATGTATAACGGAGCGGGCTCCACAGAAGTGGAGTCAAGGGTTGTTGAACCGCTGGAAAAACTGATTTCGAATATAGACGGCGTGGAATATGTGTACTCAACCTCCATGCCGGGCATGGCCATGCTGATTGTCCGGTTTTATGTGGGAGAAGACACGGAAGAGAGTATCGTTAAGCTGTATGACGAGATCATGCGGCATATGGATATGATGCCCAAAGGTGTTTCCATGCCGTTGATAAAAACAAAATCTATTGATGATGTCCCCATACTGGGGCTGACGCTCTGGAGCAAAAATTATGATGATTACGATCTCAGACGGGTGGGAGCGGAGCTGGCCGGAGAGATCAAAAAACTGGATGATGTGGCTGATGTAAAAATTATCGGCGGACGAAAAAGAAAGATAAATGTATCGCTTGATAAGAACAAAATGGCCGCCTATCATGTGGACCCGCTGATGGTGATGATGCAAATCGAAAACGCCAACAAGCAATCCATGTCCGGAAGTTTTAGTCATAATAACAGTGAATATTTGGTTGAAACCGGAAATTTTCTTGAGAACGCGGAAGATCTGGAAAATCTGGTCATCGGTGTATATAACAAGGGTCCCGTATATCTGAAAAACGTCTCCACGGTAACCGACGGCCCGGAAGAATCCGAAAATTATACAGCCTTCGGATATGGATCCGCGGAGATAAACGAACGGTCATCTGATGACGGGGTGGAGTTTCCGGCGGTAACCATTTCAGTGGCAAAGCGAAATGGAGCGGATGCCAAGCATATCGCCGATGACGTGATCAGCCAGGTCAATATGCTCAAAGGCCGTATTATTCCTTCCGATATACAAGTGGAAATAACCCGTGATTATGGAGCGACGGCTTCGGAAAAAGTGAATTCTCTGCTGTTGAATCTGCTCGGGACCATACTGGCCGCTTCACTGGTGGTGGCTCTTTTTCTCGGTTGGCGCGGCGGTTGGGTTGTATTTGTAAGCGTTCCGATCACTTTCGCGCTCACCTTATTTGTGTATTATATGATGGGTTATACCTTAAACAGAATCACTCTGTTCGCGTTGGTGTTTGTTACGGGAATTGTGGTTGACGCCTCGATCATTATCGTTGAAAATATGCACCGGCATTTCAAGATGAGAAGTCTTCCACGGTATCAGGCGGCTTTAGCCTCGATAGATGAGGTGGGCAATCCCACCATTCTGGCCACATTTACGGTCGTGGCCTCTGTGCTGCCGATGGCCTTTGTGAGCGGATTGATGGGTCCGTATATGGCTCCAATGCCCATCGGCGCGGCCGTGGCCATGGCATTTTCACTGTTAGTGGCCCTCACGGTTACGCCGTATGTCGCGTACAAATTTCTGGATGACGATACCAAGTCAAAAGAAAAGCCCAAAAAATATAATTTGCATGATACTCTGATTTACAAAACATATTCAAAAACGATCACCCCGATGCTCGAAGACGCCAAAAAACGCTGGACGGCGATTATCATTGTGTCTGTGCTTCTGATCGCGTCGGTATCGTTGCTCGCGTTCAAGTTGGTTACCGTGAAGATGCTGCCATTTGATGATAAAAATGAAGTACAGATTATCATCGATATGCCCGAGGGAACCACGCTTGAACAAACCGCGGCTGTCACCAAAGAGATTGCCGGATACCTGAGAACCGTGCCCGAAATTATAAACTATCAGAGTTACGTGGGAACGGCGGCGCCGATCAATTTTAACGGTTTGGTGAGACACTATGACCTCCGGCGCGGGCCGAGTGTGGCCGACATACAGATCAATCTGCTGGATAAGAGCGAGCGGTCCGATCAGAGTCACATTATCGCAAAAAGAATCCGGCCGGGTGTACAGGCCATAGGTGAAAAATTTGGCGCGAACGTGAAAATAGCCGAAGTGCCGCCTGGTCCTCCGGTCATGGCGACGCTGGTGGCGGAAGTGTATGGCCCGGATCGTGAAAGTCAGATGGACTTTGCCCTGAAGCTTCAGGAGCTGTTCAAAAACACGGAAGGCATTGTGGATGTGGACTGGCTGGTGGAAGATGACCAGGTGGAATACAAATTTGAGATCGATAAGAAAAAGGCGATGCTTGCCGGTATTACGGCCGAGCAGATCGTGGGCGTTCTCGGAATCTCTCTGCACGGTATGGATGTTTCAGCGCTGTATCAGCCCGATGAAATCGAGCCGGTAATGATTCAACTACGCCTGCCGGAAAAAGACCGTTCGGGTCTGAACGATCTGAAGAACATCAAAGTGATGTCAAAAACGGGTCAGCCGGTTCCGGTTTCAGAACTGGTGAACATAAAGGAACAGTTACAGGATAAAAGTATCTACAGAAAGAATCAACGGCGGGCGGTCTATGTTACGGCTGATGTGGCCGGGGATCTGGAGAGTCCGGTTTACGCCATCCTGGATCTTGATGAAAAAATTCAGAAGCTGAGCGAAGAGCAGGGGCTGAATGTGAAGCAGTATTACGCATCTCAACCGGATAATGAAGAAGATTTATCCGTAAAATGGGACGGAGAATGGCAAATTACCTATGAGGTATTCCGAGATCTGGGCGCGGCTTTCGCCGTGGTTCTGGTGATTATCTACATGCTAATTATCGGCTGGTTTCAGTCCTTCAAGGTGCCTCTGATCATGATGATCGCCATACCCCTGTCCTTAATCGGCGTGCTGATCGCTCATCTGTTATTCGGCGCGTTTTTTACGGCCACCTCCATGATCGGGGTGATTGCCCTGGCTGGAATTATGGTTCGTAATTCGGTCTTACTGATTGACTTTATCCAGCTGCGGATAGCGGAGGGCGTTTCACTGAAACAGGCGGTGATAGAATCCGGCGCGGTGAGAACGCTGCCGATTTTATTGACCGCGGGTACCGTTGTCATCGGCGCGGTGGTGATCATTTTCGATCCCATTTTTCAGGGCCTGGCGTTGGCGCTGATGGGCGGGTCTTTGGCATCGACCGCATTGACCCTGATCATGGTTCCGTTAATCTATTATATGACGGAGAAAAAGAATTATGAAGATGGGAGCGGTGAATTGCCGGAAACTGTGAATTTAATAGAACCGGCAGAAAATATAGCTCCGGAATACAACAGTTAGAGTAATGAGGAGAAAAATTTAATGAAAATGGTCGTCGTAACCACGGTTGAAGAGTATTCTGACGCCATCAGAAAGGTCTTCGCGAAAAACAAGGTTCAGTTTTATTCCGAATCTGAAATGAAAAATTTCAGGTTGGTCGAAAATGATGAATCCGATAACTGGTTTGGGAGCGCGAAACATCTGATCGCCGGTCATATTTTATTCACTTTCGCGGATGAAGAAACGGCGGACAGGCTGATAGAAAATATCAAAAAACTATCCGCTGATAATAATTTTGAAAGTCCGGTGCGGGTGTTTCAGTTGAACGTCGAAAAATTTTTTATGAATATGAATTAGGCGGCCACAAAGCGGATGAAGAAAAAAGACAAAAGATAAAAGACAAAATAGTAGAGACGCAGTATTCTGCGTCTGAAGGCGAAGAAGGGAAAAATGTCTGAACTGTGATGGAAATGATTAAATGATTTCATGATTAAGAAATGGGACATCAGAGTTATGATCTAATCACCAAAACCCGCCAAAGGCGGGCAAGGCAGGGTTCAGACAATCTCTAATCATAGTTCTGACAAAAAATGTGGCAATAAAAAAGACGCGGCACGCCGCGTCCGTAAAATCCGGAATTTTCAATCCCTTCTTTTGTCTTTTATCTTAAATTCTTACTTCTTACTTCTTACTTCTTACTTCCTACTTCCTACTTCCCCTCACGATTTTTCCACAATCCCCAGCTTCTCCAGCAACTGCGGTTTTTCTTCCAGGGCGATGCGGGCGATGGCGAAAAAATCACTCAGCCAGAATTCCAGGGCATCCAGAGCTTCATCACGTTCCACGGTGGCCTGCTGGGCTTCTCCTTTTTCCTTTTCCTGGGCGGCGTTCAGGCTAACCGTTTCTTCAATCAACTGTTTACCCGCGAGCAGTTTTTCTTCGGTTATATTAAATTTGGCCATGGCGGCGATGATGTCCGCATCCGTTGTGGCGTTGATATAAAACTGGGTCGCCTGCGCCAGCCATCCGGAAAGACTGGCTTTCCTTTTGCCGTTTATATTCAGTTTTTGAAACGCGCCGCGGTTCTCTTGCAGAGCCACACGGGCAATCTTCACATGATTCATATAAACGGCGTCCGCTTTTGCCCGTTTTGTGTTCAGTGCATCGGTAGCTTCGTACTGCTCGCCGTATTCACGGGTCTGTTTCTGCTGTAGTTCCTGAACCGTGTCGTAAAGAGCCTTGCCTTCATTGAGACGGGTGTCATCGTAACCGTATTCGGCCAGATAGGTTTTAACCTGCTCATCGGACAGAGCGTTGCTGATTGCCAGATCGGCGGCCAGAAGGCGTTGAGCCATTGAATTTTTCGGATTGGTCATTTTCTTACTCCTATGATAAAATCTTTAGTGTTAAGAAGATTTCACTACAAAATTTGGGAAATCTTCAAAGATTAATTTTTCCTTTAACGTCATATATATGATATCCAAAAGTTTGCGGGAAGTGGCAATAATA
>JBFXLE010000013.1:0-102262 GCA_050173015.1 Calditrichaceae bacterium
CTTTGGACTATTTAACATTGAGGTGTTCATAAGGGTCTCCTTTCTTTTTTGAGATGTCATATTACAAATGTATTTCATACATTTCTACACCATTAAAGATTGTGAGACCTTTTTCTCAATTTACCGAAATTATTGTAGAAAATAGACCCCACAAAATCCCTCGACCCCGTCGGGGTCGTACAAATACACCGGGAATCCCTGTTCTAAGGGTCAGGATAATCTGGTTGTTAATCACAAAGCAGTATTTGGATTCTTCGGGGCGAATTTTCTGTTCGAGTGAATGAAATAGAAAAACAAAAAAATTTATACGAGTTAAAATTCGCCAGGGCTTTTTGCTACTTTTTGGCCATTCAAAAAGTAGGGAGAAGAAGATAAGTAAGAAGTAGGAAGTGGGAAGTAGGAAGTGGGAAGTAATAAGTAGGAAGTAGGAACGTTAAGAGTTAAGAGTGTAAGAGTAGGGGCGTCCGAGTGACATACAGGTCTTATTTGAGTCGTCCGATACAATCGCAAACTGTCACCCCGCAGGGATCTTCTGCTTGTTAGGGAATGGCATCCGGGCAGAGAATAGGATTCCTCCTGAATGACATGTTGACGCGTTGTAGGAATCAGTAGTTTTCCGTGTCTGTCATCCCGGTGGGATCTTCTGCTTACTCGGGAAGAGACGGAAAGTAAGAAGTAGGAAGGATAAGAAAAAAGATCAAAAAATAAAGATTAGAAAAATCATCATGAATGAAAAGCATGCTGTGACTGAAGTAAGAGCGTTAAGATAAAAGACAAAAGATAAAAGAAAAAGGAGTAGAGGTTCAGCACACATAGCCGCCCGGGCATTACGCGTCAAGCGGATCATTGGAAAAAAGAAATACTCTTAGAGAATTGAAAAATTTTGAATATGCGCAAATATGAACACCTAAATATTTATCGCATTCCACATTTTCTATTTGATTTGTTTAGTACCTCAGCCACTTTATAATCTCCGGTAATGTAGGTCTCTTTCCGTACATCAATATTCCCACCCTGTAAATTTTTGAAACTAACCAGATGAGAAATATAATTGTGATGATCAGAATAACGATGGAACCACCTATTTCAACAAAAGACGGCGCTGATATATTAATTCTGGCAAACATGATGATTGGTGAGAAAAAAGGAATTAATGATAAAATAACTGAGATGTTACTGTCCGGATTTTTTACTAAAAACCCGAGTAACATCATAGGAATTATCAGCATAAATACGATGGGAAAAGATAATTGCTGTGCTTCCTGATCGGTATTGGTAATAGCCCCTACGGCCGCGTAAAGAGTTGAAAAAACGAAATATCCCAGAATGTAGAAGAGTACAAAATAAACAAAAAGCATCGGCGAAAAGTTAAAGTAATCCGATGAAATGGGAATAACTCTGCCGCCAAACAAAACCATACCTATCCCAAAAAGCGCCCAGATTAAATATTGTGTTAAACCCACGGATCCTTGCCCAAGAATTTTACCGGCCATCATCTGAAACGGGTTGGCGGATGACAGCAAAACCTCTATGATTCGGGAAGTTTTTTCCTGGACAATGCTTCTCATAATAGCTGTGCCATATAATATTAGCGTAACGTAAAGAATTAAAATGAAAATAAATGTGCTAAAATATTCTTCTCCAAAACCACGTTCGTTCTCTTCACCGCCCTTGGTGATTTTATATGTTTTTAAATTAACCGATTTTGTGAGAGTGTTGATAAACTCCGGATCCAGTTGTGAGTCTTCCAGTCTTTTATTTACAATAATATCGGTCACGGTATTTTCAATACGGCGGTTCAGATCAAAATTAGCGACGTTTTTTGTATAAAAAGACAACTCACTGGTTTCAGAGATATCTTCCGGAATGAAAAGAAATCCGTCAATGACACCCGTCTCTACCAATGTTTTTTCATTAGAAATTAAAAATTCCGGATTTGAACCATTACTTTTTAAATTCAGGAAGAACTTTTTTGAGCCATTGCTGAGCGTGTCGGATAAAGCTTCATTAAGGCGATCATAGACAAAACCAGGTTGGTCGACTACATTCAGGACCACAGGTTCCTCCGTTTCCAGCCCGATGAGTAGTGACGGTATAACACCAAGTGCAATCATGATCAAAGGAGTTAATAAGGTTATAAAAATAAAACTTTTCTTGAATACGGACTCCATATATTCTCTCTTAACTAAAATCCATAATTTTTTCATGCCTTGACCCCTCCGTGAGAAACTGAAATAAATATTTCGTTTAAGCTGGATCTCTGAGACTGAATGCCCGTGACTTCTATTTTATCGGTAACATTCTTTAGCAGATCATTGGGGGTATGTTTATCATTCAGAACTACCTCAACATAATTGCCAAAATCGTTAAATTTGCTTACAAAAGGAAGATCTTTAATAAAACGGGCATCGCCTTCATACTCAAGGTGAACGGAATTTTTTCCATAATTTTTTTGAATCTCCCTTAAATTTCCGTCAAGGACTTTCTGCCCTTTATTAATCAGCAGAATCTCATCACATATCTTTTCGGCGGCATCCATCATATGCGTAGAAAGCATGATAGCTTTTCCCTGCTGTTTTAGTTCAAGCATTATATCCTTAACAAGAATTACATTTACCGGGTCAAGTCCTGAAAAAGGTTCATCAAAAATGATTAATTCCGGTTCATGAATTATAGAACCGGCAATTTGTAGTTTTTGCTGCATACCCTTCGACAATTCCTGAACAGGATTGTTTTTATATGAGGACAATTCAAACCGATCAAGCCAAAAGTCAGATTTTCCGGCCGCATCTTCTCCGGAAAGGCCATGAAGTTCAGCAAGAAAAATGAGCATCTGACGGACCTTCATTTTGGGATAAAGACCACGTTCTTCGGGAAGATATCCAATTCTGCTCTTAAGCCGGTCTGACATCCGCTCGCCAAATAATTGTATCGATCCGCTGTCCGGTATAAGAATATTCATTACCATACGAAGAGTCGTTGTTTTCCCCGCGCCATTCGGACCTAATATGCCATAAATATGACCGGGATCCAGCGTAAAAGAGACATCATCGACCGCGTTATAATCACCATAGGATTTATAAATGTTATTTACTTTAAGTACGGCCATAGACTCTCCTGATTTAGAATGATAAGATCGTTGCTCATTATACACTAAAATTGAACCGGCTATATTAATAAATATATAATAATTTTAGAAATAGGATACCGGATCGCAAGGTTTTATAGATAAATATTGAAGATTTTATATTTGTAATTGTCTATAATGAATAATATACATACAGTTTTATGTTGAATAAACACCTTATTTTTTTTAATTTTACGTTTGATTAATATATCATCATTTGAATATGCTTTTCTAAGGATACCGTCTTTAAGATGATTCGACGAAAATTTTTAAGCGCAGTTTTTGCTTTATCCGGAAGCCTTTTTCTTCTTCCGGGAAAAATATTCAGCGCGGCTGGCAGGCCTGCACAGTTTGATGATACGCCGGGGAAGAAAAAATTAATAATAAATATTGCCGCCAAAGGTATTACCGCGAAAGAGATTAAGGTGTTGTATAAATGGAAAGAACCTTATATCTCTCTCCCTGAATTCGTCGCGAGCTGTGATTATGGTATATATACGAATCCGGCTAAAAGAAAATCCGTAGTTTATATCGGAAATGACAAAGCTACTTTTACAGCCGATAACGCTTTCATTATACTGAATGAACAAATTTATCAGTATTTATATGAATCAATCTGGAAAGATGCCGAGTTGTGGATACCGGTTCAGGCATTATCCGATCTTTTCAGTAAGTACACATCACAATATATGGAGTTCGACAAGGAAAATCTGCGACTAAATATCGGGATGAAAGCCGTAAATATTTCAAACATAAAAATTTCAGTAAAGGAAAACGGCACCTTAATCCGCATTATGCTACAAAAGAGATTCGCGGAAAAAGATATCACCCTGGATATCAGGAACGGCTGGTTACACGCGGATTTCCTGGGTGGTAAAGTTGATACCGAGATGTTGAGCAGGCAAAAAACCGCTGGCATCGTCTCCAAAATTCAGGCTATACAATTCGAACAGTTGGCTTCGGTCGCGTTTAAATTAAAGACGGAGATATTATCGAAGGAACTTATATTTGATCAGGATTCTGATGATGTCTGGATAAATATCAGGACCAAAGAGAATATCTCACATGAAAAGACTGAAGATTTGGAACGGCAGAAGAATAACTGGCTCATTGATACGATCATTATAGACGCGGGGCACGGAGGTAAAGATCCCGGCGCTGTTGGATATGGCAAATTGAAAGAGAAGGAAATCAATCTGGCGGTTGCCCTAAAATTGGGTGAACTAATCTCTAAAAAAAATCCGTCCATTAAAATTGTTTACACAAGAAAAACTGACGTATTCATTCCTCTCTGGCAACGAACAAAGATTGCCAACGAAAACAAAGGAAAACTATTTATCAGCCTTCATTGTAACAGCAGCAAGAGTCAAAAAGCGGTCGGTTTTGAAACATATTTTTTAAGCGCTGACAAAAATGAAAAGGCAAAAGATGTGGTATTAAAAGAAAATGCTTCCATTGAGTTTGAGGAATCACATGACCGGCAGCGTTATGAAGGTGTAAATTTTATATTGGCGACGATGGCTCAGAGCGCTTTCATCAGGCAAAGCCAATACTTGTCTTCTCTTGTACAGACTTCACTAAACCGGAAATTAAATCCGTTGGGAATGGTTGACCGGGGGGTCAAACAAGGCCCGTTCTGGGTGATGGTTGGGGCGACGATGCCCAATATCCTGATAGAAATGGGGTATATCTCAAATAAATATGAATCCAAATTGCTAAAAAATAAATCAACACAGTTAAAACTCGCTGAAGCGATCTACGATGGTATCGAGAAATACAAAAATGATGTGGAAAGTTCTATATAATGAGAAATCCTATAGGAATATTTGACTCGGGAATCGGCGGTTTAACGGTTGTAAAAGAGCTGATAAAACTTCTGCCGGATGAACACCTTATTTATTTCGGAGACACGGCAAGAATTCCATACGGTACAAAATCCAAAAGACTGATCGAGCAATACGCGATGGAAGATGCGAGTTTTTTGCTTCAGTTTGATATAAAATTATTGGTTGTGGCATGCAATACGGCGTCTTCTCTCGCTTTACCGGTACTACAGGATAAACTGAAAATTCCGGTTGTAGGAGTTGTTAAACCCGGCGCCGGGGCCGCGGTAAAATTGTCTAAAAACAAGAGAATTGGAGTGATTGGAACCTCCGCCACCATAAACAGTTCTTCCTACAGCAAAGAAATTAGTCTAATCTTAAAAGACGCGCAGGTATTCGGTCAGCCTTGCCCGCTTCTTGTCCAACTGGTGGAAGAAGGATGGCTGGATGATGAAATAACCATGTTGACATTAAAAAAATATCTGGAGCCGGTTTTAACGGAAAAAATTGATACGCTTATTTTAGGTTGTACGCATTACCCTTTATTGGAAACCGCGATACGCCGGGTAGCCGGCCCGGGAGTAAATTTGATTGATTCTGGACGTGAAACGGCAAAGACAGTAAAAAAATTACTAATTGATTTAAATTTACTGAACGGATCCGGCCGGTTTGGTGAAAACAGATATTATGTAAGTGATATTCCGGCGAAATTTGAAGAAATTGGTTCACGTTTTCTTGGTCAGCCCTTAAAAAATGTTGAACGGGTTGAATTTGAAAAATTCCTGATTCAGTCAGGGATGAATATGGCTCATACAAAAGTGTACGGGACATAATTTTTATGTATTGAAAGGTTTGTGTGATGAGAACAGTCTGCAGATTGTTTTTTTTAATTATTCTGGGAAGTTTTCAGGTCTTTGCCGGTAATTCTCTAACAAGCGGGTTTGAGTTTTTAAAAACCGATTTCAGTCCCAGAACGGCGGCGCTTGGCAATGCGTTCACTGCGGTAAAAGGAGATATAAACGGTGTCTTTATAAATCCCGCCGGGTTGGCTTCCGTTGAAAACAGACAATACTGTTTCAATTATACAAATTATTTATTGGATATCTCCGGCGGATCAGCGGGTTATGTTCATCCGACCAAGGATTATGGCGTGCTTGGTATTAGCCTTATTTATATGGATTATGGCGAATTTGATGAAACAGATGAATTTGCAGTAAAAACGGGCGACAGTTTTGGAGCGAATGAACTCGCGCTGGCGTTCAGCATATCGAATTATCTTGACCGGCAGTTCAGTTATGGTGTCAATTTAAAATATGTATATTCAAAAATTGAAGATTATGACGCCTCGGCAGTTGCTCTGGATTTTAGCATTATGTATCAGGCATCATTTCAGGATGACCTGTATTTTGCGGTGTCACTGCTGAATGTTGGTCATAATTTTGAATATTATGCGGGGAGAAAGGAATCGATGCCGACGAGTTTGCGCATCGGATTTACAAAAAAACTGGCTCACCTGCCGCTTGTGCTGGGGGGAAGCCTGAATGATATCAATACGGAAGCGGATACAATCACAGACAGGTTAAAAAGATTTTCAATCGGAGGGGAATTTCAGCTGAGTCAAATGCTCGATCTCAGATTGGGTTACAATAATGATCTCAGAAACAGCCTTGAAACCACATCTGAAACCGGATTTGACGGCATATCCGGCGGATTGGGGATCACCTGGCAACAATTCAGGTTTGATTATTCATATTCGAGTTACGGGCTTCTTGGAAGCACTCATCGTGTAGGCATTACCGGCGCGATTAAATAATTATTAATGAAAATGGATCGAGTTATCAGTTATGTTTATAGATTATGTTAGAATTCACGTGAAAGCGGGACAGGGTGGAAGCGGGTGTATGAGTTTTCACCGGGAAAAGTTTGTAGATAAAGGCGGGCCTGACGGTGGCGACGGAGGAAAAGGCGGCAGTATCATTCTGAAGGCCAACAAACAGTTAAGAACTCTGAGGGATTATAAATATCGCAGTGAATACCGGGTCAGACACGGCCAGCATGGAATGGGTTCCAACCGGCATGGCCGCAAGACGGATGATGTGCTTTTGGAAGTACCGGTCGGAACAATTGTTAAAGACGAAGTTTCCGGCGAACTATTGGCCGATCTTATTGAAGACGGGCAGACCTTTGTAGCGGCAAAAGGAGGAAGAGGCGGTAAGGGCAACGCCCGTTTCGCGACACCTACTCACAGAAGCCCGAGAGAGTGGGAAGTTGGAGAAGCCGGTGAAGAGCGCTGGCTTGCTCTTGAGTTAAAGCTGATTGCCGATATTGGTTTTGTCGGATTACCGAATGCCGGGAAAAGTACTTTGCTGTCAAGAATATCTGCGGCAAAACCCAAAATTGCTGATTATCCGTTTACTACTCTCGAACCCAATTTAGGGATCGTTAATCACCGGGATTACCAGAATTTTGTGGTAGCCGATATTCCGGGACTCATTGAAGGAGCGCATGAGGGGAAAGGACTGGGACATCAATTTTTAAGACATATTGAGAGAACACGAATTCTGGCCTATATCATAGATTGTACGGATGAAGATCCGGGTACAACATATAAGATTTTGCGTAATGAGTTAAAATCTCACAGCAAACTATTAGTAAAAAAGCCATCGGTCATTATTTTAACAAAATTGGATATCTATCAGGGGGATAAAAAAGACCTGAAATTCAAGACAAAATTACCGGTCATAAAAATTTCTGCTGTTAGCGGAGAAAATTTATCAGGTCTAAAAGATTCGCTTTTTGAATTAATTCAGCACACCGAAAAATTGGAAGAAGAAATTATTTCTTAAAATGCACAAAACATTTTCTCTTGAAGCATTGATGGCCTTGTATTCGATTCCCTCAATCGGTCCGGCCAAAATGCGAAAATTGATTTCTATTTTTGATTCGCCGCAGGCGGTACTGGATGCAAGCGCCCGTCAATTGATGAATGTGGAAGGCATCGATCACAAAACCGCCGAGAAAATTAAAAGCGGACCGGATGAAAAATTTGTTCGTGAGCAGATGGAGCTTATAAAATCTCACGAAGTTAAAATTTTGACATACTGGGATAAACAATATCCAGAAAGACTTAAAAAAATTTATGATCCCCCCGCGTTTTTATTTGTCAAAGGAAATATAGATTGTCTCAACAACGCGGGAATCGGGGTTGTGGGATCGCGTGTACCCAGCACTTACGGTAAAATAATTACTGAACAGTTTACCCGTGAACTCGTGCAGAACGATTTTACAATCATTAGCGGATTTGCCCGGGGTGTCGATACCATCGCGCATAAAACCACGGTAAAAAACAATGGAGTTACAATCGCTGTGCTTGGAAACGGGGTTGATTTGGTATATCCCTCGGAGAATGTACAGCTCCGTTCAGAAATTTTAAGCAAGGGCGCGGTTATAAGTGAGTATCCGATGAAAACGAATCCTGATTCCACAAATTTTCCAAAAAGAAACCGGATCATCAGCGGATTGAGCTATGGAGTATTAATCACAGAAGCAGGGGCTAAAAGCGGAGCGCTTATTACCGCATTTTACGCTCTTGATCAGAATCGTGAAGTTTTTTCTGTTCCCGGTCCCGTAAATTCAGGGAAAAGCGCCGGTACAAATCGACTAATAAAAGAGGGCGCCAAACTTGTGCAGGGCGTTCAGGATATACTTGTTGAACTTCCCGGGCAGATAAACCTGACAGGCAAAATAAAAGCTTCGGTTCCTCCACCGGATCTGAACGGATCATCTAAAGTTGTATATGATTTATTGAGCAGCGAACCACTGCATATTGATCAAATCGCGATTAAGGCTGATCTTACAACCGCGGAAACTTTGGGAGTTCTGCTCAGCCTTGAGCTGATGAATCTGATCCGGCAAATGGCGGGCAAAATGTTTGTTAGATTATAATGATGAAAAAAAATGGCAGGTGTAAATTCCTGCCATTTCTATCCTGTATTAGAATAATACTCAAAATATAGATTAACGCTTGAAGAAATCGTTGACTACCGTTTCAAGCTCTTTCTCTTTTAATCCCGATAGTTCACCAATATAAAGATGTCCGTCAGCCGGAAATTTATCTTCATCTTTGGTCGCGATCACTACTTTTTTGATAAATTCCTGCACCCGCTTTATGTCGGTATGATAAAAACTTACCGCGCTTTCACCGATTTTTAAATCTTTGATCTCTAAATCAAGCTGTGATGATTCCAGTTTACAAATCCAGTTTTTATCATATGTGGTAGTATCAAGTCTGTCAAGATCATCAAGCAGCGCTTTGTTAATCTTTTCCACTTTCCCGGATACAGGAGCATTGAACGGGATGGAATGTGTACCCTGCCGGATACTGAAAAGATTTTGTCCTTTTTTGATTTCCATGCCCAGATTGGGAAGTTCAATGGAATCAATCTTGCCGATCAATTTTTTTGCAAAATCATCAATGCCCACATTCACTTTTCCGTCCTGGTCTATTCCCGCCCAGCAGTGGCCTTCTGATATGAAAACACCACCGGGGATGGAGAATTCCACAGATGCCGGAATCTGAGTGTCTGTAAGATGAGTTATGTTGACCTGCGGAACCAGCTGACGATGGATACGCTCCTGTCTTTTGAACAGTGATTTTTTGATCATCGCGAGTAATTCATCTTCAGTAAAGGGTTTCTGAACATAATCCAATGCGCCGAATTTCATGGTCTCAACGGCCGTTTCCACGGACGCGTAGCCGGTAATAATGATCACATCAATATCAGGCCGCAAATGTTTTACGCTTTTGCATACATCTACACCGTCCATTTCGGGCATTTTAAGATCGACAAATACAAAATCGTAATGGTGTTTTTGTATTAATCCTAATGCCTCTTGTCCCGATTGAACCGTATCGACACAATATCCGTCAAGGACTAGAATTTTTCTGAAGCTGTCAAGAATTACCGCCTCATCATCGACGGCAAGAATTTTAGCTTTAGGATTATCAACTTCAACGCGTTTAAGGCTTTTAGCCTCATGAGTGAAATCAAGATTCAGGCTTACTTTTAGCGCTTCCTCGCGTTCACTTAAAATTCTTTTTGTGTTCACTTTTTTGATGATCATGCGAATGACGATATCTGCAATCACAAAAAGAATGACTGCTAATACTAAAAATAGCATTTTGTGGCTCCTTGGATAAGATTACATTTATAATCACATTCTAAGTTTTATTAATTTTTATTGTTCTCCTGTTAAATCCTGTCAGAGCTGCAGGGTGTTAAATGCTTTAATTCGTACTCAAGATCAGAAGGAATGATACGATAAAACCACCCTTTAAAATATGGATCCTTTTCGATAATCTGTTTATCTTTTAACAAGTGATCATTTATTTCTATGATTCTGCCCGTCATCGGCGCGAGAATATTGTGCACAATGCTATCAGAAGTGACAAGTTGGGCGCATGCATTGCCCTGAACAATTTCCTCATCCATGTTTGCGAGTTCTATATGGTCGATGCTGTCAACCGTTCTCAAAAGCAAATCAGTTATGCCCGTTAATACAGAACCGTCGTGTTCAATGTACAACCAGCTTCCATAGCCAAGACGGAAATATTTTGCTGGACAAGGGACATAGATAATCGATGAATCATTTTTTATTAAATTTGCTGATTTTAATGATTTATTTATTTCAGCATATTTTAAACCCCTGAAAACAGAACTCAACAGTTCATCTACCGTAAACGGTTTTGGCAGAAAATCTATCGCGCCCGTATATAAGGATTTTACGGCGTTCTCTACTGTGGAATACCCGGTAGTCATTATCACCGGAGAATCCAGATTCTGAGGTATAATCTCATCAAGAAACATAAATCCATCCATCTCGGGAAGCATAATATCACAGATAATCAGCCGATACTGATTTTTTGCTATTTTATTCAATCCTTCAGTCGCGTCAAGTGAAGAATCAACACTAAATCCTTCAGTGCTGCATAGCTTGATTACGGAATCAATAATCACCTGTTCATCATCAATAATAAGTATGTCATAATCTTTGCTCATATGGATTCCTGATTTTAACTAGCCGACCTGGTGGCCGGGATTCTTATCGTAAAGGTTGTGCCTTCCCCAATATTGCTGTCAACGGTAATGGTACCGTTATGATTGTCAATAATCCCCCAGATAACCGCAAGACCTAACCCGGTTCCCCGTTGCCCCTTTGTTGAATAAAAAGGTTCAAATATGCGGTAGAGATTTTCTTTGGGTATGCCGCAACCGGAGTCAGAGATTTTAACTTCTATAAATTCTTTTTTCCCTTCCAGTTCAATCATCTTCCAGTTTTGCCAGCCGCAATCTCTGTTTGTGCAGCCTACAAACTCACCCTGTGTCGGGATTTCAAATGAATATACAGAAGATGCGCATTTTGGGCACTTGTTGTTTTTTTCGATCAGCGAAACATCGCAATGCGGGCACATTAACTGAAGTGTCTTGTTCTTGCTATATTCGATACCGAAATAATGTCTCGATTTTCCATAGATAGGGTCAAGATTTACAATACCGGAGCTGCCGTTTGAAAGAGCTTTTAATTTTATCGAAGGTAAACCGTCTATTTTAATTTCATTGTCGATAAGGCTGTGTCCCTTCGGGCACGCGGCTCGCTTGATTTGCATATAACCTTTAGGCGGCACATACAGTAGCGTTGTTGACACATTTATGTTTCCACCGTTCTTCCCGATGGCGTCATTCGCATTGACTACCAGATTTATAAATACCTGTTCAATCTGATTGGCGTCGATGGTTACTCTTGGCAATTTTAAATCAAGATTTTTAACAATTTTAACATTGTTAATGGCAAGCTGGTTCTCTACCACACCGATCGCGTGATTAAGTATTTCATTGATGTTTGCATTATTCTTTTTCGGAACCGATTGTCTGGCAAAATCAAGCAGTCCTTTTACAATTTCCCTGCTTCTTTTTGTTTCTCTGACAATGACTTCCAAATCTGACTGCAAATCGGAATTACCCTTGGTTCTCTTTAACAAAAAACTGCTGTAAGTTAAGATTCCGGTCAACGGATTGTTAATCTCATGCGCGACACCGGCGGCGAGACGGCCAAGCGATGCCAGTTTATCCGACTGGAATAACTGCATTCTGGCTTCAGATAATTTTTGAGTCATATTGTTAAATGAACGGGCAAGCATTCCCAATTCATCATTGCTGTGTTCTTTGATCGTGTAGCTCAGGTTTCCGGCAGCGACATTTTTTGTAGCCTGAAGAAGCGTATTCACCGGCTTGTCCACTAAACTTCTCACGAAGTACCATACCGTCCCACTCAATAGAATGATGGCAATGATGGCGAACATAAGCATCTTGAATTTTGTTGATGCAATTTGATTATCAATTGCCTTGATGGAAATAGTGACATCAAGGACACCCAGCACTGTCCTTTCAGATGGGTGCGCATGGCATTGGGCTTCCCAGCAGGATGGTTCATTATAAATCGGATTAATGATACCTAACACCCTTGAAGAATCGGGGGCTAATTTATAGACACGCGTGCGCTTGTCAATCTCAAGTTTTTCCAGGGGTTTATTGGCCGCGTGGCAAGCATAGCATGCTTCGGTTTTTTTATCAACCATATGGCCGATGGCGGTGGTATCAGAAGAATAGATGATCTCACCTTCTTTATTAAAAACCCTGACTTCATTGATGCATGGTTGATTCCCGATGGTCTGTATAATGTTATGAATATGCGCGCGTTCGTTAAGAAGCATCCCGTATCTTGTGCTGTTCTTCACCGTTTCGCTTAACTGATTGACATGCCTCTCCACCTCATCAAAAAGAGCCTTGCTCTGAGATTGCACATTCAGATAGGCAAATACGAAGATGATGATAATGGTAGCCGTTCCCACAGCTGAAATTAATTTGAATCCTATTTTCTTGAACATCTTACTTTTCCAGGTGTCAATTTTTATTAACTATTAAGATTGTGGGCGGTATGCAGACAACAATATTCAAGGGATTACCCGCGCGACTAAGCAATGCATACCGTCAAAACCAATCTTACTATCATTACTGATATTACGAAACAATTCTATTCCTGTTCAATAGTTTAAAGTTTTGATTTTATCAAGCTACCGGGTTTTTTCGCCGGATACTTATAATCATCATGACAGTTGTCACATGTTGGTTTTTTGTTAAAATTGGAATCAATATGACATGATTCACAATCCATGGAACCATGGTTTTCATCAAGTACTAATCCGGTTACACGATGCTTAAAGGATTCAGGATTCCAGTTTTTGTGACAGCTTGTGCATGTAGGTTTCAAACTTGAAAAGATTTTACTCTCGCCATGACAAGTCTGACATTTTAAGGATGCGTGATAGCTTTTGAGAGGCCATTTTGCAGTAACCGAATGGTCAAACGGACCTTTTTGCTCACTGCTGTGACATTTGGTACAAGCATCATCAGCGTGACAGGCGAAACAGCTCTCATGTTTTTCATCAGCTGATTTCTTAACAGTTATCGGCTTGGCCGGGGCGGCCTGCTCTTTATAAGTTGATTTTGAAAGGTCGTGACAGCGACTGCAGCTCTCATTTGTATGACAATCCACACATTTAAATCCAAACTTTCCTGAATGTTCATTATGATAGAAAGTTACATATTTACCCTCTTTGGCCGCGGTTTCGTACACCACTTTATCCGGTTCTTTAATTTTTGGATGTTTTGAGCCAATAATATCGCTTTTATCCATAATCTTTGCATCGGGAACTTCCGTCCCTTTTAAAGCATGGCATACATTGCAGTCCGTTGTATGGCTCCATTCGCGGTGACAGCTTAAACACTGCCGGTGGTAAGCGCCTTTTAGACCCGGTTTACTAAGATCATCTCTCATGGGCGCTACTTCGTGGCATTCCTTACACGCGGCGATTCTACCGGGAGGGTTATGATGATGACATGACACACAGCTTCCGGACATTTGTCCCATTTCAGCATGCAACTTATGCGGGAAAACGGTCGGTTCGTAAATATTAGATAAAATATCAATGTTTAATGTGTCGGGTCCCTCTTCAGGGGTATGGTGAATTGTTACCACATTCCGTTTGAATTCAGGACAGCATGTTAAACATGGGTCCGCTTCCGTCGGGTTATCACAGCTGTGACAGGATTTGCAATCCAGGGCAAGTTTAGAATGATGCTCTTTGCTCACAGTCTGAGCAAACAACGGGGTAATGATGAGTAAAAAGCCAATAATCAGATTTAATTTTTTCATTTTGAAACCCCTCGAATAGCGAATTTTGTTTTTGGCTTATATCCTTTAACCGGTTGGCTTATCACAGGGAAAATCAAAACAAGTGCGCGGTACAATAATACTTCGAGAGCGATAAAGCCTACCGTGACGGAAATTTCACCGATTGACGGGAAATATGAATTCATTGCGTAAGGGGGTGTGTAGGCAATGAGAAATGTATTAATTCTGTTTAACAAAACTCCGAATATCACTAAAAGTGAGGCGGTAAACAACCAGTTTGGCGACTTCAGAGCTTTATTCGAGAGGAAAATCCTTAGAGGGATGATCACGCCAAACAGCATTTCTATAATAAACATGATGCTTTCGAGATTGAAATCCAATAAATAGACATATGTTTCGCGTATAACCATGTCCCCTATTTTAAAGGCAAGGTAAATTCCCAACAATGGGCCTATTATCCGTCCTAAATTGGAGAGTACATGCATTTCCCTTTTTAAGCCGAAGGATTTTGAAGCGATCATGGACTCAAGGACGACCATTGGAAAACCCACTGAGATCGCTGAAAGTAAAAACAAAAGCGGCGCGATTGGAGTTTGCCAAAGAGGGTGAATCTTAGAACCTGCTAAGATCATCAGTGTTCCGAGTGATGACTGATGCAGACAGGATAGCACAACACCGGCAATCAAAAAGATAAACATAAACGGATTCAGAATTTTATCAAGAAATTTTAACAGGGATTCCAAAGGTTTTACAAGGCCTGCCAGAAACCCGTTTAAATGCACCTGTCCTTTGAATCGTTCAATGACAACGGGGATAAATTCAATGTATAAAACAGTAAGATATGTCATGACGCATATACCTACTTCGAACAGCGCTGAATTCCCGTTCCACATATACATAACGTGATAAATAGAATAATATCGTCCAAGGTCAATAAAAACTCCAAGAGCGACAAAGGTATATCCCAACATGGCTGTTAGCAGAGCGGGGCGCACTATCACGTGATAGTCTCCTCTGTGGAAAACATGTCCGAGGGCGGCAGTCGTAAAACCTCCCGCGGCAAGGGCTACCCCCGCGGCCACATCAATGCCGATCCAGATACCCCATGGGTGCTGATTATCCAGATTGGTCACAGCGCCGAGTCCAAAGACGAATCTCATCAACGCGAATATCAGGCCGTTTACAGCTAGTATCGTCAAGAAAATTACACCGGGTGTAAAAAATTTTTTTTCAATACGAGCAGGTTTAATCATTTCTTCCATTATCGCCTCCTACTCAACTTCTTCTTTGTTCTTATTGATCCACATGATACCGCCAAGAAGCGCATAAAGAGATACCGGTGGGATAAAATATTTAAATATTGCGTGCTGAATGGCTTCCGAAACACCTGGCGCCGGGTTTTCAGCTAATTTTGGGAAATCCAGATCAGAGAAATCTGTCGATGAAAGATACAACCATGATGTTCCGCCGACTTCTTTCTCACCGTAAATATGGTCAAAATATTTATCGGGATTTTTACTGATTCTTTCACGGGCGATTTTTAGCAGATCGGAACGTTTGCCAAAGGTCAGAGCTTCCACCGGACACATTTCTACACATGCCGGAAGCAAACCTTCTTTTGTTCTTTCAAAACAAAAATCACATTTTTGTACCTGTGGTGTGAGGGCATTTTTGTACTCATAGGATGGAATCTGAAAAGGACAGGCGACCATACAGTAACGGCAGCCGATACACTTGTTGACATCATAGATCACTGATCCGTTCTCTTCTTTGGAAAACGCGCCTACAATACATGCGGACACGCAAGCCGGGTGATCGCAGTGCATGCACTGAACCTTGACGTTTATGGGATATTTGCCCCCGTTATTGTTGTCATATTCATTAACAACAGTGTGACCGTCAATATCCGGCCTTCTTAAATTTTTGAAAACTGACCGGTCATCATAAGATTCAATGGATCCGGTAGGGAAATCATGCGCCTTTTTGCAGGCATACTCACATTTGCGGCAACCAATGCAGACAGTTGTATCAACCAGGACACCGTTCCTGTCTTCCAGCAACACATTCTTTGGGGCGGCCTTCGCCTGTTTGGCTCCCACACCGGTTAAACCGGCACCGACCAATCCGGCGGTTTTGAAAAAATCGCGTCGGCTCTGTTTACCCATTTTTAACTCCTTGTATTCAATTCCAAAATAATAATTTCACAAGATTGGCACAACATATAAATATATCTTCAAAAATCCTTAATATTATTTAAATCCGATTTGCTATGTGTGTTGACAGCAAAAGTTGTGCCTTTATTTTGAAAAGGGCGTTTTTACAAGATATGATCTGTTAAATGCAGGGCTGAGCCGATTCTTGCGGGAGCAACATTTTAATTTTTTCAGGTTGGAAATAATAATTTCCGGATTAGTGAATAAAGTGTTTCAAAAAGTGTTTCATACGAGATATTTAAAATAGTATGTTTCAAAACCTGTTAAGCAATGTTAACATGATAAAAATAAATGAATTAGCATTCAATTATGAAACATTTTGTTCCTATATTCCTGATTCCATGTGTTTTTTTGCATATGATTACCGGATAAATATATATAAAAATCAAAATTAATTATAAACGAATGTCTGTTTCTAATGTATGCGAACCGAACCGATATGTCGTGTTGCTCAGCGGAGTTGAAATCCAATTTGAGTATATTTGTACCAAATAAAATAATTTCAAATACATTTTTCCTATTTTTAGTAAAAACTTCTTTATTTCACAGATAAAACCCTTCGTTAAATACAATACTGCAGATGTTAAAGTTAAGAAATTGATTGATTTAACCACGGTTGCTTATGGATTTGCTGAAATGAAATTAACTGAATAAAATTAATTGAATGAATGGTATAATATTTGTAACTTTAAAATTCAATAACATTGCAAGCGGAGGACTAATAAAGAATGTATAAAATTGTAGAAGCCGGCTTTCTTGCGGAAAATATTAAACGATTTGTGATTCAAGCGCCGAGAATTGCCAGTAAACGAAAAGCGGGTCAGTTTGTCATTATAAGAATTGACGATCATGGTGAAAGAATCCCTCTAACCATCGCGGATTCTGATAAAGAAAAGGGAACGATTACGATTATTGTCCAGGGAATTGGAAAAACGACAACCGCGCTGAATATGAAAGAAGCGGGAGATCAGATACTGGATGTGGTCGGGCCTTTGGGACATGAATCTGAAATTGAAAAATTTGGTACTGTCGTCAGTATTGGCGGTGGTGTGGGAACGGCGATTGCATTTCCGACAGCCGTTGCCCTAAAAGATGCCGGAAATTATGTAATTACCATTAACGGCGCCAGAAACAAAGATATGGTTATCCTGGAAGACGAGATGCGGTCGGTCAGTGATGAAGCATATGTTACTACAGATGACGGATCCTATGGTTTCCACGGTTTTGTAACCCAGAAACTGCAGGAATTGCTCGATTCCGGCAAAAAGATTGATTTTGTTCTGGCCATCGGTCCGATCCCGATGATGAAAGCGGTCGCTGAGGTCACACGTCCTTTTAATATTAAAACAGTTGTCAGTTTAAATCCCATTATGGTTGATGGTACCGGAATGTGCGGTGGGTGCCGGGTTGTCGTGGGTAATGAGTCTAAGTTTGCCTGTGTTGACGGTCCGGAATTTGACGCGCATCTTGTTGATTTCAAAAATCTTTCCGACCGAAACAAGATGTACGCAAAATACGAGAACTTATCATTGCAAAAATTTAAGCATGAATGCAATCTGGATAAACAGGCTAAGGCGCATAAGGAACTAGAGCAGGTTGAGAGCTGATCCAGGTATTTGGAAATCTAATAATATTCATAAGAATTAATTCTAAATAAAAAAATGGTGAACGAATGCAGAAGTTGACAGCAAAAGAACGTATGAAAATTGCCCGGCATCCGATGGTCGAACAGGATCATGTTGAGCGGGGACATAATTTTAAAGAAGTTAACCTGGGATACACTACCCAGATGGCACAGGAAGAGGCGATGAGATGTTTACAGTGCGCTAAACCGACATGTGTACAGGGGTGTCCGGTTAATATTCAAATAAAGGATTTTGTTACTTTGATCGCGGAAGGTGATTTTATCGGCGCCGTGCATAAAATCAAAGAAGATAATGCACTCCCCGCGATTTGCGGGCGTGTTTGTCCGCAGGAAGAGCAGTGTGAACAGGTTTGTGTAGTGGCGAAGAGAGGCGAGCCTGTCGCGATTGGAAATCTGGAACGGTTCGTGGCTGATTTTGAAAGGACAAGCGGAAAAGTCGAACTGCCGCGGGTAGGAGCCCCGACAGGGAAAAAAGTAGCTATTGTGGGAAGCGGTCCGGCGGGATTAAGCTGCGCTAAAGATATGATTCAGATGGGACATAAAGTGACCGTATTTGAAGCGCTCCATGAGTTGGGCGGGGTACTGGTGTATGGGATTCCGGAATTCCGTCTGCCGAAAGATATCGTGCGGCAGGAGATCGAAGGTCTGCAAAAAATGGGTGTTGAATTTGTGACCGATGCCGTAATCGGAAGAACTACCACGATTGATGAACTGATGGAAGAAGAAGGATACGACTCCGTGTTTGTCGGCGTAGGCGCGGGACTTCCCTGGTTTCTCGGAATTCCGGGCGAAAATCTGATCGGTGTTTATTCAGCAAATGAATTTCTTACACGTGTAAATTTAATGAAGGCATACGATTTCCCAAATTACGATTCGCCGATTTTAGACTGCAAAGATAAAAATATTGCTGTTTTCGGTGGCGGCAACACCGCGATGGATTCAGTACGTACCGCGCTGAGGCTCGGAGCGAAAAACGCGTATATTGTCTATCGCCGTTCCGACAAAGAAATGCCCGCGCGCGCTGAGGAAGTAAAACATGCCAAGGAAGAAGGCATTCAGTTTTTGATGCTGACTAATCCCCTTGAATTTGTCGGAGACGAAAACGGCTGGTTAAATTCCATGAGATGCATCAAAATGGAATTAGGCGAACCTGATGCATCCGGTCGGCGACGTCCGGTTCCTATTGATGATTCGGAGTTTGTCATGGATATAGATATGGCCGTGATTGCCATCGGCAACGGATCAAATCCCCTTATCAAACAAACTTCACCGGAAATCGAGTTTACTAAACGCGGTACGATCGCCGTTGACAGTGAGACCATGAAAACTTCAAAAAAAGGTGTTTTTGCCGGCGGGGATATTGTAACAGGCGGGGCAACGGTCATTCTGGCGATGGGGGCCGGTCGAAAAGCCGCAGCCGCCATGAATGATTTTATGAATACCGGTAACTGGTAGATCATAATAATATAAACAGGGTGATTGAAATTTGATCGCCCTGTTTTTTTTTGCATATGAATGATTATAACATTTATTGCTTTGCATAAATGTTGTGGTTATATTTTTCCATCGTGTTATCTTCTTTGAAATCAATTATCCGGTATTACAACTATATTGTTTTTTCATCGTTTTAAAGTAAAAGGAGATCAAAATGTTAAACAAAATTGCAGTTATCGGCGGCGGAAATATCGGCGGTGTGCTGGTACAGGAAATCGTCCGGCGACGTCTGGCGCGTACAGTTGCCCTCGTCGATGTGAAAGAACCTGAGCTTGCCAAAGGTAAAACCCTGGATATTTCAGAGGGTACTCCGGTGATCTCAACGGATATCAAAGTCATCGGTTCAAAAGAGTATGATGTGATCAAAGATGCCGACATGGTCATCAATACCGCCGGTGTGCCTCGCGCTGCCCGGCCGGACGGCACTCTGCCAACAAGAGAAGAACTTCTGGCAACTAATCTAAAGATCACTGATTTTGTCAGCGCCGGAATTGGCAAATATTGTCCGAAAGCGATGGTCATTTCCATAGCAAATCCGCTTGACGCGATTGTATATCGGTTGAATATGAATCTAAAGCCTGATCGCAAACAAATGCTCGGTATGGCCGGCGTTTTGGATTCCGCGCGGTATCGCTATTTTATAGCCGAAGAAGCCGGTGTGAGTGTTGAGAATGTCGAGGCAATTGTATTGGGTGGACATGGTGACGATATGCTTCCGATACGCTCCGCGTGCCGGATCGCCGGTATGCCCGTCGAAAAATTTGTTTCTTCGGAAAAACTGGATGCGATTGAAGCAAGAACCCGCAAAGCGGGCGGTGAAGTTGTAAAACTTCTGGGCGCCGGTTCCGCTTTTGTTTCACCGGCCTGGAGTGCTCTTGAAATGGCGGAAGCGATTATATTTGACAAAAAGAAAATTATGGCGATTAGCGCGCTTCTGAATGGTGAATACGGAGTAAAAGGTTTGTTTATAGGTGTTCCCGCTATTCTTGGCGCGGGCGGTGTGGAAAAAATAATTGAGATGGATCTAACCGCGAAAGAGAAAGAAGCTTTCGCGAAGTCTGTTGAATCGGTTCAGAAAACCGCGAATGAAGTTGTCTCAATGACTAAATAAGTCTGATATTTAAAAAGGAATCCGTTGTCCGGATTCCTTTTTTTTTATGGTATATTGGTAGCTAATGTCAGAAATCAGGATTCCGGAGAACCGTCATCAAGTATGCGTGACGGATTCTTGCGATAAAGTTTAAACCCTTCCCTAAAAAAATCCAGATTGATTAATCCGGAGAAGAGACCATGCGATTGATCGCGGATGTACTGGAATCTCTTAAAAATATGGAAGATCCGGCACATGCCGAACGGCATCGCGCATATCACAAAAGCAATCTAAAATTTTACGGCTTAAGAGTGCCGGAGATGCGCAAAATAGCAAAGAGAGCCGGGAAATCAATTTCCACCCGGGATGACCTGCTTAAATTTTTCCGGCAATTGTGGGTACTGCAAACTTTTGAAACAAGATCAATAGCGATCTTTGCGCTGATCAATCATATTGATTATCTTTCAAGTGACGATTTTCATCTCTTTTATCCGGTCCTCAGGGAATGTGACGGCTGGGCGTTGACCGATTATCTTGCCACCGGAGTCTTAGGTGAATTTTTATGGAAGTACCAATCGCATAGTCAAGCTGTTGATCAATGGAAATCCGATGATTGTTTATGGGTAAGACGAGCGGGTATTCTCCGTTTTATATCCATGGCGAGACATAAGTCTCTCTGGTTAGAAGAAATGGAAAATATTTTAAATTATCATCTTAAGGAAGAGAATTTTTTTATAAGAAAAGCGCTCGGATGGACACTCAGGGAATGGGCGAAATTTCAACCCGGGAAGGTCATCAAATATGTTGAAGAAAACAAAGCAAATATGAGTGGTCTGACATTCCGTGAGGCAACAAAGCATATTATCCGGAAAAACAAAAATTAAAATCTGCCCATTGTTCCAATAGGTTGTATCGGGCAATAATCAATTTTTATTTTGGCGGGAATTTTTTAAATTTTACCATTACTGTGAATCGCGTATCTACAAATTTTGGAGGTTTATATGATCAAATTGACCTATCTGAGCCACTCAGCATGGCTGATAGAGACGGATCAGTATAAAATTGCCATAGATCCGTTTCTTGATGGAAATCCAATGGCACAATCAAAACCTTCCGACATCAAAGCCGATTTTATAATTGTTACCCATGCGCATGGTGATCACTTGGGAGATGCGATCCCCATGGCAAAGGCCTCAAACGGAACCATCGTATCGAATTTCGAGATTGTTAATTATTGCGCTTCCAAAGGCGCGAACGCTCATCCAATGCATATCGGGGGAGCTCATGATTTTCCATTTGGAAAAGTGAAATTGACTCCCGCCTGGCACGGATCTTCATTCCCGGATGGTTCATACGGTGGGACCCCCGCGGGCTGTCTACTTACAATCGGTGGCAAGACAATTTACCATACCGGAGATACCGGCCTGTTTATGGATATGAAACTCATCGGAGAAATGAACCCTGTAGATCTCATGCTTGTCAATATCGGCGATAATTTCACAATGGGTATTGATGACGCGGTCAAAGCTGTTGAATTCGTCCGCCCCAAACTGGTGATCCCGATGCATTATAAGACATTTGATGTGATTGATGTTGATCCCGCAGAATTCTCCGCCAAGGTGAAATCAAAAGGGTTTACGGCCAAAATCCTCGGTATCGGCGAAAGTTACCAATTATGACAATTTTGATGGCGCCTGTAATGCAGGGCAGGCGTCTGTCATTTCCGGATGAAGAATTATTTTATGAATGACACCCAGCTCCAGAGATTAATGACGGAACAATATCAATTCAATTTTCCGACCAAAAAGTATAAGTTAAAGGCGGAGTTTTATTCGACAAAATCACTGCGTCATACGATCAGCTTAAGGTCCGGCCAAATTTCAATCAGAATTTCCGAATTATTCAAATCAGTGCCGGAAGAGATACTTGCTCTACTTGGCGTTATTTTGCTCGCGAAAATATTCAGATATAGAGTTGAACGGGACATCAGCAGCAAATACAGAGAATACGTTCGGGAACATGTCCTGCCGCAATACCCGCTTAATGAGCGCCGGCCGTCAACCAAATATACCGCGACAGGAAAATATTATGACCTTAATGAGATATTTGACAGTATAAATCTGCGATTTTTTAATAATAAGATACCAAAACCGATACTTGGCTGGAGTTTGAACAAAAGTTACGGCCGGCTCGGGTTTTATTCGGACACAAGGAATCTTCTTGTCATCAGCCGGATATTTGATTCCCGAAAAGCCCCTTTACAGGTGGTTGAATATCTGATGTACCACGAAATGCTGCATATTTACCTGCCGGCCAGGTTCGTAAATGGGCGAAAATTGGTTCATACAGCGGATTTCAGGAAGCTGGAGACGCAGTTTCCTGAATTTGATAAGATTCAGAAGTGGATAAAAATTAAGCGATACAGACTTTAAGAAAAAAAGAATTACTTCAATTTTTGCAAATAATTCAAGGTTTCCGGTGATGTCGAGATATGATATTTTTGTTGCAAACAAAAAATGAATTTCTTACTTTTTACACTTATGTAATCGAGAGCTTTAGGATAAAGCATATCGCATATTTCGATATTTCGGAATGTAAAATCGAATTTACCTGAAGTTAAAATAAATCTATACATAAAAACGAGAACTGTAGTAAAGGAGGCAACATTGAAGGCTTTCCAGACTGAACAAATCCGCAACATTGCTTTTGGGGCGCACGGAGGCGCGGGCAAAACAACACTCGTTGAGGCGATGCTGTTTGACCTGAAAGAGACAACAAGAATCGGAACAATTGACCAGGGCTCGACAGTTTCGGATTATAACGAGGATGAAATCAAGAGACAAATTTCACTCAATACCTCATTAATGCACGGATTTTGGAAAGACCGCAAAATCAATATCATCGATACTCCGGGATATTCGGACTTTTTCGGGGAAGTGGTCGGGGCGATGAAAGCTGCCGATACTGTTTTTGTAGTGGTTTCCGCGAGTTCAGGCGTGGAAGTGGGTACCGAGATGATATGGAATGAATCAGAAAAGAACAAGCTTCCCAGGTTTATCATTTTAAATAAACTGGATCGTGAAAATATTAATTTTGATAAAGTTTTTAACGGCCTCGTAGAAAGTCTTGGCCATAAGGTTGTGCTCGCGCAATTTCCGGTTGAAACGGGACCCAATTTTGATAGCATAATCGACCTGTTCAGAATGAAAGTTTTAAAATATGCAAAAGACGGCAGCGGTGATTATACGGAAGAAGATATTCCCGCGGATTTGAATGAGAAAGCGAATGAATTGCACCTCAAGCTGGTTGAGGCCGTCGCTGAAAGCGATGATACACTGATGGAAAAATATTTTGAAGCAGGCACATTAAGCGAAGAGGAATTCATTGTAGGTTTTAAAAAAGCTGTCGCGAAGGATGAAGTTTATCCTGTTTTTTGTGTGTCCGCGACAGAAAATGTCGGGATTAAAAGACTGCTCGATGTGATTGTTAATTTCTGTCCCGCGCCGAATGAACACGGAGAGAAAGCGACAAAAGATGAAAAGACAATAAAAATCAGCTCTGCAGATCCCCTTTCGGCATTTATCTTTAAGACGATCTCTGAAATGCATGTTGGAGAACTTTCATATTTTAAAGTAATGTCCGGCACCCTAAAGACAGGGGCTGACGTCATGAATACTACCAGGGATCATACCGAGAGAATTGGTCAGATTTTTATTCTAAACGGTAAAAACAAGAAAAATATTGAGGAGCTGCACGCCGGGGATATTGGCGCGCTGGTAAAACTCAAAAAGACGCATACCAGTGATACACTCGCGGTAAAAGAAAGACCTGTCGTTTTTCCCGCGATTGAATTTCCGGAACCGATTATCAGAGGCGCGATCAAGCCAAAAGCAAAAGGTGATGAGGATAAAATTGGTCAGGGTCTGCATATACTTCATGAAGAAGATCCGACCTTTGTTTACCATCAGGATCCGGAACTGCATCAGACGATCATATCAGGACAGGGCGAACTCCATCTCGCTATTATTTTACAGCGTCTGAAACAGAGATTCGGAGTCGAAGTTGAAGAAGAGGAACCAAGAATACCATATCGCGAAACAATAAAGGGAAAAGCCGAAGCTCAGGGTAAATATAAAAAACAATCCGGTGGCCGAGGCCAATACGGAGATTGTCATCTGAAGATTGAACCAATGGCCCGTGGTGAAAAATTTGAATTTGTTAATGGGATTGTCGGCGGTGTCATTCCCGGAAAATACATCCCTGCTGTTGAGAAGGGGGTGGTCGAAATCATGGAAAAAGGAGTGCTGGCAGGTTATCCTGTTGTTGATGTACGGGTGACTTGTTTTGACGGCAGTTACCATAATGTCGATTCATCAGAAATGGCGTTTAAAATCGCGGCTTCCATGGGATTCAAAAAGGCCTTCCATGATGCTAAACCGGTTTTGTTGGAGCCGATTTATTTACTTGAAGTCCGTGTTCCTGATGATTATATGGGGGACGTGATGGGTGATATCAGCAGTCGCCGCGGAAAAATTATGGGAATGGACAGTGACGGGAAATTCCAGGTTATCAAAGCGATGGTTCCTTTAGCTGAATTGTATAAATACTCAACGACATTGCGGTCCATAACTCAGGGACGTGGAATTCATAAACGGACTTTCTCGCATTATGAGGATGTACCACCGGACAATGCGGCTAAAATTATATCCGAGGCTGAAAGTGAGACTGAAGAATAATATTACCTGTTGATATGGATTCTATTTAAAAAATATAATTATAGATTTTAGCCCAATGCTGCTTATCGGTATTGGGCTATTTATCTTGAAAGGAAGGAAGGCAAGATGAAACGGCTTTGGGCCCCGTGGAGAATGGAATATATTTTGAATGAAATCGATCAAAAGCCCGAGGGTTGCATATTCTGTGATCTTCCATCCGAAAAGGATGACCGGAAAAATTTGATTGTTTACAGATCCGAAAAATGTTTTGTGATGCTAAATAAATTTCCTTACAACAATGGGCACCTGATGGTCGTCCCTTATCAGCATACGGGAGATATTTTGGATTTGGATGATGAAATAATGCTGGATACGCAAAAAGTCATTCAAATGACAGTAAAAGTGCTCCAAAATGAAATGAATCCCCACGCCATGAACATTGGCATGAATCTGGGGCGTGTCGCCGGAGCCGGAATTGCCGATCACCTACATTATCACATTGTACCCCGATGGGATGGAGACACCAATTTTATGCCCGTAATAAGCGGTACCAAGGTGATATCGGAGTCTCTAACCGTAAGCCGGGATAAGCTGCATGCGGGATTTAAAAAAATATCAGATAAATAATTCTTTGGGGAAATTTTGATGAGTGTGCTCATAAAAAATATCGGGAAAATGTTTACCCCTGTTTCGGGAGAAAAGTATGGCACCGTTCGGGAAATAGAGAATTGTCATTTGCTGATCGAAAATCAGAAGTTTTCCAAAATCTTTACAAAAAGTACAGGTTTGCCGGATGTCAATATGGTGATAGACGCCCGGGGTAAAACAGCCCTGCCGGGGTTTGTCGATTCTCACACACATCCTGTCTTCTGGAAGACCCGCGAAGATGAATTCATTATGCGGATTCAGGGAAAAAGTTATGAAGAAATTGCTGAAGCGGGCGGGGGAATCCGGAATAGTGTCAGAACATTCCGCGAAGCCGGTAAAACTCAAATAAAAGATGTGACAAGGAACAGAATAAGCCGTTTTTTTGAGTATGGGACAACAACGATAGAAGCAAAAAGCGGCTATGGTCTCTCCACTGCGGATGAAGTTAAATCACTCGAAATCATAAAAGAACTGTCAGTGGAGCAGGATTTGGAAATGATCCCCACTTTTCTCGGCGCGCATGAAATTCCTGATGAATACCAGAAAAACCGCAAGGCATATATCGATATAGTGATAAAGGAAATGATTCCTCTGATTGCCGAACAAAAATTAGCGGTTTTCTGCGATGTATTCTGCGAAAAAGGTGTTTTTACCGTTGATGAAAGCAGGGATATACTGGTGGCCGCGAAGGAGTACGGATTGATGCCAAAAATACATGCTGACGAACTTTCCGCATTTGGAGGCGGAGAACTGGCCGCGGAAGTCGGGGCGGTTTCGGCAGACCATCTGGTGAAGGTCTCAGACAAGGGGATTAAAAATATGGCGGAACAGGGTGTTATCCCCATACTGCTTCCGGGAACAACATTTTTCCTCCGAAAGGACGAGTACGCTCCGGCGCGCGAAATGATAGACGCCGGGTGTGAGCCGGCGTTGGCGACTGATTTTAATCCGGGTAGTTCCGCTACACAGAATATTCAACTGATGTGGACCATCGGGGCATTAAAAATGGGGCTTCTGCCGCATGAACTTTTATGGGCAACAACTCTGACAGCGGCCAAAGCGATAGGCATGGATGAGAAAATCGGATCTGTTGAAGAAGGAAAGTTTGCCGATCTTATATTACTGGATATCCCAAACTTGAATTATCTTCCTTATCATTATGGTGTTAATCATATAAATATGACTATTAAGAGAGGAAAAATCGTCTATCAAAGAGGATCAAACTAAAATTAACCTTAATGGCCGTAAATATTCAAGTCACGATAAAAGCGTACGATACTCAATATACAATCCATTTCATCCCGAGATATAATATTTAATCCAAAAAGAAGGAATAATTTCATGAGCATTGAAATGCGCATCAATGAGAGCGTTCTTCATTTGGAGAAAGGCGATATTACTGATTTGTCAGTAGACGCCATAGTCAATGCCGCAAACCAGCACCTGATCCTCGGTGGAGGCGTTGCGGGGGCAATTTCTGCAAAAGGCGGACCATCCATCCAGGAGGAATGTAACCGAATCGGCGGTACCTATGTCGGAGGGGCTGTAATAACCGACGGGGGAAATCTTTCGGTTAAAAAGATTATTCATGCAGTCGGCCCCAAAATGGGTGAAGGCGAGGAAGATACCAAACTAAAAAACGCTACGATGAACAGCCTTATTCTTGCTGAAACCTATGGGCTTGGGAGTATCGCTTTTCCGGCGATCAGCACAGGCATATTCGGGTACCCGGTCGAACGGTGCGCGGAGATCATGCTTAGTACGACGATCGGTTTCCTGCAGAGACCGACCAAAATCAAAGATGTTTATTATTGTTTGTGGAGCGATGAAGATTATACGGTTTTTCAGTCAACGTTAGAGTCAAAAATGGAAAATTTGTGAATCCTCATTCCCGAATAGTTTTTAAATCCGGAAGATCATAAAGATTCAAAATAATCCATCTTTTTTCATGTAGTACTCCGAAGTCAGTTTAGGTTCATCGGTTATAATTCCCTTAACCTGATCAAATCGGTCAATTCTGCTCAAATCCTGAAGATTATTGACTGTCCACGCGTAAACAGGCAAGTCTCTTTTCCGCGCCTCGGACATCAGATTTTCATCAATAAGCGAATGAAACGGATGTATTGTGTCAATCCCGTTCAGATTTCTTATCACCCTGTGAAATAGAAAAAGACGTTTAAATAAAAATCCTGTTTTGATTTTATCGTTCCTGGATTTGAGTGAACGAAGCAAAAACGGATTGAAAGAAGAAATCCAGATTTGCTCCGCGGTTCCGCTTTTTTCTATCACTTTACTCAGGTGGTGAACAAACTCGCGATTTGCCAGAAATCCGGATTTTGCTTCGATGTTTATCGGCACCGTATCTTTAAAATGTTCGAGTACTTCTGATAGTTTTGGTATTTTCACGGCGGAGGATTCTACCTGATTTGTAAATCTCATTGCCTGTAACCGCTCTAAATTGGTGCCGCTAACCCGATCAGGAGATCCAAATAGTCGTTTTAACGAATAATCGTGAAAAACCACAAGCTCATGGTCACCGCAAAGCCGGACATCGAGCTCCAGTCCGTTTGCCCCCTGCTTTAACGCTGTTTCCATGGCGGGAATGGTATTTTCTGGGTAGGTGTTACCGTTTCCCCTGTGGGAAATGATAAGTGGATTCAACTTCAATTTTACCGGTTCAATATTTCATTATAATAATCTAAATAAAGCGGAACGATTTTGTCCGCGTTATACCTGCTTACGGCTAATTCCTTCGCGTTCCTCCCAAGTGACAATCTCAACTCCTTGTCTTCGAGAAGCTGAGCCACATGCTCCGCAAACGCCTTGGTATCGCCGATATCGACGGTAAAACCTGTCTCGCCGTGAATGTTGACTTCCGGTAATCCACCGGCGTTAGTAGAGACGCAAGGGACGCCGCAGGCCATCGCTTCAAGAACCGCTAACCCAAAACTCTCGTTTTCACTCGGCAGCAGGAATACATCGGTGCCGGCCAGAATTTCACTAACATTTTCCTGTTTGCCGAGGAATAATATGTAATCGCATAATCCTTTTTCCCGGCATTCTTTTTCTACCCGGTATCGTTCCGGCCCATCACCAACCATAAGAAGTTTGAATTTGAATTTTTTTGAAAGCTGCTCAACTACGGGAATCAATTCGTGGACTCTTTTTAAAGGCCTGAAATTGGAGATGTGTGTCAGTACAAATTCATCCTCATTGACACAGTAAGGTTTTACACTTTTGGAATCATGAGTTTCCAGGAAATCATCTGGAATAAAATTTGGAATGACCCGAATATCATTTTTAATCTGAAAAGTGCTTTCCGTTTGTTTTTTTAGAAAATCAGATACAGCGGTAACGCCATTACTCTGCTCGATAGAAAACTTTACGATTTTAATATAGGAAGGATCCGATCCGATCAGGGTGATATCCGTACCATGAAGCGTGGTGATGAATTTAAAATTCTTCTTCTCCGTCATTTCTCTTGCCAGATACGCGCTCGTCGCGTGGGGAATCGCATAATGCACATGAAGAATGTCAAGATTGGCGGATTCTATAATTTCAGCCATTTTTGAAGCCAGTGAAAGGGAGTAGGGTGGGTATTCAAATAATGGATATTTTAGAACTTCGACTTCATGAAAAAATAGATTTGCGGTGAATCTGTTTAAACGGTATGGCAGGGCATAGGTGATAAAATGTACTTCATGCCCCATTAGCGCGAATTTTTTACCCAGCTCGGTTGCCACTACTCCGCTTCCGCCATAAGTCGGATAACATGTAATACCTATTTTCATCTGCTACATCACCATTTTTTCGTTAAATTCTTTGATCTGATTTCGTCCGTTTCGTTTTGCATAATACAGCGCGGTGTCCGATTGATTTATTAAACTCTTATAATCAACAGAATCTTCCATCAACGATGCAACTCCTATGCTTACCGTAATATTTCCGTTCGGCTGAACTTCTTCGTGCTCAAATGCAGCGCTTTCGATTCTTTCCCTTAAACGTTCAGCGAGGACCGATGCTCCATCCCTGTCAACCGCCGGTAGAATCACCGCGAATTCTTCCCCTCCGTATCTGGCGACGATGTCATTTTCACGAACAGTTTCTTTAAGAATATGACCGAGTTTACGCAGAACCTCGTCGCCTGCCTGATGACCAAGCGTATCGTTGTAATTTTTAAAAAAATCAACATCCAGAATCAGTAGTGAAAGTCCCGTTTTGGTACGATTATGACGCACAACCTCTTCTTTTAATCTCAGTTCAAAATACCGGAAATTATGTAAATCAGTCATTCCGTCCGTATATGAAAGCTGTTCGACTTCGTTGTATAACGCCGCGTTTGTCACGGCTACCGATATCATATTGCTGAGAATGGAAATTTGCTGTAATTCTCTTTCTTCATAGTTTTGCTTTTTTACTCTGGGACCAAGACAGATAAGCCCTTCGAGCGAATTTTTAACGATGATGGGTGTAATGATCTCAATATGCAGGTTCAGCATCGTTTTTAAGGCGGATGAATTTTTTAGCTTGTGGCTCATTTCTTTCAGCATGACCGGATAACCGCGTGTTTCGAAGAATTTCTCCAGCGGGTCGCTTTTTTGAATTACGAGATCTTCGACATCTTTTTGAAAGAAACCTTTTGAATTAATAACTTCGAGTCTTCTGGTGGCCGGTTTTAACGCGTATAAAAACAATGCGCTTTTGCAGGAAAACTGCCCGATAATAGTCAGCAGCGTCGAGTTGATCAATCTTTTCATTTCAAGAATCGAGTTGAGCTCCATGGAAATTTCAAACAGGGTATGGAGTCCAAAAATATTTTTTCTTAATTCTCTGTTTTTCTCAATCAGGGTTTGATTGAGATTGTTGATTTGCCTGTTAGCGGAAGCAAGTTGAAGAGATTGACTAAGAAGCAGTTCATTCAGTTTTTTTAGTCGCAACGCCGAGTTGACACGCGCGATGAGTTCATCCAGATGAAAAGGTTTTACCAGATAATCATCAGCGCCCGCATCCAAACCCTGCACAATGTCGCTCACCGTGTTCTTGGCGGTGATGATAATGATGGGAGTATAATTAGAACCCTGATCGATCTTTTTAATTTCTTTAATTACATCCAGCCCGGACATCCCAGGAAGCATAATATCCATAAGAACCAGGTCCGGGTCTTCATCCTTGAATTTTTGCAGACCCAGCTCACCGTTTTCAGCTTCGATGGCCGTATAATTCTGAGATTTGAGATACTTTTTAAGTATCTTCATCATGTCCTGATGATCTTCGACGATCAGGATTTTCTTTTGGTCGGTAACTTCCATATTGTTCTCATTGGCCTTTTGATTAAATGATCATGTTGATTTAGAATATATAAATATCTAATTTCATTAAAAATAATTATTAAATTTTAGTCATTCGGACTCCAACCAGGTTCCTGTTTGATTTTTTATACGTCATTTGATAAATATATTTATCAAAATATCAGGGGTGTTGATGTGAAGCAAATCAATTTTTATGCGTTTTTTATTTTTGGTTCGATTATTTTGAGCATTATTTTAACGCAAAGCTGCGAGAGCGGAACAAATCCTGCCGATATCGATTATGAGCTGCCGGAAAAAAATTTGAGTTATTATGACGACCTTCAGCCGATGTTCAACGGAAAATGCGCGTTTGAATCCGGATGTCATGGAACAGATAACCCGGAGTTATTTATAAATTTTGATCAGAAAAATGATGTAATGAACTATCGTTTTCGTGTAACCGGAGAAAAACTTGTCGACATTGTGAGAGATCTGCCAAATCCCGAATTATCGCCATTATACCTGATTGTCACGGAAGGATATAATTCCTACAAAGAAATAAAACGGATGCCGCTGGACCGGAACCGTCTTCCCCAAAATAATACCGATGGTATTAAACAATGGATAAAAGAAGGCGCTAAGGACTGAAAGATTTCAGGTTATAATTTCAAATGTATATAAGAATAGGGTATAAGCCGCACCGGTCCGTATAACCCGTATTCTCTTGTAAAATATTCGTTGTTGCCGCCGGCATTCTGTTCCGCCAGATAATTTGAGAGGTTGTTCGCGACAGTGATGCTTATTTTATTTTCTCCGGCGTTCACATAGTTTGTAATGTCAAAAAGCCAAGGTGGAGAATAAATACTTCCCACAAACTGATTATTGACAGATAGTCTGCACCAGTCGCTTAAATCTCCCAGATCAAGCAGCAGTTTTTTATTCTCCAGATAATCTTTATTAATAACGATGAGTTTGTGATAAGTCAGAAAATCACTATGGAACGGAAAAGCGGCGCTCTGATCGCCAAGATTTACCTTGTTTTTAAAATGTTTGCTTTCCATGAACCAGTTTTCAGGACTTACCACTAAAATCGGGAGTTTTTTCTTTACTTCATAGGCTAATTTTTTAGTTTCCCCGCCTTTTCTGACCATTACAGCATATTCACCGATTTCTCTTTGCCACCCGACCAGTTCCAATTCAGACTCATTTTGATTAAGTATCTCACAATGATCCAATTTTGCTTCACTGATCTGCCAAAAATTTTCAGCTTTCGTTTTGTCAATAATGATCAGGTTGCTCTCTCCGCCGTGTAATTTAACATAAAATGTCAAACCGCCTGAGTCACAGACCCATCTGGGGACGGGCACTTTCCGGGCATCTCCAAATTCCCACTTATAGGGGACGCCAACAAGACGCGTTTTAAAATTAATCTCAATTTTCTCATCCCGGTTGGAATTAAAAAGAAACAGAATATAGGATTCATCTGTTTCACGCAGGATATATTTAAGTCCGGGGCGTTTTGATTCGGGGAAGATTATAATATGCTGTTTAATGTCCTGCAGAACCTCGGAGAAACGTTCGATATTTTCCTGAAAATAGCCCATTCCTCCCGCGCCGTTAAGTTTGAAATGAGTGCTGGGCAGATCGGCCTCTTCCGGCCATATTTCACTTTTAAGCCGATTAAATCCATCTTGATTTTTTGATGAATTATCTTGCGAAGGGAGCTGCGCCAGGGCAATCACAAAACCGCCATTGGCATAAAAAACCGCCAATTTTTTCATGGTGGACAGAGACACAGTATTTACACCGGGCAGAATGATGAATTTGAATTTTTTATCCCGAAATGTAAACAGGCCATCCGCGACCTGACAATAGTTATCATCTTCCAAAGTACTAAACTCAATAATATCATAATCCAGACTCAATTCTTCCGCTTTTTTTATTGTCTCAAAAAATGAAGTTTTGTCTTCATCAAGTTCGGGATAAACGATAAGGAATTCAGGTCTGTGCTTACCTTGCAGTAGATATTTTTCCAATCCCCGGAGATAATCATACCAGTGTAAGTATTCATTAAAATTAGGATCAGTTTCAGGGAGATCGCTGTAAAATTCACGCTCAAACGCGGGAAATTTAAAATAAAACCGATTCACTCCTCGGCTCATCAGATAATCAATCTGATATTTCTTTTCGTGAAATGAGTATCCTGTATTTATAATATCATGAATGCCGGCTTTAATTTCCTTTACATTGTTTTTAAGGGCTTGTCCGGACGCTCTTTTCAAATTCGCGATGACCCGATATAAATAGGGGTTTTCGGGAAAGAATCGTTTTTCATCGATCATGAATATGCATTTTGTGCTAAATTGAGTTCCGGGAATGATGGAATTTATGGCTTCAACTGTAAATTCATTTTTATTGTTCTTGCTGCTCAGGAGGGGGTATATTTCTTTGTCAATATAATCGCGAAAAAACCGGTTGAATTTTATGTTTTGACTGAATGATTTCCCGCCGTTCAGCAAAAATTCCGCCAGATCATAATTAAATTCATTTTTAGTGAATTTTTTATACGCGTTCCTGATGGATTCTGTTGCGGAGACTAATAAATCGTTTTTTATGATACGGTTCAAGTCGAAGTATATGCCCGGGTCAGGATGAATTTGAGTTGATTTTATATTGTCGCCATTCTTACCGGTTAATAAAGACGAATAATCTTGATAAAATACCGGCTTGTTTTCAAAGAAAACCTGTAATTTCCGTATGATGATAATCCGGATATTCTCAACAGATCCGGTCCTGACGTGGAGTACGCCGCTATTCAGATTAAGATATTTGGTGACATCTTTAATGTCCTGATCCGGGGAAGCGCCCGGCGACATAAATACAGCTTCAATATCTTCAGGGGAAGGAAGGGTAAGTATCGCGTGTTTTTTCTCGGCATTTATGGTATAAATTTCCGGTTCATCTCCCCAGAAATTAAAAATATCAAGTCCGAGATAATGCTGATTTTTATGGTATTGGTTCGTACAGAAGAATAATGGCTGGAGAAATTGCTTTAACTGATCACGGTACTGATTCAACAACCGGAGAGAATCGAGAGTACTATATCGGGAATAGTTGATGCCCGAATCAGAATGATCAATATAATGATTGAATGATTCCGGTTTCCCGGAAAGATCCCTTATGGACAAAGACTGTATTTTTATTGATTTTAGAATGGACAGAATATCAGATAAATAGGTATTGTCAAGCTGGCCGTTGATGTCGATAAATGCTGAAACCGCCTGAGGAAGTTTGGATGTTGTCAAAATTCTTCCTCCTTCGGTTCTTTCGTCGGGCGCTCTGAATTCAGACTTTATCATAATTTATAACTTCTCCGGGATTTCCGGATAAGGATTCCGGTTTGTTGTTTCGTTTCAGATCTTCAAATATATTTGTTTTAAGCGTAAAATATTTTAAAATACATTCTTGTTCGGAGGAATACCGGGTGTATCGATAATTTTTGATTTAAGTTATCATTATCATTACAAATTTGTTGAGTAATAAGTCACAATTCAACCATTTTTTTGATAATTTATAAAAATGAAAAATAACTGATTCTTTAGCAATTTTAAGTTTATTGGGAACGAGCAAAATAGAAATGACCATTAAAAAGAGTATATTAATAGTATTTCTGATATTATTTAGCGCCGGGTTCATACTTGGAGGATACATCTATTCTTCGATACCCGATTTGACCTATCTGAAAGGGAAAAATCCGGAAATGACCGCGCTCATGAATATGAGGGTCGCGGATGCGAAGGCCGCGGGAAAAAAACTACACATCAGGCAAAGCTGGGTTGCCTTCGATAACATACCGGATATTCTGCAAAAATCCGTACGTATTACGGAGGACGCGTCCTTTTATACACATCAGGGCGTTGACAGAATTGAATTATGGGAATCGTTGAAGAGAAATTGGGAGAAGGGCAGGTACGCGCGTGGAGGAAGCACTATTACTCAACAGCTCGCGAAAAATTTATTTCTCAGTACCAAAAAAAGCCTGCTCCGAAAGGTCAAAGAAATTATAATTGCCCGGAAAATGGAAGCGACTCTGAGCAAAAACAGGATATTCCATCTATATTTAAATGTCATCGAATTTGGTCCTGGAATTTTCGGAGTTGAAGCGGCATCAGAATTTTATTTTTATAAAAGTGTCACTGAACTAAATCTGGAAGAGATCGTGCGGCTGACAGCAGTAATTCCCCGACCTCTTGTTACACGCCCGACCGATAACAGCAAGTGGCTCAACTGGAAATCAAGATGGATTTTAGGCAAACTGTTAAAATACGGATATATAAGTCAGGACGCATATGATGAAACCATTGAAAAATTCGGATCATAAAAATGTTGTTCAGAAGCCTGAAACCTCTGCAAATTCTGGAATGCTCAATTAAGCGGTCACTTATGAATAGAAAAATATTATTTCTGACATCAATTATTGTCATAATCCTTTGTTTTGAGTTAAACGCTCAAAATTCCGTCACGGTCAGAAAGGTGGAATTTGCCGGTAATTTATCCGCGCCTTCCGCTGAAATAAAAAAGGGTTGGGAGCTCAAAAAAGGTCGAATATTTAATAAACAGAAGCTGGCGGAGAGTGTCGATAAATATGAACGCTATCTAAATGACCTCGGCTATCTGTTTATGAGGATTGATTCAGTCCAAACGGTTTATGAAAAAGACTCAACAGCAGTGCTGCTCAGAATTTATGGTGATGAAGGAAAACGGGTTGTATGGGGGAATATTGAAGTCAAATCCGATTCCGTTTCGGCAGACTTGTACCGCAGGCAATTAAATGTCACTGAAAATTCAAATTATTCGCGCAGCGGTCTGGAGAAGGATTTGAAACGGTTGTTGTCCGTGGCTGCGGATTCAGGATTTTTGTTTGCCGAAGTTGATTTTCAAAACATGCAATTCAGACCTGAAGACAATAACTATTATTTGGATATTAATATTAAAATCAATGAAAATGAGCGCGCTTCTATACAGAATATACTGGTAAAAGGTAATCATTATACAAGAGATCATGTTATTTTAAGAGAGCTGAATGTCAGTAACGGGGATGTTTACTCCGACCGGAGGATAAAACAGATTCCGGAAAAATTGACTCGTCTTTCTTTTTTTAAAAATGTAAAAAAACCGGCCATTATAATGAATGGCGAAAAGGATATAGATCTGGTAATTGAGGTGGAAGAGGGAAACGCGACATATTTTGACGGTGTCGTGGGGTATATTCCGGGTGACAATACGGTAGCTAATCCCGATGGGTATTTCACGGGACTGGTTGATCTAAATTTTAAAAATTTGTTTGGGACCGGACGCCAATTTGATATCCACTGGAAGAAAGCCGATCAGTATTCGGAAGAATTCAGCCTGGCATATACCGAACCCTGGATACTGGGCTATCCGCTTGACCTGGGTTTGGGGTTGGACAGGGTAGTAAGAGACAGCACTTACGTTGAATGGAATTACAGTCTGAACGCGCGTCTCAAAATATTTGATAATCTGTCTTTAGTAAGCCTGTTGGAACAAAAAACAGTGACTCCTGATTCGGCCGCGAGCCGGGATCTGAGACTGGCAAAGAATTCGGTGCTAAATATGGAAATAGGTGTTGAATATGATACCAGAGATTATCAAATAAATCCGAGATCCGGAATTTTTTATAACAGTTCCTATAGTTACGGGGTCAAAAATAATTTGGGTCCCGACTATCTCCTGGATGAGGATAACATTTCAAAAAGTGAAGAGCTTCAGACCATTAAATTAAAATTTGAATGGTTTTATAATTTTTATAAAAATCAGGTGTTTTCTGTCTCAATGAATGCGAATCAGATTAAAGGGGACCGTCTGCAGTTGTCCGATTACTTTTGGTTTGGAGGCGCGAGAAGTCTGCGCGGATACAGGGAAAATCAGTTCAGGGGAGACATCATAGCCTGGTCAAACATCGAGTATCGCTTTATTCTAAACCGCAATTCGCGTATATTTCTGTTTAGTGATTGGGGTTATTACCAGTATACAGAGAATGACCGGGTTGTCGATGACACGCTCCCGGGGTATGGTCTGGGTATCCGCATGGATACGCCGATGGGTATTCTTGGCGTGGACTTTGGTTTAGGACGGGGCGATAGTTTCAGCGAGGGTAAAATACATTTTGGCATTATTAACAGGTTTTAACGCCCGGGTGATCAAGGACCGGTCGAAATCGATCATAAAAGGTCTTGATATCCTCTTTTTGGTATTAAGTCTTGGCGCCATCGCCAGCCTTGTCGCGCAGTACGGTTTTTATCTTTCCGTGACAATGGAACGGTGGTTCGAACGCATGGATATAATAATCGTTCACTACTTCGTTCTGCATTATATTCTCAAGCTGATACTGGTTGAAGACCGGCTCGATTATCTTAAAAAGCATTGGTTTCAGGGTGTTCTGGTGGTACTGATCATCTCACAGACCGTATTGATTATCAATACGCTGGGGATTGACTTAATTCAAAAATATTTTTCTAACTTAAACGTCTCCGCGATCACAAGACTTACAATTATTTATGTCCAGATAATCATCCTTCTTTCCGTTATCAGCGCGGCAATCCGCTATAATCGAAAAATAGCTTCTCTAAGGTTTCATCCCGCTCAGACCATTTTGATGAGCTTTTTACTGGTTATCCTGGTGGGTACCGTGTTATTGCAAATGCCCAGGGCAAGCGCCACGGGTGAAACCATAGGCTTCCTTGACGCGCTATTTACATCCACCAGCGCTACATGTGTGACAGGATTGATCGTGGTGGATACGGGGAGCTATTTTTCTTTAACCGGTCAAATCATCATTTTGATGTTAATCCAGATTGGCGGGTTAGGAATAATGACACTCTCAAGTTCCCTGGCCATGTTTTTCGGCCAGGGAGTCGGAATCAGGGAGCGGGTTTTGCTTCAGGAGATGATGAATATCGACCGGCTGGGAATGATAACAAGCAGTTTGCGAAATGCGGTTCTCCTAACATTTTCGTTTGAGGCAATCGGATCAATTATGCTTTTCTTTTCATGGAATCATCCGGATTGGTCCATGGGAGAGAGGATTTACCACTCTGTATTTCATTCAATCTCAGCGTTTTGTAACGCGGGATTTTCATTAAATTCAGATTCTCTTATGAGTTACAGCAATAATTACCCGGTCCTGCTGATCATTGCCGTTTTGATAATATTCGGCGGGCTGGGTTTTGTTGTAATCATGGAACTGGGCGGCGCGCGTGTATTTTCCGCGAACAAATCGGCAAAAAACAAAAAATGGTCGGTACAGACAAAACTGGTTGTGCTGATATCAACGATATTGCTGGTTGCGGGAACATTTGTTATCTTTATTCTTGAAAGTTCTGACGGTTCGGTCGGGGACAGGTTAATGCAGGCATTCTTCAGTTCAGTAACGGCCCGCACGGCCGGTTTTAATACGCTGGATTTTGCCCGTTTATCCATGCCCGCCACATTGCTGATTTTGATATTAATGTTTATCGGAGCTTCACCAGGGTCAACGGGAGGCGGAATAAAAACAACAACGCTTGGAGTGCTGTTCGGAAGCTTATATTCAATTATAACCGGCCATAATAAAATTAAAATGTTTAACCGGAATGTTTCGTTTATGGTGCTGAACAGAGCCCTGGTGGTTTTCGCGTTTTCGATAACAGTGATAGCCGTTTCGACATTTTTTCTTTCAATCACCGAGAACGCGCAATATCTGGATATTCTGTTTGAGGAAATCTCCGCCTTTGGCACGGTAGGGCTATCAAGGGGTTTGACGCCAAATCTTACAGGATGGGGAAGATTTATTATCATTTTAACGATGTTTATCGGAAGGATTGGGACATTGACGCTGGCATTCGCGATAACCACTCCTAAAGAAAACCAAAAAATTGAATATCCTACCGAACGAAATATTATGATAGGATAGAGGAGTTATTTATGGATAAATATTTAATCATCGGCCTGGGTGTGTTTGGGAAAGAATTGGCGACAAATCTGATCGAGAAGGGCGCCGAGGTGATCGTTGTGGATAAAAGCATGACTCTTGTCGAAGAAATGCAGGATATGGTCACTTACGCGGTAAAACTGGATGCCACGGATGAATCCGCACTTTCAGCGCTCGGTGTCGCGGATATTGATGTAGCTGTCGTGTGCATAGGGGAACATTTTGAATCAAATCTATTGGCTGCCGTCAATCTCAAACATCTTGGAGTAAAGAAAGTGATCGCCCGCGCATCGGATCCGGTTCATGTCAAAATCCTGAGAGCAGTCGGTGTGGACATGATCATCACGCCGGAGGTTGAAGCGGCGGAAAAACTATCTTACCGGCTGATGCATAAAGGTCTGATTGATATTACCTTTATTGGTGACGGTAACGCCGCGGCCAAAGTGGCAGCTCCGAAAGTATTTATAGGCAAGTCAATCGCGCAGATTGCGTTGCGGGTAAAATACGGTGTAAATTTAATAGCAATTCAGTCTCCGCGGAAGGAGGATAAAGATGGAACCCCCCTGCCGCCTGTCATCAATAATAATCCATCGGCGGATACAATAATCACTGAAGGTGATATGATGATTGTCATCGGAAGTAATCGTGATTTGCAAAATTTGACCAAATTATAGTTCCCGAACGCGAATAAATGATTTAAATCTGTTTTAAAGTGCATTTTTTCTTGACATTAATGGCCTTGTGAAATATATTTCGCCTCCGTGTAAAATCACGCGCCTGTAGCTCAATTGGATAGAGCGTTGGATTCCGGTTCCAAAGGTTGGGGGTTCGATTCCCTCCAGGCGTACTTTTTATGGGTAAAATTAGTAACTGTGAAAGAGTCCCGAATTTAAATGCTTGACGTCATGCCGAAATTATCGTCCGGTTTTATTTTTACTTTCCAAACAGGGTTTTTCACAAATTTAATATCTGAAATAGATTGAGGATCTTATGGCTGAGAAGGTGACACCGAGAGAAGTTGATTATTCACGCTGGTACACGGACGTGGTTTTACAGGCGAAGCTGGCAGATTATTCACCCGTAAAAGGCGCGATGGTTATACGGCCGAACGGATATGCTATATGGGAAATGATCCAGAGCAATCTTGATAAAATGTTTAAGGATTCAGGACACGTTAATGCCTATTTCCCGCTTTTGATACCAGAAAGTTTTATGAAAAAAGAAGCCGAGCATGTGGAAGGTTTTGCCCCTGAGTGCGCGGTTGTAACGCACGGCGGAGGTCAGGAGCTGGAAGAAAAATTATATATCCGGCCCACTTCCGAGACGATGATCTGGAGCATGTATAAAAAATGGATCATGAGTTACAGGGATTTGCCGATCCTGATAAATCAGTGGGCAAATGTCATGCGCTGGGAGCTTCGTACAAGGTTATTCCTGAGAACATCAGAATTCCTTTGGCAGGAAGGACATACCGCCCATGAAACTTATGATGAGGCGGAGGAAGAGTCATTAAAACTGCTGGAAATTTACCGAACTTTTTCCGAAGAATTTTTAGCGATTCCCGTGATTCCGGGTAAAAAATCGGATTCTGAAAAATTTGCAGGCGCGCTTCATACTTATTGTATTGAAGCGATGATGCAGGACCGTAAGGCGCTCCAGGCAGGGACTTCCCACCATCTGGGACAAAATTTCGCGAAAGCGTTCGATGTGCAGTTTCAGGACAGAGAAGGGAAATTGAATTATGTTTGGGCCACTTCCTGGGGGGTAAGTACAAGATTAATCGGCGCGCTTATCATGACTCACAGCGACGATCGTGGGGTTGTTATACCTCCGCGTGTGGCGCAGCGGCCCGTAGTGATTGTTCCGATCTGGCGTGGGGATGATCAGAAAAAAGTCGTTCTTGATTATGCCGATTCCGTATATAAAGAGTTAAAGACTCAACATAATGTGATATTTGATGACCGGGATCAATATAAACCCGGATATAAATTTGCAGACTGGGAATTGCAGGGAATCCCTATCCGGCTCGAGATCGGTCCAAAGGATGTCGAGAAGAACCAGATGGTAATGGTTCGAAGGGACACGCTTGAGAAAAAGAACGTGAACAGAGATGGGATTTTGGAACGAGTCACTTCGGAATTAGAGCTCATGCAGAAGGAATTATTGGAACGGGCAAGGAATTTTCAGAATGAGAATACGTTTGAAATTGATAATTATGATCGGTTCAAAGACGTTATCGCGAAAGACGGGGGATTCATCAAAAGTCATTGGTGTGGAAGCCCTGAATGCGAGGCAAAGGTAAAGGATGACACAAAAGCGACGCTTCGGTGTATCCCGTTTGATCAGCAAAAAGAGAGCGGCAAATGTATTATCTGCGGTAAAGATTCAGAGGGACGCGTAATATTCGCGAAGGCCTATTAATAAGTTTTTGTGTTCTTCGGAAACTTAAAGAGCGTTTTTGGAGTAGATTTTATAAAATCGGATATTCATTGAAATAAAGAAGAAATATGAATAACAACAAGTCTTTTGGTTTTGGACCGGGCGGTGTCCTGCCTCCGGCTGTAAAGAATATCATCTTCCTCAATGGGGTGGTGTTTTTAATGCAGTTTATAAATCCGAGCCTCAACAGCGTTCTGGTCAATAATTTCGCGCTCGATCCGTATGGTGTGCTGCACCAGTTCAAAATTTGGCAATTGGTGACATACATGTTTCTGCACGGCGGATTCTGGCATGTGTTTTTCAATATGTTCATTTTCTGGATGTTTGGAGCGGAACTGGAACGGGAGTGGGGAACGAGAGAGTTTTTAAAATACTATTTTTTAACGGGAATCGGAGCGGGTTTAACAGTAATTCTACTCTCCAACGCCCCGACAATCGGCGCCTCAGGCGCGGTTTACGGTATTATGGTTGCCTATGCTTTAAGATATCCTGACCGGATGATATACATCTACTTTCTTTTTCCGGTTAAGGTTAAATATTTTATGGCATTTCTTGCTCTGGTCTCTTTCTTTTCGACACTTGGTCCGGGTACGGACGGGATCGCGCACGCGGCGCATCTTGGCGGAATGGTGATCGGATTTGTTTACCTGAAATACTGGTATCTGTTTTATAAAATCAAAGGCAGCTTTGATTCTATATCTAAAAAAGCTTCTCGTAACGCGGATATGAAATACACCAAAGGCGGGTCGGATAAAACCCAGTATTACAGACAGGTTTTGGATGATTTACTGGATAAAATGAATCGGGTTGGATTCATGAATCTGACCGAAGAGGAGCGGAAACTGCTTGACGAGAGCAGTAAATATCTCCGCGAACATGATGAAGGAAATTATAATTAATGACAGATAAGTCTTTCAAGGGAGGCTGTCTCAATGGCTTACTTCGAGAATTTACGGTGCAGCGCTGAAGATTGTCATTATAATCATGATATGTTATGCTATCGGGAATCAATCACACTTGACCTAAACGGTACGTGTGAGGACATGACGGATTGCGATGATTTTGAATGTCATGATTGTGAGTTTTTCGATTTTTGTAAAAAAGAAAAAAAATTCAATTCAGCTGCTTTCACGGGGAACGAAGATTATTACAACGAAGACGAATATTGATCCCCGTCGTCGCACGAAATGAAAAAGCCCGGTAATTTGCCGGGCTTTTTTTTATAATGGATATGAATAAATCCTGTATTTCTTGTATATCCGCGAACCAACAGCCTCAATCGCGCGATTCATGGCGTGGTTATCTTCCAGAATCCATGACATTTCACCCGCCTGATAGCCCAATTTTCTGGCTCGGCGAATCGATTCAATATAAAAGATGGCGCCTAAGCCAAGAAACTGATACTCTTTTTTGACTCCGAGTATCACGACACGGACGGTTTTTATCTTTTTTAATCCCGTAAGCAGTTTAAATATTCCGGTCGGCAGCAACCGGCCATTGGGGATTTTTGCAAAAATTTCATTGACATTAGGAAGCGTGACGCTAAAGCCTATGGGCTCGCCGTTTTTCTCGGCCAAAAGGAGTAGATTCTCATCGGCGATATCCTTTAAATCCGCCGCGACATGGTTTATCTCCTCATCAGTGAAAGGGACAAAGCCCCAGTTTTCACTCCAGGCGTTATTGTATATCTCTTTGACCAGTTTGATCTCATTTTTAAGATCTTTTACCTTCAAATTGCGGATTTTCAGGTCATATTTTTTAATAATCTTTTCGGAGACCCTTATCATCTTCTCGGTGATGTTTTTTTCCGCTTCTTCCGTTGTAATCATCCATGCATAAAGATCTTTAGCTTTTACATTTCCGAATCCCTCAACAATCCCGGGATAGTAATCCGGATTATGCGTCATCATCAGATACGGCGGCGTGTCAAATCCGGTAATCAGAAGACCCGCCTCGTCGTTTGTGGATGGGTTCATCGGGCCGATCATCACATCGCGTTTTTTCTCTTTAAGCCAGTCCGCGGCAGCCCGGAAGAGGGCATTTGCGGCATCCTGGTCATCGATACAGTCAAAGAAGCCCCAGAATCCAGTCTTATCATTATGAAAATCGTTGTAGTTACGGTTTGTGATGGCCGCTATGCGTCCAACAATTTTCCCGTTTTTGTGAGCTAAAAACATCTCCATTTCGGAATGTGAAAAGAAGGGATTCTTTTTTGGGTTGAGCAAATCTTTTCTTGCCAGTTTCAAAGGGCTCACCCAGTTTGGAGTGTGCCGGTTGATTTCCCACTCAAAGTTGATGAAACTTTTTTTTTCTTTCGCGGATCGGACAGGTTCAACTCTTACTTCCATATTTTATCCTCGCTTAAAGAATTAGATGATTCCTGTTTCTTTGCCGATTCTTTTCATGATATCAAGAACCTGCTCCAAATCTTCATCAGTATGACTGGACATAAAACTTGTTCTCAGGAGCGCCTGGTCTGGCGGCACCGCCGGGCTGATAACTGCGTTGGCAAATACACCGGCATCAAATAATTTCCGCCAGAAATAAAAGGTTTTTTCATCATTCCGCACAAAAATAGGAATTATTGGTGTATCATTGCTTACCCCTGTGTCAAATCCAATGGATTGAAATTCTTTACGCATAAAAGACGCGATATATTGAAGTCTTTGTAGATGTTCCGGTTCACTCTTTATGATATCGATCGCTTTCATTACCGAAGCGGTTGCCGCGGGTGTGGGCGATGCGCTAAAAATCAAAGGACTGGCTTTATGTTTGATATAGCTGATAACCTCCTCGCTGCCGGCAATAAATCCGCCAATGGAAGCAAGAGATTTGCTGAAAGTACTCATGACAATATCCACATCCTCTTCAAAACCGAGATGTTCACAACTGCCTCTTCCGTTTTTTCCAAGCACGCCTACACCATGGGCTTCATCAATATAAACCCGCGCATTATATTTTTTTGCAATTTCTATTAATTTATCAAGCTTTACAAGATCGCCTTCCATACTAAAGACTCCGTCGCTGACGATCATCTTGCCTTTTTCAGGTTCGAGACGCGAAATAACCCGTTCCAGGTCTTCCATATCATTATGCCGGTATCTCTTAATGTTAGCGCCCAGAGCCGCGATTGTTCCGGCGTAAATTGACGCGTGATCCGCTTTATCCATGATGATATAATCATCTTTTCCCGCCAGGGTCGAGATAGCCCCTAAATTAGTCATATAGCCCGTGCTGAAAATAAGGGCGGCTTCACGATTCATGAATTGGGCGATTTTCTGTTCCAGTTCAAGATGCATGTCAAGTGTGCCGTTTAAAAAACGGGAACCGGAACAGCTGGTACCATATTTTCTGGTGGCTTCGATCGCTGCTTCAATAACACGGGGATCCTGAGTCAGGCCAAGATAATTATTTGAACCGATCATGATCACTTCATGTCCGTCCATCCGGACCCGGGGGCCGTCATTACCGGAAAGTGGTATAAAATAGGGATACATTCCCGCTTTTATTGTTTCCTTAGCGCGGGTGAAATTTTTGCATTTAGTAAATATATCCAATAACCCTCCTGGAAAAAAATGAAGTTTCAATTAAGGATTTCAGGATTTTAAAGTCCTTTTAATAAATAAAAAATAATAAATTAACAATGGTAAAAAGTTTGCGAAATTTAATAAACTTTTTTAAAATATGCTAATCATTTTATGAGAACCGATCTATAAAATTATAAAAAACAATAAATTGCAAAGAAAGTTTTTTTGAATGAAAATTTTATTGACAGGCGCGACAGGATTTATCGGCAGCTTCCTTGCTGAATCGCTGCTAAACAGGGGATATGAAGTCCGTTGTCTCGTTCGCAGTACAAGCAACCTGCGATGGATCGCGGATCTTGATGTTGAATGTTTTTACGGCAGTCTTAATGACCGGAAAGCGCTTGGCGACGCGATAAAGGATGTGGATTACGTTTATCATATTGCCGGCGTGACAAAGGCGGACAGCGAAGAGAAGTTCTACCGGGGTAATTATGAAGGCACAAAAAATCTGATTGACGCTGTTATAAATTCGAAACACAAAATTAAGCGGTTTCTGATGGTGAGTTCTCAGGCCGCCTGTGGGCCAAGTCCCACAATCAGTCCCGTTAATGAGTCTATCGATCCTGTACCGATTACCTTCTATGGTAGAAGCAAGCTCGCTGCGGAGAGATATGTCATGGGACTCAGCAAAAAAGTGCCGGTTACTATCGTCAGACCACCGGTCGTATATGGTCCTCGCGATACTGATGTGCTCGAAATGTTTAAAACAGCAAAAATGCGCCTGATTCCGCAATTGGGCGGAAGGGAAAAGTATTTTAGCCTGATATATGCAAAAGATCTTGTGAATGGTATCATCCTTGCCGCAGAAAATAAAAAATCCGCCGGGAAAATATACTTTCTGGCGAATTCAAAGCCGGTCAGCGCGGACGAATTTGCGCGGATTATACTGGATTTGCTGGGTAAAAGAGGAATCCGCGTGAGTATTCCCATGCCGTTGATGAAATTGATAGCAACGGTTTCAGAGACCTATGCAAAATTTTCAGGGAAAGATACGATTATTAACCGCCAGAAGATTCTCGAAATGGAACCGGATTTCTGGGTATGCAGCGCTAAAAAAGCAAAGGAAGATTTTGGTTTTGAAGCAGAAACATCTCTGGAAGATGGTATCCGGGAGACACTGAGCTGGTATGTCAGAAACAACTGGTTATAATAAAAATTGGTATAAAGAATGGTTCGGTGAAGATTATCTAACCGTATATGAACACCGTGACCAGGATGACGCGCTGAAATTAATCGATTTGATCTTCAGAGAAGTCCCCATTAAAATCCAAAGCAAAATCCTTGATGTGGCGTGCGGAAACGGACGTCATGCTTATTTGTTAGGGGATCAGTCATACAAAGTTTTTGGTGTTGATCTGTCGGCGCATCTTCTCGAAGAGGCAAAAAACAGACAGACTGCCGGAATTTCCCCTTCACTTGCCCAGGCAGATATGCGATATTTGCCGTTTCGCCCGCAATATTTCGATGTTATTTTTAGTTTGTTTACATCGTTCGGATATTTTGAGAAGGACCGGACGAACCAATCCGTCGCGATGGAGCTGTCCAGGGTTTTAAAGAAGGAAGGATATTTTGTGATGGATTACTTAAATCCCGATTATGTTGTCGCCAATTTAAACCCCTACGGAAACCGGAGAGCCGGTGATCTCGAGATTGAAGAGGAACGCTGGGTTGATGAAAAGAGAGTTTATAAAAAAATCACGATCAACAAAAATGCCGGACACAAGGTGTTTTATGAATCAGTCCGCTTGTATTCAGCAAAAGAAATGACTGAAATTCTGGGAACAGCCGGAATCCGTATCGAAAAATTATTTGGTGAGTATGACGGAAGCGTTTACCATCCGGGATCGAGCCGGATGATCATATTTGGAAAGAAAGATTAAATTTGCAGCCAATTTTTTACAATACAAACACCATCCATCAGGATTATCTCGAAGATACCGAAAAACTAAAAGCCTTCTTCAGGCAACCATTAAACCCCGACTGGAAAAGTATCTGCGGTGACGTTCTAAAATGTGATCGACACCGGATTTTTATCAATGAATTAATCCACCAGAATCAGATGGACGCGGGCGCGAAGATATCTGAAAATATAAATCTTCTTGAAAAAAATAACACGGTTATCATAATAACAGGGCAGCAGCTTGGATTATTTGTTTCGCCGCTTTATACAATTTACAAAACTATTACAACAATCATGCTCGCGAACAAATTAAATGCCGAGAAAAACGGGTTTCATTTTGTACCTGTTTTCTGGCTGGAAACAGAAGATCATGATTTTCAGGAAGTAAATCATTTCAATTTCTGGTCTGATGACGGCACTTTAGCCAAAATAAATTATGAAGACGATCAGGGTGACAAATATGTCTCGATGGGCAGCCGTGGTCTGAATGATAAAATTATTCCAATCCTGAAACAACTGCGGGAAAATCTTCAGGAGACTGAATTTACAGCATCTCTGGCTGAAGCGCTGGAGAGAATTTATAAACCGGGAAGACCATGGCACGAGGCTTTTTCTGACCAGATGAAGATGCTTTTTGAAGAATACGGCCTGCTGTTGTTTAATCCGTCAACAGCATCCGTAAAGGAAAAAAGTGTTAAATTTTTTGAACAAATTATCAATAAAAATTCTGAACTCTTAGAGGAAATAGCGGAGCAGTCCGGGCGTCTCGAGCAAGCAGGTTATTTTCAGCAGGTTCATGTACAGGATAATAAAAGTTATTTGTTTTATAAAACAAAAGAAGGAAAGCGTGAAGCCATAATACGGGATGGTGATTTTTTCAGAATTTTTGACCATGATGAAAAGCTCTCCGGAAACGAATTGATCAGACTGATACAATCAGATCCGGAATCAGTCTCTTCAACGGTTCTGACAAGGCCATTATGGCAAAGCTGGATGCTTCCCGTGGTTTCCTATGTTGCCGGACCCGCGGAAATCGCTTACTGGGGGCAAATCGCTCCGGCATTTGATGCGCTTGACCTCGTCATGCCCCATTTGCAAGCAAGGATTTCGGCCACACTGATTGAACCAAAAATTCAAAGATTGCTCAATAAGTATGAAATCGATCCAAATCTCCTGCCGGCTGATGCGGATGAGTTTACGTCAGACTTTTTAAGAGCCTCGCAATTCAGGGATTTAGACGAGATTTTTACGAATCTGAAAAACACTTTTAACGAATACAGGCGAAAAATTGCCGAGAAAACCGCCATTCTTGATCCTACGGCGGTATCTCCCGTTGAAAAAGCATTTGATTCGACAGAAGCCAATATGGATCGTCTGGCCGGGAGGCTGATCAAAAAAGCCCGGGATCAGAATGAATTAATGGCCGGGCACTTTGAAACAATCTATAAAGCTATTTTTCCTGACAAACATCTGCAGGAAAGATTTATCGGCAGCATTTATTTTTTGAATAAATATGGCCCGGACTGGATTCAATCTTTGTTTGACAATTTAAAAATGGACAGCAATTCACATCAGATCATACAACTTTAAATCATCCCGTGAAAGATTGCCGCGCAGGCTTAGCTTCATAGTGTATTGTTACGAGGTCGATGGTTAATTATGCCGGAAAAAAATAATGACCGGGAGTTCCCGGGGAAAAAACCGCTTTGGGAAGAGATAGCGCGTTTTACAAAGAAAAAATTTTTAATAGCCGGTTTACTTCTTCTATTAGGATTGGCCGGATTTGTTATTCCGGTAATACCGGGGGTACTGTTGATTTTGTTCGCGGTGGCTTTGCTGAAACCCGGTTTGATGAAGAAAATACGTGAAAAATTAAAAAAATGGAATATATAACCGCTTAACGCCTGACTCCGTCCAAATAAATGGTCACTTCAACGGGCTGAACGGAGCGCTTGCACCATCCTTCGGTTTCGGAGCAATGCACATAAGAAATTTCCCCTTTTACCACACATGAATCAGGCCGGGTCGCTCCGGTAAATTTGAAAAACAGCTGAAAAATTTCATCACCCGAAAAATAGGATTCGTCACTTTTTGTGTCATTCTCAACGCGGAAACCCGTATAAATCAGAGCGCAGGCGGTATCAATTAACGCGAAACCAATTTCGGGTTCTCTGTTGAGATGTTGATGCTCGCCGGTAATCATTTTTAAAGGAAGTATCATTTTATTGTTATTATCGACGATGATTTTGTCGGTATCCGTTTCGAAATGGAGATCTTCGGCAAAGATAAAGCCGGCTAAAATCAATATAATTGAGAGAGCGGTGAATATATACTTCATTATTAATTCCTAATATTTAGCTAAATCAGCGTTCACCATATTGAGCATCAACGCTTTTTCACGCATGGGTAAAAACGCGCTTTTAAATCCGCCTACGATGATATCCTTCAAACCCTCCACATCAAGGTCGGCATATTTGGCGGCCAGATAAAGTTCATCTGTCATGGTCGTATTTGAAATCAACCGGTTATCGGTGTTGATCGTCACGCGAAGCCCGTAATCATAATAAAACTTTAAAGGATGGTTCTTAAATGATGTTGCCGCTTTTGTCTGAATATTGCTCGTAAGGCATATTTCCATGGGAATTCGATGGTCGTTTACAAAATTAAGTAAATCGCCGTTTTCTTTTAACCGGGTTCCGTGGCCGATTCTGTGAGCGCCGCAATAATGGATGGCCTGATGAATACTTTCCGGTCCATAGGCTTCCCCGGCATGGGCCGTGCAATTGATGTTGTTATTTAAAATCAGATAAAATGCCTCACGATGATGTTTCGCGGGAAAGTTTTCCTCGGCTCCGGCAAGATCAAATCCGACCACACCCTGATTTTTGTAAGCGACTGACAGTTCCGCCAGGAGGATAGATGTTTCCGGATTAATATTGCGCATACCGCAGATGATAACACCTGTTTTAATATGGTATTTTCTCTCAGCCTCTTTTAAACCATGAAGCACCGCGTCCACAACGTCCGGGAGATTCATGCCCTTATTCGTATGCAGAATGGGGGAATATCTAACCTCAAGATACCAGATATTTTCCATTGCCGCGTCCTCGGCGAGTTCAAATGCCGCTCTTTTCAGCGCTTCAAATTCCTGCAGTACTGAAAGCGTGATATCAAAGGGGCGAAGGTATTCCACCAGGCTTTTGCATTGCAGGCCGGGGACCAGAAGACGGGTTAAATCTTCTTTATTATCCGCGGGCAATTTTACATTTTGAATTTTTGCGAGGTCCAAAATTGTGTCCACTCTCATACTTCCGTCCAAATGACAGTGCAGGTCTGTTTTTGGCATTTGGCGAATGAGTTTTTTATCTATTTCCATGAAAGCCTCTTATTTGTAATAATTTGTATTTATAAATGGGGTCATCGCGGTGATCAGAGCAGATTCAAAAGCCCCTGTTCTGGTAATCAGGTTATTCGTTAATATACCGAATGCGCCTTCCCTGGACCGGACATCTTCCTGACCGCTAACCTCATCGATTATTTCTGATAGCTCTCTCTTCTTTTCATATAACTGCGCTTCAATGGAGACCGGTAGAGGAAGTCCCGGGGAGCAGCCAAAATATCCCTCAATACCGTTAAAAATATAGACCCAGCTTTGTAAAAAGACGTGATGTTTACTGTTTTGAGTAAAATCTAACCGATATGTTCCGCCTTCCATCCCAATGGCGTAATCCACTGCTCGATCTTGTTTTTTTAATAAATCAAATACAACATGAGCTCTTTCTGACGCGCCATTTAATAAATGTTCCAGTGAAAGCGGCATATCGGGAACCGTGGTTTCAGCATTAAGTGGAATGAATTCTATTTTTGAATGGATGACTCCGGGAAATTTTCCACTTAATATTTTGAAAGCACTTTTACAGGCATTTACCTTAGCGTCATTTGTTGATCCGATTCCCACAATCATTATTGTACTGCTTGAGTTGTGTCGCTTTCTGACGGACTCATTTCCTCTTCCTGAATGTCATCTGTCTGCATATCTTCTTCAGGCTCAATTTCAGGGGAAACATCGGTTTTTGATGATTCTTCATCCGTCTTCCGCTCTTCCGGCACAATTTGCTTTAGATCGGATGACGTGGCTTTTTCCAATGGCACAACTTCATCACTCCCTGATGAAACCGGTTTCGCGCTGGTTTCAGAAGTGATGCCAAGCTGCTCTTTATAATTTTTTAATGATGTAGCGTCGGTCGGTAATTCCTTCGAATCTTCCGGATTTACAAGTTTTATCCGGGCGAGAATGCTATACATTGATTCAGGGAACAGAACGGGCACCTTTTTATATTCAATTACCGCGTCATCTGTCCTGCCTGTCTTAGCCTTTACGAGCGCCTTGCGGTATTGAGCTTCCGATTTGCTGAACTGATCGTCGCTGTCAGGATACTTTACCGCCTTTTCATAATATCGGATGGCCAGTTGGTAATCACTGGAATCGGATGTGACGATCCCGGGGTTAAACAAAGCGGCGCGTTCATAAAATCTGCCGATTTGCGTATAAATTCGGGGCACTCGGTCAGGGATGATATTTTCTTTTAAAAGCCGCAGAAGAAGATCCATTTGTTCTTCATATTTATCCATTGCTCCGTATGAATCCGCCATCCTTAACTGCGTTTCGATATGAAGATCGGAGGTTGGAAATTTTAACAAAAGAGATTCATAAGTATTTATTGCCTCGTTATACTTTCCGGCGTTGAATTGTTCATTCCCTGCCTGAAGTAATTCTTCAGCGGTAATTTGCTCCGATTCAATCCCCTTTTTTTTACCGAAGATGCATCCGGTCGCAAAGATCAGAGTAAGAGCAAGGATAGATGCCATTTTTAGGTATTTCATGGTTTTATCTCCTGAAATAGATAATAATTTCATAATACCGCCGCATAGCTGTTAACTGAGTGAATAATCTCAAGTTCATTTAATGTCAGTAATTCTCTGTTTTTCATCAGCCATTTGCCATCGGTCATCACATGTTTCACGTCTTCAGCTTTTGACGAATAAACCATTTTTGAATAGATATCTTCGTACGGAACGGAATGAACTTGATTTAAATCTATGAATGAAAGATCAGCTTTCTTTCCTTCTTCTATACTGCCAATGGTATTCTGCATGCCAAGAGTCTTCGCGCCGTTTATGGTAGCCATTTTAAACACTTCAAAAGCCGGCATTGAAGCGGGGCCGTATTTGGGCTTTTGAATGAGAGCCGCGAGACGCATCTCGTTAAAGATGTCCAGGTTGTTATTGCAGGGCGCTCCGTCCGCGCCGAGAGAAACAGTTATCCCATCGGCAAGATAGTCCGGTATGGGAGCGATACCTGAAGCGAGTTTCAGATTCGCGGATGGACAGTGAAGCACTTTTATATTTTTTTCCTTTAATAGAGCGCGCTCATCTTTATCGGTCCATATACAGTGAGCAAGACAGAGTTTTTCGTCGGCGACACCCAGTTTTTCAAACAGTTGGATGTTTGAAACTCCGAAACGTTCACGGACCAGGTTCACTTCATCGATGTTTTCTGACGCGTGTGTGTGGTAGAGAACGTCATATTCCCGCGAAAGTCTGCCTGTTTCCGTTAAAAGGTCGTCCGAACAGGACAGCGCGAACCGCGGCGCGAAGGCATACTGCAAACGTCCGTCATCAAAGAGATGCCATTTTTTTAATAATCTTAAACTTTCATCAATACTCCAGGCGGTCTCTTCCTTAAGTTTTTCCGGGAGATTGCCGTAATCCATCATCGCTTTACCGGCAAAAGCGCGCAATCCCGATTCCGCGAGCGCCCGGAATATCATATCCTGATGATTCACCGTACCCATATCAAGAATCGTAGTTGTACCGGATTTAATTAATTCGGCGATACCAAGTCTGGCGCTCAATTCCAGGCTCTCAGGAGTGTGTCCGGCTTCAAAAGGCCAGATTTTTTTCTGCAGCCAGTCAAGCAGTCGCAAATCATCCGCCATATTCCGGAACAATACCTGACATAAATGTATATGTGTTTGGATAAATCCCGGAACAACTGCCAGGTTTTCAGCATTGAACACTTCATGACAAGGCTCATCAATGTTCTTTGCAATGCGGATAATCCGGCGGTCTTCGACCAGAATGTCTCCGGTCAGAATTTCACTTTCAGGATTCATGGTAACGATCAGGGCATTTTTAATAAGAATTTTTTGAGACATTTTCTAAGCGTAACCCTATGTAAATAAAAAAATAATATAAACGATAGCCATATTTTTATCAAGTGAAAAAAGTGATCCGGGCTTTCCGGGAGGCATATCCATGAACCCGCTTTGTCCTTGACATATAAAGGTAGATTAATTAAATTTAATATTTACGTAAACCTAATAAATACAAAATCTTTCCATAATTGAGAAGGAGAATAGAAATGAGTGTACGTGTTGCTATAAATGGCTTTGGAAGAATTGGCAGGCTTGTGTTCAAGGCAAGTCATAAAGACCCTGAAATTGAAATAGTCGCGATCAATGATCTGACTGACGCTAAAACACTGGCTCATCTATTGAAATATGATTCGGTACATGGGCGTTATCCGGAACCTGTAAAACATGACGGTGTTTATCTGATCGCCGGAAAACACAAAGTAAAAGTGCTTGCCGAAAAGGACCCGGCAAATCTGCCGTGGAAAGAACTGAATATTGATATCGTGATTGAATCAACGGGTGTTTTCCGTTCACGCGCGAAGATTGAGAGTCATTTAAAGGCCGGAGCTAAAAAAGTAATACTCACCGTACCGGCAAAAGATGAAATTGATAATACCATCGTCATGGGTGTTAATGACAATACTTTAAAAGCTTCTGATAAAATTGTTTCAAACGCTTCCTGCACCACCAACTGTCTTGGCCCTATCGCCAAGGTATTGCATGAAAACTTCGGCATCAAACGCGGATTAATGACAACGATTCATTCATATACAAACGACCAGAAAATATTAGATTTGCCGCATAGTGATCTGCGACGCGCCAGAGCCGCGGGTGTAAGTATGATTCCGACAACCACGGGCGCCGCAAGGGCTGTCGGTAAAGTGATTCCGGAACTAAACGGCAAACTGGACGGTATGGCGTTGCGTGTGCCTACAAGCGATGGTTCAATTGTTGATCTGGTTGCCGAATTGAATAAAAACGTAACGGTTGAAGAAGTCAATGCCGCGATGAAGAAAGCGTCAGAAGGTTCTTTGAAAGGTTACCTTGAATATTGTGAAGATCCGATTGTGTCGGTTGATATCATTGGCAACCCGCACTCAAGCATCTTTGACAGTCTTTCCACCAGTGTCATGGACGGTAATTTTGTAAAGGTACTGTCATGGTATGACAATGAATGGGGATATTCAAGCAGAACGGTTGACCTGATCAAAAGAATGGCCAGTCTGTAGGATTTATGTGGATAAATGAGGCTGTCTGTTTCAGATGGCCTTTTTTTTGCATCGAAGGAGAAAATCATGGCAAAGCTCACAATTGATAAGATGAATTTTAAGGGTAAAAAGGTTCTGGTTCGTTGTGATTTTAATGTCCCTCTGGATAAGGATTTGAAAATAACAGATGACCGGAGAATTGCAGCTTCTCTGCCCACAATAAAAAAAATCATCTCAGACGGCGGCAGCGCGGTTTTATGCAGCCACCTGGGACGTCCAAAAGGGGTCGCAAAGGACGAAATGCGATTAAAGCCTGTGGCGGAGCGCCTCGCGGAGCTGCTTGGACACGATGTAATCATGGCTCCGGATTGTATAGGTGACAGCGTTAAAATACTAAAAAGTAATCTGAAAAACGGTGATATACTTTTGCTGGAAAATTTACGATTTCACAAGGAAGAAACGGAGAATGATCCTGCATTTGCGGCTAAATTGGCCGAAGACTTAGATATATATGTAAACGACGCGTTTGGGACTGCTCACAGGGCGCACGCATCGACGGAAGGTGTGACAAAATATTTTGATCAATCCGCGGCGGGATATCTTATCGAAAAAGAATTAAATTATCTCGGCGGAGCCATAGAGACTCCCATAAGACCTCTGGTGGCAATACTCGGAGGAGCAAAGATATCCGGAAAAATCGATGTTATTAAAAACCTGTTTAATAAGGTTGACGCGTTGATCATCGGTGGTGGAATGATGTTTACATTCTATAAATCCCGGGGACAGGAGATAGGAAAGTCATTGCTCGAGGAAGATAAACTTGATCTGGCCGGGGAGATTCTGGATGAAGCGCAAAAGAGGAATGTAAAACTGCTGCTGCCGACCGATGTGGTTGTCGCCGATAAATTTGATAACGAAGCCGTCAGGAAAGTGGTACCGGCAAATTCAATACCGGAGAACTTCCTGGGCATGGATATCGGTCCTGAATCGCTAAAACTGTTTGCTTCCGTTATAGAAAGCGCGAAGACGATCATCTGGAACGGGCCGATGGGTGTTTTTGAGATGCCTAACTTTGCCGACGGTACACGGAAAATTGCCAAAGCAATGGCGGACGCGACCGCTAAGGGCGCGATAACGATAGTCGGCGGAGGAGATTCCGCCGCGGCGGTAAGCCAATTCGGGATGGATGAGCAGTTTTCACACATATCCACGGGCGGAGGGGCGTCGCTGGAATTTCTGGAAGGCAAAGAACTGCCGGGTATATCAGCGTTAACCGATATTTAAAGTGGGAGAAGAGGATAAGATGAAAAGAAACAAAGTCATTGCCGGAAACTGGAAAATGTATAAGACCAATTCGGAAGCGATCCAGTTGGCGAATCAAATCCGTATTAAAACCACAGACATAAAAAGGACACAAATGATCCTGTGCCCGCCTTTTACAGCTTTGTCGGTTGTTTCGGAGGTAATTAAAGAGAGTCCGATCGCTCTCGGCGCGCAAAATATGTACTGGGAAAAAGAAGGAGCGTTTACGGGTGAGATCAGCGCCGGTATGATTAAAAGCGCCGGGGCTAATTACGTTATTCTGGGACATTCGGAACGCCGGCAGTACTACGGGGAAACGGATGAAACGGTGAATAAGAAGGTTAAATATGCCCTTGATAACGGCTTAAAAACCATTGTTTGTGTAGGCGAATCCCTTGAACAACGTGAATCCAATATCACCAAAAAAGTAGTTCAAAAACAGATTCGCGGCGCGTTCGCCGATCTGACTGCGGAAGATCTGTCCCATATTATAGTCGCCTATGAACCGATCTGGGCGATAGGAACAGGAAAAACCGCCAGTCCGGAACAAGCTCAGGAAGTGCATTATGAAATCCGTATGCTGATCAGTGAAATGTATGGTGAACAGGCCGCTGGAAAATTAGTAATACAGTACGGAGGAAGTGTGAAGCCCGAAAACGCGGAGACGCTGTTGTCGCAGCCGGATATTGACGGCGCGCTGGTTGGCGGCGCTTGCCTCGTGGCGGAATCTTTCTCATCCATTATTCATACGGCAGAAAAATTGTAATATTATCATAAAAGCACTTGATACTTTATGATATATTATTTAAATTAAAAGCTTTGATTTTAACCGGAGCGCGATAGATGTATACATTTCTGATAATTTTGTTTGTCTTGCTGAGTTTTTCCATGGTCGTAGTAATTCTTTTACAGGCCGGAAAAGGTCAGGGTCTTGCCGGATCAATCGGTGGTGGAATGGGTGGCAGTTCAGTTTTTGGTGGTAGAGGCGCGGCTGATTTTCTTAGTAAATCTACTACATGGATAGCCGCGGCGTATATGATTCTGGCAATTTTGATAGGATTTCTTTATAAATCGGAAGCTGAGACCACTCAGAAGAGCCTGATTCAGCAACGTGTCGAGGAACAGCAGTCATTGCCGGCCTCGAATATTCCTGTTGCACCGCTCCCTGAGACCGAACAGCCTTCACCGAATAATTAGTTTTTGCTGCTGGAGTGGTGGAATTTGGTAGACACGCTATCTTGAGGGGGTAGTGGGTGAGATACCCGTGCGGGTTCAAGTCCCGCCTCCAGCACAATTTAAATATTTAACGACTGCTTCTTAATCTCTTATTTTAATGGCATTTTCTATGCTGGTTCAATTTTTTCAAAGAGTTGATACTTTACTGTTTTACATCATAAACGTACATCTGGCCAATCCAATTTCAGACTGGATCATGCCGATTATCACCAATAAATATACCTGGCTTCCTGTATGGGCCATTCTTGTGGTTGGTTTAATCTGGAAGGGTGGAGTGAAGGGGAGATGGGCCGTTCTGATAGCGATTCTTGCCGTTGCTCTGGCGGATCAGATCGTAAATGAGTTAATGAAGCCCTATTTTCAGCGCATCAGACCTTGTAATGTACTTGAAAATATAAACCTGCTCGGGAATAAGAAATCATCAAAATCCATGCCTTCCTCCCATGCCGCTAATTTCTTTGCTTTGGCAACTGTTTTTTCCTGGTTTTACAGGAAATATCAGTGGTATTTCTGGTTTTTTGCAACACTGGTGGCGTATTCCAGGGTTGCTGTCGGTGTTCATTATCCCTTCGATGTGATTGTCGGCGCGATTTGCGGAATATTGTTTGGATTGACCGTTGTATATCTTGCCAGGCGTTTCCCCACCTTTGTACGTCAGGTTCGATAATTTTAAGGGTAGATAGTTTCTCTTGAATTAGGATCGGCTCTCTCGGTCGGGTATCACCTTCCAAATTAAATAAATTTTTCTTTTTATTCAGCATTTCTTATATTGATCACTTTTTTAGGAGGGTCTCAATTGAACTCAAAAAATTTACCGTCAAAATATCCCCAAAAAATTTATGAATTTATTGTCTCGAATAATAATTTTCTGTTATCCGCGCATATGAATGCCGATGGAGACGCGATCGCATCCGTAGTTGCGGTCAGTCTGTTACTTGATTCTTTAAAAAAAAACTATATCATGGTGTTTCATGATCAGAAGGTGGATCTTAAATACCAATATTTGAAAAACTCCGACCGGATCATGCATTACGAAGAAAATGTTGATTTTGGGAAATATTTGCCATCGGGGAAAATTGAGAGCGCCATCATTCTCGATGTCCCCGGCTATAAGAGACTCGGCGATGTTTCAGCGCTTCTTCCCGATAGAAAAAATGTTGTCAAAATTGATCATCATCCCATCGAGGATGTGATGGGCGAGATCGATTGGATTGATGAAAGCGCATCATCGACAACAGCAATGTTTTATGAAGTCATCGATATCTCAGAAATGGATATAGATGTTGAGCTTGCCAAGGCTGTTTTTACAGGTATTGTTTATGATACCGGCCGTTTTTCATTTTCGAATACCTCCGCCAGAGATCTTTATATCTGCTCCAGGATGGTGGAAAAAGGAGCAAAGCCCGATGAAATTACCGACAGGCTGTTTTTTCAAAACAGCATCGCTGCTCTCAGAACAATAGGAAAGGGGCTGAATTCTCTTGAATCTCACCTGGACGGCCTTGTGAGTGTTGTTTATCTGAGTAATGAAGATCTGACCGGAAATAACCAGAGTGAAATAGAGGAACTTGCTAACTACAGCGTGGCGATTAAAGGCAGTAAAATTGGACTTTTTATTCGCGAAGCTCAGCCCGGATTTCATAAAGTCAGTTTTCGATCAAAATGTGATGTCGATGTCAATGTGGTTGCCAAAGCTCTAAACGGAGGCGGTCATGCGCGCGCCGCAGGCGCAAGACTGACCGGCACAAAAGATGAGATCATTAATAAAATCCTACTGGAAATAAAAAAACAGATAAAATAAGCCGGATCAGCGATCCACAGGTGTACCATACAGTACACTTTGCCGTACGGTCCGGTACAATATAGCCCGCCCATCTTCTATCTTCCTTATACATCAACTTCCATAAATGTTTGTATTTACTGAATTTAAATTCCTGTAAGAATTGTTGGCACGGATTCTGTATAATATTCCGGCAGCATAGCAAATACCCAATGGATTAGTTCCGCGGGCCCGGAAAATATCCTATCATTTATCATCAAATCAGATATGGGAGATTTAAAATGAAGAAAATATTATTTATTATGTCCGGTATCGCGATGTTGTATTTCGCGGGTTGTCAAAATTCCAATGATCCTTCATTGTCGGGTGTTGAGGAAAGCGCGAATAATGAAGCGATTGAATATATCCTCGAACAGGATTCGGTTGATGTTCTTTTTGATCCGATTGATGATGGTTCCGAAGAAAATTTTGGCGATGAACCGGACTGGATGGCCGCAAAGATTACTGATACGAGCGCGGACAGCGTTTCTTACCGGTTTGGAAGAATCGGAACCCGACCGGTTGAGCGATCAATTCAAATTATATATGATACGGATACGACCGCGACAGCCTATATCTACAAGAAACTTGAAGGCAAGTTTATAGTCATCAAAAAAGAAATTCTGCCTGACACGGTACAATTGACAAGATATGAAAAACCGATGATTCATGAAACCAACAAAATCGTTCATCTGAAAAAAATCCGTAATACCGACCAACCGCGGCTGAACTGGAAAATCAGCGATATATCGCTTGCCGAAGGAAATTCACCCGATAATACTGTAAGGATTGTGGAATTGACCATTATGCCTTCAGACCAGGATGAAGTAGTGATTACCGATCCTCTTGATTACTGGTTAAACGGCGTCAACGTATTTACTTTCCCGAGATGGACCGATGTCAAGCTTCGCGCTGTGGTGGAAAACAGTTCGGCAAATAAGATAGAATACCCTCAAGGTACCGGAGCCACCGAGAAAGTGCTGCTTCATTACGGGCGGAATCGCAGAGGTAATCATGCAAGATCGCCATTGTTTTGGGTAGGTCAGGATGAAAATGGTAACAATATCTATGAAGGCAGCTGGACAGTGAAACAGTTTGCCGGTTATCATCATGCCATCATTGATGTGATAGATAACGGCACAATTCTGGAAAATGACGGCGACACATTCCCCTACAATTCAAATACATGGTCGACACCATATCGTGTCACGAATTTTTAAAACACTGAACATATTCAAGGCGCGTGGCCCAGATGCCGCGCGCCATTTTTTTGTTTGATTTATGTAGTGTAATTTAAGAAATGAATGAAATTGCAATTAAATGGAGAATGGCTTAAACTTAAAATCAGATACTGTTTTCAGTGAAAGATTAAGGATGAAAATAAAATATTTTATATTACTGCTCGTGTTCGCGGTAAATCTAAACGGACAGACCACTGATGCCCAGGAAGTCCGGGACAGGCTGCAAAAACTCGCTTTGAAAATCACGACAATAAGATCACAGGCGATTAGATACAATAATCAGGCGGCGATTGAAAAAATAGAAAATGCACAGCAGGAATATGTGCTCGCATTTGATTTTCTCCGACAGGATCCTCCGGATTTGCTCAAGGCCAAATTTCACTTCCTGAATGCCGACCGGCTTGCCAATCAGGCGGCTAAACTTGTACTATATGAACCTCTTTCCAGATTAAAAAAAGAACTCGATCAGATGATGCACCGGGCGGAACTGGCGGTGCATCGCTCGGGGAGTGACGAAGCGCGGTATTTTCTGACAAAAGCAGGGGCGTTCAGGAATAAAGCAGAAGAAGAATTCAGAAACGGCCGGCCTATTCGCAGCCAGGAACTTGCGCGGATTTCATATTATTTTGCCCAGAAAACGATTGATATAGCGGAGGGTAATTTAAATACCGGTATAACGGATAATGATTATGAAGATAAATTAATCAATATCGAAAACTTGTATAGCGAAGTTGCCGGCAGCATGGAAAAGAACACGGATCTGGATGATTTATTGAAAAAATCACGGCTGTTTATAGATAAATCATCAAAACTGTATGAACAGGGTTCGGTGAGACAAGCGTTGGTTCAATTACAGATAAGTGAACGTCTTTTATATCGCGCGCTGGATATTAGCCAGAGTAAGGGAACAAACCGCGAGAACGAGTACAAAATCAATTTATATTCATTAAGACGATATATTGAAGCCGTGGAGTCCGGTTTTTCAGAAAATACTCCCGCGCGTGCCGGTGAGTTTCTCCGCAAAGCAAAGCAATTTTATCTGGGTGCTGAGAAAGCATTGGATTCAAAAAAATATAAGGAATTTGAGAGCAACGTCGCCTTGTCCAATCGTTTTGCAGGCAAAGCGCTGCAGCTGAGTACTGCCGAGACCGATGATGATTTTGAAAATATACCGGACCGGCTTAATGAGATCGGGCAGATTTTCCGGCTACAGAATGCAAAAGCAGTTAATTCGGGGAATACAATTGTAATTTTTTTTAATGAAGAGGCGGGAAGAAATCTAAATATGGCCCGGCGCGCTTATGCAAACGGTAACAGTGTGAAAGCCCTGGTACGGCTGCAAATAGCGCTTCGCTTCATAAATCGCGCTGAATACATGCTGGGCAGGCAGGAAGACTCCGAACTCAGCGACATGGACTTTGAAGGATTCATAAACCGTTATAATGATATACTTGATAGATTAAAACAAAATCGGGAAATCGACAGCAGAATGGTTTCAATGATAGAAGCCATAGAAGATATGCTGGATATTCTGGTAATGAATTACAGAAAGGGAGATATCGGGACTGCTTCTGAACTTGCAAATATTATTCAAAGCCAGGTGAATGAATTGTTGAAAAAAAGCCGTTGAGTAGTAATTGCATGATTAAATCAATCCGTATGTTCATGTTATTGACTTTTGCGGCTCTGACCGGGCAACTGGCAGCCCAAAGCAACCCATCCCATAACTATCAACTCCTTCTTGAGGAAATCAGCTTCTTCCAACAATATTATCCATTGGAAAACAATACTCAGGCGCTGCTTGACTCTGCCGCAGCCTATGCAGAGAGCAGTGATTTTGATATGGCTTCGGTTTTTCTTGAACAGATTGTCTCAAAAATAACAACAGAGCACACGATAGCGGCGCCCGAAGACGAAAAATCTATTATTATGAATTCTGATCAATATGACCGGTTTGAATGGATGGTCAGATCGGGGATTGATTTTAATCGCCAGGAATTTGAAATTAATTATGTAGAAAACGATTCGCTTCTCATAGAAGAGATACAAAAGCCATTTATTGGACTGGAAACACGGTATTGGCTTTTCCGAAAACCCGGCGGCGCGGGTTTGATGGTTAAAAATAATTTCCGGTATGATGAAGAAAGCCTTGAGGAGACACTGGAAATCAGGCATATTTTTTCCGGCTTAAATTTAAACGGGTATACAGAATTCGGATTCAGTTATGACAGAAACAATGTATATGAAGATCTGGGATATTTGGAGACCAGCGGAATACAGTATCTGAGCTGGAATATTACACCTGCATATCAGTTACAATTAGATAATACCATCCGGTACAAAAAATATAAAAACGCGTCCGAAAGCATCCCTGATTTTGTAAAAAACACACTAAGTCTGAATTTATATCATTTTAACAGATCCGGAAGATCGATAAATTACTATTATAACGCGGATTTGAATGAAAGTCTAAAATACTCAAATAATGATTTTTTAGAACAGAATATTAAATTGTCATTCGGTAATTGGCTTACAAATTCTTTCAATAATGAATTAAGTCTGGGTTTCCGTCACAATCGTTATGAATATTCGTTTGACGGGAGTGTGACACATAACCAGTCGAGATTGTTTTCCGCGGGGACGGAAGCCGCTTTCTTATTGATGAAGAATTTGTTTTGGGAATCGGAATACGTTCTGGATTATAAAAATTATTCGCAAAAATCAGGACAGGAACCGGATTACATAAGGCATCAGTTTGAATCGGTGGTAAAAAAATATTTTAATGATAATTTTGATTTTCAATTGGGTTACCTGTTTGAATCAAGGCATCATTTCAATAATGCAAATGCCGGGGAAGTCTATGTGGATGAGCAAAATTATACGGGTAACGGAGTCACTACGGGGTTTGATTATACGGGAAAAGAAAATACATTCATTTCCTTAAGTGCCTCTTATACATGGCGAAGATATCCTCACGCGCAGGATGCGGCATTATCAGTTTATTCGGATCGTAATGTGTTTAGTCTTTTTGTAATCGGGCAGATCCCGGTTGCGGGGAATGTTACCGCGAATGTTTTTGCTTCCTATGACAACGATCAGGATAAAGACAGGGACAGAAATGATACCAGAAGCGCGTTTTTTACATTCGAAATCGAATATAAGTTTTGACCACCTGAGTCTGTGATTTAATTAAGTAGAGTGATCAACTGAAACTATAATAGTAATCAATCGTACAATTTAAATAGAATGGGATTATGACTTTGTCTTCTTATCTGATCAAAGTTTAAATATTATAATTAACTTGATTTCAAATAAGTAGATTAATATATTCCAAGTGTTTTAAGTTTTCTGCCGTCAGTTAAAATTAGACTAAAGTTTTAAGCCTTCAAGACTTTATTTATTTTATTATTACGGTTCTCTTTTTATCGGAAAATTTTGTTTCAAGTTCAGTAGTCATCTGAAATACTAAAATATCGTGAATACATTTTCAGCAATGTTCAATTTAAGTCTGCGGGATTACTGTGTTCTAAAAGATGTTTTTAATCTTCTTAGGAGTTTCTAATGGAATTAATTAATCTCTTTCTTCTTTCAGCTTATTTGAAGAAGTGGTCATATGGAGATGGCCGGATTTCAATAAATTATTCTTATTGTACAGAGCATGGATATGACCGGCACCATATTGATATGCGAATCGGATCGCCCGGAAATATGGTAAACGAAATAATGAACAATGTTTTTTACAGGGCCAAGGAAAAGATTTTTGCTGACCAGAACGGCTCTGATGATGCCGCGGCCACTCCCACCATCAATCTGGTAAATGATTCAGAAGTAAATCGAAAATTATCAATATACATCTCAAAGATCCTTAAGGAATTCAATCATAATAAACGAAGCCGCGGCAGGTCGAGAATGATATCGACACGCAGCCTTGATTTTTATTACAATGATTTTGAGTTCGAGCCGTTAAGCAATGATATAAAATTTTATGTTCACCTGAACAGAGGTGTCAATAAAATAAACGGTGATCTCTGGGAAAATGCGGTTGAGGATATTAAACAGGCTTTACAGTACAAGCCGGATGATGTCATGGCGAATAAATATATAGCGCAGGCATTGAACAAATTAGGCAAATATGAGCAAGCCCTTCCGCATTTTAAAATATGCGCTGAATACGAAAAAACACCTGAGAATCTGAATTCCCTTGCCGGGGCGTATGCGCAGGTCAGTGAATATAAGAACGCGGAATCTGTCTATAAAGTAATCGGGAAAAAATATCCTGACTCGAATCTCGCTCTGTTCGGCAGGGCGCAGCTTGCATATAAACTTGGAAAAGGGTTCAAATCAATTCTCGATAAAATATTTAAGAGCGATCCCGAATGGCTGAGAGATCAACTCAAAACCAATTGGGAATATAAAATTCCGGAGAATTCAGAAGATGAATCGTCCATGTGGAATGCGGCTACAGCGGCTCGTTATCTAGGCTTTGAACGTCCTTTTGATTTGACGCGGCGCGCGTTTAACGACGATCTTCCCTCCTATTTCGATTCCGAACGCGGAACTATCCGTTTTGTCAAATCGGAGCTTGATAATTGGGTTGAACTTTCAAACCGGTATCAGTTGGACGGCGAAACCTACAAAACGTATGAAGATAAACTGCTGCCCGCAGAAAAAGCAAAAGCGCGCAAAAAAAGAACCGTAAAAAAGAAATCGGAACAGGACACAGACGCGAACTATGAAGACGGTGCTGTTGCCCTGTAAAGTTTAAATAGAATACAGAATTCATATAAATCCTTCCGGACTTTGCCCGGGAGGATTTTTTTTTGAGCATTTTTACTGAGATATCATTAAGTTTATAAGGAATTTTGACTACAATTAACCGGGATAAAATGAGTAAAAAACTATTATTAATAAATCCCTGGATATATGACTTCACCGCATATGATTTATGGGGTAAACCGCTGGGGCTTCTCTATATTGGATCATTCCTGAAAAAATTCGGATTTGATATCAAATATATCGATTGTCTTGACAAGTATTCGGGGGACAACAATAAAGTCTCCGTCAAAAAATACGGGACCGGTTCATACCGCAGAGAGATAATTCAAAAACCAGAAGTGTTAAATCATATTCCCAGGAAATACGCCCGATACGGAACTAGTGAAGAGCTGTTCATACGTCAGCTAAAGGAGAACAAAACCGCCGACGCGGTTCTTGTGACGTCAATTATGACCTACTGGTATCCGGGGGTAAAGCGGGTTGTTGAACTGGTAAGAGAGCATCTTCCCGGAGCGGTGGTTATTTTGGGTGGAATTTACGCGACATTGCTGCCGGATCACGCGCGTGAAACGGTCCGGCCGGATCATATCATTACCGGTCCTGGTGAAATAAAAGTGTTGCGACTGTTAAAGGATATCTTCAAACTTGAAATCGATGAATCGCTTATTCCCAAAAAACTGGATGATTATCCGTATCCCGCTTTCGAACTGATCCATAAGCCGGATTATCTTGTGATGATGACCGCCCGCGGATGTCCTTATGATTGCTCGTTCTGCGCACAGAAACAGATATCGATGAATTTTACGCAACGGGATCCCTCCCATGTTGTCGATGAATTTGTTGAGCAATACAGAAAGTTTAAACTGCGCGATTTTGCATTTTATGATGATGCGCTTTTTATAAATAAAAAACGACATATTGAAGTCATTCTAAATCAGCTGATTGAGAAACGGCTGCCAATTCGTCTGCATTCACCAAATGGATTATTTGCCAAATATGTGGATCAGGAACTCGCGGAACTGATGTACCGGGCTCATTTCAAAACCATCCGGCTGAGTTTCGAAACATCCAATGAATCGCGCAGAAAAGACATGTATTCAAAAGTCACGAATGCGGATATGATAACGGCTGTGGAAAATCTGAATCGGGCGGGATTCAAATCAAAAGACCTGGAAGCTTATGTACTGATGGGATTACCCGGACAGGATATCGAAGAAGTGGCTGCAAGCGTCATTTTTGCGCATAATCTAGGAGTACAGGTTCGTTTGGCGTCATTTTCTCCCATCCCCGGGACAAAGGATTTTCAGCGAGCGGTGGAACAGGGATATATACCTGAAAATATCGATCCGCTTCTGACAAATAAATCTATTTTCCCCTTAAGCAATGAGACTGTCAATTATGAAGCTTACAGGAAACTGAGGACATTCTCGAACATATTAAACGAAGCGGCCATGAGAGAATTATCATTATTTACGGATATATCAATCGGCAAGGCCATAAGAAAGGTGATAGGGCAAATTCAATGACAGAAAAAAAATATCCGGTCGGCAGAGGCAGGGATTACGAATTTAAGATAGAAAAACTGGCATTTGGCGGCGCCGGAGTGGCAAGAATAGATAATTATGTTGTTTTTGTGAAAAATGCGCTGCCGGGAGATCGGGTTATTGCCAGAATAACAAAAAGAAAATCAACATTCGCGGAAGCCAGACTGGTTTCCATCATTGATAAATCCCCGCTAAGAACAGACGCGCCCTGTCCTCATTTCGAATGGTGCGGCGGATGCACATGGCAAAACCTGTCTTATGAAGATCAGCTGGATCATAAGTTCAAAATTGTGGAAGAATCACTTCATCACATCGCGGGTTTAAAAGAGATTCCGGTAAAACGGGTCCTTCCATCTGAAAAAATAGTCAGTTACCGCAACAAGATGGAATTTTCATTTTCTGACCGCAAATGGCTGACGCCCGAGCAGCTTGATGATAAGTCGATCAGCAAGGAATTCGCTCTCGGTTTACATGTGCCGGGAACTTTTGATAAGATTTTGCACATTGATCGGTGTTTGCTTCAGTCGGATACAGCAAATGACATTCTCTCTTTTATTTCGGAGTATGTGCAAAAAAACGGACTTGAGCCATACGGTATAAAGTCGCACAAAGGATTCTTGCGTTTTCTTGTTCTAAGGGAGAGTACTTATACCGGTAAACTGATGGTAAATATTGTCACTGCTTATGAGAATACAAAAACACTAAAAAAGCTGGCTGATGAATTAATAAGCTGTTTCCCTTCGATCGGCAGTATTGTCAATAATATCAATAGCCGGCTCGCGCAAATTGCTGTTGGGGATATAGAAATCCTCCTTGCGGGTGAACCGGTGATACAGGAAAAGCTGGGAGAGTTTGAGTTTAATATCTCTGCCAATTCATTTTTCCAGACAAATACTTTGCAGGCTGAGAATCTTTATAAAAAAGTGATGGAATTCGCTGATTTGAATCCAAATCAGATCGTTTGGGATTTATATGCCGGGACAGGTACCATAAGCCTTTTTCTTGCGCAAAAAGCCCGGCAGGTGATCGGATTTGAGCTGGCGGAAAGCGCGGTAAAAGATGCTGAAAAAAACGCGACGGACCATGGAATTGAAAATGCTTCTTTCGTCGGTGGGGATCTGTTGAAAGAATTGATGAAAGTGAATCCAAAACCGGATGTGGTTGTGACGGATCCGCCGCGCGCGGGAATGCATGAGAAGGTGGTGGAGTATCTTAATACACTCTCCCCGGAACGAATCGTTTATGTTTCATGTAATCCAACCACGCTCTCGAGGGATTTGGCTATTCTTGAAAAAAAATATGCCATTGATGAAGTCCAGCCGGTCGATATGTTCCCGCATACCTATCATATAGAAACGGTGGTCAAATTGAGCAGGAAGAAAGAGAAGTAGGAAGTAGGAAGTAAGAAGTAGGAAGTTTAAGAAAAAAGATAAAAGAAAAAAGATGAAAAACGGTCTGAACTCGGATTAAAATGATTAAATGATTTGGATGATTAAGAAATTGGAAATCAGAGTTTTCATTTAATCAGGCGAATCATAGTTCAGACAAAGAAGTAGGAAGTAAGAAGTAAGAAGTAGGAAGTAAGAAGTAAGAAGTAAGAAGTAAGAATGAAAGAGCGTTAAGTGAAAAGGGTTAAGAGTAGGCGCACGATGCTCGTGCCCTATGTAGGAAGTAAGAAGTGGGTAAAGTTATTGGAAAAGCGTTAACGCGGGAGAGAAAACAGGGAAATATTTGGCGATCCTACGGCAAATACCGGCAAAATAATCATTGTTGGAATTTGGCGTGAAACCAACAGAAGATTGCCCGAAGCCGCTTCTGCGTGGACATTTTTGAACTTCATATAATTATTGTAGAGGACAAGAACAGCATTTTTGAAACAGGGTAGATAAAACAGAATGACAGAACTTAGAAAGAAACTCAGTTATGATGAGATTTTTAGCAGACATCCGAACCTGGAGGAGCTGAAATCACTGGACCGGCTGCCGATTTACGCGCTGATCGAAAATATTCGCAGTATGCATAATGTTGGCAGTATCTTCAGGACCAGTGACGGCGTGAGACTACAAAAACTTTTTTTAACCGGGTACACCGCGAGGCCTCCGCGCCAGGAAATCGACAAGACCGCGCTGGGAGCTACGGACAGCGTTCCCTGGGAATATCATAAAGATCCGCTTCCATTGATAGAGAGTTTGAAAAATCAGGGTATTAAGATTGTTGTAGTTGAACACACATCGGATTGCGTTTCCTATACGGAACCCGTATTTGATTATCCTCTGTGTCTGATCATGGGAAATGAAGTTGAAGGTGTTTCTGAACCGCTTATCCGATCAGCGGATTATGCCGTGGAAATTCCGATGCTCGGCATGAAACAGTCATTAAATGTCTCTGTGGCTTACGGCATTGTTTTGTATCATATACTCTCTAAGTACTTGAAAAAGTAGGTTATTAACTTGACATAAAATACGATTGCGGGTATATTCGCATATTAACAATAATATCTCCCCTGAGGTCTTGTGAATGGAAATGCAAAAGATTTTTATACTGGATAGTGATAAAAACCGAACGGAATTATTGGTTAACCACTTTGAAAAGGATAATTTTAGCGCGTCGGTTCTTACTGGCATCCCGGAAGCCATGAAACAACTTTCCGAAGAGAAATTTTTAATGATTCTTGTTGATTATGAAGCGATTGTAGCCTCGTCGAGGAAAGATGTAATCTCCTTTTTTAAACTGCTTTATGATCATAATCTTGTTGTATTTAATGTGCCTGATAATGCAAATCAAAGGCTTGCTTTCTATGAATTGGGCGCAAAACGCGTATTTGATCAGTCGTTAGAGCTCGATGAAGTGTATCAGAGCCTTCAACTGTTATTAAAAGTTCTTGCAAAAAGTTCGGGCGGAGACATCCTGTATTCCCGGGGGAAATTAGAGGATATGTCCCTTACGTCGCTCATCAATTCGCTGGGAAAGGAAGGCCGTTCAGGTATTCTTAAAATCGTTACCAAGCACAATAGCGGAAAAATTTATTTTGTCAACGGTAATATTGATGACGCTCAGGTCGGATTACACTCCGGACAGGATGCGGCACTGCATATGCTGTTTTGGCGTTCGGGTAATTTTTCATTTACTTCTTCACAACCGGAGAAAGCATCCGGCAAAGTTAAGTTGAGCAATTTTGGTTTACTTATTCTGGCGGAAAATTTGCGAAAAACTTACCGGTTCAATCTGGAAGAAATAGGGCCGAAGAATAGCGTCATCCATATCAAGAATAAGGGGGATCTTTTAGCTACACTTAGCGGAAAAGACAAGGCCCTGGTTCAAAAACTGGAAAGGCCGGTTCTTCTTGAGGAACTCCTGGAAAACTCTGTTTATACATGCTTTTTGACAGTGGAGAGACTTACGGATTTCAAGAGAAAGGGTTTCCTTGATGTGAAATTGCCCGCCGGAATAGTTATTGATCAGGTGGATAGGACGGGCGCGGAAAAATCTTCAGGTTTAAAAGAAGCCATATTGAATATAGAAGATGTCAGCCGGTTAAAAGAAAATCTCGGAATGGATGAACAGCATACGGGGAAACTGGTGATTCCCGGAACAACTTCGGCTGTGAAATCCAGTTTTATACGACAATTATCAAACTCGATGAGAACGGAGTATGGAGAAAGTAATCTGGATTTCGCGCATATGCAACTGGCGGCGGATTTGTATCTGATGCTTTTTGGGGTTTCAATGGCCCATATGGATTTGGATGCCATCGAAAAACTATCGGAGGGACTGGCCGGATACATATTTTTGATTGATGCCGGGCACGAAGATGATTTCGAACAGGCGAATGCCGTAATCAATCATTTGATCTCGGTTTATAATGTTCCCTGGATTATGGTAATCACCAATCTTCCGGAAGAGAAAAAACCGGAGGACATTAAATCTCAGTTTATTCTCCCATTGTCTGCGGTCTGGGTGGAATACAAACCGGAAGAACCGGAAAGTTTAAGACAGATTCTTTTATCATTACGGCCTATCAATAAAATCAAGGAAGAAAAGGTAGTGGAATGAAAGATGTTTTTGTCATAAGCGATAATCAGGAAAATTTTAATTTATTTTATGCCAATTACGGACATTTGCCGATTCATTTTTCCTGGGCAGGCGAGATTGATGACGCTTTGACGTATCTAAAAGCGGAAAAGCCGTCATTTTTATTTCTGGTTCTGGATCAGCTGGATTTACTGTTGGCATGGTCCGGTGAATTGAAAGCCAAATTTCAGGATATCCCCTTGATATGCTTTATTGGGCGGCTTGATAGAGCAGGGAGAAAAAGCGTCCGTGATGCCGGCGCGAAAGAGATAATACAGCTCCCGATGAACCGGAGTGAGCTTGAAAAAATACTCATTTCGATAATGCATGATGAAACAGAATCAGGCGAAAAGGACGATCAGACACAAGGAAGTCTTGAAGATTTTAATCTAATTGATTTGCTCCAGTCCTTTGAAGAAGGCAAAAAAAACGGTGTTTTGATTTTGGAGAACGGACCGAGAAAGGGTGATATTGAATTCAATAAGGGTAAAGTCGTAAATGCCCGGTTTCAGTCTCGTGAACCACTGGAATCAATCACAATCATGTCGACCTGGTTTAAGGGGCAGTTTACGGCAAAACTGGATAGTAAGCGGCGTCGTGAACGCGTGAATATGACGACGCAACAGATTACTTTTGAATGTATGAACTATCTCAATCTTCAGGAACAGCTATTTAGCAATTTGCCGGACAGAAGCGCCAGATTTTATACCGCGCCCGATATGGACTATGAAGATATCGGACCATCGGACCGACAGATCCTTTTAACTTTCAAAGACGGATTCACAATTGACGATATTCTGGAAATCTATATCGGAAATACAAATTTACTGTTGGAACGGGTGGATAAATGGATCAGAAAAAAATGGTTGCTGCGGAAGGCAGATTATGATATTCATCTGAAAGAAATTCGCGATTATGAAAAAATGTCCGGGTTGCAAAAATTTATAAATAAAGTCTTTACCAGGGTGGATGAGGATGAAAAGAGCGCAAAAAAAGTTAGCCGGAAAGATAAATCAAATGATATTACACAAATCCCCGTTGTAAGGCAGGAGTACCTTTTTGATAACCGTGAACTTCTCATATCATTCATCATAGCGCTGGAGAATTAGGGATGGTAAATATTTTAGAAATTCCGGTCATTTGTGATGATTCGGCCGACGCTTTGGGATTTATTAAAGCCCTGACTGATAAAAAAGAACGTTCGTATAGCGGCTTCCGGCTATTTGAATATGAGTTGGATGAGAACAAAGTGATCTATTTATATCTTTTGGATAAAGCCGATAACAACGGCAACATTGAAATCTGGGACCGGATTATTCCAAAATCGCCTTTGGCTCTGTTCTTCTTCCGGACGGCTGATAAAATTATTAATACGCCATTAGCCGATATATATGATTTTTATTCCAAACGATATGAAACACCGGCTGTTTTTCTGAGTAAAAGGTCGGATAAACAGGATGTTACTTTTCAGGATGAAATATTAAGAACGGTTGGGGACAGAGTCTGCTTCTATGATGCTGACAGCGAAGATAGTCTGAAGGAGGCGTTGGTAAGCGCTCTGCAATCCGTTTTAGATTTTGAAATAAAAGGAGAAGAATAGATGGGTTTTCAGACAGATGCGATCCATGCGGGCCAGGAGCCGGATCCATCAACCGGCGCGATAATGACGCCGATATATCAGACTTCAACTTATGTTCAGGAGTCCCTGGGTAAGCATAAAGGATATGAATATTCGCGCACAAAAAATCCAACACGCAGCGCGCTTGAAAAGAATATCGCCGTTCTTGAAAAAGGAAAACACGGTATCGCTTTCGCGTCCGGATTATCAGCCATTTCCGCTCTGATGGGATTGCTGTCTCAGGGTGATCATGTAGTCTGCACCAGCAATGTTTATGGCGGCACATTCCGGCAATTTGACAAGATTTATACCCGTTATGGTCTGGAGTTCTCCTTTGTTGACACATCAAATTCAGATCAAATCCGGGCCGCGTTGAGAAAAAACACAAAAATGATTTTTGTAGAAACACCCACTAACCCGATGTTGACACTCACATCACTGGATGAAGTGGCGGGAATCGCCAGGGAACACGGATTAATCAGTGTGGTGGATAATACTTTTATGAGCCCGTATTTTCAGAATCCGTTAACTCATGGAATTGATATTGTCATTCACAGCACAACCAAGTATCTGAACGGGCACAGTGATATTGTTGGCGGGATTCTGGTCCTTTCTGATAATGAACTGGCCGATAAACTCTATTTTTTACAAAACGCGGTGGGCGCTGTACCCGGCCCTCAGGATTGTTTCCTCGTACTGCGTTCGACAAAAACACTCGCGCTACGTATGCGCGAACATGAAAAAAACGCTAACGCGGTCGCGGCTTATCTGGAAAAGAGCCCGAAGGTGGAAAAGGTTTATTATCCCGGTCTTCCGGGACACCCTCAGCATGAACTGGCCAAAAAACAGATGCGCGGTTTTGGTGGAATGGTATCCTTTGAACTTGGCACGCTCGAAAGGGCAAAGGCTTTTGCCGAATCTGTCAGGATTTTCGCGCTGGCTGAAAGTCTGGGAGGTGTGGAAAGTCTGGTGGATCATCCCGCGATTATGACCCATGCCTCGGTACCGATAGGGGAACGTTTGAAATTTGGCCTGACGGACGGCCTGATCCGGCTTTCGGTTGGAATAGAAGATGAAGAAGATCTTCTTCAGGATATAGAAAACGCATTGAAAGCAGTGAAATAATTCACTGCTTTTTTTTATCCCGCGGAGACCGGATTTATTCCACAGATCATCCCACCTCTTTTTATAAAACGCGATACGGAACAATCACTTTTGTGAAAAATTCTGATCCGCTTCAGGGTCAGAAGAATAAATCGGCTACAGGAACTGTTTTACATAATGGGTAAAGCGCGGGATTACAAGATTATGCCGAATGGGAACTAAAATGTGACCGGTGTCTTACAAATGATATAAATAAATACGTATATTTATCTCATAACACAGCTTAACAAGTCGAGTATTGGTGTATGATAAAGAAATTACTAATCCGGATATTTCCTCTCCTGCTGATTCTCGTGACGAACGTATCTCACGGAGAGATTAACAACAGTGATGATGTAATCCGGGTAAGCAATATTTATCAGGTTGCCGACAGCCTCTTTAACCGGGCAGAATACAGCCGCGCTCTGGATGTGTATCTTGAAGCCCGTTCAAAAGCCCCAAATCGATTCAATGTTCAAACTGAATTTAAAATTGCCTATTCTTTTTATAAAACGGAAAAATACGCGACTTCCGCGGCAATGTTCAGGAATTTACTGGATGAATACAGGTTTCTGAATGAATACTGCCATTATTTTTATATCAAGAGTTTATGGGAATCAGATCGCGTTCAGGCGGTAAAAGAAAGCAAACTTTTTGTTGATAAATACGCCCGGCATTCCCTATCCGATTCACTGCTGATTGTTCTCTCGGATGAACTTTTTGATATGAAGGTTTACAAGGAAGCGCATAAATATTATTCCGAATCGATGAATCGTAATATTAATATGGCCGACCCGGCATATCTTCGGATCCGGTCCGCGATGTCATTATATTTTGACGGCAAAAAATCAATGGCGTTGAAGGAATTCAATCAGATTCTCGCTAAATACCAGTCATCACCGGCGGCGAGGGAATTGGCTGAATGGCTTGAAGAAAATGAAACCGCATTTTACCGAGAGCAGTTTTTTGATGTTGTTGATATTTATTTCGGAAATCAAAAGTACAGCCGCCTGCGGGTGATGCTCGAAAACTATATCAAGACTGAATCAGACGAACCCAACAAGGAAAAAGCCAGATATTATCTTATAAAATTATACTATGCGGAAGGTAAATATCAGACCGCCCTTTATGGTTTTAAAGATCAACTAAATATGCTGAAAAACAAAAATCTGGAGCCCTATATACGTCTTTATATCGCCCGGATTTATTATAAGCAGGGAAAGAAGCAGGATGCCATTGACGCTTATGAAGATTATGCGCGCCGCTATCCGAGAAGACGTAACGCGGCTGAGTCCGTCTGGAAGGCCGCATGGATTTATGAAGAATTACACGAGATGGAGAAAGCGGTGGTTCTCTATCGTGAAGTCAGAACACGCTGGCCGAGAAGTGAATTCGCGAAGGAGGCGAGTTTCAGGGAAGGATTTACCTATTACCGGTTGGGCAGGCATCCGGAAGCGGATGCGGTATTTACCGATATCAGGTATAAAAGATGGCCCGATCTGCACACAAACCGCGCCCGGTACTGGTCATCACTATGTATGGACGCGGCAGGAGACAGCGTTTCGGCGAACAGATTAAGATTGTCCCTGGCAAAAAATATGTGGGATGATTACTACACGATGAAAAGTTATCTGATGCAGAAATCATACATTGATTCAAACTGGAGTATGGTTAAGGAATTTAAGAACACGCCAAACCCGCTGCAATATTACGCGAACGGCTTCGCGAATTTTATAGATCAGTTCGAAAACGCGTTTGTTGTGAGAGAATTGCTCGGAGATGAATATGCCTACGCGGCTTTGTCCGACATTAAACTGTCTGCAAAGACGAGAGAAGAATGGATCGCTTTGGCTGAGATTTACAAAAAGCTGGGAGCATATGGAAAAGCGTATCGCGTGTATGATTATATCAATAAAAAATTTTTTGGCGACGTCTCTTTTGTTGAAAAATCCTTTATGCTGAAAGAGCGTTTCCCGTTTTATTATGACAATATTGTTGATAAGTACGCTCACCGATATGGTCTTGAAAAGGAAATGCTGCTCTCTGTTATGAAGCAGGAAAGCGTGTTCGAATCAAACGTACGGTCACGGGCGAACGCTTACGGATTAATGCAGCTGATGCCGTTTACCGCAAAGGATATGGCCCGGTTGGCAGGTGTGAAGTATCATTCCACAGAGCAATTATTTGATCCGGAATACAATATTCATCTTGGTTCACTTTATGTCAAACAGTTGTTTCGCCAGTTTGACGGAAGGCCTGAGCTCGTTCTGGCAGCCTATAATGCCGGGCCGAACCGGGCTAAGCGCTGGATGAAAATAGACGGATCAGATCAAATGGATGTATTCATAGAAAATATTGAATTTTATGAAACACGGGATTATGTCCGGAAAGTCATGAAAAATTACTGGGCGTATAAGTTGCTGAATAATAATTTTAGAATTGAACAGGAAACAAGCTATCTGGGCTATTCGGAAAGCGGTCCCGTTTCACCTTTCAAATGATTCTCCCCGGATTCAATTTTATTTAAAACGCGAAATAGATGGTATGGCAGGTGTGGTAATATCCAGGATGCTATCCGCCAGCGTTTCGAAATATAAACGATTCTTTTTCTCTTCCTAATCGACTTAATGATCTGACGCGCGGCTTTGTCAACCGGTACAAGCCAGAAGGCATTCTTCAGCCCGGCGATCATCGGTGTATCGACAAATCCCGGTCTAATATCCGAGACAAACACCGAATGCTTCTCAAGACGAAGGCTCAATCCTTCCATATAGGTGGATATAAATGCTTTAGACGCGTTGTAGGCGAGACTGCCCGGATTTCCAAAATATTTTGCCACGGATGAGATTCCCGCGAGATGGCCGCTTTTTTGATGTATAAAATATTTCGCGGCAAAATTCGCGGCCGCCACAAATCCGTTCACATTGGTCCGGATAATATCTTCTTCAACTGAGAATTCAAGGTCTCTGTTTTTGCTGCTGAAAGCGGCCGATATGATGCAGATATCCATGCCTCCGGTTTTGGAAATAAGAGACGCGCAGACAGGAGCGACGGTGTCGTAATCGATCATATCAAGCGCGGCGCCGAAGAATTTTCCCTTCCATTCTTTCTCCATATTGTTAAGAATTTGTTTACGCCGGCCGGTTCCGCCAACCATATATCCCATTTTAAGATACTGGCGGGCGAGTTCGAATCCGATCCCGGAGGTGCATCCGATGATAATCACTTTTTTCATTTATAATTTGTTCTTTCCTTTGATGACCGAGGTCAGTAAGTTGTTAAAAATAATTGTGATCAGTGAAATATACAAGTCAATTTGCAGATTTAGAATATGACTGCTAAAACAACAGTGCCTGAGGAAAACGGAGTCCCGTCTCAAAACACGAAGATTCAAATCGGCACATCCGGTTACAGCTATGATGACTGGCGCGGACTCTTTTATCCGGATGGAATACAAAAAAAAGACATGCTCGAGTATTACACCAAGTATTTTAATACGGTCGAGATCAACGCGACGTATTACGCGATCCCCTCTGCTGATGTCTTTAGAAGAATGGCTGAAAAGACGCCGGGGCAGTTTGAATTCATTGTCAAAACCCATCAGGAAACAACCCATCGCAGAGTGGAGAATGAATCGACTTTCAAAATACTGGCGGAGGCCGTTCAGCCGCTCATCGAATCGGGCAAATTCCGCGGATTTTTGGCTCAATTTCCGTATTCGTTCAAAAACAACGAAGCCGGTCGGAAATATCTGATCGAGACGAGAAAATACGCGGGAAAATTTCCATTGTTTGCCGAATTCAGACATTCATCATGGAATAAACCGCAACTCGTCCCATTCATGAAAAATCATGGTATCGGTTATGTCAATGTGGATGAGCCGGCGCTGGCTGGATTGATGCCGGTCCAGGACATCGCCACGGCGGAAACAGGGTATATCCGTTTTCATGGCCGTAATAAGGAAAACTGGTGGATCGGTCAGGGATCCGCGCGGTATGACTATGAATATAAGGAAGAAGAGCTAAAGCAATGGCTGATTCACATCAGTAATCTGATGAAAAAAACCTATAAAACATATATTTTTTTTAATAATCACCCCAATGGAAAAGCAGTTAAAAACGCCCGCCAGATGATGTCGCTGATTGATAAAATGCAGCAAAAGCTTTTATGATCTACTAAGGTTTGTGAAGACAACAATAAGGTTTGATATACGGTAGGCTGTCCCCAGATAAACCTTATTTTAATTTTTTTAACCTTAGTAGAACAGTAGATTCCCCATCATGTTATACCTTATTAAAATGTTTTGATTTTGTTTTCAAATTTGATTTTTCATGTTTGTGTTTTTAATAAGGTAATAAGGTTAAGATTGAGTTGTGCTTTGTATTTCTACTAAGGTTTTGGAAGACAAAAATAAGGTTTAAATCACGCGGGCGGTCCTGAAAGAAACCTTATTTTTTTTAACCTTAGTAGAACAGTAGATTCCCCATCATGTTATACCTTATTAAAATGTTTTGAGTTTGTGTTCAAATTTGATTTTTCATGTTAGTGTTTTTAATAAGGTAATAAGGTTAAGATTGAGTTGTGCTTTGTATTTCTACTAAGGTTTGTGAAGACAACAATAAGGTTTGATATACGGTAGGCTGTCTTGAAATAAACCTTATTTTATTTTTTTTTAACCTTAGTAGACAGTAGATTCCCCATCATGTTATACCTTATTAAAATTTTTTGAGTTTGTGTTCAAATTTGATTTCTCATGTTTGTGTTTTTAATAAGGTAATAAGGTTAAGATTGAGTTGTGTTTTGTATTTCTAATAAGGTTTTGGAAGACAAAAATAAGGTTTAAATCACGCGGGCGGTCCTGAAATAAACCTTATTTTATTTTTTTTTAACCTTAGTAGACAGTAGATTCCCCATCATGTTATACCTTATTAAAATTTTTTGAGTTTGTGTTCAAATTTGATTTCTCATGTTTGTGTTTTTAATAAGGTAATAAGGTTAAGATTGAGTTGTGCTTTGTATTTCTACTAAGGTTTTGGAAGACAAAAATAAGGTTTAAATTACGGTAGGTTGTCCTGAAAAAACCTTATTTTATTCTCAGTTAACCTAAGTAGAAAAATAGATTCACAATAATTTTACACCTTATTAAAATGTTTTGATTTTGCGTTCAAATTTGATTTTTCATGTTTGTGTTTTTAATAAGGTAATAAGGTTAAGATTGAGTTGTGCTTTGTATTTCTACTAAGGTTTTGTAAGACAAAAATAAGGTTTAAATCACGCGGGCGGTCCTGAAAGAAACCTTATTTTTTTTTAACCTTAGTAGAACAGTAGATTCCCCATCATGTTATACCTTATTATAATGTTTTGAGTTTGTGTTCAAATTTGATTTTTCATGTTAGTGTTTTTAATAAGGTAATAAGGTTAAGATTGAGTTGTGTTTTGTTAATCTACTAAGGTTTTGGAAGACAAAAATAAGTTTTAAATTACGGTAGGTTGTCCTGAAAAAACCTTATTTTATTCTCAGTTAACCTAAGTAGAAAAATAGATTCACAATAATTTTATACCTTATTAAAATGTTTTGATTTTGTTTTCAAATTTGATTTTTCATGTTTGTGTTTTTAATAAGGTAATAAGGTTAAGATTGAGTTGTGCTTTGTATTTCTACTAAGGTTTTGGAAGACAAAAATAAGGTTTAAATCACGCGGGCGGTCCTGAAAGAAACCTTATTTTTTTTTAACCTTAGTAGAAAAAGAATTTCCCAAATGCCCCCTTCCCTCCGGACAGGATGATCATAATTAATGGGATTCCTCGCCCCGGGAAAGACGAAGAAAAGGATAGATTAGCAGAAAAAGAACGCCGGCGAACATCAATCCGCCTCCGATTCCGGTAAGATCTATCACCAGGCCTAAGACAGGGGCAAATATGGCGACCAGCAGGGTTTCCATCTGTGATTCCACGGAGAGGCCGGAGGCCATGACATCCTGTGAGATCAGTTCACTCAGATAGCTCACCGCCAGAGGCCGGCGAATGTTTTGAATCAGATAAAGGCTGATGAAGGCGATCACCGCCGGGATTGAATATTCCAGTTTCAATAAAACACCTGAAATACCGATGCCTGTCACCCCTATCAGATAGGCGACATCGATGGAGTGCGGCAGATTTTTTAACCGCGCTTCCAGTTTCCAGGCATTACGGGCGGCATAGGATGTCATTAGAAAAATCAGAAAATATGTGAAGCCGATTACGATTGCCGACCTTTTTTGGGATTCAAACGCAACAAGTAGCGGTAAGGTAAGCGCCATGGTCTCAAGGACCGGCTGAATGTAATCTTTTGTGCTTTTAAACAGAGCAATATAAGCGGACGCGCTGAAAATCGCCCTCATGGAATTCACTGATTTAAAAATTTGCAAAAATGACCGCCATATCGCCGAGATTTCATTCCCGAGTGAAGGGAGAATCGAACGGCTTTTATCCTCCTTTGGACGTTTGTTTAAGGAAGATGGGTATGTGCTGATCAGGATTAGATCAAGCAGATAGGGGATGGTTGTAATCAGAAATACTTCACGATAGTTTCCGGTTAGAAATACAATGACCATCGCTGACAGCGAACTAAGCGCCGATCCGATTTGCGACCATGAGCGGGTGCTTCCGTAATAACGGGTTTTGAATTGAACCAGGTTGTTTTGTTTAAGATAATCCAGAATCATCGCTTTGTGCGTCCCGGTGCGAAAGGCTTCGCCGATACCGAATGCGATCATCGCGAATGCATATAATCCGAAATCATGCGCTAAATAAAAAACCGCGAATGAGATAATGTAGGAAAACATTGAAAACATCAGAGCGCTTTTTCTGCCGAAGGCGTCGGCCATTATGCCGGAAGGGATTTCAAAAATATTGATGGTTACCTGACGAATGGAGTAGAGGGTTCCTATCTGAAGGTAGCTAATCCCGGATTCACGCAAAAAGAGAAGAAAGAAAATATCAAAAAAACGAAGATTTTTTAGAAATCCATACGCGCAAAATTTGTAGTATTGCAATGAGACAGGCATGCTTTGCATTTATAGCGCTTTCTTATTGTTAGGATGTATAATTTATAAAACCTGCAGGTCTTTATAAAAGAAAAATTTAATAAACTCCGGTTTTTTAGATATGATTTGGGATATTTGATTTATCAAACCGCTTGCCTTGAAAACAAAACTAAACTAAATTAAAATAGTAGTTTAATAATCAGAAATTTATATAGAATTTTTAAAATTTCAGAAACGGAGAAAGAATTGAATCAGGTACTACGTTTTGCTCCAAGCCCGACGGGATACTTACATGTGGGTGGAGCGAGAACGGCTATTTTTAACTGGCTTTCGGCAAGAAAATCCGACGGTAAATTTCTACTTCGGATTGAAGATACAGACCGGGAACGATCTACAGACGAATCAATACAGCAAATTCTCGATAGTCTCAAATGGCTGGGAATTGACTGGGACGGTGAAGTGCAATACCAAGGCCGCCGGGAGGAAAGGCACAAAGAGGTGGTTGGTGAATTATTGGAAAGCGGCCATGCTTACCGTTGTTTCTGCAGTAAAAAGGTCCTGGATGAAAAGCGGTCACTGGCGCGAAAAGAAAAACAAATTTACCGCTACGACGGCTCGTGCCGGAATTTGTCCGACAAAGAAATTCAAAATAAACTGAAAGACGGAGAATCCTATTCGGTCAGACTAAAAATCCCTGCCGGAGAAGTGGTTTTTCAGGATCTGGTTCATGGTGAAAACCGGGTTCAGAATGAGACTCTTGATGACTTTATTATACTGAGGTCGGATGGTACTCCCGTGTATCAGCTCGCGGTTGTCGCGGATGATCATGATATGGGTGTGACCAAAGTTCTGCGGGGTGATGATCATCTCTCAAATACCCCGAAGCAGATTTTATTGTATAAAGCAATGGGTTGGGAAATACCTGAATTTGGTCACGTTCCGCTGATCCTGGGGCCCGATAAGGTGCGTTTATCAAAGAGACACGGCGCCACTTCCGTTGAAGAATTCAGGAAAGACGGTATTTTCCCGGAGTCCTTGTTTAATTTCCTTTGCTTGCTCGGATGGTCGCCCGGAGATGATACCGAAATTATGGACAGGGATGAATTAATAAAAAGATTTGACGAGGCGCGAATCAATAAAAAGTCAGCGGTGTTTGATATTACCAAATTGTACTGGATGAACGGTAAATATTTATCAAATATGTCGGTCGCGGAAGTCTTGCCAGAAGTCAAACGAAGACTGAAAAAAGCGGATATCGCTATTGCCGAATCCGATAATAAACGATTTGAGCTGCTGGTTGAGCTGCAAAAAGACCGTGTGCGAACCATTTCGGAGCTGATTGATTCACTTTGTGTGTATTTTGAAGATCCAAAAGAATTTGACGAAAAAGGCGCGCGGAAACATTTCTTAAGGGATGGTACACTGGAATTGATGATGTCATTAAACAGGGAACTTTCCGAATCGGAGTCCGCGATATTTGACGATACGGTTGAGCCTGAAAATTTCATCCGTAATTTTGCGGAAGAAAAAAATGTTTCAGCCGCAAAAATTATACATCCGTTACGATTAGCCCTGACGGGTAAAACAGTCAGTCCGGGAATATTTGAACTGGTTTATATTCTCGGGAAAAATAATGTATTGAAACGATTAGAGAAAGCTATCGGGTATATCCGGCAAATCCAAGATGAGTAAATCAATATTAAACATTCTTTGTTTTGAAAAATCACCGTCTCTTTCGAAAATTGCCGGAGCGGTCTTTAATTCAGTCCCCAAAAAAATTGAACGTACTTCATCATTAAATAAATTTACCAAATTAGTTACCGGGAAAAAATATCATATTGTAATGGTTGGATACGAATTTAGCGAGCTTTTAAGAAGCCCGGATGAATTTTTAACCACTAATTTGATGGATACGCATCTGATCCTGGTCTTAGGAGAATTTCCCGGGAAAGACGATTTTATTCAGCATCCGCAAAAGTATATTGTAACGGAAGATTCGATGTCATCAAAATTACCTGTGCTTCTGGGCGATGTTTATCACTCCCTTCAGACAAAGCAATTAGACAGGACATCGGATGCTGAAGTTTTAAAGGAGTCTTTTTCGGCACTTGAAAATTTTGTTGCAATTGTTGATAACGATGCGGATATTTTATTTCTGAACCGGGCCGCGGAAAACCTCCTGAAAATTACTGATGAGATATATACTGAAACTTCACTTTTGGATTATTTGGTTGACGGTGAAAAAATCTGGAAATACTTTATTGAGATTTTAAGTGAACCCGGAGCCCGGATCAGAGATCACCAATTACGATTTCGGGACGCCGGAAATCATGAGATTGAAGGAATTGTCTCTGTCGCGCCCATCAAGGCCGCGGAGACGCTTTATCTGGTAAGTTCAAATAAACCGGATGAAGTGAAAGGATCCGAGTTAATCAGCACGGAGTACAAAATATTGGAAAAATTCGCGGATTCCATCGCGAATGAATTGATCAACCCCGTAAATATCATGTCCGGGCGGCTTCAGCTCCTCCAGAGGGAGAATGTTGATCAGAAACAAATGGATAAGAATATTATTACTTTGAATTCTCAGCTTTACAGAATAAATGATATTATCACCAAGTTAATCAGTTTCGCGCGATTAAAACAGGACTCGATTCCGCAGAGGGTCAATATTAATGAAATTCTGCAGAATCTGCTGTTGGCGCCGGAGGTAATAAAATCAGAAAAGTTGATCAGTTTCAAATTTGATAGAAATATTCCCGCGCTGGCAGGACAGATCTCGCATTTTGAAATTATGATGCGAACTCTGGTCGGACTGGGACTTAAATATTTGAAATCAGAGGGAAAGCTGGAAATAGTTACAGAACTTCAGAAAAACAACACCGGTGAAGACCGGATCGGGCTGCATTTTCGGCTAAAATATGATAAAGAAATTAATTATAAAGAAATGAGTTTTTGTGCTTTCTTTGGAACGGACAGTTCAGGAGCTAAAACCAAATCGATTGATTTAACCGTCATTGAACATATATTAAATCATTACAATAGCAAAATTAATATAGAGCAGTTAGATAAATCTATAGAAATACTCACCATATTATTTCCTGTACCGGGGAATATTCATGCGGAGGCTTGATGAAAACCAGGTTATTGATTGTCGATGATGAAATTGATGCTCTTGAGTTAATGGAAGAACTCTTTGAAAGCAAAGGATATGAAGCAGCAACCGCCACAAACGGGTTGGAAGCTCTTGCCTGTATTAAAGAAGATGAACCGGATATTATCCTGACGGATATCCGGATGCCCGAAATGGACGGAATGCAGTTTTTACAGGTTTTGAATAAAGAATACCCGAACATTCCCGTCATCATGGTCACGGCGCACGGAACCATTGAGACCGCTGTCGAGGCGATGAAAATGGGCGCGAGAGATTATATTCTGAAGCCATTGCGACTTGACGAGATTCTGGCGAAAGTAGAACGAATTTCTCAGTTGAGCTCACTCCTTAAAGAGAATGAATATCTGCTAAATAAACTTCAACAGAAATATGATTTTACAAATATGATCGGGAAAACCGATAAAATTAAAGAATTGTTCCGGCTTGTCACGGATGTGGCGCAAACAAACACGACGGTTCTGATAAGGGGAGAAAGCGGAACGGGAAAAGAATTGATCGCAAACGCCATTCACTATAATAGTCTCAGATTTAAAAGACCGTTTGTGAAAATTAACTGCGGCGTTCTCGCGGAGAGTCTTTTGGAAAGTGAACTCTTCGGTCATGTGCGGGGAGCTTTTACAGGCGCGATAAAGGATAAAATAGGACGGTTTGAGCTTGCCAATGGCGGGACACTGTTCCTGGATGAGATCGGAGATATTTCCCTGAATATGCAACTTAAATTACTGCGTGTGATACAGGAGGGAGAATTTGAGCGTGTGGGAGGCACCGAGACGATTAAGGTTGATGTAAGAATTGTGGCGGCAACCAATAAAAATCTTGAAAAAGCTATGGAAGAAGGAACATTCCGGCATGATTTATATTATCGGTTAAACGTCATTCCCATCGAAGTCCCGCCGTTGAAAGAGCGGCGCGAAGATATTAAATACCTGATTTACCATTTCATGGAAAAATTCAATAAAATCTATGGCAAAAAAATCAGGGATATTGATCCAAAGGTATTGAAACTTCTTGAAAACTATGATTATCCGGGTAATATCCGTGAACTCGAAAATTTAATTGAGCGTATTGTTGTCCTGAATAAATCAAATATGCTAAAAATGGATGATCTGCCTCCATATATTACGGAATTACAGAAGGATGTTGTCCAGCACGATCTGAATGGAGGATTATCCAATCTGGTCGATGATTTTGAAAGAAGTATGATTCTTGACGCTCTCGAAAAAAATAATTTCAATAAATTTCAGACAGCCAAAATGCTCAAAATAAATCGAAGTACATTTATGTCAAAACTTAAGAAATACAATATTACATAAAACCCGGCTTGTCGCCATACCGGAGAAATTCCCGTAACATAAACCGAAATGGATTGAAGTCATCGAATTTTAGCAACGATCCGGGAACATCTTTGCATAGCTCAAAGAAAAATTTATAACGTCAATATGTAAAAGGCTCAAAATTTTTCCGGCCTTCCTGACTTCCAAATTTTTAAAACTTTCAGAAAAATTATTGTGACAAACGTTAATATTGAATTAAATTACACATTAATATTAATTGGAGGGTGAATAATGAATATTGACAGAATTTTAATGCCCACCGATTTTTCGGAAACAGCGAATCACGCGCTCGACCAGGCAATATATCTCGCGGTGGAACATGACGCGGAATTAGTCGTTTTGCATGCCCGTGTTATGTACGAAGATGATCCTTCAAAAATTGCCAGCAAAATGCTGGATATCGAAGAGATAGAAAATAAGATTAAAAATGAGATACAGGTCAAATTACAAAAGTATAAAAATATTCGCTTTAAACACAGCATTGTGAAGGGGTACTCCGCGCCGTCGGCAATCCTGGGATATTTAAATGATAATCCGTTTGACCTTGTTGTTATTGGCACACATGGAAGAACGGGTATTGGACACTTTTTAATCGGCAGTGTCGCCGAAAAAATTGTACGTTACGCGCCCTGTCCGGTACTGACAATTAACAGGAATTTTATATTTGACAGAGCGTTTACAAGGATGCTTGTTCCCTTTGATTTTAGCGATCATGCGAGACTGGCTCTGGAAACCGCTATTGCCTTTACCACATCACGAAACGCGGAACTGGATTTGCTTTATGTGGTTGATAAAGATGTGCATCCCGCTTTATACGCCTGGGGGATGAAATCGATTTTTGATGTCATCCCGGATATTAGGGATAAAGCTAAAAAAAGAATGGATGAAGTTCTCTCGGAGATTAAAAATTCTAAAAAGGTTAAAATTAATAAACGAGTTGTGGAAGGAATCCCTTCAAAAGAAATAGCCAAATTTGTTAATGAAAATGATATCGATCTGATTATCATGGCAACACACGGACTGGTCGGCCTTGACCGGTTCCTGCTTGGAAGTACCACTGAGAAAGTAATCAGATCGGTGGATCGGCCGATTCTGAGTCTCAAATTAAAAAAGATCATTTAATCAGCCGAAAATTTGACCTTAATCTTCCCGGAAAACAAATTTCCGCAAAATGAATATTCAGAAATCCGGCACTTCGCCGGCCGGATTTTTTATCAACAGAATCCCTTTTATTGTAAATTATTTAGAGGTCTGGAAAAGCTATATGTCGAGAAAGAATTTAATCGTTGTAAAAGGCGCGCGTGAACATAATTTAAAGAATATAGATGTTCAGATACCGAGAGATAAATTTGTAGTCATCACCGGATTATCCGGTTCAGGCAAATCAAGTTTGGCCTTTGATACTATCTACGCGGAAGGACAGCGCCGCTATGTGGAATCGCTGAGCGCGTACGCGCGTCAGTTTCTGGGATTGATGGAAAAACCGGATGTGGATTATATAGACGGTTTATCTCCGGCCATATCCATCGAACAAAAATCCACCAGCCGTAACCCGCGATCAACAGTCGGAACAGTGACCGAAATATATGATTATTACCGTCTGCTCTTTGCCAGAATCGGAAATCCACATTGCTTTCAGTGCGGCCGGCCGGTTGAAAAACAGACCGTTCAGCAGATTGTGGATATAATACTTGCCTGGCCGGAGGGCACAAAAATTCAGGTGCTGGCATCGGTGATCCGCGGACGCAAGGGTGAATACAGAGAATTGTTTAACCAGTTCGCGAAAGATGGCTTTGTACGGGCCAGGGTGGACGGCAAAATTTATTCTCTTGATGATGAAATTCAGCTGATAAAGAACAAAAAACACGATGTGGAGCTGGTGATAGACCGGCTTGTCGTCGGATCCGATATACAAAAACGTCTCACGGATTCCGTTGAACTTGCCCTAAAACAATCATCCGGTCTTGTTTTTATCAACAAAGCCGATACTAATGAAGATATACTTTTCAGCGAACAATTCGCCTGTCCGCATTGTAATCTTTCCTTTGAAGAGCCGGTACCGCGTATGTTTTCCTTTAACAGTCCCTATGGCGCCTGTCCGAAATGCGATGGCTTGGGCGCGTTAACCGAAATTGATCCGGATCTTATTGTACCCGATGTTAATCTGGCCATCAGGCAGGGGGCAATAAAGGTTCTGGGTGGACGGAATGAGGGTTGGCTGTTTGAAATGGTTCAGAGTCTCTCCGACGCCTATAATTTCAGCCTGGACACGCCATGGAAAAAGCTGCCGGAAAACATCAGAAATATCGTTTTGTACGGGCTCGGCGAAGAGGAGGTAAAGTTTACATATAAACGTAAGAATACCTATGTGGAGTGGCTGAGCCGTTACGAGGGAATTGTCAACAACCTTCTTCGGCGCTATAAACAAACCAGTTCCCAACACGTCCGAAGATGGATTGAAGGGTATATGAACAATGTTGAATGCAGTGAGTGCGGCGGTACACGGCTCAAAAAAGAAGCGCTTTCCATCACAATCAACGACATGAATATCTCACAGCTTACGGATCTGTCCATCAAAGAGCAGGCGGTTTTTTTTGAAAATATTAAGCTGAATGAACAGGATAAAACAATCGCGCATCAGATTTTAAAGGAAGTAAAACAACGTCTGCAGTTTCTTGTGAATGTAGGTCTTGATTATTTAACGCTCACCAGAGCGGCCGGCACACTTTCTGGCGGCGAAGCTCAGCGAATACGCCTGGCCACTCAAATTGGTTCGCAACTGGTCGGCGTGCTGTACATTTTGGATGAGCCGAGTATCGGGCTGCATCAAAGGGACAATCAGAAACTCATATACACATTGAAACACCTGAGAGATCTGGGCAACACCGTTCTGGTAGTGGAGCACGACCGCGAGACGATTGAATCGGCGGATTATGTCATTGACCTTGGTCCGCGCGCCGGTATTCATGGCGGGGAAGTTGTCGCTGCCGGAGCGCCGTCTAAAATCGCGGCCAGTAAAAAAAGCCTGACCGGAATGTATCTTTCAAATATAAAAAAAATACCTGTACCTCAGGGTCGCCGGAAAGGCAACAAGAAATTTTTGGAAGTGATGGGCGCCAGGGGAAATAATCTAAAAAAAATAAATGCCCGATTCCCCCTCGGGAAACTGATTTGCGTGACAGGGGTTTCCGGATCCGGGAAAAGTTCATTGGTGAATGAAACATTGTTTGCCGCGCTTGCTCGTCATTTTTACAGCGCTAAAAAGACCCCGCTGCCTCATGACCGTATCAAGGGGATCAATCATATTGATAAAGTGATAGATCTGGATCAGTCACCTATCGGCCGCACTCCGCGTTCCAATCCGGCGACCTATACCGGACTGTTCACGCCGATCAGGGATATATTCAGTCAGCTGCCCGAAGCGAAGATCCGCGGGTACAAACCCGGCAGATTCAGTTTCAATGTCAAGGGTGGGAGATGTGAAAGCTGCGAAGGTGACGGTATCAAAAAAATCGAAATGCACTTTTTGCCGGATGTATATGTTCAGTGCGAAGTATGCAAGGGCAAGCGCTATAACCGGGAAACATTACAGATAAAATTCAAGGGAAAATCGATTGCCGAAGTGCTGGATATGACCGTCAATCAGGCGATGGAGTTTTTGGCGAATATTCCTGCCGTTTACCGGCGATTGAAAACGCTTTCTGATGTGGGGCTCGGATATATCCATCTGGGCCAGTCGGCAACAACACTTTCGGGCGGGGAGGCTCAGCGGGTAAAACTGGCGACAGAGCTTTCAAAGGTCGGAACCGGCAACACATTGTATATATTGGATGAGCCAACGACGGGATTGCATTTTGAAGATATCAATATGCTGTTAAATGTGCTCAATAAGCTGGTGGACAAAGGAAATACGGTGGTAGTGATTGAGCATAATCTTGATGTGATTAAAACGGCCGACTGGATAATCGATATCGGTCCTGAAGGGGGTGACAGGGGCGGATTGGTTGTTACTTCGGGAACCCCTGAAGATGTGGCGGCAGCGGTCGACTCGTACACCGGAAAATTTCTGAATATTGAATTTCAGAACGGCCGGTAAAATTTTATCCGCCCAAACTTGATTTAAAGGATGAGCGGGTTTAATTTCGGGCGGTGCCCCGATAAAGAAAACAGGATAAATCAGGAATCTATCGGGTGGTGGGCGCGCCGAAAGTAACGTGAAAAATTTGTTCTAAATGATTTTATAAATGACAACATCGTATCATTTGATGCCGAAAGCCGTGTAATATGACATTTACAAATTACATCCTTCTTTTTATAGTCTCTTATCTGTTCGGATCTTTTCCAAGCGCGTATCTGATTATCAAATTTACATCCAAAAAGGATGTCCGCGAACAAGGATCGGGGAATGTGGGAGCATTGAATGCTTTCCGAACCAGCAGGAATGCCGCTGTCGGAATCCTGGTGCTGATTCTCGATCTGCTAAAAGGATTTCTGCCCGCATGGTATTTTACGCGGATTATGCCCATGGATTTTATCTTTCTCATGGCATTGGTTCCCGGTGTTCTTTCCGGACATGTTTACCCTGTATGGCTGAAATTTAAAGGTGGCCGGGGGCTGGCCGTAACCGCAGGCGCGCTTTTTGCTCTCGAACCGACTCTGGTGCTCATCTGGATGGGGATGTGGGGTGTCTTTTATTTGCTGCTACGCAAGCATATCGTCGCCAATATGGTCGCCACATTTTTACTCCCGGTGATCGTTTTTTTTACCAGAGACTGGCTATATACAAATGATATTCTGTTGATGATTTTACCGGTTTGTATGCTTATATTCTTTAAACATCTGGAGCGTATTCCGGATCTTGTAGAACACAAAAGAATTTCTATTAATAACGGAGAATGAGAAAATGGAGTTAAAGAAAACGGCATTATACGAAGTGCATGAAAAACTCGGCGCGCGTATGGTCGAATTTGCCGGATTCCAAATGCCGATTCAATATCACAGTATTAGGGATGAACACAGGCGGGTCAGAGAAACGGTCGGTGTTTTTGATGTTTCACATATGGGCGAAATTGAAATTACAGGTCCGCGCGCCCTCGACATGGTGCAGCTCATCACAATTAATGACGCGTCGATGCTGGAAATCGGCCAGGTGCAATATTCAGCCATGTGTTATGAAAACGGCGGGATTGTGGATGATCTGCTGGTTTACCGGTATAGTGATAAATTTCTGCTTGTCGTCAACGCGTCGAATAAGGATAAAGATTATGAATGGATGCTTAAAAACAAGATCGACGGTTGCGAAATCAATGATATAAGCGATAGCATCACTCAGATAGCCGTTCAGGGGAAAAAAGCGGAAGCAGCGCTTCAAAAATTAACAGGGGTTAACTTATCCGCCATCCAGTTCTATTGGTTTACAGAAGGAAAACTGGCGGACGTCCCGATGCTGATTTCAAGAACGGGGTACACCGGAGAGCCGGGATTTGAACTTTATTTTGAAAATAAATACGCTGTTGATGTCTGGAATAAAGTTTTCGAAGCGGGTAAGGAATATGATATAGAACCGGTCGGTCTCGGAGCGAGAGACTCTCTCCGTCTCGAAAAGAAAATGTGTCTGTATGGAAATGATATCGATGCGGGAACCAATCCGCTCGAAGCCGGATTAGGCTGGATCACGAAAACGGATAAGGGAGAATTTATCGGACGGGATGTCATCTTAAAAGCGAAGGAAGACGGATTATCACGTCGGCTGATCGCATTTACGATGGATGAGGCTGGTTTCCCCCGTCATGGTTATAATGTAGTCAAAAACGGAGCCAAAATTGGCGTTGTGACAAGCGGAACGGTTTCTCCCATGCTGGATAAGGGTATCGGACTGGCGTATGTCCCGGTTGAATGGTCAAAAATAGGAACAAAAATAGAAATAGAGGTCAGGAATAAACTTCTGCCGGCGACAATCATAAAACCGCCCTTTGTTTGATCGGCTAAGACAATCCAATAAATTTGGTTTGAGTATGGCAGTTCCTTTGGTCGGGGATTGCCATTTTTTATTGAATAATCCATTTCTGATTCGGGAGTTATTTTTCCTGCGCATATTTGTGGAAGAACATATTTCACATTGAGGTTCAAGGCACGAAGAAATGAATATTGAAGTTATTTATTCCATTGATGATTTTGACGGCATTTCCCAAAAAACGGTCATTGTCATCGATGTTCTCAGGGCTTCGACATCAATCGTTACCGCTTTCGCGAACGGGTGCGGATCCATTTACCCGGTTGAGACGATCGAGGCTGCAAAAATATTGTATACCAATTTGCCTGATGCCCTGCTATGCGGGGAGAGGGACGGGCTCCGGCCGGAGTTCTTTCACCTTGGAAATTCACCTTTTGAATACACACCCGAAGTCGTTAAAGGGAAAGATCTTATATTAACGACCACCAACGGAACCAGGGCTCTGGCGGTGGCAAAAAATGCGGGGACTATTTTAGTCGGATCTTTTGTAAACCTGATCGCCGTTATGGATAAATCATTATCCATCGGAAAGGATATTGTGATGCTGCCGGCAGGACGCGCCGGCGGATTCTCGTGGGAAGACGCGCTTTGCGCGGGACTGATGTCCCATGAATTAAACCGTCGTGTCTGTAATTTATCGATGGGAGACGGGGCGCGATGGTCATATTATGCCGTTCTCGGTTTATTTGGTCAGAATCCGGCCCCATCAGCAGATCAATTGAGCGTCTTGTTGGGAAATACCGTGCATGGCATGCATCTAAAAAAGATCGGATTTGCAAAGGATTTACAGTTTTGTGCCGATATAAACCGCTTTAAACTCGCGCCGGCACTGTCAGGCGACAAACTCATCATGTCCGTGTAATATCTTGTTTTAATATGACTAATTAAGTATATTTTTCAAGTTTTCAAAGAAGCAGAATGAGTCATAAATGGCAAAAAGAAAGTCAAAGGAAGCGAAAGAAAATAAACGTCAGGCGATCGGTGTCCTGCTTCTCGGGATCGCGCTTCTCCTGTTCCTCTCCATTATTTCGTTTAATGTGAGTGACCCCGTTAATTTAAGCGTAGAAGGGAACCGCATTGCGATCAATAACTGGCTGGGACCGCTGGGCGCTATGATATCGTACATCCTGATGCAATGGACTCTGGGTTATCCGATTCTTGTTTTACCCGGGATCCTGGCGTTAATCGGTCTTTATACCGTGCAGGGTAAAAATCTGGAAGATCTTATCAGGCCTTCCATATCTTTTTCAGTCTGGGCATTATTTATTTCTGTCTTTCTGGCAATGCCGGAGGCGTTAGAAACGGCCGGTCAGATCACAGAATACTACCCCAGCGGACTGATTGGCGGGTGGATTGCTTCAAAATTTATTATTTACCTCGGAAAATTCGGCGGACTTTCACTTCTGCTGTTCTTAACGCTCGCGCTACTGGTGCTTACAATGAGAATTGAAGTTACAGGAATCATCGCTGTGTTATCCGATCAGATAAGATCGCTTAGAGCGATCGCTCGCTCAAAATGGGATCAGTTTTTGGAACAGCGTCAGCAGGCTAAAGAGATCAGACTGATCAGAAAACAGGAGCAGGAAGAGCAGAAGAAACAGGAAGAGCAAAAAACAAAATTACCAACGGAAGAAAATCCTCCGGAAATTAAAATCGGTGAACCCACCGAAAAAATTTCCGTTCAGGATGAATCACATGAAAATACTGATTCTGAAGATTCCGGTCTTATTGAAACATCACTTGATGAAATAATCGCGCAGATTGACAAGGCTCAGCGTAATAGGCAGCAAACCAGGCCCGAACCGGCTGAAAAAGAGACGGAGGGGGAAGAAGACGTTGATTTTGAATTCCGGGAAGAGACAAAAGATGTCGAACTGGATTACGATGATCTTGTAAAAGAGAGTATTGCCAGATACAAATTTCCTTCGATCGATCTTCTTGAAGATCCGGTTTCGCAGGAAACAACTATCACAAAGGAAGAATTAAAATCAAATGCCGAGCTTCTCGAACTGAAACTGCTTGATTTCGGAGTGAATGCCAAGGTTATCCGTGTGACCGCCGGCCCGGTAATCACACTATATGAGTTACAGCCCGCTCCCGGTGTCAAGGTAAGTTCGATTGTTAATCTCGCCAATGATCTTGCCTTAGCGATGGAAGCGCGCGGGATCCGTATGATTGCTCCGATTCCGGGTAAGGCGGCTGTCGGAATCGAAATTCCGAACAGAAACCCACAGATGGTTTATCTTAAGCCTTTAATCCGTTCGGAAAAATTCAACACCTCAAATTTTGAACTGCCTCTGGCGCTTGGAAAAACGATTAACGGGGAATCATATATTACCGATCTGACAAAAATGCCCCATTTGTTAATCGCCGGATCGACCGGGGCGGGAAAGAGTGTCGGGATAAACACGATCATCGTATCCCTGATGTATTCAGTAAATCCGGGTAAAGTAAAATTTATGATGATCGATCCTAAAAAGCTCGAATTGTCTCTCTACAAAGAACTTCGTGATCATTATCTGTTATGGAGAACGGATCTTGATGAAGAGGTGATCACGAAACCGAATAACGCGGTAAGTATGTTAAACAGCATCGTTCTTGAGATGGAACGCAGATATGACAAACTGGCCCATCTCGGAGTGCGGAATATTGTCGATTATGACCGACGAATACAGGAAGGCGGCAATAAGGTCAAAGACGCCAAATTGCAGCAGCTTCCATACATTGTAGTGCTGATTGATGAGCTTGCCGACCTGATGATGGTTGCCGCGAAGGAAGTGGAAACACCTATCGCGAGACTGGCCCAGATGGCCCGTGCTGTCGGGATTCATCTCATTGTGGCCACGCAACGGCCGAGTGTTGATGTTATTACCGGAATGATCAAGGCGAACTTCCCGGCGAGAATAGCGTATCAGGTAGCAACCAAAGTCGATTCCAGAACGATTCTCGATATGAATGGCGCCGAACAGCTGCTTGGCAACGGAGATATGCTGTTTTTACCGGCAGGATTGCCAAAGCCGGTGCGTTTGCAAAATCCCTTTGTCTCCACGAAGGAGGTTGAAGAGGTTATTAACCATGTCTCCAGGCAGCCTAAATTGCCGCATTACAGTCTGCCGCAACCGGCGGAATCAAGGCAATCCGGAGGCGAATTCAGCATGGGGAGCGATCGTGATCCGCTTTACGCCGATGCCAGGGCGATCGTAGTTCAGCATCAGCAAGGGTCTATTTCACTGCTACAGCGCCGTTTGAAAATAGGATACGCCCGCGCGGCGAGACTGATGGATGAGCTTGAAGAAGACGGAGTCGTTGGAGCGCCTGACGGCAGTAAGCCGAGGGAGGTATTAATGACCCTTGAAGAATTAGGTCAGATTTAACAAAGGAAACGATCATGCACAAAAAAATGATATTCGTATTTACGATATTTTTATTTTCGGTGTTTCAGGCAGCAGCGGCGGATGATGTAAACGATATCATCAAAAATGTTCAGAAGACTTATGATAAGATGGAAAATCTGACCGCTTCATTCCGGCAGGTTGATACATTTGCCATTACAGGTTCAGTTTCTGAAGCATCCGGAAGAATTTTTATAAAAGATAAAGTAAAGTATCGGTTCGAATCTGACGATCAGATAATAGTAACCGACGGCAAGACGATCTGGACATTTAATAATATGACTCAGCAGCTGCTGATCGACAATGTCCGCAAGAATTCAGGCGCCCTGCTGCCTCGTGATCTTTTGTTTGAATATCCGAAAAATTATATTGCCACATCACTCGGTGAACAAAAGGTGGGCGGTGACAAGGCATACAATATCAGAATGGATCCAAAAGAAAATATACACGGTTATGTGAAGTTTATGAAATTATGGATTCAGAAAAATAGTTGGCATATCATTAAAATAGAAACCACTGATTTGAACGGGAATGTAAGTACCTTTGAAATCAGCGATATAGACGCAAAAAGCAAGCTGACCGATCAGATGTTCCGTTTTCAGGAGACGGATAAGATGCAGGTCGTTGACATGCGCTAGTACCGGGAGACTCACACATAATGACAAAAATGGGCTATACCGATATTCATTCTCACTTTTTATTCGGAGTTGATGACGGCGCCCGAAATATTGATCAGTCTTTAAAGATGCTGGAACAGGCGGCATCATTGGATATAAGGAATCTTCTGGCAACACCTCACGCCACAGAGATGACAGAAGAAGGTGTGGGTCGCCAGATTCAGGATAATTTCAAAATATTAAAGGATAAGGTCCTGGCGGAGAAGATTCCGGTTGAAATTTCGTTGGGTTCCGAACTGTTTTTTTCTGACCGGATTTACGACTGGCTGGAACATCCCTGGGCTACATTCAATGGCAACAAAAGATATCTGCTCTTTGAACTCCCGCTTATGGCCGTACCTGACGGAGTGAGCGATTTTATTTTCCGCTGTCGATTGAAAAATATCACACCGGTTTTAGCTCATCCCGAGCGATACGCGCGCCTTCATGATACACCCGAAACGATATATGAATGGTATCGGCAGGGATGTCTTATCCAGATGGACGCGGGCAGTCTTACCGGGCAGTTTGGAAGTAAAGTGGCCGTATTCTCGGAACGGCTTTTAAAAACCGGGTTGTGCCAGTTTATAGCATCTGACGCCCATGATGTGGAATACCGGAGCTATAAAATACTGGCTGAAGCGTATAAAATAACACTTGACCTTATGCAACCGGAAGAGGCGGATCGTCTTTTCAATCAAAATCCGGCTCTCGCTGTAAAAGGCGGATCAATAGACGTTCCATCGTTGGACGGGCTGATAATAAATGATTCCTGGGTGAACAGGATTTTTGCAAGAATGAACAGTATCAAAAAGATGTTTTAAGGATAAGCTCCAAAGCCGGCTGATCATTAAAAAGGAGAAGATCGTTGGATCAAAATGAACTGGAATTTAATGAACAACAGTTAAGTCTGAATGATTATCTGCGGATATTATACCGTGGAAGATGGATAATTCTCATCTCATTCCTCGTGGTATTTTTGTTTACGCTGTATTACACCATGACCGCGACTCCCGTCTATGAATCGACGACCTCAGTGATAATTGACCGCAATGGGGCGATGGAAAGAACCTTTTATGATATGGGTGGTTTTGGCGGGCAGAATACCACTATCGCCAATCAGCTTGAAATTATCAAGAGCCGTTCACTTTCAGAACGGGTTGTAAAAAGACTGGATCTCTCTGATGTTCGTGATTCCTTAGCGCTATTCCAGCCGAACAATCAGGGAGAATTTCTGACGATGAGGGGTATGATCGGTGTTATCCGGGGCAGTATGGAGGTTTCCCATAAAAAAGAAACGGATATAATCCAGATTACCTATCAGGCGAGTACTCCTTTTGAGGCCGCTTATATAGCCAACACTATCGCCGATGAATTTCAATATGCAAATGCCGAGGCAAGCCGTGGTGAAATAAGCGATCTGCGTAAATTTCTGGAGACTCAGCTATCAAAGAAAGGCGAAGAGCTTCGGCTGTCGGAAGAACGATTGCGGGACTATCAGGAACGGGAAAAAGTAGCCAGTTTAGATGATGAAACATCCGGATTGGTTGGCCGTCTCTCTGAAGTGGAATCCATGCTTGAGCAGGCGCAGGTGGAACTTCAGGCAAAACTGGAAATGAAAAGTTCTCTGGCGAAACAGCTGGATGAACGTAAACAAACCCTTTCGACAGATCTAAGTGAGATATCCACGCCGTACCTAAGCTCGTTACAGCAGGAACTGGCATCCATTGTCGCGGAACGAACAAAATACACAACCGCCATCGAAATTGAAGTCCAGGATGTAAACAGGCGGCATTTCGAAGCGAATATTAAGCAATATGACGATAAAATCAGGGCGATGAAGCAGAAACTGGAGGAAGAGGCGCGCAAGATATCAACTTCGAGCATGGTAAAAGATCCTTTTCAGCTTTCCCAGGATCTTGTGACCAAATTATTGACAAGTGACGCGGATATCAAAACACTGACCGCTAAAATTAACGCGCTTCAGGATGTGGTGAGCGAATACAGCAGAAAACTTGAAATTTTACCCGAAAAGGTGCTTGAACTGGCCCGTCTGGAACGGCGCAGGATGGTGGATGAACAGACCTTTATTATGATGACCCAAAAGATGGAAGAAACCAAAATCCAGGAAGCGGGTCAACGGAATGATGTCCGAATTATAGATGAGGCGATTGAACCATACGCTCCGGTCAAGCCCAAGAAGAAAATGAATCTCATGCTTGGCGCGTTGATAGGGCTTGGATTGGGAATCGGTCTTATATTTCTCGTGGAATATTTTGATAATACCATCAAGACTCATGAAGATATCGAACGAATGGGGTTGAATATTCTGGGCACCATACCGACAATCGCCACGGATAAAGTAGAGAAAAAAATGGAAAATAAGTTGTCGAGAATGGGCCCGATTGAAGGTAAAAAAATAGAAGCTCGTCTGATAGCGCATTTTGATCCGAAATCCCCGGTTTCGGAGGCTTATCGTACCCTCAGAACCAATCTGCAGTTTAGCAAAGTGGATGAAAAGCTCAAAACGATCCTTGTCACGAGTTCGGGACCGAAAGAGGGTAAATCCACAACGGCAGCGAACCTGGCTATCGCCATGGCTCAGTCCGGAAATAAGGTTGTGCTTGTGGATGCTGATTTACGCCGGCCGGTTGTTCATTCGATTTTCGGTCAGGAAAAAGATTCGGGGGTCACCAATTATTTGATGGATGCTATTCCATACGAAGAACTGGCCAAAGAGACGCCGATGGAGAACCTGTTTATCATCACCAGTGGTATTCTCCCGCCAAATCCCTCCGAACTCATCTCCTCGCATAAAATGGAAGGGCTGCTTGAAAAACTGAAGCAGGATTTTGATATCATTCTGTTTGACAGTCCGCCGGTGATCGCGGTTACAGACGCGGCCATTCTGAGCACAAAAGTGGATGGAGTTATTATCATTGTCTCATCCGGGCAGACAAATCGTGACGCGCTGCTTCGTTCGCAGTCGCTTCTTGATAATGTCGGGGCGCGTGTACTTGGCTTCCTGCTGAATAATGTGGATGTGGAAGGAACATACGGAAGCTATTATTACTATTATTACCATAATTATTATTCAAAGCCCGGGAAGAAGATGAAAACCAAAAAATCCGGTGTTTTTTCAAGATAAATGTGATCCCGGATAAATAAGAATTAATTAATTGAATTTATTTTTAGCATTGTCTTCTGGCGATAGCGAATACAAAACTTGAAGTTAAGGAGTTTGATGTGAAAGTTGCAGTGGTTGGCACCGGCTATGTCGGACTCGTCGCCGGTACCTGTTTCGCCGATACCGGTAACGAAGTAATCTGTGTAGATGTGAATGAAACAAAAATTGAGATGTTAAACCGGGGTGAGATTCCTATTTATGAACCTGGTCTGGAAGAGATGATCAAACGCAATGTGCGTGAAGAGCGTTTGAAATTTGTAACCGATATTAAGAGCGCAATTCAGGAATCAAAAATTATTTTCATCGCCGTGGGCACCCCGCCCGATGAAGATGGTTCCGCTGATCTGAAATATGTTCTCGCGGTGGCGGCGGATATCGGAAAGTACATGAACGGCTATAAAGTGGTTGTCGATAAAAGCACGGTTCCCGTGGGCACCGCTGAAAAAGTAAGAGCGGAAATTAAGAAGCATTCGGATCATGAGTTTGCCGTGGTTTCTAACCCGGAATTTCTTAAAGAAGGCGCGGCAATCAACGATTTTATGCAGCCCGACCGGGTAATCGTGGGAACCAGCGATACAGAAGCGCAGGAGATTATGAAGAATCTTTACGCGCCTTTTGTACGAACGGGAAAGCCCATTATTATCATGGATGAGAAAAGCGCGGAACTGACCAAATACGCGGCGAATTCTCTGTTAGCGACAAAGATTTCCTTTATGAACGAAATGGCAAATTTATGTGATCTTATGGACGCGAATATTGAAATGGTCCGAAAGGGGATTGGTTCGGATCGCCGTATTGGGCCATATTTCATATTTCCCGGGACAGGGTATGGCGGATCATGTTTTCCGAAAGATGTGAAAGCCATCATTAAAACTGCCCAGGAATACGGTACTAAATTGAATGTTCTTCAGGCCGTCGAAGACGTGAATGACCGGCAGAAAACAGTGCTTTTAAATAAAATAAAAACCTATTTCGATGGCGATCTCAAAGGCAAAACCTTCGCGATCTGGGGACTGGCTTTCAAACCTAAAACTGATGATATGCGTGAAGCGCCGGCCATCTCAATGATTGAGGCGTTCGCCGCTGAAGGCGCAAAAATTCAGGCGCATGATCCTGAAGCGCTGAAGGAAGCAAAACGAATATTTAAAGACAGGGTTGGAAAAGAAATAACCCTATTCGACAAACGATATGACGCGCTTGAAGGCGCCGATGCCCTTGTCATCATGACGGAGTGGAATGAGTTCAGGGAACCTGATTTTTATCTCATAAAAGACCTGTTAAATAATCCAGCCATATTTGACGGTAGAAATCTATATAATCCGGAGCGAATGAAAAATTTTGGTATAGATTATTATTCAATCGGACGTCCGGATCTTAAATTTAACACGAAAGTTTGATCCGGACTTATAACGAACGGGAGTATCTATGAATCTTCTTGATAAAATTAATTCGAAGGAAGCGGTTATCGGTGTTGTCGGTTTGGGTTATGTCGGCCTCCCCCTGCTGATGGAATTTGTTGAACAGGGATTTAAAACGATTGGTTTCGATGTGGACGGACGCAAAGTAGAAATGCTCAATGCCGGTAAATCATACATTAAACACATTGACGAAAATAGAGTCAAATCGGTCAGGGAAACCAATATTTTTGAAGCCACAAATGATTTTGGCAGGATTAAGGATGCGGATTGTATCTTGATCTGCGTGCCGACACCTCTGACACGTCATCGCGAACCGGATATGTCTTTTATTACCGGAACGGCTCAAACTTTGGCAAAGCACATCCGTAAGGGACAGTTCATCGTCCTTGAAAGCTCAACCTATCCCGGAACTACGGAAGAAGTTCTGAAACCGATACTGGAAGAGTCGGGACTAAAAGGTGACAGTGATTTCTGGGTAGCGTTTTCACCGGAAAGAGAAGATCCAAATAATCCTAAATATAACACCCGCACTATTCCGAAGGTCGTCGGCGCGAATACGGAATACGCCCGGCAGCTGGCCATGGCGCTGTATGAAAAAGTTATCGTAAAAACAATTCCGGTTTCCAGCAGTCAGGCGGCGGAAGCGACAAAACTTTTGGAAAATATTTTTCGAAGCGTCAATATCGCGCTTGTCAATGAAATGAAAATGATCCTTGACCGGATGGGGATTGATGTGTGGGAAGTTATCTATGCCGCTTCGACCAAACCTTTCGGATATATGCCGTTTTACCCGGGGCCGGGTTTGGGAGGTCACTGTATTCCGATCGATCCGTTTTATCTTACCTGGAAAGCCCGGGAATTTGAAATTAATACCCGGTTTATAGAGTTGGCCGGTGAAGTTAATACTTCCATGCCATTCTGGGTAGTGTCAAAAGTGATGGACGCGCTCAATGATCACGGTAAAAGTTTGAAGGGTTCGAAAATTCTGGTTCTGGGCGCGGCTTATAAAAAGGATATTGATGATCCGCGTGAATCGCCATCCTTTAAACTAATGGAAATTCTGCTTGAAAAAGGCGCGGTGGTGGACTACAATGATCCGTTAATTCCGACTCTTCCGGATATGCGGATGTATGACATCAAGAAGAAGAGCGTCGATTTAACCGCTGAAAATCTGGCGGGATATGATTGTGTGCTCATCTCAACCGATCACTCTGTCTATGACTGGGAATTTATCACGCGGAATTCAAAGTTGGTTGTCGATACACGCAACGCCACCAAGGATTTGACTGAAAACCGGGAAAAAATTGTCAAGGCTTAAATAGATCACATATCAGATAAGGCGGACGTGTTCCGCCTTTTTTTTTGTATTTAGTTCACTATTTTTGTCAGAAATAACAAGATGAGGTAATTGGGAGATGAATATACAAATATCGGATACACCCCGTGAGAATCTTGAGAACTATATGCGGGAATCCGGCTTTACATCAGTTGAAGATCGGGTTTTATATTTACTTCAGGATTTTATTGATCGAACCGAGGATAGCGGTGAAAAAGGATATTCTGATAATGAATCCGATGAGATCAAAAATCCTCCCGGAGATCTGGAGTATTCGTCATGTTGATCGATCTTCATATGCATACCAATTATTCTGACGGTTCTTACTCACCTGAAGAACTTATCGATTATGTCAGCGGGCGCGATTTAGGCATCATTGCCGTTACTGATCATGATGAAACCGGCGGTGTGATTCCGGCAAGGGAGTACGGGAAAAAAAGAGGAGTGGAAGTAATACCGGGAGTTGAACTCAGTATTGATATAGAGTTAACCGGCGCGGCGCATCTTCATTTGCTCGGACTGATGTTCGATCCGGGAAATGTCACATTAAAAAACGAATTAGCCCAATTGAAAAAAGCGCGGGAAGAGCGCGCGTTTATGATCGTCCAAAAATTGCGGGAAGCAGGGTTACCGATAGAAGCCGGTGATCTGGTTGATGCTGTTGGACAGGGGAGCGCGGGTCGTCCGCATATTGCGGAGATACTTATAAAAAGGGGCGTGGTCAGTGATATTTATGAGGCCTTCAGCACCTACTTAAGCAAAGGAAGGCCGGGGTATGTGCCAAAGAAAAAACTAAAACTGGCTCCCGCCATTGAATTGATTCATGGAGCGGGTGGACTGGCGATACTCGCGCATCCGGTAAGCCTGAAATGTAAAACTTACCGCGAACTGGGTGAAAAAATAATCGAAATGAAATCCGTCGGACTCGATGGCATTGAGGCTTACTATCCCGGACATGACAAATATTTGACGAAATGGCTGGTCACATTCGCCGGGAAGAATCATTTGCTCCTTTCCGGAGGCTCTGATTTTCACGGCTCGGCCAAACCGGATGTGGAACCCGGGATCGGAAGAGGCAGCCTTGATATTCCAACGGATCTCGTGGAGAGGATGAGGGAGGAAGTAAGAAGTAGGAAGTGAGAAGTAGGAAGTAGGAAGGATAAGAAAAAAGATAAAAGAAAAAAGATTAAGAACGGTCTGAACTCGGATTAATATGATTAAATGATTAAGATGATTAAGAAACCGGAAATCAGAGTTTTCATTTAGTCAAACGAATCATAGTTCAGACAAATAAAGTAAGAAGTAGGAAGTGGGAAGTAGGAATTTAAAAACTTTAAGAGAAAGGAGTGTAAGAGTCGGG
>JBFXLE010000014.1:0-100473 GCA_050173015.1 Calditrichaceae bacterium
TGGGGTATCCGATTGAACCGCATAAAGTGATGCGGAATTTGCTGATGACCGGTGAGGCAAAAGAACGGATGAGTCTGTGGGCTCAGTACTGTTGTGAATGCAATGTGTGTTCCTATATCGCCTGTCCGGAAAATCTTGATCCAAAGAGTATTTGTGTTGATGCCAAAAAACTGCTCCGTGAAAATGGTATATCCCGTTCGGCGGAAGAATTGGATGTCTTGTTCAGAGATGTTCATCCTGCGAGAACGGGACGTGAAGTTCCCATCAGCCGTTTATACCAGCGCCTGGGATTGAAAAAATATGACCGTCACGCGGAATATATTGATACAAATCTGCGGCCTGATTCGGTTATTATACCTTTGGATTCACACATCGGACAACCGTCCCGACCATCCGTGAAAGTAGGTCAACACGTTAATGCGGGAGATATGGTCGGTCAGGTTGATGAAAAAAGTTTGGGGTGTCCCGCGCACGCGAGTCAGGGGGGGACCGTAACATTAATCGACTCTCGCGGAGTTCATATTTCCAGGGATTAAATAAAATGGGTATAAAAATGAGTGCTGCCATCGGTATTGTGGAAACATCAAGTATAGCCAAAGGCTTTGAGGTAGCAGATGCAGTTTTAAAAAGAGCCAATGTAGAAATTGTTGTGAACAGGACTATTTGTCCCGGAAAATATATGGTGCTTATTGGTGGTGATGTTGACGCGGTCAATGCCAGTATTGAGGCGGGCGTGGAGATAGGCGCGCATACTGTCGTCGATCATTTCATCATCCCAAATATTCATCGGGATGTATTCCCGGCATTAAGCGGAGTCTCGCATTTGCCGGAATTAAACGCGCTTGGAGTGATAGAATCATTTTCTGTGGCATCGATTATTGAAGCTGCTGACGCGGCGGTAAAAGCAGCAGATATTCAGCTGCTGAATATCCATGTGGCGATGGCTATCGGAGGAAAAGGCTTTGTAACTTTCACGGGAGATGTTGCCGCGGTTAAAGCGGCGGTGGATGCCGGGACAGAAATTTGTATCAAAAAAGGCCTGTTGGTTGAATCAGTAGTCATACCATCACCAAGAAAAGAAATCATATCTGAGTTTATTTAGTTTAAATGTGGTTCATAACTATTGAATTCACAAGTAAACGGGGAGTATAAATTTATGAGATTTATAACAATATTTATTTCGGTCGTGTTCATATTCACCCTCAATTCCTGTCAAAAAAGAGTGCTTCTCGTTGAAAAAGACGACAAATCATTCGATTTAGCGGCCTTTTCTGAAAAACGCATGGTGGTGATGCCCTTACTGATTGTTGATAATCTGTATAATTTTAAAAGTGAACGGTTTAATTTCAAATTTGATGCAAAGGACTACCGGGAACTTGAATACTACTCACACACAGCTTTGGTGAACGCGTTGACAGAAATTGGCAGATTTGAAGTAGTTACCAGAGTAAATCCCGACAGTCTGGGTAAATATAATCTGACACGATTTTTTATAATCGACAGGATGCGTTCTCACAACAGATTATTCGCCAGGGATACCGTGGCGATTAATAATTATGCGATAAAGTCTAATGCTGATTTTGTAATGATTCCGGTGTCACTGCTTTTAAGTCATGAAAGCAGTGATGATAAAAAAATCAAGAGTACGGATGCCGCCGAACCCGGAATTATGGCAAAAATTGATTACGCGGTCTGGTCAGCAAAAAGCAGTAGGATCGTAATTCACGGACAGACCGAAGCTCTGGTATCACGCGGCGGTATGCTGGATGGGGCCCTGGGCCGAAATCCGGTTAAAATTTCAATCGACGAAGCATGCAGGAATCTGGCGCGGAAATTTGCTGAATAATTTTGAACGACAAATTTTGTGGTTCATAGAACATGAGTGAACATAGATATAGATATAAAAAAGGAGTTGGAAGTGGAAGCAGTAAATCAAATCATCATTTATATCATGATGATCTTCATGATAATCGGGGCTGTAGACCGGATATTCGCGCAATTTGGCGGGTCATCAAAACTATTAAGTAAAATAGGGCTAAAAAGAATCGGAAACGGGATCGATGGGGCCGGAGAACAGTTTGAAGAAGGCTTTATGGCCATGGGAGCTCTCGCATTGGCAATGGTTGGTGTCATTTCTCTCGCGCCCGTATTGAAAGCTATCCTGGGTCCCGCGGTAATACCTGTTTATGAATTTCTGGGAGCCAGTCCGGCAATGTTTGCCACCTCATTACTCGCGAATGATATGGGTGGGTATTTTTTGGCGAAAGAGCTGGCTACGGTAGGAACTACTATTGATTATCCTGCCTGGATGTACGCCGGTTTGATTTTAGGGGCGATGATGGGCCCGACGATAGTTTTCTCGATACCTGTGGGGTTGGGTATCATTGAAAAAGAAGATCGTCATTTTTTAGCGCTTGGCATTTTGGCCGGTATTGTGACCATTCCTCTAGGATGTATCGCAGGCGGTATGGTGGCAATATATTCCAATATTCAAGCTGCCGACGGCACGCCGATCATTTTTAGCTATGCTTTGATTTTTAAGAATTTGGTTCCCGTAGTATTGTTTTCCGCGTTAATCGCTCTGGGATTGTGGAGAATTCCAAATGCTATGATCAAAGGATTTCTTGTCTTTGGAAAATTACTGGTAGCCTTGATTACACTTGGTTTAGCATCGATCGTTTGGGAAACGATGACAGGTATGGCGATTATACCGGGAATGCATCCAATCTTTCCAATTACCGGAGATGTCCCCGGGGTTGATTTGCGCGCTATGGAAGTGATCGGCTGGATCGCGGTAATGCTGCTTGGGGCCTATCCAATGGTTTTTCTGGTCTCACGCTGGTTTGAAAAACCTCTACTAAGCGCCGGGCAAAAACTTGGGATGAACAGTATGGCGGCTGCGGGAATGATTGCGACTTTGGCGAATAATATTCCCATGTTCAAAGTTATGAAAAATATGGATAACAGAGGCAAAGTTCTCAATGTTGCCTTTGCGGTAAGCGCCGCTTTTACATTGGGGGACCATCTTGGCTTTACGGCGGCAAATAAGCCTGATATGATATTTTCAGTTATAGTTGGAAAGTTGGTCGGCGGTGTTACAGCGGTCATGTTTGCCATGCTGATTGCCCCGAAGAGAGACGCGGTAAATGAAAAAGAAATAATCAATGAAAAGGTGATTTCTAAATAGAGTGAATCAGCTGGAGAAATTAATAATAAAACTCTTTTCCTCCTCCACGAATAGCCCGTCTAAAAGAAGGCGGGCTATTTTTTTTAATACGTGATAATCTATATAAAATCAATTTTGTTCTTACAATGGTTTTATTTTTTAGTTGAATTGAGAAATTTTTGTATCTACTTTAATCATAGTAGAAGAATTGTAAGTTATAAACAATATAGTGATTTGTTTCACATAGTATATGAGAGGACAAACCTTTTTTAAAGCGAAATAATTCAACCTCGTCTGAAATCAACGTCGCGCCGCAATTGGAAGTTATCACATCTGAACCGGAGTCATCATTTTACTATTCTATCCTCGTAAAAAAGAATGATTCAAAATATAAATATTGAAGTATCATCAACATCTAAACTATAAACATACGAAAAGGAGAATTCAATGGTCGGCATTGTAGGATATGGTGCCTATATTCCAAGGTATCGAATCAAGGTTGAAGCCATTGCGGCGCAATGGGGTACCGATGCGGCAAGTTTCCGTAAAGGCCTGATGGTGGATGAAAAATCCGTTCCGGCTCCTGATCAGGACACAATCACGATGTCTGTTGAAGCAACCCGAAGGGCGCTTCAGCGGGCGGGAATTGATCCGGCGAAAATAGGGGCGGTTTATATCGGGTCTGAATCGCATCCTTATGCGGTTAAACCAAGCGGCACAACTCTGGCAGAAGCGATCAAAGCGGTTCCGGATGTTCATTGCGCGGACTTCGAGTTTGCCTGCAAGGCCGGTTCCGAAGCGATGTATGTGGCTATGCGTCTGGTGGCGGCCGGTGATATGGAATATGCTCTTGCCGTAGGAGGTGACACTTCACAGGGGGCGCCGGGAGACGCGCTGGAATATACCGCCTCCGCCGGCGCGGCTTCCTACATCATGGGAAAGGACAATTTAATTGCCGAATGTGAGACCACCTATTCGTTTATGACGGATACACCGGACTTCTGGCGCCGCGATCTCCAATTTTATCCTCAACACGGCGGGAGATTTACAGGTGAGCCGGCTTACTTCAAACACAGCTATAATTGCGCCAAAAATACAATGGATAAAGCAGGAGCAAAAGCATCCGATTTTGCCTTTGCTGTATTTCACCAACCCAATGGAAAATTTCCGACAAGAGTCGCGAAAATGCTGGGATTTACTAAGGAACAATACACTCAGGGGCTGCTGTGTCCAAAAATCGGCAACACCTATTCCGGGGCGTCTCCTCTGGGACTGACAGCTGTTCTGGATATCGCGAAGCCGGGAGACAAAATATTAATGGTTTCATACGGTTCCGGGGCGGGGAGTGATGGATTTATCTGGAAGGTGACCAACCGGATTACAGAAGTTCAGGATAAAGCGGTCAAAACATGGGACATGATTAACGGCGAGAAGGTATATCTGGATTACGGACTTTATTCAAAATACCGTCGTAAGATTATTAAAAACAACTAATAATCAAAATGGAATTTTAAAAGACAATTTCAGGAGAATAAAATGAGTCGAGATGTGGCAATTATTGGAATTGGATACAGCAAATGGGGCGAGCTTTGGGAGAATTCCCTTCGTGATATTTTTGTTGAAGCTGCCCTTAACGCCATCGATGATGCGGGTGTGGACAAAATAGATTCCATGTATATCGGAAACATGAGCGGCGGACTCTTTAACGGACAGGAGCATATCGCGTCTCTGATGGCGGATTATCTTGGTGTGGCGCCTATTCCTTCAACAAGAGTTGAATCGGCCTGCAGTTCAGGTTCCCTGGCTGTTAAAATGGGGTATATGGATGTGGCGCTGGGATTGAGTGATGTGGTTCTTGTCGGCGGCGTTGAGAAAATGACGGATGTGGATACCGATGAAGCGACCTATGCCCTGGCAAGCGCGGCGGATCAGGATTTCGAAGTGTATCATGGAATCACGTTTCCCGGTCTTTACGCGATGATGGCCAGAACGCATATGGAAAAATATGGTACAACACGCGAACAATTGGCCCGGGTTGCGGTGAAAAATCACTTTCATGGATCAATGAATCCTATGGCTCAGTATCCGCAAAAAATTACAGTCGACGCGGTTATAAATTCGGTAATGGTTGCGGACCCGCTTAGAATTCTGGACTGTTCACCAATCACCGACGGGGCCGCGGCGCTTATTCTTTGTCCGGTGGAACTTGCCCGGAAAATAAGCAAAAAACCGCCGGTTAAGATCATAGGACTAGGGCATGCGACGGATTCCATTGCCCTGCACAGCAGGAAAGACCTGACAAAATTGAACGCGACCATCAAAGCGGCGGAAGCGGCATACAAAATGGCCGGTGTGAATCCGGGTAAAATCGATGTGGCGGAAGTTCATGATTGTTTTACCATCGCTGAAATATGTATCCTTGAATCTATTGGATTTGCTGAAACCGGTAAGGGGGGCGAAGCGACGGCATCCGGGATGACTACCCTGGGAGGTAAAATTCCGGTGAATACCAGCGGTGGACTGAAATCAAAAGGGCATCCCGTCGGAGCTACGGGAGTCGCCCAGATCGGTGAAATTGTTAATCAACTGCGTGGAACAGCGGGTGACCGACAAGTGAAAGACGCGCGGATAGGATTGACACAGAACATGGGCGGAAGCGGAGGAAGCACATTAATTCATATTATGGAGGTGATGTAATGTCGGTACCAAAATATTGGCGTGAAATGCCTCATCGATATCGTCTGGAAGCGGGAAAATGTAAAAAGTGCGGAAAAGTGGCCTTCCCAAACCGGCTGATTTGTCCGGAATGCAAGGGCCGTGAATTCGAAAAAGTGGAATTGAGCCGCAATGGCAAACTGATTACTTATACGGTGATACATGTGTCACCAAGTAAATTCAATGATCAGGTACCCTACGCAGTCGGAATCGTTGAGCTGAATGATAATGTCAGACTGCTTTGTCAGATAAGTGATTGTGATGTGAATGCATTAAAAACCCGGATACCGGTTCGTATCGAATTCAGGCGGGTATCATCCGAGGGAGAAGCGGGAATCATCAATTACGGATATAAATGCGTTCCCGTCCGGGAAAATTAGCGAATGTGGATGCGGGCATGAATCTTGTCTCCATCTTTTCTGCCTGCATCCTTTTAATCGCGATTAAAACAAATGATGTTCCTGAATGGATAAGAGGATAAACATATGTATCATCTGGAATTAACAGCAAAAGAAAAAGAAGTGCTCCTGAGAGTGCTCGAAAATCAGCTGGCTGACCTAAAAGAAGAATATGTGGAATCCGAATGCAATTATTTCAGGGAGCAGCTCCGGGAAAAAAGCGATACCATCACACACTTACTTTATGAACTGAAGCAATCGAGGGATGACTGGAATTAAGTGGTTTGATCTCTACCGCGATGGATAAAGAAATTAGCGAAATTTAAGTTTTGAATTATCAGGAAGAGTAATTTGCCGTTATCGCGGACAACCTTCGCATAGATTGCAGGCGTTGAGGTGATAAACAATAACGGCGGCATGTAAAGGATGAAATAGATTATCCGTCCGGCGGATTCTCATCCCGGATTAATTTTGTATCATGACACGCGGAAGAAGTATCTTTTCCATATTTTTCCGTTTGATAAATTTTTTTCCCGTGGATATCATCCTGAAATGCCCGCGTTCCGGCTTCGTGGATCGTTTTCCTTATTCAATTATCTTGAAATATACGCTCTCGCGCTTTTTACCTATCTGCAGAGGCAGTTCATATCCTGATCTCAACTCATTGAGTATCAAGTCCGGAATATATTTCGCTAAAAACGTGATGAATGACGTTGATTCCGTATGGCGCACAGATATATATTCATTAGCTTGTTTGAGAATAAATTCGCAAAATATTTCACAAAAAATCGACGGAGTTGAGAATGTGTGGTGTTGTTTCCCTGATCTATGAAAATGAAAATTCAAATCTGGGCCTTGAAGCCGCCTGGTTGCTAAAGAAACTGGAATATAGAGGATACGACTCAACCGGAGCCGCGTTTATCAGTGGTGATAAGGTCATTTTGAAAAAAAAGACCGGCGCTCCGTCAAAAGTGATAGATCAGTTAAAAATTGATCGGTGTACCGGTAAAAAATTTATCGGTCAGGTGCGATGGGCCACGTTCGGAGCTGTGAATGATGAAAACGCGCAGCCGCATAAAGCAGATTGTCTGGTGAGAATGGTTGGCGCCCACAACGGTAATATTTCGAACACTGACGCGTTAAAACAATTCCTTCAGGAAAACGGCCATACGGTTATTTCAGATAATGACGGAGAGATGCTGGTTCATATGGTGGAGCATAGTTTCCACGGAATATTAAATGGAAAAGACCCCGGCAGGCTGTCGGCAAAAGAAGCCGGAGAGATGATGATTAGAGCGGTGCGGGAGGCTGACTCCAAAATTAGCGGCTCATATGCCGCATGTGTGACAATGGATGCATTGGACGGAATCGTCGCTATTAAGGCGGGTTCATCACTATACGCGGGCAGGGGCAACGATGAGAATGGCGAATTTATTGTGGTATCATCGGATTTAACATCCGTATTGTCAAAAACCCGTTTTTTGATTCCGCTTTCAGAGGGTGAAGGAATACTTTACAATCACCATGATTATAAAGTTTTTTCGCTGAAGGAAGAGAAAGAATATGTACCGCCGCTGAAGAGATCCAGACTGAATATTTCCGATATCACTTTGCGTCCGGAATATCAGTTTTTCATGGAGCAGGAGATATTTTCGACTCCCGCCAACTTTGATCTGCTGTTTTTGTATTATTTTTCAGATCCGAAGGACAAATTAATTTTTGATTTGTTTGAAAAAAATAAGAACGGATGGAAAAATTTATATTCACAATTATTATCGTTATATGATGTTTTTGATCCGGTTCGATTAGTAAAAATGACTGAAGATCTCGTACATTCTGAATTCTTTGGGGAAATAGAAAAAAATCTTGATGATTCCGACAAACCTGAATTTGTATCCCAGAACGCGCAGCTTCTCGGAGAGATAGCTGAACTGAATCCATCAATTATTTCAAAACTGGCTGTTCTTGACAGATTATCGGTTTGGAAAAAGAAACGCAGAATTATCCACTACAGGGATGTTTTGATAAAATATATGGATGAAAAGAATGCCGCCGGCGGGAAAATCTATCTGATTGGCGCCGGTACCTCTCATCATGCCTCCCTGATAGGCGGTTACTTTTTTAATAATCTTGCGAATATTCCGGTTATACCGGTCAATCCGGGGGCATTTCGTTCGATGTATCTGAACAGTCTGAATAAAAATGATTTATTGATTGCAGTTTCTCAATCCGGTGAAACAAAGGATGTTGTGGATGTCATTAATGATGTAAAAATTCTCTACCCTGTTGATAAGATTACTACTATCGCGATCGTCAATAATGAAAATTCAACCATTCCTCAGGAAAAAGCGGATTTTTACCTGCCGATACTGTGCGGGACGGAAATTGCGGTTGCCGCTACAAAATCATTTACCAGTCAATGCGCGTTATTTTATCTGCTTGCTTCATTGATTTTGAATAATGAAGAGACCGGGAAGAAAAAATTGGCGGATATTTCACTTGCCATCGATGAAACCTTAAAGAACTATGATCAGGTGATCACCGACCTTTCCGGAAAATTCTTTTTAAAGCCATCCCTTCATATTTTAGGTACTTCTCTCATTGGACTTGCCAAGGAGGGCGCGCTTAAAATAAGAGAAGTTGTCTTAAACCATTCGGAAGGATTTGATACCGCGGAATTTAAACACGGTCCAAATACCATATTGGGGCGCAACACCATCTATTCTCTTAATGAGATGGAAAATGTGCTGGAAAATTTTAGTGATTTTATTCTGAAGATGATCCAAAACGAGGACAGAGGAAATCTGTCCGCCGCTGTCTCACTCCTTGAACTTATAAAAGAATATAAGTTTAAAGAATTCAAACCGGAGTGGTTAAACCTGATCGGGGAAAATCAGCCGGGAGCGCATCTTTATGATAAATACAAATCAACAGTGAATATAGAAAAGACCTTTACCAATTATCCTTTAATTTTCATATGTTCTCCTGAGGAAAGAGACCGGCGGATCACCATAGCCCAGATTCATACTCATAAAATCCGCGGAGCCGATGTGGTTCTGATTGCTGAAGATGATCCTGAACTGGAAAGGGCCGCCAACGGCCGGCCTCAGGGCAACGAAACTTATTATTATAACTTTATCCGGCTTCCGAAATCATCTGACAGGAATATCTTTGTTTTTAAGGCAACCGTATTACTTCAATTACTGGCTTTAAAGATGTCCGTACGCAAAATGAAATATTTAAATCAGTTAAAAGTTGAAACACACGGTGTGCATCCGGATGTGCCAAAAAATGTATCAAAATCCATAACAGTGGATTGACCGGGAATTTTTAACTATTAGATATAATTGATCCGGCGCGTGTTTTTAAGTATCCGGAAGACCTCATCAAAGTATGGCAACGCTCTAAGGCGTCTGACATTCGATTCCGTTTCAGTAAGAATGCAAAAAAAGACATTGAATTAATCACTCCAAAAGCAACCTTCAGCGTTTCCTTTAAGAAAAATTTATTGCATTTGTTCCCATAATTTTTAGATTATAAATGAGAATTTTTCCGGTTTGCTCCACAGGTCTTGTGGCGCTTACAGCAACATTCTTTACAATCATTTATCAGGGGGAATTATGTCTGAAGATTTAACTCCAAAATCATCTTCCCGTCGTAAATTTCTCAAAAGTTTCAGCACCGGTCTGATCGGTACATCCGTACTGGTGCCCATGCTGCCAGCCGCGGCACACTCAAAAACAAAGACAAAAGAAGGTGATCCGAAAAGTGAAGGAAAAATACTGCTCTCCTTATCGGTAAACGGAAAAGCGGTGACCGCGTATGTTAATCCCGAAACTACGCTGGCTGAGTTTTTGCGGGGCCAGCTTAACCTCACCGGGACCAAGATCGTTTGCAATCATGGTGAATGCGGAAGCTGTACGGTGATCCTGAACGGGGAAGCCGTTTATTCCTGCCATATGCTTGCGCTTGACGCGCAGGGGGGGGCGCTGATCACTATCGAAGGGCTGCAGGATGGTGAAGAACTACATCCGCTGCAGGAATCTTTTGTCGAAAAAGACGGGATGCAATGCGGATTTTGCACACCCGGACAAATTATGGCGGCATACGCCTTATTTCTAAAAGTGCCACATCCGACACGCGAGCAGGTCATGGAGGGGATGTCCGGTAATCTATGCCGTTGCGCCGCTTACCCCAAAATCATTGATTCCGTCCTGGACGCGGCAAATAAATAAATCATCTCTCCGTTGCATTTTTAAAATAACAAAAGTGATTTGTTTAAAAGCGCGATCCTTTGCGTGATTAACTTCCATATGACGGGAGGCAAAAATGTCATCGCGAAAAATGTTAAAATCAAAGTATTTTTTTGAAGAAGATTTTGTCGAATCGGTAGCCGAAGTACCGGCAGAGAAAATAGAATCCTGGAGCCCCGGGGAAAAATTAAAAGTCATTGGAAAACCCTTTTCCAGGATTGACGGATATGATAAGGTAAGCGGAGCGGCGGGTTTTACTTTTGATGTCGGTTTACCGGGAATGCTCCACGCGAAAATCCTGAGATCACCCTATCCTCACGCGCGAATTAAATCTATTGACGCATCGAAAGCGGAAAATCTTCAAGGGGTTTTGGCTGTTATTTCGTATAAAAACACGGACCCGATAAAGTGGTATGCCGATAGTTTTTTGTTTGATTCTCATGTCAGATATGAGGGTGAAGAAGTTGCTTGTGTTGCCGCTGAGTCTGAAGCGATCGCCGGGATGGCGCTGCGGTTGATTAAAGTTGAGTATGAAGAATTACCTTTTGTGACGCGGGCGGATGAGGCCATGAAAACAAACGCGCCAAAATTGTACCCCGAAGGGAATGTTTTGAACGGCAAACCGTCCATATATGAACGGGGAAATGTGGCGGATGGATTTAATGAGGCGGATATTATCGCTGAAGATACTTTTGAGACTCAGGTGGTTGTCCACAATCCCACTGAGGCGCATTGCAGTGTTGTAAACTGGGATGACGATAAACTTACCGTATGGGATTCAACCCAGGGTGTCTTTTCCGTAAGAGATACAATTGCGGACAGCCTGGGTATTCCCGAGAGTAGTGTGCGGGTCATAAAAAAATATATGGGCGGGGGATTCGGAAGCAAACTTGCCGCCGGCAAATACTCGGTAATGGCTGCGTTGCTGGCTAAAAAAACCGGCAGGCCGGTTAAAATTATACTTGATCGAAAAGAGATGAATCTCGCCGTGGGCAACCGACCCGATTCTGTCCAGAAACTCAGAATCGGAGTTAAAAGGAACGGAGAAATTACCGCCCTTGATCACTACTCATATGGCGCCTCGGGCGCTCATCCGAGCGGCGCGGGCTGCGCCTGGCCTCTGCGGACAATATATAAATGTCCCAATGTCAGAACCGAGGAATATTCCGTATTTATCAATGCCGGTCCGGGAAGGCCGTTCCGCGCGCCCGGACATGTTCAGGGAATTTTTGGACTTGATTCGCTTATGGATGAAGCCGCGGAAAAAATACAAATGGATCCTTTGGATTTTCGATTGAAAAACTATGCTGATGTGGATCAGGTAGCCAATTTACCTTATACCAGCAAAAAGTTAAGGGAATGTTATTCGCGGGGCGCGGAGGCTATTGGATGGAACCGGAGAAAGAAGGCGGGTTCGGGTAGCGGGATTGTCAAAAAGGGTATCGGGATGGCTTCGCAGATATGGTGGGGTGGCGGAGGTCCTCCTGCTTACGCGACCCTGAAACTGAACCGGGACGGAAGCGCTGAAGTTCTGGCGGGTACCCAGGATCTGGGAACCGGCACCTATACTTTTATCGCGCAGGTAGTTTCAGAAGTCCTTGAAATCCCGATGGATCATATTCGCGTGACGCTTGGTGACACGGCAACCACTCCATATGGTCCGTCGAGCGGCGGGAGCACCACGGCGCCATCCGTCTCACCGGCGGTCCGGGATGCCGCGGAACAAATGAAAACGAAGCTGATGGAAGCCGCGGGAGCGGGATGGGCGGTCCCTGTTTCAAATCTTGTCTATGAAAAAGGAGCAATTTACAGAAAAAACCTTCAGGATGAGAGATTGGCTATTCCCGATATATTCAGGAGTTTGCGTGAAAGGGTTCTGATCACAACAGGCGCGCGGGAAGCCAATCCCGATGGATACGCTATTAATTCATTTGGAGCCCAGTTCGCTGAGGTTGAGGTTGATACTGAAACAGGAAAAATAACAGTAAAAAAGATTGTGGCTGCTCATGATATTGGCCGGGTGCTGAACCGGAAATTGCTCGAAAATCAATTTCACGGGGGCATGATGCAGGGATTGAGTTATGCGCTGATGGAAGAACGGGTGATCGACCGGAACACCGGGAAAGTTCTGACAAATAATCTGCATGATTACAAAATCCCGACGGTGACCGATACCCCTGAAATGGAAATAATTATTGTGAGCGACGGTGATCCTATGATTAGTAATACGGGTGTAAAAGGCATTGGTGAACCGGCAATCATTCCGACCGCGGGGGCCATAGCCAACGCGGTTTACAATGCTATCGGTGTTCGTCTAAAATCGCTGCCGATGACACCGGAAAAAGTATTGATGGCTCTGAACAGCTAAGAAGTGGATTGTTTTGATTATGTTGATAATATGTAAAATGTGGCCTCATAAAAAGAGGAGAAAATAGATGAATAATTTTCAATATTCAGAACCCTCCAGTTTAGATGAAGCAAGCCGGCAGTTGAGCGATGACTGGAAAAAATCACTGCCTTACGCGGGGGGCACAGATCTGCTGGGTCTGGTCAAAAATAATATTGAGAGCCCTGAACAATTGGTAAATTTAAAAAGTTTGCCCGGACTGGATGACATCAATTATAAAAAAGGCAGAGGCCTTTCTATCGGCGCGCTCGTAAAAATATCGGATATCGCGGGAAATCAGCTGATAAAAGACAAATATCATGTTCTGGCGGAAGCCGCAATGGAAGTGGCCTCACCACAATTGCGAAATATGGGTACGTTGGGCGGTAATCTTTGCCAGCGGCCGAGATGCTGGTATTTCAGGGGGGATTTTAACTGTCTCCGGAAAGGCGGAGACATCTGCTTCGCGGCAGGGGGTGAGAATAAATATCACTGCATTACAGACGGTGGTCCATGTTATATCGTACATCCTTCGGATATGGCTGTGGCGCTGTTGTCTCTTGACGCGAAAATAAACATATATTCTGCCGGAAAAATTAAATCCGTTCCGGTGTCAGAGTTCTTCGTCTTACCTAAGGATGATATTTTACGTGAAAATGTCTTAAAACCCGGTGAGATTGTTACCGGAGTGGATATTCCCGATTTGGATGACGGAAGCAGAAGCTGGTACTTAAAATTTAAAGAGCGCGGCGCATGGGATTTCGCGGTTGTCAGCGTGGCGGCTGTTGTAAATAAAAGCGGTAATCAGATTGTCAACGGAAGAATAGCGTTTGGCGGCGTCGCCCCGATCCCGTGGGAGGATAAAACCCTGAACACAAAATTAAAAGGTGTGCTGAACGCTCGGAAAACTAATGATTTATCACAGGGAATTTTAAAAGATGCGGAACCTATGGAGCAGAATGCCTATAAGATCATACTGACGCGCAACTTAACACAAAAGCTGCTGAGTAGACTGATATAAGCGGTGAAGGAAGAGAGAAAAAGAAAAAAGAAAAAAGATAAAAGAAAAAAGATGAAGAATAAGAGTTAAGATAACAGGCAGGGGCGTGTTTTTATTGGCCCGTCATCCTGATTGAGGAGTGGTAGAAATCGCCGCTATTTTAGCAATGTCTTAATTGGCCAGGATATAAAAAGAAAATTTATTAATGTGTACGATGTATGGGTGGAAATGGAATTGGCCGAAGGGATAAGATTAATATTTTTAAATAATTACAAGCAAAATTACATCTTATTATAATGAAATATTTTTAGAAAAAAGGTATACTACTCAGGTAACAATATCTGTTCCGAATAAATGATTTTTTCATTTTAATTATTTTTTTTGCAAATTGTGACTTTGAAACCGAAAAAATTCCGTTAATTTTTTTCGAATTTAGTATCACATATTTCGTATTTTATATCAGGACTTTTAACCATAGATAGTGTAGAACAGGAGCAAGCATGGAAGAATGGAAATGGGAAATTAAAAATGAGTCGTATCTCAAACGGAGCATCGACCGGTGCCACAGACAAAATATTATTCTACCCACGTTTAAGCAGCTAAAGCATCCCGAAACGATACCTCAACAAGTTTTGGATAAACTTAAAAAAATCGATTTTCAGGATTTTCATCCGCTAAACCTGTTCAGAATTAACTGGAGAAACGATGCTGTCACATCCGGCATCGGCGGGATAAATTATCTGGAAATTCCAAAAGAAATTACAGGTGTGAATGCCAGAATCATAGGTCTGGTAGGTAAATATTTTCCAACGGGCGCGCATAAAGTCGGGGCTACATACGGCTGTCTGGCGCCTTATCTGGTTAGCGGCAGATTCGATCCTGATTATCATAAAGCAGTTTGGCCGTCAACGGGTAATTACTGTCGGGGCGGCGCGTTCAATTCCAGGTTGCTGGGTGTCCATTCGGTCGCGATCCTTCCGGAAGAAATGAGCAACGAACGATTTGAATGGCTGAAAGAAACCGGAGCTGAAGTTTATGCTACACCCGGTTGTGAGAGCAATGTGAAAGAGATTTATGATAAATGTCATGAACTTGAAGCAAAGAGTGATGAGTATCTTATATTTAATCAATTTGATCAGTTTGGGAATGCGGTCTGGCATCACGAAATCACGGGATTCACAATACAGTCCCTATTCGATCAGGTTAAACTGCCGGGGCAGCGTGTTTCCGGTTATGTAAGCGCGACAGGATCAGCGGGCACCATCGCCGCCGGTGACTATCTGCGTACACAACATCCGCAGATAAAAGTTTTGGGCTCAGAAGCGCTGCAATGCCCGACGCTCCTTATGAATGGATTTGGCGGTCATAGAATTGAAGGAATCGGTGATAAGCATGTTCCCTGGGTACACAATGTCAAAAATATGGATATGGTCTGCGCGATAGATGATGATCACCCGATGCGTTTACTACGATTGTTTAATGAACCCGAAGGTCATGAATGGCTGTCTGAAATGGGTGTTCCGGTGAATGTGATCAAAAAATTGCCACAGATGGGGATTTCATCCGTAAGTAATTTAATCAGCGCGATAAAAATGGCAAAGTATTATGAATTTAATGAGAATGACGTTATTTTTACCATTTTTACCGACTCGGTTGAAATGTACTATTCAAGGCTGCGGGAAATGTCAGAACAATGGGGCGCCTACACTAACCGGCAGGCTGAACTTGACTGGACTTCTTCGATTAAAAATCAGGGAATCGATTACCTCAAAGAATTGAGTTATTATGATAAAAAATCAATCCATAATCTCAAATATTTTACATGGGTCGAACAGCAGGGTAAGGAAGTCGAAGAACTCAACGCGCAATGGTATGACGAGGAATACTGGCAGAAACGTTTTTCTATTGTCCCCGAGTGGGATCAAATGATTGAAGATTTTAACAGACAGGTTGGCGTAAAGCTGACATAAAAAATGATTAAATTCGGTTTTAGGGAGCGTGACTCAATTGAGCGATAGTTCCAAAATAATACGAAATATTCTGATCGCGGGAGAAGATGACAACAGTCTTGAACTGGTTGAAATCCACTTTAGTGATAAAATACGACGTATTAACAGATTATTGCCCCGGAGTATCGGTTGGGAGGAGATCTCTTCCCGGAACCGGTGGCTGGAATGGCAGAAAAAATATCAAAGCGCTCTCCGATCAGCCCCTAATTCAGATATCATAGATGGTAATTTCCATCTCCTGATACCGGGCGCCATCGACTCGCATGTGCATTTTAACACGCCGGGATTTGAACACCGGGAAGATTTTGAACATGGTTCGGCGGCCGCGGCGTCAGGTGGGGTGACAACGGTTATCGATATGCCCTGCACTTCCATTCCGCCGGTCACATCTATTAAAAACATGGAATCAAAATTGAACGCTCTTAGCGGACGCAGTCTGGTTGATTTTGCCTTTTGGGGTGGCGTTTCGGGAAATGATCTTGACGGCGGAGTTAATGTGAAAAAGCAAATCATCGAACTGGCTTCCGCCGGTGTTGTCGGATTTAAAACATATCTGATATCGGGGATGGATTCTTTTCGGGATTTGACTATGGAGCAGATGGCGCGGGTGGCCGAATGGATTAAGCCGACCATGTTGCCGCTTGCCGTACACGCTGAGGCCAAAGAATTGGTGCTTGAACAGCAGGAACATTTCCTGAAGATCGGTAAGAAAGACTGGTGCGCGTATTACTGCTCAAGAGATGAACGCGCTGAAGCGCTGGCGGTTGCCCGCATGATACAGATTGCCAGAAAAACCGGTTGTCAGGTTCATATCGTGCATCTTAGTTCTGAATTCGGTGTGGAAATGATTCAGAACGCAAGAAAGGAATCTGTACCGGTCACCGCTGAGACTTGTCCGCACTATCTGTATTTTACGCGGGATGATTTTGATAATCCGGAAATATCATCTTATCTAAAAACGGCGCCGCCCGTAAAAACTGAATTTGACCGGTCAGCTCTATGGCGGGGTCTGGAAGACGGAACTTTATCTTTTGTTACCACTGATCACGCGGGATGTGATCCGGAAAAAGAAAAATCATCTGATAATTTTTGGGAAGTTTACGGAGGTATTCCGGGTGTTGAACACCGTGTTTCTTTTTTATTCAGCGAAGGATTTAAAAAGGGACGAATCAACCTGAAAAAGACGATTGATTTACTCTCAACAAATCCGGCAAAATATTTTCGCATCGACGGAAAAAAGGGAAGTTTAAATATCGGAAAAGACGCGGATTTCGCGTTGATAAATTTATGGGATCAGCAGCAAATTAGCGCGGATGCAATGCATTGCAAAGGGAAATACACTCCTTTCGAAGGCGTTGTACTAGAGACGGTCGTTGAAAAAACATTTTTACGGGGAATGCTGATTTCCACGCGCGGCGGTAATATTTTAACAAAGCCGGGATACGGAAGTTTTATTCGGGCGGAAAATTAATAATTCAATACAGTTGACTAAATAATTTGGGATTAGAACAATACTCACACGGGGTTGATAATGCAAATTCAGAATGTATGGGTGTCACAAATACAGGATAAAAAGATTTCACCGGTTTTTGCGGATCTGTTGATCAAAAACGGAAAAATTGAATCACTCATTCCAAAAGATTTTAAATCATATCTGAAGAATACGGATAAAACCGGTTCCGGCAAAAATACACTTGATGCCGGAGGACGTGTTCTCACCATACCAAATGTGAATTTTCATGAACATTTTTACAGCCGTCTGGCCAAAGGGCTGTCCATTAACGGCCCAACAGATAATTTTACTGAAATTCTCAAAAACTTATGGTGGAAATTAGATCTCGCGCTGGATGAACAGATGGTTAAAGCGAGTGTCCTGATGGGAGCAATGGAATCTATTTACAATGGGGTCACCTACACTTTCGATCATCATGCTTCACCAAACTTTACCAAAGGAAGCCTTGATGTAATTGCTGAAACCGTCAAATCAATGGGTATGAGAAGTGTACTATGTTTTGAGACGTCTGACAGAAACGGGCCTGAGCTGACAAGCCAGGCTCTCGCAGAGCACCGGAGGTTTTATGAATCCGGTTTGGACCATGATATAAAAATGATGCTCGGCCTACATGCGTCATTCACGCTTTCGGACAATACACTGAAAGATGCTGCCGCATTGGTCAATGATCTGGGATTGGGTATTCATATCCATCTTTGCGAGGATGAGTCCGACAGGACGGAGAGTCTGAAGAGATTTAATAATCTGCCGGCAAGAAGGCTCGCGAAATTTAAATTGATGTCGCCTAAGGGCATACTATCTCACGGTATTCATCTCATCAAGGAAGATTACCTGATCATCTCCGGTGAAGGAAGCGCGATCGCGTATAATCCTGATTCAAACCTGAACAATGGAGTCGGAGTACCCGACTTTCTGAATGTACCAAATGAAATACCGATTTTAAGCGGAACGGATGGTATGCATGCCAATCCGGCGCGATCGCTAAAACAATTATTCCTGTTTGCCAGACATCAAAATAATTCATTTGAGGAATCATTCAACTGGTTTCAAAAACTATTTTTTGATCAGTACAAATTTATCAGACAATATTTCCCTGACTTTACATCCTTACACCCGGGTGAACGCGCGGATTTTGTGATCTGGGATTATGTGCCACCGGCAGAAATTTCAGAACAGAATTTCTGGGGGCACTATATCTATGGCATTCTTGAACGACCGGTGCATTCCGTAATTCAGAATGGTCAGCCGCTGTTGAAAAACGGCCGGATGATGATTGATAATGAGGACGCGATAAACCGTGAAATTCACCAACAGGGAATTAGGCTGGCGAAAAGTTTCAAAAATATGTGAAAATTGTAAGGGTATGCTGTCGCTTCGACCCATTTTCATTTGAGCTTTTAGTGAATTTTCATTATTATACCCTCATACATCGGGAACTGTTACTAAATTATTGATCGGATTCAAACGCATGAAAAAAGATTTTTCAATCGTCGGGCAACCGGTGATTCGCCAGGACGGCCTTGAGAAAGTTACCGGTAAAGCAAAATTTGCCGATGATTACCGTTTTGCAGGCACTCTCACCGGGGTGATGGTTCGATTACCCGTGACTCACGCTAAAATAAAGTCGGTGGACTACTCAGCGATTAAAGGTGATCCGGCGTTATACGCGATCTGTGATGCTGATGATGTGCCGGGTAGCAATAAAGTAGGACCCATCCGTAAGGATCAACCCATATTTTGCAATGAAAAAATTGTAACTCCGGGTGATGTCATCGCCATGCTCATTGGTGAATCGGAAGATGAACTGCTCAAATTAAGGGAAAAAATCCATATTGATTATGAAATTTTACCCGTTGTCGATGATGCCCGGGAAGCTCTCAAGCCCGACGCGCGACTGATTCATCCTGAGTATGAGAGCAACCTGATTGTGCATTATCCTCTGCGCCGGGGAAATATCGATAAAGGATTCGCGGAGTGCGACAATATCATTGAAGAATCCTATTCGACACCGCTTATCGAACACGCCTATATTGAACCCGAATCGGTAACCGCTATTTTAAAAGAGGGCAAAAAGGGCATACATATCATCGGCAGCATTCAAAATCCGTTTTCCACCAGAAAGGTTGTGGCGCAAGTTCTCGGGTGGCCGTTAGCCAGGGTGAGAATTGAACAGGCTGAACTCGGTGGTTCATTCGGCGGTAAAGATGATATCATGAACATCCTGGCGGCGCGCGCCGCGGTGGCTTCGTTAAAGACCGGACGCCCGGTGAAGATACATTACTCACGTGAAGATTCGATTTTAGAATCCTATAAACGGCATCCTTATTTCCTGAATTACAAAATCGGATATAACAACGATGGCAAAATAAAAGCGATGAAGATAGACCTGCTCGCCGACGGTGGCGCGTACTCATCGATGAGTCCTTTTGTGACCTGGAGAAGCGTGGTTCAGGCAACCGGTCCTTATGAAGTAGAAAATGTGTGGACCGATGTAAAAGCCGTATATACTAACAATCCCTACACCGGCGCCATGAGAGGGTTTGGGTCACCACAGCCGATCTTTGCCCAGGAATCGCTTATGGATGAAATTGCTATACGGCTTGGGATATCTCCTGAAGAAATTCGCGGGATAAACGGGTACCGGCAGAATTCGGTGACGGCAAGCGGACAAGCGCTTGAAAATCATGATGTGAATTTGCTTAAAGTCATGAACACAGCGACGGTAAAAACGAACTTTAGCGAAAAATGGCTGCAATATAAGAAAAAATCGGATGCCGCTCCTTTAAAAAGCAGGGGAAATTCACTTCTTTTAGCCAAAGATGAATTTGTGGAACCGCAAGAGGTCTGGCGTCAGGGTATCGGGCTTTCGGTCAGTTTTCGCGGCTGTTCACTCGGAGCGGAAGGAATTGACGCGGCCGCGGCATATTTATCGGTTCAGACTGACGGCTCTGTTTATTTGTTGAGCGGGCTTGCCGAAAACGGGCAGGGAATGAGAACGACATACGCGATCATCGCCGCGGAGATTTTTGGCATCGCCGTGGATGATATTTATTATTTGGAACTGGATACGGGCAATGTGCCGGACAGCGGGCCCACCGTGGCCTCACGCGCGACATTAATGGGAGGCGGAGCAGTCAGGGAGGCGGCTGAAACGGTCAGAAAAAGACTTGAGGAGAGCCTGAAGAATGAGTGGGGACTGCCGGAATCGGCAGAATTAGTTTTCGAAAATCACAGGATATTTGAGAAATCAAATCCTGATAAAGATATTTCCTTTGCCGGGTTATGCAATACGGCGTATGGAAAAGGAGTTAATCTTGCCACCGTGGGTTGGTATCCCGGACCGGAAGTTCATTGGGATGAAGAAACGGGACAGGGATCAGCATATTTTACCTATGTGTATGGCTGCCAGGTAGCTGAGGTGCGTGTTAATACGGTTACCGGCGAAGTTTATATTGACCGGATAGTGGCTGTACACGATCCGGGGCGAGTTATTAATCTGCTTGGCGCGCAGGGTCAGGTCTATGGCGGGGTAACCCAGGGGGCCGGTTATGGCCTTTGGGAAGAAATTAGCACCCATGAAGGCTCCATCAGAGAATTAAATTACGATCAGTATCTGATTCCCACCAGCAAGGATATCGGTGAGATTGTACCCATATTTGTTGAAGGTGAAGATCAGTATGGAGCATGGGGAGCGAAATCACTGGGTGAACCGACTCTGGAACTGACTTCAGCAGCAATAGCGAACGCCATCCGAAACGCGACAGGAATCCGATTTTACAACTTACCGCTAAATCTGGAGGAACTCATTCTGAAACGGAAACTACGCCCGGAAGATCTGAAAAGGGGAAGCGCCGAATGAGACAGAAATTTGATTTCAGAAGACCACAATCTCTCCCGGAAGCGTTAACCATAATGGCCGAATATGGCAGCCGCGCCCGTATCCTGGCCGGCGGCACGGATATTCTGCCGGGGTTTCATCAGGGCTCACGGAGATTTGAAAATATCGATTTGCTGGTAGATCTCAATGCCGTTCCCGAGATGAAAAAAATCAGTGAGGAAGCAGGACAAATCGCCATCGGTGGAGGTGTGACGTTTTCACAAATTATAAATAACGAATGGATAAATAAGAAGTACCCTTTATTGGTAAGAGCGTCATCCGGTATCGGTAGTCTCCAGATAAGGAATAAGGCTACAATAACGGGAAATTTTGTAAATAACGCCCCATGCGCGGACAGCGTTCCACCCTTATTAGTGTATGACGCGCGGCTGTTGATTCAGTCAAAAGTCGATCAGCGTGAGCTTTCGCTGGAGGAATTTCTGATCAAACCCTATGGAACACAGCTCAAAGAAGATGAGATTGTTACAAAAATAGTTTTACCCGCGCCTGATAAGGATTGGCGCGGAGATTTTTATAAGCTTGGCAGACGCAGGGCGGTGTCAATCAGCCGGATTACGCTTGCTTTGCTTCTAAAAACCGATGGAGAAATGATCCGGGAAATGCGAATGGCCAGCGGCGCCATCACGCCAATCGGTAAAAGATTTAAAAACATTGAAAAACTGGCGACAGGACAAAAAGTCGGGTCAGATTTTTTCAAAGAGCTTTCAATGAGACTGGGCGAAGAGATAATGGACGTTACGGGTTTGCGCTGGTCCAGCGCTTATAAAGTCCCCGTGGTTCAACAGTTGTTCTATCAGCTGTTAAAACAGGTCAGTCAACCATCCGGGGAGAAAATCTGATGTTATTAAATGTAAGTTTCAAACTGAATAATAAACCGGTAAAAATAAATACACCGGCCAACAGACGGCTCCTGGATGTGTTGCGGGAAGATTTCGGACTCATCGGGACTAAGGAAGGGTGCAGTGTCGGAGAATGCGGAGCCTGCACAGTAATAATGGATGGTAACGCGGTAAATTCATGCCTGATATTGATTGGGCAGGCAGAAGGTTCAGAAATCCTGACCGTGGAAGGATTGGAGCAAGATGGTCATTTGCATCCGCTCCAGGAACGCTTTCTGGAAAAAGGAGCGGTTCAGTGCGGATTTTGCACACCCGGTATGCTGATGTCAGCCTACGCGCTGATTGAACAGAATCCGCGTCCGTCTCAGGATGATATCAAAGAGGCAATCGAAGGGAATTTATGTCGTTGTACAGGCTATAAACAAATCATCGAGGCCATTGATCCGGCCCCGGATGATTTGAATTAGTATTTTCTGGTTACAAGTGACTCTATCGATATTGAGATGATTTTTAGTTCTGAGGCTGTATAAGATAGTCAAAATTCTCAATCAAATTCTCTAAGACCAACATAAAATTACTGAATTCTACTGATTCCGGCGTGCGCGGAATCGGGACAAATCCATCTTTCAGATTATAAAAAAGCGATTCCACTTTTGATTCGAACCGGACTTTGCATTCATAGCCGGAATTATTGCCATTAGTGACTGTTTTAAGAAAGAATCCCGCGTTTTTGCTCAGATTAAACTCATTCTCATCCCAGAATAGAGTTATCTTATCTTTGTACGGGGCTCCGTTATAGGGGCAGAAAGTCTCGCAATTGCCGCATTCATTACAGAGCGCGTCCATATGAACAATCTGGTAATTATCCTTAAAGGATCCGTTGACAGGTATGGCCAGATTTGCTCTGTTCGGGCACACTTCCACACATTTATTACAAATCACATTACATCCCAGGCAGCGTGAAGCTTCAGCGGTCATATCGCTCATCATAACCGGTAACAAGTTTCCTTTGGCGGAAATAATATGATCAGTCCGCTCCGGATGATCAAATTTGCCGCTAAAATCAGGATTCGGATCAAAACCGGTTTTTTCCCGTTTCATGATCTCTTCCGCGACTTTTTTACCGTCTGCTATGGACTCCACAACCGTTGAAGGTCCTCTGAAGGCATCGCCTCCAATAAATACATTATTGATGGATGTCTCGTTTGTCTCAGGGTCAACTATCAAGTCTTTATTTTCGGTAAAACCCATATTATTCTCTCTTAAAATATCCTCATCGACGAGTTCACCGATAGCCGATATGACAGAACTTATTTCCATCTCCTCAAACGCGTTCTCTATGGGAGTTACCTTTCTGCGGCCGTCGTTTCCGGTCTCTCCAAGCGTCATTTTCTGACATTTTAGAATGCTACCGTCAAACTCGACAGGAAGCAGCAATTCCCTGAAAATCACTCCGTCCTCCATGGCGCCGTCAAATTCTTCCTTGTCGGCCGGCATAAATTCTCTGGTGCGTCTGTAGATGATATACACTTTTTCAACGCCGTCGGATCTTAGGGCAGCTCTCGCGCCATCCATCGCTGAATTTCCACCCCCCACAACCGCGACGGTTTTTCCTAAATCCGTTCGGTTTTTCAGATTATAATTTTTTAAAAACCGCACGGCGTCAAATACCTTGTCAGAGTTTCCATCGAGCCGGATCGGATTGGATTTCATCGCGCCAATGGCAATATGAATATATTTGAATCCTTGCGCTTTAAATTTGTCGATGGAAAAATCCTGACCGGTGTTGAACACAAACTTTACACCGTGTTTTTTTATAAAATCGATATCATTGTCGATCGCATCCTGCGGCAGACGGAAATCGGGAATCACATGCTGGACCGTTCCTCCGGCCCGTTCACTTTTCTCAAAAATGGTTACGTCAAATCCGGCTTTTGCCAGAAAATAAGCAGCGGAAAGTCCGGACGGCCCCGCGCCGATAACGGCGACCGCAACACCATTTTTTATCTGCCCGGTTTTGATATTGAATTGAGCCAGATAGGCCTCATACCCGTTTTCAGCGGCGTATTTTTTTAACTCGCGGATTTGAAGAGGGGAATCATAGTCCCAGCGCGTGCAGTGATTCATGCATTGATGATCACAGATATATCCCGTGATATGAGGAAGCGGATTTCTGGCGACAATGACATCAAAAGCATCCGCGTAACGCCCTTCTTCTATTAAGCGAATGTATTCGGACACATCCTGGTGGATAGGGCAGGCGGACTGACAGGGTGAAATATAACAGTCAACCATGGGTAACCGGTCAGGCAATTTGATTGTGTCGATTTCCCTTCTTCCTTTATGATAAGATGGATCATTCAAGGAAGATTCCGCCAGAATTTTCAGTTTTGCCGCATCAATCCGATCGTTTTGCAGAGAACTATAGCCTGATAACTCGGCGGTCGCGGAAATTTGATTAAGCCGTTCATATCCGCCCGGTTTTAGCAAATCGGTGACCAGAGTGACGGGAAAAATTCCGGTGGAAATGAGCGAATCAATATTTTCATTGGTCGCGCCGCCGGAATATGAGATATTAATTTTTCCATCAAATGTTTCGGAAAGCAGGCGGGCCAGATTAATCGTAAGGGGAAAGAGAGATCTTCCGGACATATACATCTGATCTCCGGTGAGCCTTTGTTTTTTATTGTTGACTCCAAGCGTGTTGGAAAGTTTCACGCCAAATTGTTTTCCATGTTGTCCGGCAATATCGGTTAATCTCTCAATCATGGGAACAGCGTCTTCCATTTGCAGGTCATGCGCGAAGGAATCGGGATCAAGATCGATATATTGATAGCCCTGACCGAAAAGAATCTCTTTGACTTTATCATACCCCAGGAGGGTGGGATTTAATTTGACATAAGTGTGCAGTCCTTTTTCTCTGATAAGATATTCACTAATGGATTCTATTTCATCCGGCGGGCAGCCGTGCATTGTTGATAGTGTAACGGATCCGGATATCCTGGGTGAAATGGCATCGATTTTTTCCACAAAACCGGCTGGCGATGCCTTATATTTGCTCTTGTTTTTAGCATATATGGCGGTAATCCGGTCAGACTGTAATTCTTCTTTCAGAATGTTTTTATAGTCGTCAAATAAGGGATTCCCCGAGGCGTCTTTTAATTCATCTATAAACCGATCCATCCGGGCGGTTTTAATGCCCGCCAGATCATACCCCACGCTCATGTTGAAGATAAAACTCCGTTCGCTGAAGGGTGAAAACCCGAAGAGATCGTTGAGCATGTGCAGCAGAAACCATGATTTCAGATATTCATCATAAGACTGATCCAAAGTCAGCTCCTGGGACCATTCGATATTGTATCCTTCATCTTCAGCGTCAATACAGGGTTTGTCAATTTCCAGGCGATCCAGTTTTTGAACGGTTTTCAGCTCAAAAAAACGTCCTCCTGTCAGATAAGCCGAGATGATATTTTGCGATAACTGTGTATGAGGACCGGCCGCGGGGCCAATCGGAGTTTCCAAAAACTCGTCAAATATTTGAAGACGATGCTCGTTGTTTTTAAAAAAGAATTTTGAAGCGGGGATTCCAAAGATCGTATTCACTCCGTTGAATTCTTCAAATATCCAGCGAATAAGCTGCCGGAATTCTATTGGTCTCATCCTGTCTGACATTTATTTCCTCCGCTTGAAGATTAACCGATTAGTATTAGTTGCGTCATCTATTCCTATAAAAATTTACAAATTACATAAACATACATCAAAAAAGGATCATTCATCATCCAAAGCGGTACCGTTGTGATATGATAGTTTCATATTCGACATTGGTGGCTTTTGAACATGGCGGAAATTTGATATTTGATCCGCAAGCTCATCAAGCATATCTTCGAGTTCAATTAATTCGTCAATATCCTGTCCTTTTGTATTTGAATTTTCATCTTTTGCGGTTTTTTCATTACCCGATATATGTAATGATTGCTCATTTTTTGGTTTATTATCCATCAACTGCTCCTTGTTTTATTTGTCATTCCATTCTTCAGGTTATTAAAGATACTTCTTTCCACCCATCCGGGAAACAATTAAAATTTCCGTTTGAGCAGGCGCATCACTCAACATTATAAGATTGATACTTTTTGAGTACATCATAGAATCAGAAAATCGACCTGTACTCAAATTGATTTAATTATAATCAAAAAAAGATTATGTAACTTGTATAATTATACCAATTTCAGTTGTTATATATCAAAAAAATTTTGTATTATCTATAAGAAATAACTCCACTAATAGCGAATCACGAGGGTATTATATGAATCGGACTGAACACATTCTTCATCTGGCAAAGAAATACGAAAGTTATACCGCTGAAAATCTTTCAAAATTAATACGGCATAAATCATTGAGCTGTAATGAAAAAGATGTTGTCAATGAAATTAAAAACCTTATGACAGAGGCCGGCTTTGATGATGTTAAAATTGACGGACTCGGTAATGTGATAGGGCGAATCGGAAACGGCAAAAAAATCATCGCTTTTGACGGGCATATTGACACGGTTGATCTTGGTAATCCGGAAAACTGGGATTTTGATCCGCTTGGGGGTGAGGTCAGGGATGGATTTGTGCATGGAAGAGGTTCTGTTGATCAAAAAGGCGGCCCGGCGGCGTTTATCACGGCCGGAAAGATATTGAAGGAAATCGGTCTTCAAAATGATGTAACTGTTTATTTTATCGGTTCGGTAATGGAAGAGGATTGTGACGGGCTTTGCTGGAAGTATATAACTGAAGAAGATAAAATCATTCCTGATTGTGTGGTTGTGACGGAACCGACAAATCTTAATATATACAGAGGCCATCGCGGGCGTATGGAGATCGAAGTTTCGTTTTATGGTATTTCCGCGCATGGGTCAGCTCCTGAGCGAGGAAAAAACGCAATTTATATGGCATCAAAAGCAGCGCTTGAAATAGAGAAATTAAATAAACGGCTGCAGTCTGATCCTTTTCTCGGTAAAGGTTCAGTCACCGTGACGGAAATGGTTTCATCAAGCCCTTCTTTGTGCGCGGTTTCTGATTTCTGTAAAATTCATCTTGACCGAAGACTCACATGGGGTGAAAACAAGGAACTGGCCGTGGAACAGGTTAGGGAAATTGTGAAGGATATGAACGCGAAAGTCGAGATTCTGGAATACAACGAAAAAGCGTTTACGGGTTTGAAATATGGTATGCAAAAATATTATCCGACCTGGAAACTGGAAGAAAATCACCCGGTGATTCAGACCGGTGTTAATACATATACCGGTTTATTCAAAAGTCAACCGGTTATTGACAAGTGGACATTTTCCACAAACGGAGTTGTTATCAATGGTCTGAAAAATATTCCTGTGATTGGTTTTGGCCCGGGGAATGAAGTGCTGGCGCACGCTCCGAATGAGAAGGTACCCGTTGAACATTTGGTGAAGTCGTCCGCCTTCTATGCTCATTTTTGTGATAATTTTTAACACTATAGTATAAATCGGAACATGAAATTGGTCTAAGGAGTGAATATGGTCTCAAATCTGAAAGGAAAACATTTTTTAACCTGTGATGACTGGTCGAAACAGGAACTGGATACGGTTTTTGATACAGCGTTCGATTTAAAAAGAAAATTTGCCAGAGAAGAACCGACACGCTATTTGATGGATAAAACTCTTTTTATGATCTTTTTTGAACAATCCACGCGGACTCGTAACTCCATGGAAGCCGGTATGACTCAGCTAGGAGGGCACGCGCACGATTTGACCGCGGATAAAATGCAGATTTCCCACGGGGAAGCGCCAAAGGACACCGCAATAATTCTCTCAAGAATGGGACACGGAATCGCTTCAAGAAATTGTTTTTACGGCATCGGGAATGAATATCTGAATGAAATGGCAAAAAATTCCAAACGGCCGGTGATGTCTTTGCAGGATGATGTTTATCATCCATTCCAGGGATTAGCTGATCTGATGACGATATTTGAGCATTTCGGGAACAATGCCAAAGGATTGAAGGTAACGGTCTCATGGGCTTACGCCGATACGCATTCGAAACCTTTGTCAGTGCCGCAGACACAAATCCTGTTATTTCCACGTTATGGAATTGATGTGACCGTCGCGCATCCGAAAGAATTCCCTTTAAGTCAAAATATTGTTGAAAAAGCCCGGGCCAATGCCGAGGCGGGCGGAGGAAGCATTCGATTTACAAATGATATGGATGAGGGATTTGAAGGCGCTCATATTGTCATACCGAAAAATTGGGGCGGATTTGGATACTATCCCGTTGATGAGTACCTGAAAAATGAAGATTCATGCAAAAAAGAGATGAAATCGAATCTTGAAAAATATAAAAACTGGATTTGTGATGAACGGAGAATCAAACGGGCCGATAAAAATGTCAAACTGATGCACGCGCTGCCGGCAGACCGCGGCAATGAGGTGACCGATGAAATTCTCGATAATCCGGACATTTCCATTGTTTTTGACGAAGCGGAAAACAGGCTTCATACGGCAAAATCCATTATGGCGCTAACTATGTAATTTATAAATTAACCTTACGGGATCTTTTCAGGGGGCAGGATATTGTCCCCTGAACAAGGTTCTGACAGATGAACAAGCTTATGAGTCATTATCAGTATAAATGCGCGTCTTGCGGGATGCTCTATAAACCCGAAGACATAGAACAAAAAAGGATTTATCTGTGCGCGGAATGCGGATTATCAGAGAAGAATCGTCCGCTAAGAGGTGTGCTGAATATCGAATATGATTATGATTCCCTGAAAATAAACATACTCAGGGAAGATTTTCTTAAACTTCCCGTCGGGAAATTCTGGTTATATCCTTTTTTATGGCCGCTAAATGAAAGTTTTATAGATAAATTTTTATTATCTGATACGGCCCGTTTTGCTTTGGCCAATGAACCTGTGAACGAGTTTCGCTTCGGGGAAAACAGGATATCAGTTTTTGATGATACCCGAAATCCGACGTTTTCATATAAGGACAGGGCAACATCGCTGGTTGTGCTCAAGGCGCTTGAGATGGGGATCACAGAGATCGCTGCCGCCTCAACGGGAAATGCCGGTTCTTCCTTAGCGGGTATGTGCGCCCGGATGGGATTGAAAGCGCATATTTTTGTACCAAAAAATATACCGTCCGCCAAGCGGATTCAGATTCAGGCTTACGGAGCTAACCTATATCTCGTTGATGGTGATTATGACGCGGCTTTTGATCTGAGTCTTGAAATATCGGATCAGATGGGATGGTATAACCGGAACACGGCATTTAACCCGTTAACGATTGAAGGGAAAAAATCCGCTGCGTTTGATATGTTCATCGCGACTCAGGGGGATATCCCGGATATTATTTTTGTACCGGTGGGAGACGGTGTCATACTCTCAGGTTTGTTCAAAGGGTTCCAGGAGTTAAAACAACTGGGCTGGATTGAAAATCTGCCGCATCTGATCGGTGTACAGGCCGAAGGAAGTGACGCGCTGGTGAGATATATGAAAAAGGGGACATTTGAGTATCGTCCGGCAAAAACAATCGCCGACAGTATTCATGCCGGGGCGCCGCGAAATTTATATATGGCGGCAAATGCCATCGATCGGAGTAAAGGATGCGCGGTCAGTGTTTCAGATGATGAGATCATTGATGCTCAGAAATTAATCGCGAAAGAATTTGGAATTTTGACGGAACCGGCTGCCGCCGCCGCTTTTGCCGGATTTAAAAGTCTTAGAGGGGACTGCCGGGTACCTGAGACGGGCCGAGTAATGATAATGCTTACGGGGAACGGTCTGAAAGATTTACAATCACTTGAAAAGTGGAATACGTCCCCGGAAATCAGATCAGTGGACAAATGGAAGGAGTTTTTCAAATCGGGATAGTTAAGCACCCTGTTATTTGCGGACTGTTGGTGAGCGCCGGGTATTCAAGCCGCATGGGATCTTATAAACCGCTTTTGGATTATAAAGGAGTCCCGTTTATCATTGAGATTCTTGCGAAAATGGGACAAATCTGCGAAAAAATCGCTGTGGTCACAGGATACAAAGGCGACGAGCTGAAGTCGAAGGTTAATCAGTTTTTAGATAAGGCCCTTGCTTCATCCGAAAGAGATCAGATAAATTTATCAGACTTATCTTTTGCCGATCTTCGTAAAAAAATAATATTTGTTCATAATCCGTTGTATGCTAAAGGTATGTTTGGCTCGCTAAAATCCGGTCTGAAGACGCTTCAGGATTCTGACTGGTTGCTATATCATTTTGTTGACCAGCCCGGTTTACCTTCTAAGTTTTATACTGAGTTTGTAAAACAGCTTGACACGAATTATGACTGGATTCAACCAAAAAACAGTGCGGGGAACGGTCATCCGATTTTTATAGGAAACACCTTATATGAATCGATTCTCACAGCCGGTAAAGACACGACACTTAGGGAAATCAGCCGGATGGCTAAAATCAAAAAAAAATACTGGGTATGCGGATATCCTCAAATACTGGAAGACATCGATACACCGGATGATTATAAAAAAATGAATCATTAAGTTTTTAACCGGGTGAATTAAATGCGTACCATAGCGGTTATATTGTTAAGGAAAAGAGTTAATGGAAATTTATAAAAAAATCCTGGAGCTTGAAAATTCAAACCAGCCATTTGCAGTCGCGACGGTGATTCAATCCGCCGGATCAACACCGGGAAAGGTTGGATTTAAAATGGTTATCGAATCCTCCGGCCTGCTGACCGGAACGGTAGGCGGCGGTGAGCTGGAGCAGGAAGTTGTGAGAGAAGCCAAAAGCCGTTTATTAACAAAGGAAAGCGGTACACAGGAATATATTTTATCAAAGAAACCGGAAAATTCAGAAAAAAGCGGTAAAGCGACCATTGTACCCATGAGCTGTAACGGGCGGATTTCAATTTTTTATGAAATTCATGGCCGTCAGGAAACGGTTTATATTTTTGGTGGCGGACATGTCGGTCAGGCGCTTTTGTATCACCTGGCTCCCCTGGGATATCATACGATCTTGATTGATAATCGCCCGGAATTTGCTTCAGAAGCAAAAAATCCCTACGCCGCGGATCGGGTTCTAAGTGATTATATTGAATTTACAGATCAGTTTAATCCGGATAGTGACGCATTTGTGATCATTTTGACTCATGGGCATGAGTATGATTACCAGATATTAAAACATATTTATAAAAGAAACCTTAAACCGGCTTATATCGGACTCATCGCGTCGAAATCAAAAGCCTTTACAATTATGGAAAAATTAAGAAAAGACTTTGGCGATAAGGTGGATACGGGGCCGTTATTTACACCGGTGGGATTAAAAATCGGCGGGAGCTCAGCCGCTGAAATTGGGCTTGCCATCGCGGCTGAGATGCAGTCTGTAAGATACGGGAAAACGCTGATCCCCGGTGATAAAATCAAAAAAACGAATAAAATAATTCAGGATAAATAGCTGATCGCGCTGAAAAAGAGGTGATATGAAGACCAATCCAAAAGATTTAAGGGTTGACGCGGCTGCCAAATTAGGAGGTCACGCGAAATACATCCGCGATGAAGTGATTCCGGGTCTCTGGTACGGTAAAACAATCCGAAGCACACTACCCCACGCGTTGATTAAAAACATAACTTTTGACTCAGAATTTGACTGGAGCACCGTGGTTACCGTCACGTCAAAAGATATTCCGAATAATTACGTGGCGATGCTTGAAAACGACATGCCCTTTCTCGCGGGTGAAAAAGTAAAGTATATGGGTGAGCCCATCGTACTGATTGCAGCGGATAAAAAAGAACTATTGGAAGAAGCCGCGCAAAATATTCACGTGGAATATGAGGAACTCGAGCCTGTTTTTGATGTGTTTGAATCTGAGCAAGCGAACGTTAAAATATTCGGCAATGATAATTTATTTAAGGAAATAAATATTGAAAAAGGCGATTTAAAAGAAGCGCAAAAAAACGCTGTAAAAATGATTGAGATAGAACCAAAAACCGGTTTTCAGGAACATTTATATCTTGAGCCGCAAGGAATTATCGCGTTTCCTGAACAGGATCGGGTGGTCATTAAGGGGACACTGCAATGTCCCTACTATGTGAAAAACGCGCTCACAAAAATGTTTGATGATCAAAAACATATCACGGTCATTCAGGCGCCGACCGGAGGCGCGTTTGGGGGCAAAGAAGACTATCCGTCGCTTTTGGCGGGTCACGCGGCGCTGCTGGCCGTCAAATCCGGTCATCCGGTGGCGATTTTTTATGACAGGGAAGAAGATGTGCGCGTTACCACAAAACGCCACCCTTCATTCAATAAGGATATTGCCTATGTTGATAAATCGGGCAAACTGCTTGGTCTGGATCTGACCATTTATTTTGACGGCGGCGCCTATTGCACTCTGTCGCAAGTCGTACTTGCCCGGGCGGCATTGACCGCCACCAATACATATTATGTTCCGCATGTCCGGATCAAAGCAAAAGCACTGGCAACCAATACCGTTCCGAGCGGGGCCTTCAGGGGATTTGGCGGGCCCCAGGCGGTTTTCGCGACGGAAATGCTGATGGAAAAAATAGCGAATGAAATGAATCTTCCGCCTGATGAAGTGCGAAGAATTAACATGATTGAAGAGGGACAGGATACCGCCACCGGTCAGATACTTCAATACAGTGTTTCAGCGAAACAAACTTTTGAAGATGTCCTACAGCAAAGCGGATATCGCTCTAAATATCAGGAGTATGAAAAAAATAACCGGTCTATTCTTGAAAAATTGAAGAACGGTAAGTATCCAAAGAAGGACAAAACGGATAAATTAAAGGGAATCGGAATTACCGCTTTTCAGCACGGAGCGGGATTTACCGGCAACGGAGAAAACAAAATCCGGGGAAAAATCCGGGTTGAAATTTCCAAAGACGGATATCCTGTTATCTTCGCGGCAAATACGGAAATGGGGCAGGGTGAGCAAACCGCGTTTAGAAATATTCTCGGTGAAGCGCTGCAGATTGACAGGGAAAATGTTATTCTTTCGGAAGTGAATACGGATCTGGTTCCGGATTCCGGACCGACCGTCGCTTCCCGGTCCACCATGATTGTCGGTGATCTTTTAATCAGGGCCGCGGAAGAAATGATTATGACTCTGGCTGCCGGATTGAAGAAAAAAACAGGCCTTGATTATGAATACCGGATGGGATATTTCCACGGGGATGATAACATCATTTCGTTTATCGACGAAGCGAAGAAGAACGCCGGGTTAATCATTGAAAAAGAGTATCTGCATCCTCCGATTATTAAATTTGATGATATCACCTGGAAAGGCGACGCCTATCCGGTGTTCTCCTGGGCGGCGGCTGTGGCAGAAGTGGAGGTCGATCCCGTGACGTTTGAGATCCGGGTTACCAAATATTATACCACTCACGAGATAGGTAAAGCGATAAACTACGATCAGGCAGTCGCTCAAATACAGGGCGGTTCTCTGCAGGGCATCGGTTATGCGCTGTACGAAAAAATCAGATTGGAAAACGGGCACTTTGATATCACGGGATTCACGGATTATATCATCCCCACGCCGACTGAAATGCCCGAATTCTATGTCAGAATTCTTGAAAATCCATACCCTTTCGGCCCGTTCGGAGCGAAGGGATTAGGAGAATTACCACTGGTGGGCGGGGCGCCGGCCGTGCTTTCGGCCTTGTGGATGATTTTTAAGAAGCCGTTTGATAAAATTCCGGTTTTGCCGGAGGATCTCGCAGGTTTTTATAACCGGGATTTTTTTCAAACGGAAAAATAAGATCAAAATGATGGCCTGAATAACCGGAATACTGAGGGAAGCATGAAAATATCACTATTTGTAAATTTAAAAGAAATTAAAATCGATGTCCCACCCAAAAAACGCCTTTTGGATATCTTGCGGGAGGATCTGGGTCTAATGGGTTCCAAAGAAGGTTGCGGAAAGGGAGAATGCGGAGCCTGCACGGTGCTTTTGGACGGTAAAAGGGTTAATTCCTGCCTCGTTCCCGCTTTCCAGCTTCAGGGAAGCCGGGTGGTGACAATCGAAGGAATCACCGAATGGCCGGTCTTTAAATCGGTGGAAAAATCCTATATCGAAAACGGCGCCGTGCAATGCGGATTTTGTATGTCCGGTTTTGTAATGTCCACGGTCGCCTTTCTTCAGGAAAAACACACCAATCTAACCGAAGAAGAAATCAAAATGGGTATGGGCGGCAACATTTGCCGATGTACCGGCTATACAAAAATTGTAGATTCTGTGCGTGACTTGTCGGATCACAAAGATGTCCTAAAACAGATTGAATCAGACTGGAGAACAGCCTTCCATGAAAGAGATTAAACAAATTATATACAATCCGGAATCGCTTGCCGATCTGCACCAAATAATCGCGGCAACAAATGACAAACTGACCTATGTGGCGGGTTCGACTGATCTGATGGTTCAGGAAAACCGCTGGCGCGAAGCGCAGAATCTGGTAAATCTGAACAACATCAAAGAGATCAGGACTACGTTTGAAATACAGAAAGAGGGGGTTTTGATAGGCGCGGCGATGCCCATGAGCGAGATTCTTGCCAAATCCGTTATCAGAGAAAAATTTCCGATTTTAGTCGAAGCCTGCCGGCAGATTGGTTCGGTTCAGATCCAGAACCGAGCCACATTAGGCGGGAATATCGCCAACGCCTCACCCGCGGGCGACAGTCTTCCCGTTCTCTCTGTTCTGGATGCTGAAATTCTGATCGGAGCAGGGGATGACGGGAATTTGCAAAAAATGCAGGTGGAAGATGTCATGCTCGGACCGGGACAGAATAGTTTGACCGGCAACAAATATATCGCCTATTTTTTTCTGCCGTTCCCGAAACCCGGCGAACAGTTCTGGGCCTTCAGAAAAGTCGGTCAGCGATACGCGCTTGCCATAAGTAAGTTATCACTGGCCATGCTGGGGAGCCGTAGTGGAGATCGTATAGAGGATATCCGGATATGCGCGGGAAGTGTTTCAGCGCAAATTAAACGGGCAGTTCGGACCGAAAAGATATTGCTTGGACAAAAATTATCTGAGACAGTGATAGAAGTCGCGAGACAGACTATTATGAAAGAAGTGAGTCCAATTACCGATATCCGTTCTACCAGCGGCTACAGACGAAAAATATGTGGAGAATTATTACGGGAGGAGTTGTATCATCTTCTCTGATTTTTTTAGCCGGGTTCCGTTAAACCGGATATTTAGATGACAAATGATGAACATCCAAAGGATGGTTGCTGAATGTTTATAATTTTTCGCTTGCATCCTGTTCGGTCTGTTCATATAATCGAAACACTACGAAGAGTTTTTCGTAACTCTCAAAAGGAATTAATTTACCCCGGATGAATTAATCCAAAAATTTTTTACTCCAGGTTGCCTATCAACAAAATAAAAACCATATTTTATGTTCTTTCCAGAATCCCATAGCGTATTTTTTAACTGTGATTCTGTATTCGGCCGGATTTATTAATCATTAACAACCTTTAGAATTACTTGATTCAAGAATCCCGGGAATAATTATTCTGTCTAACGGTCTAAGTTATATTTATTGATGGAATTATTTACGAACTCTTGTTTGTTTTAATATACCTAATAAAAAAATGGCCTGCGGCAATGAATCTCACGTTAATTTTTTTTATCATCTGACAATTCTTTACTTAATTTTTTTCTGCCGCTTTTTGTAATAGAATATTTATGTGTATTACCTGAAAAATAAAATAAAAGTATGATGTGGTTTTTATAATTCATATTTCTGTCGGGTAAAAAGAAGGAGGTTGAAATGAGATCGATAACTATCGAAAAAATCAATCGCGGTCCCCCCTGATATATTGGCGAATACTTTATAATCATTAATATCTTACGGGGGGAAGAAATGAAATTATTCAACATTAAAAAATTGACAGTCGCGTTCTCATTAGTCATGGGATTATTAATATTTATTCCCATCGATTTGCTAAGCAATCCTAATGAGATGCCGGTGACGACATCTTCAAAAGAAGCGCTTAAATTATTTATGACGGCGCGGGATAAAATTGAAAATATTGAGTTCAACGCCGCAATTGAATTGCTTGATAAATCGATCGAAAAAGATCCCAACTTTGCTTTGGCTTATGTATATCGCTCAATGGCGGGAGGCGGATTTAACGCGGCATGGCCGCATCTTCAGAAAGCGATCAAACTGGTGGAGAAAGTAACGCCGGGTGAAAAAGCATTCATTATGTACAATAAAGCCGCGTCAGAGAATGATGGCAGAAATCAGATCAAATATCTTAATCAGCTCCTTGAGATGTACCCAAAAGACAAAAGAATTCAATCACTCGCCGGAATTTATTATTACTCTTCGGGCGATTATGAACGATCGATCAAATATTTGAAAGAATCGATCAACATAGATAATAAATACGCTCCTGCATACAATATGGTCGGATACGCTCATTCGGCACTGAATCAGCTTCCCGAGGCAGACACGGCCTTTAAAAAATATATCAATCTTATCCCGGATAATCCTAATCCATATGATTCTTACGCGGAATTTTTGATGAAAACAGGCCGATATGATGAATCAATCGAGAATTATCTAAAATCATTTAACAAGGATAAACGCTTTACGAGCGCTCTTCTTGGGGTTGGGCATAACTACGTGTTTAAAGGAAATTTTAACAAGGCCAGAGAATATTATAATATGCGTATGGATAATGCCATAAACCCAAACGAGAAGACGAGCGCGATGTTTTGGATTGCAACTTCATATATACATGAAGGAAAGTTAAATGACGCGTTAATCGCCGTTGAAAAAGAACGCGCTATGGCGGAAAAAGAGAAAATGATGACCACTGTGATAGGGACATACAATACTGAGGGATTTATTCTTGTGGAATCCGGTAAGTTTGATGAAGGAATGAAAAAATTTGATATGGCGGTGCAAATGACTAACAAGTCAGAGCTTCCGGAGACCGTTAAGAAAACTTATCTGTTAAGCTCAAGTATGAATCGCTGTTATGCGCTGACTGCCATGAATAACGTTGACGGAGCAAAAGATGTGCTTGCGGAATGCCAGGCGGTCATAGAAGCCAGGGAAGATCCAAATGAAGTAAAATTTCTTCACTCTCTGCTGGCAATGATTGATCTCAAAAAAGGTAATTTCGATGACGCGATCAAAAATTTTGCGAAATCCGATATGCAGGATCCGTATAACTGGTTCTATCTCGCTACTGTATATGAAAAGAAAGGTGAAAAGGAAAAAGCCGATCAATTATATGCAAAAGTCGCCGGCCTGAATGAAAATTCCTTAGGGTTTGCATTAGTGCGTGACCGGGCCAGGGAAAAGATGATGAAATAAATGAAAGGCGGTTCCATGCTCGAGAAAATGCTGAAAAAAATGATTTTCATCCCGTTGTTTTTAGTTTCCGGAATCGCTTATAATTGTACAGAATTGCAGACGCAGCCTGAACAGCTCGGGGAGACATCTGTTGTGAAAACTGTCAGGCTGCTTGAAAACGGAGTATCTCTAACCTGTGTGGACGGGATCCAGAACAGTGGCGCCTTATACAGAATATGCGTACCTGAAGACTGGAATGGAGAACTGGTCGTTTATGCCCACGGGTATGTGGCGCCCGATGAACCGCTTGCCATTCAGGATAACGAAATAGACGGGGTGACCATATCTGAAATCATTAATCAGATGGGATACGCCTTCGCCACATCGAGTTACAGGGATAACGGGCTGATCATTCCCGACGCGGTGATGGACCTTGTCGAGCTTACTGATATCTTCAGTTCCGGTTACGGTGACCCTAAACACGTCTATCTCATAGGCGCTTCAGAAGGCGGCGCGGTTGCCGCTTTAGGGGTAGAACAGTATCCCGGCGTATTTGACGGTGGGCTCGCGACGTGCGGACCGGTGGGAGATTTTAAAAAGCAGATCGATTACTTCAGTGATTTCAGGGTTGTTTTTGACTACTTTTTTCCGAATATGATTCCCGGCTCTGCCGTTGATGTTCCGGCGGAAGTAATGATGAACTGGTCTTCAAAATATGAACCACTGATCAAAAACGCGATCGCTGCAAATCCACAGGCTACCAGGCAGTTGCTGCGTGTCACCCGCGCTCCGGTTGACGTGAGAGATCCAAAATCAATTGAATCTACAGTGATTGGCATCCTCTGGTACACGGTGTTCGCGACCAATGACGCGATCGTGAAACTCGGCGGTCAGCCGTTTGATAACTTAACGCGCATTTATTCCGGTTCGGGAAACGATTTATTACTCAATATGAATATCAAAAGATTTAAAGCGGATGATGATGCTGTCGCGGAAATTGAAGCAAGATACCAAACATCCGGTGATCTAGTCAATCCGTTGGTGACGATGCATACAACCGGCGATCCGATTGTGCCCTATTGGCATGAACCGCTTTATAACCTGAAAATATATCAATCCGGAAACGTTCAGAAGCATTTCAATATTCCTGTATTCAGATACGGACATTGTAATTTTCAAATGTCTGAGGTGCTCGCGGGTTTTACTATTTTGGTTCTAAAAGTGAGTCTGAAAAATTTAATTCTAACGGAGAAAATGATTCCAAATCCCGGTTTACGCGAAGAAATTAATAAATTTTCACATGATTTTAATCAACAAAGAGAGTTTATGGTTTTTCAACCACCGGGTAGCTTTCAATAAAATTGGAGATCAAGCTTTTCGGGAGTTCCCGTGAAGCTTGATCTTTATTAACTGTAAAAGGAGAATATTATATCGGGTTACAAAAGTTCCCGAGTTTAAGGTCGGCTCTGTCAGTTGAATAACATGTTTCAGAAAAATATTTGCCAGATTTGAAAGATTAGTTTTACAATCAGTCTTGATTTGTAAGAAAAATTAACCAGACAGGAGGTTTGTATGGCCGTGAAATTGGAAGACGCGAGAAGAATTTTAGCAGAAGCCCGTAAGGAACTGCACAGCAAGCCAAACGTAATTGCCACAGGTATCGGTTACAAAACAACACAAGGGGAGCGGACAAAAGATCTGGCCTTAATCTGTTCAGTGGATACCAAAAAAACCAAGAATGCCCTTAGCGCGATGGAACTCATTCCCGCGAGTATTCAAAATATCCCTACTGATGTTTATCCCACCGGTTTAATTCACGCTTTTCAGCCTCCGACCGGACGATTTCGCCCTGCTCCGGGAGGCGTTAGTATCGGGCATAAAGATATCACAGCCGGTACATTGGGATGTCTTGTAAAGAAAAACAATAAACTGTTCATTTTATCCAATAATCATGTGCTCGCTAACAGCAACAATGCAGTTAAAGGTGATGCGATTCTTCAGCCGGGACCTTATGACGGAGGCAAATATCCTCAGGATTATATCGCCAAACTGGATGAATTTATCAAAATTGAATTTGATAACAGTAACGGCGGAGGAACGGGACCATGCCAGATCGGCAGCGCCGCGGCGGGTATTTTAAACGGTTTAGCCGCATTGTTCGGCAGTAAAACGCGACTGCGTAGTTTTAGGCCGTCCGCAAGTGAAAATAAAGTGGACTGCGCGCTGGCGGAGCCACTTCAACAGGATTTTGTTAAGAATGAAATTCTGGAAATTGGCGCAATAGCCGGAAGTGCCGAAGGTTCCCTTGGAATGAGTGTTAAAAAAAGCGGGCGGACCACGGGATTGACTACAGGCAATATCATTCAAATAGATGTCACCGTTCAGGTAAGCTATGGTACAAATAAGATTGCCACCTTTGTCGATCAGTTGATGGCGGGAAATATGAGTCAGGGCGGAGACAGCGGGTCTGCCGTTTTAAGCGATGACAATAAAATCGTGGGTCTCTTGTTTGCGGGGAGCAATACGAGCACCATCATTAACAGAATCCAGGATGTTTTTAGTTTATTGCAGGTAACCTTACCGTAATGATGGAAAAAAAAGGAGCAAACATAAAATATTTTCGTATAAAACAAAAGGTTTGCAGAAAAGAGGAATTTTTAGTTGAACACGGATATTGAGAAAGTCCGGGAAATAAAGATGAAATATGAAGCATACTGGATTAAGAAAAGAAATGTGATCGCGGTTGGAATAGGAAACACGCGTGACGGCCGCGTAGGTGTGATCATTTCAGTAAAAAAACTGAGCAAGAAGGTTCTTGCCCAGTTCCCGGATGAAATTGACCTTGTGCCGATCGAACTCAATGAGAGCGGCGAAATACAGGCCTTTTAACCGGTCCGGAAATATGCTTATGATACCGGAATTTAATACCACCCTGCGGCTTTCACGGGATCAGTATTTTTTGGATGTCGGTTATAAGAATTTAATCGTATTGCATCATACAGCCGGGGGGTCGGCTGTAAGCACCTTTTACTGGTGGCAGAATTATGATCTAAGAAGAGTCGCTACCGCCTACATAGTGGAACGCGACGGAACGATTTTTGAAATATTCAATCCCTCATGCTGGGCTTTTCATCTTGGATTGGCCGGTACGGGCGGCGCGCATGATTACAGAAGTATCGGGATTGAACTGGCTTCGGAAGGCGGTCTGATCGCCCGGGGAAGCCGGTTTTATGCTTTTGACCTCGTATCACCGGTAACCGAATACACCGGTAATGTTTTTGATTATGGAAAAAAGTGGAGAAATTCCTACCGTTTTTTTGCGCAATACACCGAAGAACAGATGAATGCCGCTGTGGAACTGGTAAATTATCTTTGTACAGATTTCGCGGTTCCGCGGCGGACACCCGCCGCTCACACGGATTATATTCCGGAGGCTCGAGAATACAGGGGGATCATCGGACATCATCATGTACGAGGGGATAAGACGGATTTGCATCCGGGATTTGCCTGGGATACACTGATAAGAAGATGCGATTTGGATGTGACCGATTTTGAAGGCACCTCATATTTTGCGCAGCGATCTAAAAAATCACCTTCAAATTATTTAGTCAGTATAAGGAATAATAGAAGGAGAATTTCAATCCGGAAAGCTATGACGGACAGGTTGATTAAATGACTTGGATTTGATAAAACAGATGATGTCATTGTTTAATAATTTTTTTGCAAATATTTCTTTTTTAATCTAATTTTATAAAAAAAATTCGTATTTCCGCGTCGCGCGTTGGATAACTAACTCCCATAAAATTTAATCAGCGGAAATATTTCGCGGCTGTTACATGTTAAAAGCCGCAATTTACCTGATCATTATGCATGTTAATAGTATCTGTCTCACGCGCGATTTAAAAATTGTTTTTATAGGTGAGGCACTTGATTAAAATGTTTTTCTAAATTATAATACTATTAACCGGTAGAATTTAATTCGGTTGTTAACTGATCTTTGTGATTATAGTCGGCTAATGTTTAATAGATATATAGAGTATCTCCTCAAGAAATTGAATGATGTAAATCATATTCATACTGAGATGAAAGCTAGATTCGATGTATCAAATACGTCTGTCAAAAGATTGGTCACGGTTATTGGTTCTTATATCCGGCGGGATGACGCTCGTGATTGGAATAGCCGGATTAATTGGCTGGTACGCGCAGAATCAAACCTTCCTACATTTACTGCCGGCCCACGTTCCTATTTATCATAATACTTCACTTGGGTTCCTCTTATGCGGTATCGGATTGCTTTCCGGAACTTATAAGAAGAACTTTCCGGGTATGGTAGTCGGTGTTTTTATCATCTTTTCAAGTCTTTTTGCCCTCCTTGTTTATTATAAGTTTCTCAATACGAGCTGGATTTTTTCTATAACGGATATTACATTACCTAAAGAAAATGACGTTTATACGGATGCGTTATTCAGGTATATAGCCTTTTCTTTTTTATTATGTGGTATGGCCATTCTATGTATGAGCATTACCACTCGTTTTCTCTTCCGTCCCCTGGTGTTAGGGGTTCTCGGTATTTTAATCGCGGGCCGGGCGCTGGTCGCATCCTTTTCTTATGTTAGCGGGATACATTTCCCGGTATTTGGAGAAGAGGGTATGGATTTTAACATTATTCTTGGTTTTGGGCTGATTGGTATGGGGGTGATCGCTCAGGCTTTTCAGATTGAAAAAACAAGCAAGAGGACGCTGCACCGCTGGCTGCCCAGCGTTGTACTCACCGGCGCTTTATTTCTTACGATCGTTCTCTGGCAGGCGATGCTGGAAGAATCAAGGGAAACCATTGACAGAACCACCAACATCACCGCGCGCAGTATTGAACGTGAAATTGAAAATAAAGCAAAAGACAGAGTGGGCGCCCTTGAGCGTATGGGCAGACGCTGGGAGATATGGGGAAGACCGGAGAAGTCGGCGTGGGAATCGGACGCGGCGTTATATATAAAGCACTATCCGGGCATCATGATACTAGAATGGATCGATTCGGATTTTCAGATCCAATGGCAGGTAAATTCTGATTCAATTAATCATGAATATGTTCATCATAAACCATCTGATCATCATCTTGAGATACTAAAAAAATCATTTGACCTTCGTAAATCAATGATATCAAAGTCCGATATCTTATTTGATCAGAGACAAGGGTTTTATATTTGCGTTCCTGTTTTTGTGAATGACAAGTTTGATGGATTTATTTCGGCATATGTTAATTCAAATATATTTTTTGACCTGGCCATTCATAACTCCTATCTGAATTCTTACTCCATTTTAATAAGTGATGACGAAAATATCATATTTGGGCAACAGGAAAGACGTGATTCTGATATAATGGAATGGACAAAAGAATTTCAAATCAATCAGTATGGCGTTAAATGGATTGTCAAATTATGGCCGGGAAAACAATTACGCGCGGATCTGGTGACACCGCTGCCAAAATTAGTACTATCTATCGGTGTTTTGCTGGCAATCCTTCTCGCATTTACAACTTATCTGGCGCAAACAGCGCGAAAAAAATCCAGAGAAGTAGTGGAATCTCAAAAAAATCTGGAGTTTTTGGTGCAGGCAAGCAGAACGATGAATACATCTCTTGACTATCACATCACCCTCGAAAATCTGGCTAAACTGACGATTCCGGGTCTGGCGGATATCTGCACGGTTTTTGTCAGGGAGAGCGATAATAACATTCGCCTGGTTAGTGTAGCCCATCGGGACCCGGCTGTTGTTGAACGCGCCGGTCATTTAAAAACGCGCTATGAGATAAACCGCGATATCGGAATGGGTATTCAGAAGGTGATTTCCGAAGGGAAAGCGGAACTATTTGCCGACATCACCAATGATATGATACCAAAAATTACGCTGGATGATGATCATTGCCGTTTTATCACTGATATCGGACCTAAATCCGGTATGGTTGTACCGTTGCTATCAAGAGGAAAAGTACTTGGCGCCATAACTTTTGGTTTAACAGACGGTGACCGACGGTACACGGGCAGCGATCTGAAACTCGCGGAAGACCTGGCGTTAAGGGCTGCTCAGGCGGTGGATAACGCGAAATTATACAGCGAAGCGCGATTATTAAATGAAGAGCTGGAAACACGGGTAAATCAACGAACCTCTGAACTTGCCATCGCTAACAGAGAACTGGAAGCATTCTCCTATTCCGTTTCCCATGATTTAAGGGCGCCTCTGAGGCATGTTTCCGGATTTGTGGATTTGTTAAAAAAACATGCCGGAAAGTCGCTGGACGAAAAAGGAAACAGATATATCAGAACCATAGCCGATTCAGCCGTAAGAATGGGGATGCTGATCGATGATCTGCTCAGTTTCTCGAGGATGAGCCGCGCGGAAGTAAAAAAATCAAGTTTCAAAGTTGCGGACCTTGTCCAGGAGATTATTAAAGAATTACAAACAGAGACCAGGAACCGGAAAGTACTCTGGAAAATTGATACGCTCCCGGAAATCTATGCGGATCGTTCCATGATAAAACAGGCTTATAGCAATCTGTTGTCAAACGCCGTAAAATATTCCCGTCCGAGAAAAGAAGCAGTGATTGAAATCGGATTTACAAAAAATGAATTCTTTGTAAGAGATAACGGTGTCGGATTTGATATGAAGTATTATAATAAACTGTTTGGCGTGTTCCAGCGTTTACATACAGATAGTGAATTTGAAGGAACCGGTATCGGGCTGGCAAATGTCCGGAGAATTATCCATCGTCATGGAGGTACTATTCGCGCTGAAAGCGCGCCGGATAAAGGCACTACGTTTTACTTTTCAATAGCAAAAGGTAAAGGGGAAAAGCATGATGGGTAAGGTAAAGAAAATTCTTCTTGTTGAGGACGATAAAAATGATCTGGAATTGACGCTGTCAGCTCTGGATGAAAATCATCTGAGCAATGAGATTGATATAGTGAGAGACGGTGAAGAGGCTCTTGATTATTTATACCGGCGCGGACGGTTTAAAGATCGGGACAAGGAAAATCCGGCGGTTATTTTACTGGACCTTAAGCTGCCAAAAGTTAATGGCATGGAAGTTCTTAAGCAGGTTAAAGGAGATCCGGATCTAAAATCGATACCTATTGTAATGCTCACATCTTCCCGTGAGGAAAAGGATCTGGTGAGCAGCTATAATCTTGGTGTGAACGCTTTTGTAGTTAAACCGGTGGAATTCGAGCGGTTTGTGGATGCCGTAAAACAGCTTGGATTGTTCTGGGCGGTTTTGAACGAAGCGCCATCGGCAAAATTGTGATTTTATATTTCAGAATATGTTCATCAACTTTGGAAGGGTTTTTATGAGCAGCGCGTGGCATATATTACATCTGGAGGATAATGACAGGGATGCCGATCTCATACAGTCCATTCTCCTGGCTGAAGGTGTCGATTGCAGATTCACAAGAGTTGATAATCAGAATGATTATCTCGCCGCGCTTGATCAGCATCAGTTTGATCTGATTCTCGCGGATTATTCTCTGCCGCAGTTTGACGGTCTTTCGGCGCTCAAAATAGCGCAATCCAGTAAGATAAATATCCCGTTTGTCTTTGTTTCAGGAAGTTTCGGAGAAGAAATCGCCATCGAAACCTTGAAAATGGGGGCGACAGATTATGTGTTGAAAGAAAGACTCAACCGGTTGGCGCCGGCGGTGAAACGGGCTTATAAGGAGGCGGAAGAGAGAAAAAAACTATTTAAAGCTGAGCAAACTCTTAGGGATAGTGAGGAGCGGTTCCGGAAAATTTTTGAAGAAGGTCCTTTGGGCATGTCCCTGAATGATATGAATTTCCGTTTTACCGATGTAAACAATACACTTTGCCAAATGCTGGGTTACTCAAAATCAGAACTTCTCAATAAGAGTTTTCTGGAGATTACGCATCCGGATGACGCCTCCAGAAATCGGGAAAATATTGAGAAACTTTTAAATGGTGAGAGTCAGACTTATCAAACTGAAAAACGTTATCTCAGAAAAGATGGAAGTGTTATGTATGCGGGGTTGACAGCCTCGCTCATAAGAAATAATGACGGCAGTCCCATGAGTCTTCTCGGAATGGTCGATGATATCACAGAGCGTAAAAAAATGGAAATCGCGCTGGTGGAATCAGAAAAAAAATACCGTACCATTTTTGAAGAGTCGAGAGATGTCATCTTTATCAGCTCCCCGGATGGCCGGTTTTTAGATGTGAATCCAATAGGAATGGAGATTTTCGGTTATGATTCCATGGAAGATTTTATTGGGATAGATATCGCAAAAGATCTGTATCAAAATCCGGAAGACCGAAATAAATTTCTTAATAATATGGAACGATTTGGATATGTGAAAAATTATGAAATATTGATGAAGAAAAAAAGCGGTGAACCGATCGTTTTTGTCGCCACGGCAAGCGTTGTCCGTGATGATAATGGCAATTTGATCGGATATCGGGGTGTTCTCAGGGATGTGACCGAAAACCGACAGCTCGAGCGTCAGCTTTTTCAGGCCCAGAAAATGGAATCGATCGGTATGCTTGCCGGAGGAGTAGCCCATGATTTTAACAATATTCTTACGGTAATTAACGGCCATGCCGAAATGATGCTGATGAAAATGCAATCCACGGACGCTTTCCATAGCGATGCGGTTGCTGTTCTTAAGGCGGGGAAAAGAGCAAGCAATCTGACACGGCAATTGTTGGCCTTCAGCCGCAAACAAATTATTGAACCAAAAATAGTCGACGTCAATAAAATCATCAACGATCTTGATAAAATGCTTCACCGGCTGATCGGTGAAGATATTAGTATTCAGAACGTCTTATATGAAAAGTTAGGATACATAAAGGCTGACCAGGGGCAGATCGAACAAATTATCATCAATCTTGTTGTAAACGCCAGGGATGCTATCAATCAGAGAACGGATAAAGCATCCGAAAAGAAAATAACCATTGAAACCTATGACATAAATCTTGACGAACCCTACGCCGCAAAACATCTTTCTGGAAAAGCCGGACCCTATGCCGTATTAGCGATAAGTGACACGGGAACCGGGATGCCGGATGAGATAAAAGAGAAAATTTTTGAGCCTTTTTTTACCACTAAGAAAAAAGGAGAGGGAACAGGACTGGGACTTTCAACCGTTTATGGTATAGTAAAACAGAACGAAGGAAGCGTTGAGGTCTATAGTGAGATAGGCAAAGGCACGACGTTCAAAATATACTGGCCATGCGTCGGTGAATCAGAAATAACGGATCACGAAGATGAGCCGGAAGAGATTATTGTGGGCGGAAATGAAACAATTTTATTTGTTGAAGATGATTATGCCGTCAGGGGGTTTGCATGCGAGACGCTGCGTTCATTCGGATATAATGTCATCGAAGCGGAAAATGGACTTGAAGCCCTGGAAATAGCGTATAAAATGAAATTTAAAGATATTTTGGTGATCAGCGATGTAATCATGCCCGAAATGGGAGGGGATGAGCTGGGAGAGAAACTAAAGAATGTCATCCCAGGATTAAAAGTGCTCTTCGCCTCAGGATACACGGATAATCACATTGTGCGAAGCGGTGTTTTAAAACAGGGTGTGAATTTTATCCATAAGCCCTATTCAGTGCAGTCACTGGCAAAAAAAGTTAGGTCAATTCTGGATCAAAAATAGACAAACACCCGCTACACAACAGAATAATTTCTTCTATGCGATCCGGTTAACGTCCGTTTTTGTCTTCTACTATTTTGCCGTCTTTAAGGTGGATTTGCCTGGGACAACGGTCTGAAATATCCGGGTCATGCGTTATCATCAGTATAGTGTTGCCCTGCTGCCATAATTCCGTAAACAGGTCAATGATTTCCTGACCGGAGTGGCTGTCAAGATTACCCGTGGGCTCATCAGCCAAAATAATTCGCGGGGCGTTCGCCAGGGCTCTGGCAATCGCGACTCTCTGCTGTTGTCCTCCGGAAAGCTCGTTTGGTTTATGATCCATTCTGTCTTCGAGACCCACGCGTTTGAGTAAATCAACCACTCTCGTTTTTCTTTTGGAAGCGGACATCCCGGATAAAATTAATGGCAGCTCTACATTCTCATAAGCCGTGGCATATGGCAGAAGATTAAAATTCTGAAAAACAAAACCGATTTTGTGATTGCGTATGGCGGAGAGTTTATTGTCGTCCATTTTCCGGATCGGCTTCCCGTCAAGGAAATAATTTCCTGAACTGGGTGTGTCAAGACAACCAATCATGTTCATCAGCGTTGATTTACCGGAACCGGAAGGTCCCATAATCGCCACAAATTCGCCGCCGCTGATATGCAAATCAATTTCTTTAAGAGCATTAACCTTAACTCTTCCGGTGTCGTAAACCCGGGAAATATTTTCCATTTTTATCATTTCGCTTCTCCGGTTAATAAAATCTGTGCCATTTATTCGTACCTTAGTGCCTCCACGGGTTCAATTTTTGAAGCGCGTCTCGCGGGAAAATAACCCGAAGCCAGACCTACGATTCCGAGAATAATAGTTGTTGCCAGCGCGATGGGCAAAGAGAAAGTCGGTTTTCCCAGAAACTGAAGGGGACCTTCAGCTACCGGTATGCCCTGCAAAATCTTGATGATGAATAAGGCGATCATTCCGCCGATCAGGCCACCCGCCAGCGCGATAAAAAAGGCTTCCGATACAATCTGGGATTTAATAAAAGCGCGGTTGGCTCCAATGGCCCGTTTAACACCAATTTCCCTTGTTCTTTCTTTCACCGATACATACATCGTATTGGCGACACCGATACTGGCGATCAGGAGCGTAAGAGCGCCAATCACCCCTAGAAACAGCTGAATGCCATCCATAATCAATTTTACTATCTTCGAATTTTCAATGGTGTCCCAAACGAAGAGCGCCTTGTTGTCATCCGGGTCAAAACGGTATTTTCTCCCCAATACTCTGAATACTTCTTTTTTTACAAATGGGGCGGATTCCGCATGCTCAACCTGATAAACGATACGGCTCAGGTGTCTTCTTCCAAACAGTGATTTGAAAGTAGTCAATGGTATGCTTGCTTTTCCGGCATCGGGACCGTTATACATGCTCATCTGCATTTTATTTTTCATAACACCAATAACGGTGAAAGGAATATTATTGACTTTTATCGTCTTCCCAACGGCGGGCTCATCGCCAATCAATCGTTGTTTTAATTCATCTCCAAGAAAGATCACGCGTCGGCTCTGCTCTATATCTATTTTGTTTATAAATCTGCCTCCGGCATCGGGATAGTGAGTGCGCATATCCTCAAAGGATGGAAGCACGCCCGTAAAGCGGTCTGTCAGGGTCGTTTTACCGTAGTTGAATGAGGCTCCCCAGTAATCATATTCACCGCTGATTCTTGTTATCTCAGGGATCTCTTTCTTTAACAATTCAACATCTTCTCCTGTAAAATTTATTTGCCGGCCTTTAGGAAGTCCCTGATAAACTTTGCCGGTTTGTCCTCCATTAACGATAACAATATTAATCCCCAGCCCCTTCTCTGTTATACTCATCTGCCGTTTTAAACCTTCTCCGAAAGAAAGCAGGAGAATAATGGACAGAGTGCCCCATGCGATGGCAGAAATGGTAAGCATAATGCGTTTGCGTTGTATTTTCATTTCCTTTAAAAAGAGACGGAATAGATACCAATTTTTTATCATGTATTTATCCTCTATGTCCGAATCGCTATGACAGGATCGAGGTCTGCCGCCCGTTTTGCCGGAAACCAGCCGGCGACCATACCAATTAATCCCAGAGTCAGCAATGAAATCGAGGCATTAAGGGGTGAAATCGACAATTGACCCACATATTTTTCCAGCCCCATTAAATTCACCGCTGAAATTATTCCGTATGAAATCATAAAACCCATAGCCCCGCCGAGGACAGTCAATAAAAGCGTTTCAAGGATATACTGTCCCAAAATCAACATTTTCCTCGCGCCCAGGGCCCGTTTGATACCGATCTCCCTGGTGCGTTCCTCGACAACGATATTCATTATATTGGATAATCCGATACCTCCAACGATCAGCGTCATGGCACCGACAATACCGAGAAATATTGAGAATCCTCCAAAAAAAGAATCCATAAATTTATCCGAGTAAGATGTATCCCATATGGCAAGCGATTCCTTGTCATTTGGATCAAAGCGGTGAATTTTGCCCAGAACCCGGTACATTTTATCTTTCATTTGTTCTGTCAGAAGAGGGTCGGTTGCTTTATATATCATGTTACCGATGTATCTGTCGCCAAATATGCCCGCATATGTTGATGATGGGATATACGTTGTATTGGCATCCCCGCCGTTGCTGTAATTAGAACTTTGAATCTTTTCCTTTAGCACGCCGATCACGGTGAAGGGGATAGAATTAATCATGATTGTCTTGCCAAGACCGTTTCCTTTGCCAAAAAGATCTGTTTCCACCTGGTTTCCGATAAACACAACTCGCCGGCGGTATTGCAGGTCAAGTGGATTTATAAATCTTCCGCCCTCTGCGGCAATCATGTTCCGCAAATTAGTAAACTCCGGATAGACCCCGGACAGGTTTGTGGAGTACGATTCTTTTCCGACTCTTACCTTCACCTGGCGGGAATATTCAGGAGTGATCCAGCGGATTTCACTGATTTGTTTTCTCAATACTTCCACATCGGATTCAGGAAAACCGATAAACCTGCCGCTGGGGAATCCTTCGAACGGGATACTGGTCCGGCCGGGCCACATAATGCAAATGCCTTCACCCAGCCCGTGTGCGGATTTTTTGGAAACTTTATACAGACCATCTCCGAATGTTAGCAGGAGTATAATGGCAACCGATCCCCATATGATTCCGAACATGGTTAAAGTTGTCCGCAATTTTTGATGTCTTATATCCCTGAACAACTGAATCAGATTTTGTTTGAACATAATAAATTCTTTATGTTTTGGTTGACATTGCCGAATGCGATTATTTGTTATTCAATCACTTTGGGCGGTCTTTCAACAACGAGTGATTCTTTGTCTAAACCGCTCTGTATTTCTACATTGACTCCATCGCTCAACCCGAGAGATATCAGTTTCTTTTCAATGTGACCGGAAGTGGTATCTATGACTTCCACATAGGTGCTGTCATCTTTGAAAGTGACAAGTCGTTCGGGAACGTAAAGCACATCCGCGGCATTTTTGATGATAATATCCGCGTTTGCCGAATAACCGGCGCGCAATTCCACCGAGTTTGTATTGTCTATTGAAATTTCTATATCAAATAGCGTGGCATTTTCAACTTTTTTTGCTTTTGGTGAAATGCGCGAAACTTTGCCGAGGACTTCCGTTCCGGGAAGCGCCCCTATTTTCAACTGAGCGGGCATCCCCAGGTGAACTTTACCTACATCGATCTCATCAATGGTACCACGAAAGATAAGTTCACTCATATCGGCGAGGGTATATACGGGAGTGCCAGCCTGATAGGTGGTTAAAGGCACCACCGGATCTCCGGCATTAACAAATTTCTCCAATACGGTTCCGCTGATCGGGGCTTTGATTACTGATTCCACAGCGTCACGGCTGTCACTGGCGCGGCCGTTGATAATCAGGGATAAACGTTCTTCGTTTAATTTCTTTTTTAAAACAGCTTCATCAAAGAGCTGTTTTTCTTTTTCAAATTCCTGCTTAGAAATCAGTTTTGAATTTAATAATTCTTTCTTTCGTTCAAATTCGGTCTTGGCCTGTTCAAAAGCGACGTTGGATATTTCAAAATTCCGCCGCGCCTCTGTGATTTCGAGCGGTGTAGGATCTGGCATGATTTCGACAAGGGCCTGACCGGTGTGAATTTTATCTCCCACTTCGGCATAAATTTTATGGACGATTCCCGCGATTTTGGATTTGACCTGAATTTCATTTACCGGTGTTATTTCTCCGATGGCTAAAGCCTTTTCTACAATCGAACCTCGTTCCACCGGGACTTTTTTTATTTCAGCTTTCGTATCATTTCCGTTTCGCGTAAAAGCAAATATCAGAACCGAGATGATCATTAGAGCAATCAGACCGATAATAATTTTTTTCATCATAGCCCCTCTCTGAATTAAAGTATCGCTTATTTTCCTGATAAATACGTTTGGAAATTTATTGATGTTGCATAGATTCTGTGTTTTTATAAAAAAATTTTACAGATATGGATAATAACTCACTGTCCTGAGGAAGAAAAACAGCGATGCTATTGCATTATTGCTGAAAAATTTATGGGAGAATTGTTCGATGACTACCAGTACAGGGAGACAGAGAAACCATTTTTCGCGGGATATATCTGCCATCTGAATGATTCCGCGGCTCCGGCGTCTTTCAACCTGTCTGAATGTCGAATGACAAAATGAACGCTGGATATGCTCAACGCGGCTCCAAGAAAGGCATCAGAAGCCCAGTGGTAATCCTCATAGACCCGGGCCATAGCTCCAAGGGTACCCAAACCGTATAAAAATACCTTCGCGGGGAGATAATTAATTCTTTTGGCCAAAACAAGGGATGTACTGACGGCAACCATGGTATGACCGGAAAGGAAAGACCTGTAATGCTCATTTCTCCTGAATGGATCAAATTCATGATTACCGAGCTCCAGGTAGGGCCGCGCGCGTCCGGCGCTTCGCTCGGCTGTCACCTGAATCAAGCCTATAGGAACAAGCGCTGTGGTCAGGATAACAGTCGTTTCGCGAGCCCATTCGTTATCGGTAAATAGACCATATCCGTATATGCCGCCGGCGATCATAATCACTGTCAGAGGTTCTCCGTAATTTCTGCCGATTCTGCCCATGCTGTCGCCAAATCCACTTCGATTTTTCTTTAGAAAATCACGTATTTCGTTATCCGCTAATGACATTGCGATGGCGCCTGAACTCACCGCGCCAAATGTCAGCCAGTCCCGTTTTTCCCATTTGAATGGGCTGTTTAAAACACGCGTCATACCGGATAAGGAGGCTGACGCATCATTGTAAATTTTACCCGTTATACTTCCGGATGTAACTGAATTTTGGGCGTATAATGAGAAATTAAGTATGCACAAGAGCATAAATATCTTATAAAAGTTCAAAGAAAGCATTTCCTGTTGTTGAAACAAAAATAAAATGATTTTGTATAGTTTAGAAAATATTATCCTCTAGAGGGTTTTGACCCAAATTGATGCCGAAGAATCATGCTCTTTAAAGTTATTTGCTTTTACATTCAGACGCAAGTTTTCTTAGGAGGATAATGTGAACCTGGCGGATATTCTAAATTCCGGTAGAACGATGTAAATTTAAATAGGAGGAATTACCGGAATATAAGAAGCTATTTGCATCAATAAATCATTTCACATACATTATATTCATAAACCAATACTTAAGTTCGGGAATTCTTTTGAGCAAATCGTTACAAATCAAACAGATGATAAAGACTTTTATAATCATCGTCATGGGATGGATTGCCAGTATCTTTTTGAGTATGCGTATTATTTCTAAAAACGCGTTTAGTCCGGACGATATTATCGATGCCACGTTAGGCGGAATTATTGTTGGTACCATCAGTTTCTGGTTTGCCATGAGTGTGTTTCCGAAACTCCACAGGCGTTCATGGAGATTGAATTTTATATTACTCCTGATAGTCCGCACCTTATTCTACGTCATCCTGCTCTTCGGAGTCATCATCACGTTTGGTTTGGCGACACACAGCCTTCAAAAAAATGTCTCTGTATTCGAAATCCTGAATGATCCCAAATTTCTTGCGTTTTTAAAGAGCGGCGGATTGCTTTCATTGTTGATTTTCGTCGCGGCCGCCAGTTTTGTGATCAATTTTATTCGGCAGATAAATCGCCTTTTAGGTCCCGGTATGCTGTTAAAGGTGATCGCGGGCAGATACTATTCTCCGGTTGAGGAAGAACGGATTTTTATGTTTCTTGATCTGCGCTCATCCACAACCATCGCCGAGCATCTGGGGCATGTCAAATTTAACCGACTTCTGAATGATTTTTTTCATGATATTTCGATGCCGGTACTTGAAACCCACGGGGAAATATACCAGTATGTGGGTGATGAGGTGGTGATCACCTGGACTTTAAAGCATGGCCTCAAAAATATGAACTGTCTGCGATGCTTTTTTAGAGTTAAAAAAGAGGTGGATTCATCGGAAGCGAAATATCTGCAAAAATACGGGCTTGTACCGCAGTTTAAGGCCGGGGTGCATTACGGAAGGGTAGTGACTTCGGAAGTGGGAGATCTTAAAAAAGAAATCGTGTTCAGCGGAGATGTTCTCAATACCGCCGCGAGAATTCAGGCGGAATGCAATGGTCTTAAGAAAGATCTTCTTGTCTCCGAGGAATTAATGAATCGAATAACAATCATCCCGGGTTATCGAAAGACAAATATGGGTGATTTTTTACTTCGGGGTAAAGAACATTCAATGGCTCTGTATGCTGTTGAAAAAGACTAAATTTGCCTGTTACGGGTCATGTCTCCGTTCTGCCTTTAATATAAGCGTACGTATCCATCTGAGAGCGAATTTTTTTCTCCCGAGGATCTTCCCGATATGGATTGGACTGATCTTTGTCGATAATTCTGGCTTTTACGTTGTCATTTAGCTGGAAATCAATGATGTCGCGAATTTCCTGTCGCAAACTCATGTCATACACAGGAAAAACAACTTCAATCCTGCTGCTTAGGTTTCTCTGCATCCAGTCCGCCGATCCGGTAAAATATAATTCATCGCCGCCATTATGAAAAATGTAAACCCGGGCATGCTCAAGGAATCGGTCGATAATGCTTATTACTTCTATGTTTTCGCTCATATCCTTCACCCCTGGAATAAGACAGCAGATTCCTCTGGCGATGATACGGATTTTTACACCGGCATTGCTCGCTTCATAAAGACGCCGGATAATTTTCTTGTCCTGCAGACTGTTTAACTTTATGATAATTTCGGCTTTTTTGCCGGATTCGGCATTTAGAATCTCATTTTTGATGAGCTGATAAAACCGTTTTCGCATGTTGAAAGGCGCCACAAGTAAATGTGAAAAGGCTATTGGGTCCGGGTTTCTGTTAAGATACTTAAATAATGAACTGATTTCCGAAGTGAGACGCTTATCTGCCGAGAAGAAACCAAAATCGCAATATATTCGCGCTGTTTTTTCGTTGAAATTGCCTGTCGATATATAACAATAATTTCTTGGTCCATCCGATTCATTCCTGGAAATGAGACAAATTTTTGAATGAACTTTCAAACCCGGGAAGCTGTATAGCACCTGTATCCCGGCATTTTCCATCTCTTCAGCCCATTTGATATTCATTTCTTCATCAAATCTCGCCTTAACTTCGACAAACGCGGTTACTTTTATACTCCTCTTTGCAGCGTGTATCAGATTTTTTACGATTTCGGAATCAGGCGCCACCCGGTAAAGAGTGATGCTGATGGCGGTAACGTTTGGATCATTGGCAGCCCGGGACAGAAATTGTGTGACATAATCATATGACTGATAGGGGAAATAGACCATGATGTCCCGCCGGCTGATGATGCTGAACATATCCGGATTTGAATCAAAAATTCCGGAAGGCAAAGGCGGCATTGGTTCGTAAAGATGCCCCGTTTGATTTATAGCAGGGAAGGAGAAAAAATCATTGAAATTGTGAAAGCGGCCGCCCGCGACTAAATCTTCTTTATTCAGATTGAGTGATTCAGTAAGGAATTTCAGGAAATCTTCCGGCATGTTCTGATCATATAAAAATCTGGATGGGACACCCGTGCTGCGCTTAGAGAGTCCTTTTTTGATCTTTTCAAGCAAATCACCGCTGAATTCATCATCCAAATACATTTGAGCATCACGTGTTAATTTAATGGAATAGGAAGATTCAATCTCATATCCGGGAAAGATTGAAGGCAGATTGAATCGAATAATGTCGTCGATCAATATGACATAACGCGTATCTCCCGTGGAAGGAATTTTAATAAAACGGGAACTCTGTTTTGTGGGAATTTCAACAAGGGCATATTTTGAACGGCCGGCGCCCTTCTGGCTTTTTGAGAGCAATTTAACAGCGAGATAAAGCGCTTTATTTTGAAGAAACGGGGCAACTTTCTTTTTTACAAGCAAAATAGGCTGAACATAGGGAATAATATTTGTGACAAAATATTCATGTGCAAATACTTTTTGATCCGCGCTCAGTTCCGTATCGGTAATAATAAATATGTTCTGTTTGGCGAGTTTCTCCAGAATATCTCTGTTGATGATTCCGAGTTGTTCCTGCTGATTAAAAACGGTTTTTTGAATCTGATCGAGTAGGAGTGCCGGGTCGAATTCAAGTTTTTTTCGTGTTTTTTTCTTAAGCTCCAGCAAATTTCTGAGCGCGGCCACTCTCACCCGGAAAAATTCATCTAGATTGGATGAAAATATAGCCATAAATTTTATCTGTTCATATAATGGTACATCAGGATCCATCGCCTCCTGAAGCACACGGTGATTAAATGAAAGCCAGCTTAGTTCACGGTTAAAGTAGATAAAATCACTCATTTTTTTTCCTGATTTAAACTTAAAGTACCAGTCGAAATGATATTAATAAATAACTAAGAAATGTAGTGCTACGACATTCTAATTCGAAATCAGATCAAATTCAATCGTAATTTGGCATTTTTACAATAAATATGATATATTTTCTGCCTTGTGATTAAGAAAAAAATGACTTTCGGAATAAACAAACCAGGGATTTGAAGGATGAAGAAAACCGCATATCTTTTGGTAATACTATTGCTTCTTATTGTATTTATTTTGTCCGGAAGAACAGATTATACTTCAGACAGATCCTCTCTCCGAAACTCGTTCGCGCTTATTATGCGGAATTCTTCGCTCATAGATGATCCTGAACTGAAAGAAATTTCAGGTCTGGCCTCATCTGAAGACGGTCGGCTATTCTGCCATAATGATGAGACGGGGATTGTGTACGAGGTTGACCGGAAAGAAGGAAAAATTATTAAAAAATTCTTTCCCGGTAATAAAATTATAAAAGCTGATTTTGAAGGCATTGCCATTGCGGACGATGAATTTTATATGGTGACCAGCAGCGGAGAAATTTATGAATTCAGTGAAGGAGAGGACAACGCGTTTGTCGGGTATAAGTTCTATGATACGGGACTTCCGGCCAAATGTGATATTGAAGGTTTGTGCTATGATCCCGAAACGGACTGTCTTCTTTTAGCCTGCAAGGGGTATCCGGGAAAAGGTTATGAGGGATCGAAGGCCGTCTATTCGTTTTCACTGAATACGAAATCTTTGATTAAGGAGCCCCGATTTCTTCTGTCTGAAAAATTACTAAAAAAACAGACAGGTGAAAAAAATTTTTATCCGTCCGGAATAGAAAGAAATCCTGTTACAGGCACCTTTCTTATCATATCTGCCCGCGCGAAAGCTATCATCGAAATTTCAGGGGACGGTGAAATCTTAGGACATGCGGAGCTCGACAAAAAAGTGCATGATCAGCCTGAGGGGATTACTTTTACTCAGGACTTGAATATATTGATAAGTGATGAGGGAAGAAAAAGCGGAAAACTCACCCTTTATAAAAAAACAAAAAGTTAACCAGTGCAAATTCAAGCTAATATTGCTGTCATTGTTAAGGATGAAATTTAAATTGAACCGGATTACGTTAAAAATTTTAATATTATTGAGTATTTTTTTTCTGAACCGAAATACCGGAATTTGCGAGGCCCGGGAGGCGATTAGCACTAATAATATTACACAGGTCGTTGTTGATCCGGATATTGATGCCGGTCCTGTCCATAAATTTTTGTGGGGAGGTCACTGGAGAAAATTATGGTCAACCGGAATAAAGGTGCCTGTACTCGATATTAAAAATTTCGACGGCGGACTCCTGCCTGCCGGGATAGATACAGGCAAAACCGCCCTGTATTTTAAGAGTACTAACGGAAAATCTTTTAAATTTGAACCAATCGATACCGAATCCCGGAGCAAATTAGCCTATGATTACCGGCGAACATTCGCTTCATATATCAATGCTGATCAATATAGTACCGCGCACCCCGCGGCGGGATTGGTAACGGCTCATCTGCTTAACGGAGTTGGGTTATCCACCCCCGAACCCATCTTAATCGCCCTTCCATATCATGTGTTACCGGATTCTTTATTGATTCGGTTCGAGGGCAAGGCGGGCTTGCTCTATGAAATTCCATCAGATGAATACACTGGTCATGGCCCAAACCGGTATATTGAGTCCTATGAAATATTTGAAGAAACCGAAAATAATCATAACAGCAATGTTGACGCGGTGAGCTTATTGAAACACCGGCTGATGGATATTTATCTTGGAGAGAATGAGAGACCGGTTCAGAAATGGAAATGGAAATATGATTTAAAAGGGGCTTCTAAAATCTGGCGCCCGGTTCCATCGGAAAGAGATCTGGCATTTTCGGTTCAGGACGGATTCTTCCCCTGGATTATCACTCTCTCCATTACTCCGATCGAGGGATTTGGAGAAAATTATCAACAAATTAACAATATGACGTGGACAGGGCGGTACCTTGACCGAAGGTTTCTGACGGGAATTGATAGATCATTATGGGATTCAGTAACGGTTTCGATTCAGTCAGCATTAACAAATGAGCTTATTGAAAACGCGGTTCGCAAAATGCCGGCGGAATGGTATGAAAAAGAGGGAAATCGCCTCACCGGCATGCTGAAGAAAAGACGGGATAACCTGAAATCGATTTCTGAACAGTATTACCGTTTATTGTCAGAGTACGTATCTATATGGACAGGCAACGGACCCGATTATGTATTAGTCAACCGCCTTGATGATCAAAAACTCGAAGTAACGATTTATAGGAAAGATCCGCAATCAGGAGAAAAAACCGGTGAAACGGTGTATCATCGATTCTTTGATGGCGCGGAAACAAAAGAACTACGATTGTACTTGCAGGATGGTGATGATACCGCGATTGTCAGAGGGAACACACGTAAGAATATAATTGTCAGAATCGCTGCCGGAAAAGGTAAGGATACTCTGATCGATGAATCCAGGGTCGGGAAGTATCTTTGTAAAATTTTGCCGGTAACCGTTGATGCCACCGGGACCTACTTCTATGATCCGGATGACGATACGGTTCCGATTGAATCGACAGCTACTAAATCTATCATTGAACCCGATCCCGAGGAACTCCCTTATGATCCATCGACTGACGTGTATAATGAAAATTACGAACCGCGGGAACGGGATTCGGGATTTGCCTGGAAATTTATGCCATGGTTCAACTTTACATCAGATGACGGTTTTGTGCTTGGCGGCGGTCCGGTCAGGTATGAATATGGATTCCGGACACAACCTTATGTTTACAGAATGTCTCTTCTTGGGGCATACGCGACATACGCCAATACCTATCGTCTTGAATATAACGGGGAATTTTATTCGCTGATACGGGGATGGAGGGTTTTGATCAAAGCCGGTCGGACAGAACTCGATTATAACAGATTCTTCGGATTTGGTAATGAAACAAAATTCGACGGAAAGCTCGAAGATCAGGGTTATTATAAAACAGAGCAGAAACTGACTGAATTTTTAAGCAGATATGAATTTGAGGTTTACCACAAAACAAGATTTTCATTTGGCTTCACTGTTAAAAATTCCGACATACCCGCCAAAAGCAATACCATTCTTGAAAATTCAGATCTGAACGGAATCGGCGACAAAACTTATTTGAGTTTGTATTCCGGACTGACCAGAGATACAAGAGATCATCAATATTTTCCTCAAAATGGAATGTTTGTCACCATAAGCGGAGAATATTTTCCCGAATTGCTCGACAATGGGAATCATTATATAAAGACCGGATTGGATGCCAGGTTTTACACGACCACTGAACGATTGAACGCGACACTGGCGGCAAGGCTGTATTCTGAAAAATTATGGGGTGACTATTTCTTCTTCGACGGCGCCTATCTCGGCGGAGGTGACAAATTGCTCGGCTACAGCCGTGAAAGATTCGCGGGCGATGCTTCCGTTCTCGGCAGGATGGAGCTCCGTATACCTGTAGCCAAGGTCGAAATTGTTTTTCCGGCAACTTTTGGCGTCTCATTTTATGGTGAGCTGGGGCGTGTGTTCCGTGATGGAGAATCATCGGACAAATGGCACAATTCCCAGGGCGCGGGCGCGTGGCTTTCCTATTTTCATAAGCGAATAAATCTAAATTTTACCGCGGCAAACTCTACTGAAGATCTGGCTTTTTATTTCAGAACGGAATTTATGTTTTAGATGGATTTTATATAAAACTCATCCATCCCACGCCTCATCCCTGAAACAGCAGGAAATGGAGAAGAAATTGGGGAATGAGATATTTTGAACAAATCAAATTCCCTTCCCTTTTGCGTAAGGGAAGGGTTAGGGATGGGTAAGTCCAATCACCAAAACGAGTGCCCTTGCTGGTGGATGCAAATTGCTCTTTGCTACGAAATTATGTAAATGCTCAAGTTTCTGACCCATCCCCCGCCCCCTTCCCTGAAACAGCAGGGAAGGGGAGAAGAAATCGGGGAATGAGATATTTTGAACAAATCAAATTCCCTTCCCTTTTGCGTAAGGGAAGGGTTAGGGATTGGTAAGTCCAATCACCAAAACGAGTGCCCTTGCTGGTGGATGCAAATTGCTCTTTGCTACGAAATTATGTAAATGCTCAAGTTTCTGACCCATCCCACACCTCATCCCTGAAACAGCAGGAAATGGAGAAGAAATCGGATAATGAGATAATTTGAACAAATCAAATTCCCTTCCCTTTTGCGTAAGGGAAGGGTTAGGGATGGGTAAGTCCAATCACCAAAACGAGTGCCCTTGCTGGTGGATGCAAATTGCTCTTTGCTACGAAATTATGTAAATGCTCAAGTTTCTGGCCCATTCCCCGCCCCCTTCCCTGAAACAGCAGGGAAGGGGAGAAGAAATCGGATAATGAGATAATTTGAACAAATCAAATTCCCTTCCCTTTTGCGTAAGGGAAGGGTTAGGGATGGGTAAGAAAACTAAAAAAAACTCAATAAATGGTAATCAAAAATGCAATGACGGAAAGGATCAGACCGTACATAAATATCACATAGGCGATTCTTAAATATTTATACTTTTTGTTTAAAACCAGCCCTAAGTAGTAAATATCCCGGATCAGATTGTCATACAAATATTCACCGTCTTCCATCAGCCGCTTCATGCTCCATTGATAATCATCAACAGACATTCCTTTAAAATTCCCGAAGAACAGAAGATTCCCCTTTTTTTTCTCAACATCTTCACGGGTAAGAGTGCTGCTTGTAACTGACGGCTTTGTTGATAATGTAGCGAAGACAATGGTCAGGACACATGTAACAAGCAAAATGCTGGCGGGTATATTCACCTGGGCTGAGACATCAATTTTTCCTATCAGAAAAGAGATAACAATGGAAATGATCAAAGCGCTGATACTGATAAGTGTATTCGCTTTGCTGTCAGCTATGGCGCTCAGATTGATGTGATTTCTGGATGTAGTCCTGAATACGGTCTCGATACCGCGCTGGGAAGATTGGGATTCACTTTTATCTTTTCTTGCCTTCTTGTTTTTTGAAATGGAAAGAGGCTTTGTTTCGGATTCTTCACTTCCGGTTACAAATTTGCTGAGATTTTTAAGTTTTCGTCCCGAATACTCCCGGTTCGCGTACTCTGTGTAAAATTTGACAGAGGCGTAAAAATCACGGGTAAGTTTTTCCCACTCGGAATCAGAATATTTCTTACCCAAAATAATTTCCCATTCTTTCCGGAGAGCCCGGGTTTTTTTCGATGCGCCCTTTCTGCCGATGTGCAGGATATCCGCATCCCGCATTATTTCTTCCAGCTTATTGGCAGGTTTCCGGTCAAACTTTGTCGCCCTGATTAATGATGATATCCTATTTATCTTTTCATCCGGATATTTCTGCTTTTCGAGAAATTCCGCGGCGTATTTCACACTTATTTCTTCATGCCCCTCATAGGTATCGATATATCCCGTGTCATGAAACCAGGCCGCGATTGTCAGAGCTTCAAGATCGGAATCACTCACATCACTACTTTCAGCAATTTCGCGAATATTTTCAACAACCTGCATAGTGTGATCGGGATTATGAAATTTAAACCCCGGGTTTAATTCGTTTTTCAATAATTCTGTTACATAATCCGAGACCTGATTTATGATCTTATTCATAATGTTTCTTCCGCGTTACGTGGTAAGACATAGCTTGAGTTAAGTTCAAAAAGGGTATTTGTTGTTGAATTATAACTTCAATCTAAATATAAAGCAAGAATTCATGTAAATTAATCCATATTTCTAACTCATCCTTATAATCCGCGGAGATCTACCAGAGATCATCAAATTTTAAGCAAATTTTAAGAGATTACTTAAAAGAATTTAAGATTGGCGCGCTATTATTGATATAAAAAAAGGAGGTTATAATGTTTGATTTCAGTCATCTTCATCCAATGATTGTCCATTTTCCGATTGCCTTACTGATTGTAGGGTTGTTTTCAGATCTGACCGGTGTAATAACTAAAAAGAATTTTTTTAGCAATGCAGGATTTTATTTATTAATATTAGGCTATATAGGATTAATAGCGGCATTTTTATCAGGAAATTCGGCGGGGGAAGGTGTCGCGGAAACCGGAACCCTGAAACAGGCTCTCGAAATGCATGAAGAAGCCGCTGAATTATCTGTGTGGATAATGAGCGCGGCTGCCGCAATAAGGATCGCGGTCGTCCTAATGAAAAAATATTCCGGTGTATATAAATGGATCGCAGTTATATTGTTTTTAATCGGCGCGGCCTCCGTTGCGAGAACTGGATATTACGGAGGAGAACTCGTATATAAACACGCAGCCGGGGTAACAATAAATCTGGGTTTTGATTTCATGCAGGAAAATGCGGATTCAGAAATCTCAACGCCGCTTCCAGCCGAATCTGCAGGAAATAAACCGGAGAATGACAGGGATGATGATTAATTAAAGGATCAGCATGCGCATTCTGATTGTAGAAGATGAAAAAGGGATCGCGAATTTTATAAGAGACGGGTTAGAAGAAGAAAATTTCGCCGTCGATGTCGCTTCCGACGGTGTCACCGGCCTCGAAATGTCATTGATCAACGAATATGACGTTATTTTACTGGACTGGATGATACCGGGTATTAGTGGCATCGAAGTTTGTCGAAGGATCAGGAAAAACAACAACACAACCCCTCTGATTTTTCTGACAGCAAAGGATACCGTGCAGGATACCATATTTGGTCTGAATGCCGGAGCAAATGATTATATCAAAAAGCCGTTTGATTTTGAAGAGCTTTTGGCCAGAATTCGTGTTCAGTTGAGATCCGCCGGAGACGAAAATGTTCTACTCACACTCGGCGATATTGAGATGAATCTTGAAACACATCAGGTGACGCGTGATAAACAGGAGATATCTCTTACACAAAAAGAATTCGCGTTATTGGAATTTCTAATCAGAAACAAAAACAAAGTGTGCAGCCGTACGCGTATCATGGAGCATGTCTGGGATATTCATTTTGAATCGGATACATCCGTAATCGATGTATATATCAATTTTCTCCGAAAAAAACTAAACCAGAGTGATGATAAAGATCTTATTCAGACGATCAGGGGAGTTGGCTACATCGCCAGAGATTAATCATGAATCTGAATCTGAAAAACCGAATTGCTTTTTATTTCATAACCGCGACGGGCACTCTCACCTTTTTACTTTTTCTGGGTATATACTTTGTTGTTTACAACACGGTGTACACTCATCTCGACGATGATCTTGAACTTGAGGCGGGTGAAGTTTACAAAAGTACGGTGGTACTCGACGGTGAGTTTATCTTTGCCAACCCTTTTGAGTGGGAAGAAAGGGAACATCTGCAGATAGAAGTCAATCCCACTTTTATAGAAGTTGTGGATACCTCCGGTCGGTCATTGAAAAAATCGGGAAATCTATACGACGGTTCTCTGCCGTTCGATCCACTCATCAGGGAGCAAATATTTTTTAATACTTCTCTTAACGGAGATTTAATCCGGATGACCCAGATTCCAATCAGTAATCCGCACGGTTTAATTCTTGGGCATCTTTTAATCGGTGTTCCGTTGGAAGATTCACAATTAGTATTAACCAATCTAAGAACCGTTCTTGTAGCGGGATTTCCGATTGTCCTTATTTTGTTGTTTTATCTCACCCGGTTTATTGCCGGAAAGATTATCGCGCCGTTAAACGAGGTGATATCAACCGCGGAAATAATTACCAGGGAGAACCTGGAACAACGCATCGATCTTCCACGCCATAAAGATGAATTATACACTTTGGCAACAACCATAAATGGTCTGTTGGGACGTCTCACAGACGCGCTGGAAAGGGAAAAACAGTTTACGGCAAATGCGTCTCATGAACTTCGTACGCCTCTGGCGGTGATTAAGGGAACCCTGGAGGTGCTGGTTCGAAAGCCCAGAAAATCAGAGCAGTATATTGAAAAAATCCGTTACTGTATTCAGGAAACCGATCGAATGTCCGGTCTTGTGGATCAGTTGCTGATTCTGGCGAGACATGACGCGGGAAAATTGGAGCCGCAATTAATGCTGGTGCGATTAGATGAGGCGGTGCCGGCTGTTCTCAAACGTCTGGAAACAAAAATACTTGATAAAAACATAAACATCGTTTTTGATAATCACCATGCAGCGATGAGTATTAACACCGATCCATCGCTGTTCGGGATAATTCTTGAAAATCTGATTTCAAATTCCATTAAATATTCAAATCCCGGTGGTGAAATAGAGATAGATTTTAATAAAAACGAATTATTTGTTAAGGATTACGGTCCCGGTATCTCTGAAGAACAACTTATAAAAATTTTTGATCCTTTCTACCGGGCGGATGCATACAGAAATTCAGATATCTCCGGGGACGGATTGGGTCTAGCGATTGTAAAAAAACTGTCTGATATTCAAAATATAAAAGTTGACGTTAAAAGCCGTGTAGGAAAAGGAACAACTTTTATACTGCGCTTTCCGGATGATTCGCTTAAAATCGTATAAATAAAACATATCAGGAAATTTTAAGTAAATTTTTAGACTCCGTTAATATTCCTTTTAGAATCCCCATCGTATCTTTTTGCCGTCAAAACAATCAAACCCATTAAAGAGGAGTTATCAAATGAACAGACAATCGTTAGTCACCATGGTCGCTTTGGTTTTTTCTTTTGTGGCATTTTCGTTTGCAGGTACCGGGCAGGGAAATGTTAAAACAATTCAAAACCTTAAGGATGCTTTTAAAGGCGAAACAACCGCAAGCGCGAAATATGCAGCGTATTCAAAAAAAGCGAAAGATGAAGGATATGAAAAAATCGCTCTGCTTTTCCAGGCCGCTTCAAAATCGGAGAGTATTCACGCGGCAAACCACAGTGCGGCTATTGAGCAGATTGGCGGCAAGATGGATCCTGTGACGCCTGAATTTGAGGTTAAATCCACAAAAGAAAATTTGCAGGATGCTATCGCGGGTGAATCGTATGAAGTTGAAACGATGTATCCGGATTTTTTAAAGGCTGCATCAATCGAGAACGCCAACATCGCGTTGCTGTCCTTTAATTACGCGTACCAAACAGAAAAGAAGCATAAAGTCTTGTATGCCAATGCCCTGAAAGAGTTGACCGCGGGAAATGAAGGTACGCTCCCGGATCAATATATGGTATGTTCTACATGCGGGAATACCTATGAAGGCGATGCCCCTCAAAGATGCGGTATTTCAATGACGCCAAAAGAAAGATTTTATACCATCAAATGATGACACCAGAGTCATCACAAACCGCGGCATAGTATCACCCCCCCTGTGTCGCGGTATTTCTAATAATTATAAATTCGATGATCCTCCCCACTTTTTATTATCCTTCAGTGTTAACCCGTTCATTGTTCTTATCCTCAATATAGATTAAGGTTTGCCCCACTATGGGCGCTGAAGGTGGTTCATCGGTGAAAGGAATAAGATTTCCGGATTCTGTAAGCAGAAATAGGGGGATTTGATGAGTCTGGAGGCTATCCCAACCGGTAAATTCCGCCGTGATAGTCATTTTTTTAAGAGAGTCGGGAGTATTCAAAAGTTTGGTTAGAACTGAATATGTCATATCCTGGCCGAACAAAAATCTTCCGCGTAAATGTCTGGAAACGGATGCTGATTTTCCGTTGCTCAGATTGTCATAGGGTAATTGATAGAGTTCCGCGCTGCCGAAAACTTCTGAAAAATGAAGTGCTGCAAGACCGTTAACTTCATTATTGGGGGTCATCGCGAATAATTTACCGATTCCGTCGAGATTAATTTTATCCTTGATATTCTCAGAAAGAACGTTGTCAGACACGGTCTTAAGACCCATTTTATTGGCAGCTCTGCAATTGGAAACATTTGTATCAATAAATATGACTTTAATACCATGTTCCTTGATTATATTACCCAAACGCCTTGCCCAGGAATGTGCGCCTATGAAAAGTACACCCTGCGGATTGGGCATGGCCAGCTTTAGCAGCCTGGCGACGGGTGATGCCGTCAGGCCGTAAAGGGTAACGGTAGTGATGATAACAATGAATGTAATCGGAACAAGACGGGCGGCGGATTCAATACCCGCATCTGTCAATAACAGGGCGAACAGAGACGATACAGCGGCGGCAACAATTCCCCTTGGAGCCATCCAGGAGAGGAACACTTTTTCGCGCCAGTTTAAATCTTTACCGATCGTCGATGCAAAAACAGCCAGCGGCCGGGTGATGAATATGAGAACTCCGAGGAATAAAATAAGTTCTAATGAAATATTTGTCAGGTCAGTTAATTTCACGCGCGCCGCGAGAATGATGAACAGACTGGAGATCAGCAGAACACGCAGGTTTTCCTTAAATTCAATGATATGTTTGATCGACACTTCTTTCTGATTAGCAAGAACTATACCCATAATCGTAACGGATAGCAAGCCTGATTCCCCCTGAAAGAAATTCGATAAGATATAGGCGCCCACCACCATCATTATAGCGGCCGAGTTATGGAGATAATCCGGTATCCAGTACCGTTTCAGGAAAAAAATGATGATCTTTGCCGCCACCCAGCCAATCACAATGCCTATCAACAAGGTTTTTAATAATCCGAACAAGGATTGAACAGAAAATTGATCCAATCCGCCGCTAATTATTTCCTCAAACACAAGCACCGCCAGAACCGCGCCAACGGGATCAATCATGATACCTTCCCATTTGGCAATGGCGCCGACTTTTCCGGTCGGGCGTACATGTCGCAGCAAAGGTAGGATGACAGTCGGACCGGTCACCACGAGGATGGCACCCAGTAAAAGGGCGATATCAAATTCCAGTTTCATGATGTAGTATGCTGAAGCGGTGGTGAAAATCCACGTGATAAGCGCGCCGATAGTGATCAGATTGCGGGTAATCCGCCCAATTTCCTGAAACTCGGATTTAGTAAGGCTGAGTCCGCCTTCAAATAAAATAATCGCGACAGAAATTGAAACAAACGGGAAAAGCAGATCGCCGAACAGACGGTCTGTCTCAACGATTCCGGTAACAGGACCCACGAGAAATCCAAAAAGCAAGAGAAGCAATATGGATGGGATGTGCAGGCGCCACGCAAGCCATTGAGCGAGTGTGCCGGCGAGAATGATGGCCCCCAAACCGATTACTAAATGTTCAGTCAATTCAAACCCCCTGATAACTTCCATCAAACTGATTCATATCATACTCACAGAAGTGATAATGTTCAAGTTGTTTCTTGTGTTTTGGTTAAGAATGCGCTTATTTAATTCTCATGACTTTCCCGGAAATTATATGAACATAACAACTTTTACATTCATTCCAAAACCATCTTTTTATTAAAAAATTCTATATTCATAATAAATAAATTAGCATGGAGACTATCGATTTAACGTGTTAAAAAAAATTAAATCACTTTCTCTATAATATTTTTTTTTGTATAATTTTATTAGTCTCAGAACATCTCGACTTACACTTAGTGATATTTCAGGGATTTCTGAAGTTTCTTTTCCGCAATTCATGATCAGGTCTGTATATAAATTAATGATATTATAAGTTCATTAGTAGTGTCTCAAATTCTAATTTATAATGCATATTGATGAATTCAAAAATTACTTAAAGTCTACTATAGGATTCAAACCGTTTCTTTTCTTTTGATATAAAATAAAGTTATAAGTTTCAGAGAGGAGATTCAAATGTCGTTAAAAGTATTGGTACGATTTATTTTTTTCTTATTACTATTTCCCATTATTCTGTTTGCTCAAAAGTTTGGAGAGATTTCAGATTCTGAATTACAGATGAAAAGTATCCCGGAGGATCCCGAGGCGAACGCGGTTATTCTATTTAATAAAGGAGAGATCTCCATTACTCCCGATTTTGACCTGGAGTTTAATATCCACAAAAGAATAAAAATCTTGACAGAAGCCGGAAAAAAGTTTGCCAATGTAGAACTATATTATTTCCATGAGGATAAAATCCATAATCTTAAGGCGTATTCATATACACCAAATGGAAAGAAAATTAAATTGAAAAAGGATGATATATTTGAAGAAAGAACTTCCAATATTAAAAAGAAAATTTTTGCTGTTCCTGGCGTGGAAATCGGTTCAGTAATCGAATATAGCTATCGTCTTGAATCAGAATATATCCACAGGCTTGAACCCTGGTATTTTCAGGATCACGAGCTAACAAAATTCAGCGAGATTGCTGTTATTTTACCAAGCGGATTTTCTTACAGTGTGCTTACAAAAAACTCTATCATCAATGATGTTTTGCATACGAAACAGAAAATACGAGATCCGTATGACCCGAGGAAAACTTGTACAAAATTTATCTGGACCGCGCAAGATGTCCCGGGAATCAAAAATGAACCATACATGACCAATTATTCTGATTACTACACTCAACTTCTATTCCAACTGGTCTCTTTTGAAAATCCATATTATAAGTATAATTATGCAAAAGAATGGGATGATATGGCGGAGCTGGTCTGGAAAAAGTACAGTGATTTTGTGGAACAGAACGATGGTCTGAAAGATTTTACAAAAAGTTTATACATGCCGTCAATAGATACATTGGAAGTAATCGGTAAAATATATGATTTTGTTCGTTCGGATATTAGAAATACTGATGAGATTAGACTTTTTAGCGATGAGTTTAAGCAGCCGAAAGATGTATATAAGGATAAGGAAGGGAATGCTAATGAAAAAAATATTTTACTCATCAATCTGCTTAAACATGCCGGGCTTGATGCAAAACCTTTATTGATAAGTAAGAAATCCCAGGGAATGATTAACCCCAATTGGGTGCAATTGCAACAGTTTAATCATGTACTGGTTTATCTGAGGTTAAAAAATCAGGAATTATTCCTAAATACATGTGACAAATATTGCCCTCCCGGATATCTCACTCCGGAATTCGATGTAATGGATGGACTTCTAATCGATGAAAAGAAGGGAAGTATCATAAAAATAAAACCATTACGAGCCGAAAATCTGCTTACTGTTGAAACGGATGCTAATCTGGAAGTAAATAATAGTCTGATCGCGCATTCAAATTTAACATATGAAGGATTAGAAGCGGTGTCAGAAAGAGAAAATATTTCAGCTAAAGAATTGAATGAATATTTCGCAAACAAATTGAAAGATTTATATTCTGAGGCAGTTCTTGATTCTTTTAACTGTGAAAATTTAGATTCTATTGATTTGCCATTGACTGTTGATCTGTTCTATCATCTGCCTGATTATATAAATGATACGGGTACAATTGCATATTTTACGCCTCCATTTATGACAAGGACTAAGAAAAACCCGTTTATTAGAGAACAAAGACAATTCCCGGTGGATTATTCGTCTGATTTTACTAAGTCGGAAACAATAAACATAAATTTTCCAGATACATATTCTATTAGTGAAAAACCCAGAATCGCGAGTGGAAGAATGGAAAATTTATCTTTTACAAAAATCTATTTTGAGAATGGAAATTCGATTGAGTGCCGAAGAAAGTTTAATTTGGGTCGTACACAATTTCAACCTAAAGAATACATGACTTTAAGAAAAATCTATGATATAATTGTCAGCTCGGATCAGGATCAAATAGTTCTTAACCATAGCGAATAATGGTTCTGTAATATATTGCTTGCAAAAAATTTATACTTAAACAGATTGCACTTGATTTTAAATATAACGGGTGATGAGTTGCGGACATCGGTTGCTTTCTATAGCAGTTCCATTCAATCGGAAGCACATTCATCATTATAGGATTAGGATGATCAAGAAATGAATAAAATATTTATATTTTTTATCTTGTTATTATGCTTTACCGGACCGAGTTATCCCCAGATAATAACTACGGATGTAATAATGGATTCATTAACAGATAATGCGAATGCCTTGATTCTGGATGATATAAATATTTGTACAATCAAAGCGAGAGATTCGGCTGAGTTTTATAAAAAAAGAAGAATTTTGATTAAAAACAGATCAGGGGAAAAATACTGCAGCCTATGGTTGCAGGAATCAGATTTTATTGAAGTCAAAGATATAAAAGCGGTAATAACTGATACTTCAGGCCGAAAGTTGAAAGAGCTTCACAAAAATGAGATTAAAGAATCAACAATATCTCCAGATCATATTCTTTACGTGAAAAATAAAAATAAACATTTCGAAATGGTTTATCATAGTTATCCTTATGTTTTTGAATATTCTTACGCACTGGAACTGAGCAGCCTTTTTTTTTGGCCCTCATGGTATCCGCAATCTGATATTCCGGTCTTATTTTCCAGTTATAAACTAATTATTCAATACCCAACATCATATAATACTCATAATATTGGCATGGAAATATTTCCTCTGAAGACTGTGGAAAGGGGGGATTCGGTTCATTATTGGGAGATAAAAAATGTACACCCCAGGATTAGCGAAGATTTTTTGCCACCGGAAAATGAATTGCAAATAGCGTTGTTTTTCGCGCCTGAAAATTTCAGGTTGGGAAAGATTTCCGGATCGTTTGCGAATTGGGATGTAATGGCGAATTGGTACCGGCGGATGGCAGAAGGCAGCTATCAGTTGTCGCCGGAAGCACAATATGAGGTTCAGGAGCTGATAAAAGGGGTAGATAATAAATATGAAAAAGTAAGAGTCATATATAAATATCTCCAGGAGAAGACGCGATATGCGGCTATTTATTTAGATATAGGAGGATGGAAACCAAATTCCGCAATCTCAGTTCATAAAAATCGTTATGGGGATTGTAAAGATCTTACCACCTATATGGTGGCAATGCTTACTGAGGCCGGGATTCAGGCATATCCCGCTCTCGCAAAGACCAGGGATCGGGGAACTGTGATTAAGGATTTCCCCTCAAATCAGTTTAATCACTGTATCGCATTTGTACCGTTTGATCACGATACTCTTTGGCTGGAGTGTACGGCTGATTTTCTTGACATAAAAGATGTTCCATATACGATCGAAGGAATTGACGCACTGGTCATTAAGGATGATGCGGGAGAGATGATACGAACGCCTGTTGCTCCTTCTAATAAAAATAGATGGAATTCAACTTCCATCGCGGAATTAAATTCTTCCGGTAACCTTAAGATAAAAGGTTGTGTAAAAACGACAGGGAAACAAAAACGATATTTTAAAACGCTGTTTGAATATGCAAAAAATGATGAAAAAAAAGTACAACTTCAGAAAATTTTTGGGGATCACATACCGGGTCTTACAATAAATAATTATCAGTTTTCAGAAGATGGTTCTGACGAAAAAGTGGTCTCAATTAGTTTTGATGGCAATTATGATAAGGCATTTTCAAAGAGTGGATCTCGTCTCTTTGTAAATCCGAATATTTTTAATCGGAAGACATCATCTAATATTCCAGATGAGACTGTAGATGATCGTAAATTTCCTATACATTTCAATTATCCATATCAGGATTTGGATTCAGTGGTGATTAAGATTCCATACGGGTACGATTTGGAAGCTGCTCCGGAAATGATCAATATCGATAATTCCTTTGCATCATTTAAAACAGAATATAATTTTGAAGATCAGTATTTAACTTATGTGAGGTATTTCGAGTATAAAACAAATTATTTTTCAAGAGATTTATATTCAGAATATCTTGAGTTTTTAAAGACAGTGGTTAAATTTGATCAGACAAAATTTGTTTTCAAACATTAATTATGTACACCATTCTTTCAATGTGTTGATTCTTTAGATGGCAAAATTGAATAACAATACATTAGCAAATAAAATTTCTATTTAATGGACACTCTTAATTTGAATAACCGGAAACAACTCAGTTTATAGTCCATCCTCATTCGATAGATTCTCGCTTTTTCCGGAAAATTAATAAATATTGTTTGGATCAAATCCATTTTAGGCATTAAACTGTTTTGCGAACTAATTTAGGTGGGGAAGGAATTTTATGCGGCTAATCATCCAACCGGATTATGATGCGGTCTCAAAGTGGGCGGCATGGTATGTGGCAAAATCAATTATTGACTTTAAGCCGGATGAAAACAGACCTTTTGTACTGGGACTGCCTACCGGATCGTCTCCTTTGGGAATGTATAAGGAACTAATCTTACTCTGTCAAAAAAATAAAATATCATTCAGAGATGTTGTCACCTTCAATATGGATGAGTACGCCGGTCTTGCTGAAGACCATCCCGGGAGCTATCATTCCTATATGCAGAAGAATTTTTTTCGGCACATCGATATCAGGAAAGAAAATGTTAATATCCCTGATGGATCCGCTGCCGATCTTGAGGCGGAATGTGAACGGTATGAAAATAAAATCAGAGCATATGGCGGCGTGAACCTGTTTGTCGGAGGCATCGGTCCCGATGGTCATATTGCCTTCAATGAACCCGGCTCATCTCTTGGTTCACTGACGCGGGTCAAAACATTGACGGAAGACACGCGCCTGGTAAATGCCCGGTTTTTTGATGATGATGCTGCAAAAGTTCCAAAACTGGCGCTGACGGTAGGGGTAAAAACCGTTCTTGATTCAGAGCAGGTATTGATTATTATCAGCAGTCATCAGAAGGCCAGGGCGCTCGCGAAAGTTGTTGAGGAGGGCGTGAATCATATGTGGACGGTTAGCGCTCTTCAAATGCACCCCAAAGGTCTCATCATTTGTGATGAGAATTCTACCGTTGAATTAAAAGTAGGCACCGTGAATTATTTTAGACAGATTGAATCCGCAAACCTGAATGCGGACAGTCTCCTCCGGGCTCTTTAACTTCTAACCCGTGATATGATAATACCCCTTTCTTTTACAATAAAATCATTTTGGATTTCCCGGGAAGATTTATTTTGTTTTATTCCTTATGTCGTTATATTTGATGCAAAAAATTTTGGTAGAATTCTGTCAGAAAGATTTAATCTATGAATTCGATTCGCCGGTTATATGTCGAAAAGAAAGAGGGCTTTGATGTCGAAGCGCAAAGCCTATTAAGTGATTTAAAAGAAAATCTTGGAATAAAGGAACTGAAATCTCTCCGAATCCTGTACAGATATGATATCTCCGAAATTTCAGACAAAATATATGATGAGTCACGCACCACCATCTTTTCAGAACCCCCCATTGACTATGTATATGATGAGTTTTTTAAAGTTTATCCGGATGAAAAGGTTTTTGGGATCGAATATCTGCCCGGACAATATGACCAAAGGGCGGATTCGGCAATGCAGTGTATTCAGGTACTGAGCCATCAGGATCCTCCGCTTATAACAACCGCAAAAATAATAATTCTTAACGGAAATATCTCCGAAGAAGTATTTGTAAAAATAAAAAGCTACTGTATCAATCCTGTGGATTCAACCGATGCTGATCTTGAAAAACCGGAAACGCTGAAACAGGTAATCGATGAACCGGAGAATGTAGGTCTAGTATCAGGGTTTCGTGATTTTTCCCAAACGCGGCTGGTTCTGCTGATGGACGAGCTTGGGCTGGCGATGAGTCAGGATGATCTTGAATACACCCGCCTGTATTTCAGAAACGAGGAAAAACGCGATCCCACGGTTACAGAAATTAAAGTTCTTGATACCTACTGGTCAGATCATTGCCGCCACACTACCTTCCTGACAAAGATCGAAAATGTTGAATTCGATACCGGCCTATATGCCGCCGCGGTGAAGAACGCTTTCGCGATGTATCTGCAATCCCGGGAATATGTTTATGGTCAACATCAGAAAGACATGAGTCTGATGGATCTCGCCATCATCCCGGTGAAAGATTTGCGAAAGAAAGGGATGCTGGACAGGCTGGATATTTCGGATGAGATCAACGCCTGCAGTATATCGGTTCAGGTGGATGTTGACGGAAAAAATGAAGACTGGCTGGTAATGTTCAAAAATGAAACGCATAACCATCCCACAGAGATTGAACCATTTGGCGGCGCGGCAACCTGTCTCGGCGGAGCTATTCGTGATCCGCTTTCGGGAAGAACCTATGTTTATCAGGCCATGCGTGTATCCGGCAGTGGTGATCCGCGGGCGAAAGTCGAAGAGACTTTGCCGGGGAAATTACCGCAGCGAACCATCACGACAAAAGCGGCGCATGGTTACAGCTCATACGGTAATCAGATTGGCCTGGCCACCGGCCTGGTGACCGAAATCTATGATCAGGGCTATGTGGCGAAAAGAATGGAGATCGGCGCTGTTATCGCCGCGGCGCCTAAAAAAAATGTACGCCGTGAAAAACCGGAATCCGGAGATATGATTCTTCTGGTCGGAGGCAGGACAGGGAGAGATGGAATCGGTGGCGCAACGGGTTCATCCAAAGCGCATACGGAACATGCTCTGAAAAATGAAGCGGAAGTCCAGAAAGGAAATCCGCCCACGGAAAGAAAACTTCAGAGGCTGTTCCGAAATCCTGAGGCAAGCCGGCTGATAAAAAAAAGTAATGATTTTGGGGCGGGCGGAGTTTCGGTGGCCATTGGTGAACTTAGTGACGGTCTTGATATTTTTCTGGACGCGGTACCAAAAAAATATGAGGGACTTGATGGCACCGAACTGGCGATTTCCGAATCACAGGAACGAATGGCTGTGGTGATAGCGCCGGATGATGTCCAAAAATTTTCAGAATTCGCTGCCGATGAAAATCTGGAAATAACACCGGTGGCAAAAGTCACTGATTTAAACAGGTTGAGAATGTTCTGGCGGGAACAGAAGATTGTAGATATTGACCGGAAATTTCTCGACACGAACGGTGTAAGCCAGAATACTAATATCGCGGTGGCTTCACCGGATTCAACCAAAAATTATTTTACTTCCCTTCCGAAAGAAGTGGAAATGAATAAATCCAATTTTAAAGAATCATTTCTTGCCAATTTAAGGGATTTGGGAATCGCGGGTCAGCGCGGGCTGATTGAGCGTTTTGACAGCACCATCGGAGCATCGACGGTTCTTCATCCGTTCGGCGGAAAATACCAGATAACACCGGCCGAAGCAATGGTCGCGAAAATACCTATGTTCCATGAGGTGACAAGTTCCGCCACGTTGATGAGCTTCGGATTTGATCCGAAATTGTCAACATGGTCGCCGTTCCATGGCGCGCTTTATGCCGTGATTGAATCTGTCGCGAGAATCGTCGCATCGGGCGGGGATTATAAACGCGCATATCTCACGCTGCAGGAATATTTTGAGAAATTAGGCGCTGATAAGTATAAATGGGGCAAACCATTCAGCGCGCTGCTTGGGGCGTTCTATGCTCAAATGAATCTTGGAATCGCGGCTATCGGAGGAAAAGACAGCATGTCCGGAACATTTGAAAACCTGAATGTGCCTCCAACGCTTGTGTCGTTTGCCGTTGATGTCGCGGATGCTTCTGATATCATTTCACCGGAATTTAAGGAATCGGGCAATTACGTTATTTTCCTTCCGCTGCCGCGAGACGGGGAGGAAGTACCCGATTTTGAATATCTATCAAAAATGTATTCTATGATAACCCGGCTGATCAGGAAAGAAAAAATAGTAGCGGCTCAGACAGTCCGGTACGGCGGAATAGCGGCGGCAATAGGTAAAATGTCTTTCGGGAACAGAATCGGCGCGCGTCTTACGGATATTTCCGATTTCAATGAGTTATTTACACCGGAACTTGGTTCATTTGTCGTTGAGCTCAGCGCATCGGAAAACCCTGAATCATTGTTTGACGGATTCAAGTTTAGGATTCTGGGACAGACAACTGATGCGCAGATTATTCAGTACGGGACAACAAAAATTTCCATTGAAGAGGCGGTCAAAGAGTGGGAAAGCCCTCTTGAGCAAGTTTTTCCTTCGAAAACAACATTTCATAATGAAAAACCCGCCAACATCAACTATGAAACGCGAAACAATCGCCGGTCCGCAATAAAAATAGCAAAACCCCGGGTGTTTATCCCGGTATTTCCCGGAACAAATTGCGAATATGATTCAGCAAGGGCATTTAATCAGGCCGGCGGTGTATCAAAAATATTTGTTTTAAAAAATCTGTCGTCAAAAGACCTCAATGAATCTTTGAAATTGATGGCTAAAGAAATTAACAACGCGCAGATTGTGATGCTTCCGGGAGGATTCAGCGCCGGTGATGAACCGGAAGGATCCGGGAAGTTTATTGCCGCGGTATTCCGCAATCCAGCGATTAAAGAGGCGGTTATGAACCTCCTGAACACCCGTGACGGATTAATGCTGGGAATTTGTAACGGATTTCAGGCGCTTATTAAACTTGGGCTGCTCCCATACGGGGAGATTCGTGGAATGGATGAAAATAGCCCTACGCTCACTTTTAACGAAATCGGCCGGCATGTATCGAGAATGGTTCATACGAAAGTCGTATCCGTACAATCTCCGTGGTTGGCAAATTCTGATTTGGGAGAAATTCATACCGTAGCCGTTTCACATGGGGAAGGACGGTTTGTGGCGCCGCGTGAAGTGGTGGATGAGTTAATAAGGAACGGACAAATTGCCACACAATATGTCAATCTTGATGGAAATCCGACATATGATATTGATTTTAATCCCAATGGTTCGCAGCATGCAATTGAGGGCATCACGAGCATAGATGGAAAAATTTTCGGTAAAATGGCGCATTCGGAGAGAATAGGAAAATTTGTGGGAAAAAATATACCGGGAAATAAAGATCAGAAAATTTTTAAAGCCGGTGTGAAATATTTTGATTAATCATCACATGATATTCAGTTTCCCCCGATCAATTAATAACAAATAGAGCAAATAATGACAGGCCATAATAATACAAAAAAAAGTCCTTTTACCGTTCTGGGTGATTTCGCCTGGGATGTACTTATTCGTACAAACAGTGAGTTATTGCCGGGAGGGGATAGTTTTGGCGAAGTTATGATTGCTCCCGGAGGAAGCGCCGCGAATGTCGCTGTCTGGGCATCAAGATGCGGATTAAAGACGACATTTGTCGGAAAAGTCGGGCGGGACCGGTTCGGACAAATGGCGGCGGAAAACCTGGCGTGGGAGAATGTGGAGGCGCATCTGATCGGCACAAGCGAGCATAGGACGGCTGCCGTTTCTGTCTGGATAGATCATCAAGGTCAGCGATCGATGGTGTCAGGCCAGGGAGCAGATTTTTATCTGCTTACATCCGAACTTCCTGTGTCAATTTTTAAAAACACGCAGCATTTACATTTAAGCGCCTGGTCGCTTTTTCGCGATCCGCCGCGTTCGGCATCAAGAATGGCTTCAAAAATAGTTAAAGAGTCGGGCGGATCAGTTTCCCTCGATCCGGCGTCCTTTCAGATCATCGGTGAAATTGGCGCTGATAAATTCATGTCATACATTCGGGATCTGAATATTGACATCTTCTTCCCAAATTTCGAGGAAGGCCGTGTTCTGAGCGGTGAGAAGAATCCAAAAGCCATTATAAGGAAATTATCCGCGATGATACCCGGTGCAATTATCGCGCTAAAACTTGATTCCAATGGGGCTCTGATAATGTGTGAAGGGAAGGAAACTCTTATTCCTGCCGCGACGAACTCGATTATAGACGCGACAGGAGCGGGTGATGCCTTTGCCGGCGCGTTTTTGTCAAAATATTTGCGCGGTTGCGATATTACAACTTCCGGAAAATTTGCCGTCAAAATATCAGCCTGGGTTGTAAATCATATCAGCGCGCGGCCGCATAGTGATAAAGCGCTGGAAAATATATTACAATCTTAGTCTTCTGAAGTGCTGCTCACTTTTTTTGAAGTAAATTTAGCCCTTTTTGTAATTTTTTTTGAAGGATATCCGGCGGGAATTCTTGATTTTGGCAGTACTACCTCATGTGGCGCGATTGTGGCGCCGGCTCCAATTTCTACGTCCCCGAAAATGGTCGCTTTCAGACCAACCGTGGCTCCCTTACCGATTTTTACCGGGGCAATAACCAGATATCCTCTTACCGCGTAGTGACAAACAATCGTGGCGGAGCCTCCGATAGTCACATTATCCTCAATCTCTATCAGGGAAGGATCTGAAATATTTGTGGTATTTAAATGCACGCCTTTACCAATTTTCATACCCATTAGTCTGTAAAAAAGAATATTAAGCGGGGTCGGTGTTATAAACTCCAAAAATGTATATCGAACCAGATAAGTAAACGCATTGTGAAAATACCAGGGTACAGATTGCAGAGAATAATACCCTCCGCGCCAGGGCTTGATACGAAGCGGTAAAATGAAATTAAAAAAGGGCGCCACAAAAATTATCGTAAAGCCGTACATGAAAAATCCCGCTACAAGAGAGAACGCAATGGCGACAATCTGAAAAAATGGCATCCAATCTTTTGAATATTCCAGAACATATTGAAAAAAATAAACCCCGGGTGTGAGAGAAATGGACATGATCATTATCCCCAGAATATAAAGCGGTATCAACGCGATCAGATAGCTTACTGTTCTGAATCGTCTGAGGAAAGTCTCAAAAAATTTTGCTATTCCGGTTTTAGAAGACGTGGTGGAATACACATTTTCTTTATTATTCCCTGAGTTGGTATGTTGTGCCATAAACATATCCTCTTTAAGATATGAGTTTAATGAAGATCGGTTGTTCCGGCCGTTGATTTTTCGCTTAAAAATATATTAACACAAAATTTTCAATTTTTCAAAGCGATTAAACCATAAATGATGAATACATTTAGTCTAACGCAGTTATGGGTAAATAAATTTTCCTACAATTTAATTTGTTTTTTTCCCGTGATGTATAAATATTAAAGATGTGTTCCTGATGATTAATATTTATCATAAAAACAGATGAAATCCAATCACTAAACAAATGTTCGAGAGATCACAATGAATTCTCATAACTTATTGAGGATAGAAAAAGCAGGCCGGTCTGAAGCAAATAGTATTGCTGAATTTCAGAAAAGAATGGCGCTGGAAACGGAAAACCTTAATCTGGAAATCGAAATAGTCAGAAAAGGGGTCGGCGCGATCTTTGATAATCCCGAACGGGGCTTTTACATGATTGTTAAAGATGGTAAAGATAATTGTATTGGTTCCATGCTTGTGCAGAAGGAATGGAGTGATTGGCGGAATGCCGATGTCTGGTGGCTGCACAGCGTGTTTATTTTGCCTGAATACAGGGGGCGCGGAATCTTTCGGAAATTATTTGAAAATACAGAGCGAATGGCATTGGAATCTGGGGTAATCGGGATTAGACTATATGTTGATAAAAGTAATCTGCACGCGCAGCAGGTGTACGCCGGTTTACAAATGACAAACGAACATTATGAACTATATGAAAAGATGTTCTGAGTATTAATCAGAAAGGGTAAAAATGAGTATCTGGCACGGTGAATTCAGTATCGAAAGTATCAATGAAAAGGGTAAAAACACAATGGCGGAGCAAATCGGTATTGAATTCGTGGATTTTGGATCCGATTATTTAAAAGCCCGAATGCCTGTTGACTATCGTTCAATACAACCGGCGGGTATTCTCCATGGAGGCGCTTCCGTCGCGCTTGCGGAAACAATTGGAAGTGTGGGCGCTTATCTTTCCCTGGATCCGGAAATGTTTTATTGTGTCGGTTTAGAAATTAACGCTAATCATGTCCGGTCAGAAAGAAGCGGCTATGTCTATGGAACAGGAACACCCATACATCTCGGAAAAAGCACGCAAATTTGGGAAATCAGGATTACAAACGATAAAGAGCAGTTGATTTGCATAAGCAGAATCACGATGGCTGTTCTCAAAAAGAATGTATAACAATAATATAAATTTACAGAAAAACATCAGTTTTTGCCGGAATACACCAAAAAAATAATAAAAAATAGTGATTTTTCTATAATTATCTCTTATTTTAAACCGGTTTTAGAGAATTTAAATTAATGGAAATTAAAAAAGTAATCCTGAGGATTCTCACAATGGAGAGGATTATTTTATCATGACGATTAACAATTCAGAAATAGATCAGCAAAAACAAAAACAAATTCTGAAACTTGTAACGAACAGCTTCTATAAAGAACTGGTCAACTATGGCGTTGAGCAAAGTGATATCGTAACGGTCTCGGTTAATCTTCTGGATTTAGTTACAGAAAAAGATAATGTAGCGTCCGGAAATAATCATTACTTTAATAATATTTTTTCCATCAAAGCGGTTGAGAATCATTGGAATGAAAAAAATTGTTTATGTCTTGAAAAAGTGTCTCTTGAACCGCTTAAAATAAATCATCTCGCGAAAATCACCGAATGGCTGAAGGCACCGGAAATAAGGGAAACATTTATTGAATTTTTCCCTAAGACAAAAGATGAGCTGCAAAAATATCTTTTTGATAATGTCAATCATTGCTACTTTGCCATTTTTTATGAAAAAGAACTGGTCGGATTTATCGGGGCAGATACCATTGACCGGAATTTTAAAAAACTTGAAATGAAAAAGCTGATTGGGGATGCGGAATTCAGGAGCAGGGGAATAGGCAAAATTGCGACTTTTCTGTTTTTATACCATACCTTCAAAATTCTGAATTTCAATAAAGTCTATATTCATTCACTTGATACTAACATTAAGAATATCAATTTAAACAGCAAATTTGGATTTGAACTTGAAGGGATTTTATATAAAGACGCCTATCTTAAGGGTGTCTATCGTGACGTCCTAAGGATGGGTTTGCTAAAAACAAAATGGGAGAAAATTTTTTCAAATCCAAAACATTGAACTCAAAAATATTTCATCTAATGTATCTTCAGTTTAATCTCTCCGTTCTTATCCTGAACCCCGGTCCATATCAGCCTGACTATTCTGGAAATTTCATCAAAAAATATATTTCTTGACAAGTGCAATCTTTCTTTTTATAATACAGGTGTACGATAGTACTATAAAAAGGAAAAAGCCATGGGAACATCTATTTTGCAAAATAACGCTTTATTGATGGATTCTTTTTATACTAAGACAAGATTCGATGTCCTTACCGATGAGGAACTTGAAATTTTTGAGGAAAGGGCTGCCATCATGGAATACGAAGGCTGTTTAAGCAGGGAACAGGCGGAATCTATGGCGATCAAAGAAATTTTGAATTCCAGAGAAAGACTCAGCTTAGCCGGGTGATATCTTTTATAATTATGTAAATTCTCCGGAATTTTAGAATTGATGCCGATTGCTTCTTTCGGATTACAAGTTTCTGGTCTCCCCGTTTTCCGTTTTGCCGAACAATGAATCTAATTGTCTCAGTGCATATAATCATTGCCTATATTAGGAGTAATAATCCCTATCTCCCTCCATTCCGAATAAATACCGTCTTGCTTACGTTTTAATTATCAACAAATATACACCCCACCCACCCTGTGACACGTAAAATTATGATGGAGACCAATGAAGTTTGAACGGTTAAAATTTAAAGGAAGTCAGGATCATTTACTTAGCGCCCGCCTGGACTTGCCGGATGAAAGAGAACCCACCGCCTATGCTATTTTTGCGCATTGTTTTACATGCAGTAAAAATTTAAAAGCAATTCACAACATAAATATGTCTTTAACCGCAAAAGGAATTGCCGTTCTTCGCTTTGATTTTACGGGTCTTGGTGAGAGTGAGGGAGATTTCGCGGATACAAATTTTTCATCTAACGTGGGTGATCTTGTCGCGGCAGCGGATTACCTGCGTTCCAATTATACGGCGCCGAAAATACTGATCGGTCATTCGCTGGGTGGCGCCGCAATACTTCAGTCCGCAATATCTATTCCATCTTCGGTCGCAGTCAGCACCATTGGCTCTCCTTTTGATCCCGGGCACGTTAAAGCCCTGCTACGGAGTACGCGAGAACAAATAGAGCTGCAGGGGGAAGCGGAATTTGTGTTGGCCGGGCGTCAATTTAGGATAAAAAAACAATTTTTGGATGATCTTGAACAGGCAAAAATGGATCAATTTATCCGGAACCTAAACAAAGCGCTCCTCATTTTTCATTCACCGGTTGATAATATTGTTGGTATCGATAACGCGGCAAAAATTTTTATGACGGCAAGACATCCCAAGAGTTTTATATCGCTTGATAAAGCCGATCATCTGCTGGCTGAGGAGACAGATTCAAAATATGTCGGCGCCATAATTGGTACATGGGCCGGGATGTATTTGTGATAATATGAAATATTTGGCTCCAGTTATTGATACACAAATTTAAATATGCTGATACATTCCAAATCATCCTTAACCCGTTGTACCAACATTCCAAATTTAACTCAGATCCAAAGTCTCAATAAGTCTTAATTAAAATAGGAGCATAAGGCTATAACGCGTCTCCGTTCAAATTACCGGCGGGCAAATTTTCAATTCAATCCCATGATGTTCATATTAAAATTTATGAAGGTATTTCTTAAGTTTTCAGGCGATGAAGTCGATACATCATTAAGTTAAACCCCGGTTTGGTTGAGGGGTATGAAACATTCTTTGAATCTGAGAGATTTTTTTTGTAAAATTTGACAATTAATTAGACGATTATTTTATGCTGATTTGCTTTTATAAAGCCGAGGATAATGGACAGAGCGAATTTGGCGTGAGATCGGTTTATGGCTAAAAAAAATATAAATTCATCATTTATCGGCAGAGTACTTGATAACTACCGCATTCTGGAGAGTCTTGGGCAGGGTGGCATGGGCATGGTATTCAAGGCGCTTAATGTCAAGCTGGATAAAATTGTTGCCATAAAAATTCTGGCGCCGGGATTATCGATGAACGATAATTTCATAAAGCGTTTTCAAACGGAAGCAAGAGCTCTCGCGAAGCTGGAAAACCGGAATATTGTCAATATATATGATCTCCGTTCAGATAATTTTCAATGGTTCATCGTGATGGAGTTTGTTGACGGCAAGACTCTCGGGGATTTAATTTCAGGACGGGGGGCGTTTTCATGGGATGAGGCCCTGAAAATATTTAAACAAATGCTTAACGCCATCGGACACGCTCACAGCGCCGGCATCATCCACCGCGATATCAAACCCAATAACGTTCTGATTACAGAAAACGGAATTGTAAAAATTACCGATTTCGGACTTGCAAAAGATCAGCAGTACACAGGTAATACAGTGACCTTCGCATCCGGCGGAACTCTTTTTTATATGTCTCCGGAACAGGTGAGAGGGCTTCAGTTTACCGATCTCAGAAGCGATATCTACGCTCTGGGCATTACTCTTTATGAGATGCTTGCCGGGAAAACGCCATTTAAAGAGAGTCACACTGATTTTGATATTCGTGAGACGATTGTACGTAAAGAATTTCCGCCTCCTGTCAGCTACAATCCAAAAATTCCTTCCGGGTTAAATGATATTGTTATGAAAGCCATTTCCAAAGACCCGGATACACGGTACCAGAGTGTGAAAGATCTGAGCGATGCCATTGATTATTTCGAATCCAATTATACAAGTCGTATAACTTATAATACTCAAAATTCAGAAAAAAACAGGGTTAGTGATAAAAAAGCCGCATCTCAGAGCGCTCTGGATTACCGGGGCAGCCTCGAAACCGATATCTTATCCGAAGCTATAAATTATGGGAAAAGTAAACATTCGGCCGGTAAATTCGCCGCGACCGGGTTAATCATTTTACTGCTTTTTGTGATAGCGTTTCTATTGTTCCCTGATAATATTCCATGGTTCAAAAGTGACCCTGATAAGGCAATGGTGGCCATTGACAGTTCGCCGCGACAGGCCAGTGTAATTGTTGACGAAATCCCCATAGGGGTAACGCCTCTAAATGAGTTTAAATCCGAAAGCGGGATGTTAAAATTGCGACTGAAGAAAAGCGGATTTTTTGATATTGATACTACCGTGGTAATTGAAAAGGATCACAATAACGCGTTTATATTCAATTTGACGCCGGCTGCCGATGTTTCACTAAATATTCTTCCGGTGGATTCCGAAATTCAACTTGACGGAAAAATGATTTCGGCTGAAATGATTTCTGAACTGCGTTTGACCGTGGGCGATCATTCCATAGAGGTATCTCATCCCGGTTATGAATCTGAAATTTTTCAATTCTATGCTGATGCAGGTAAAAACGCACCTCTCAATTTCAGGCTTAGAAAAAAAATTAATAATATTTCCGAAATTTCTGAAAAATATGGGATTTTGAGTGTGAAATCAAATCCGGAGGGAGCGGAAATATTATTAAATAATCGCTTCGTGGGGAAAACTCCGTTTACCGGTAATAAGTACCCGGAAGGTGAATATGATTTGCTGCTTCGCCGGAACGGATATGTTGATTATTCGCAAAAAGTGGTTGTCAGACCAAATCAGTCTTTCGACGTCATGGCGGCTCTGATAAAAAAAGCGGGTTCTTTGACGATAAGTTCAGAACCCTCTGACGCGATGGTGTCTCTGGATGGGAAAGAACTCAAAGGAAAGCTAACGCCATTCACATTAGAATCCGTCGCGCCCGGAAAACACGATATTTCAATAAAGAAAGAGGGGTACTCCGGGTCATCAGGGTCGATTACCGTCAGTGAAGATCAGGAAAGCGAGTTTTTTGGCGAACTTAAGCGGTTAATGGGAGATCTTGAAGTTCATGTGAAGCCATGGGGCACCATTTATATTGACGGTAAACTAATGAAAAAAGATACTGATCTAAAATATATGGTTCAGTTGCCGGCAATAAAACATATGGTAAGAGTGGTTCATCCGTCTCTGGGAGTCTGCGAAAAGGAAATACACGTCGAACACGATGAAACAGTGAAATTCTCAGTGGATTTTAATAAAATTGTCAATGTAAGTGTCTCGGCATTCGATTCGGATGGTAAGCCTGTTTGGGGGGAAATCATTGTTGACGGGCAAAATACCGGTGAGATGACACCGAAAGAAATTAAACTGCGGGTCGGAATGCACACAATTGCTGTCAAAAAAGATGGTTACGTGCTGATCGGCGGGGAGAAACAAATACTCGTGGACGAAGAAGGCAGAATTTTCCAAAAATTTATACTCAAGAGAAACGGTTAATATCTTTGGCCGTTTCAATTTATACCGTGAGTATATGATTTAGCCTTTCGAATCGTTTATGATAGAAATAAGTCTGTATGCATATTGAAGGAGAGTGAAAAAGTTTGAATCTGAAATCATTTATCTCAGTCCTGCTTTCCATAAGCTTTCTGTCATTTCAGTTTATGATACCGGTTATAGACAACACCTCGGTTCTTCATGCCCAGGAAAGCGAACAGGCATGCGCAAAAATGCTGAGTGCGGCACAGACCATGTACTATGAAGGCCGGTTTGACGAAGCGATTGATTTGGTAAAAGAATGCCTGAAATCAAATGATTATTCGATGGAAGATAAAAAACTGGCATATAAAATTGCCGGGCAGTCACTTCTCGCGAAAGGTTATCCGGACACCGCGAAAGAATTCATAAGAAAATTACTGGAAATGGATCCTGGATATCACCCGACAATAGAGGATGAACCACCTGTCTTTGTTGAACTGGTTGATGTCGTAAGAACAGAAATAAGTGTTCAGGAAGCGGCGTCTGTTCCTGAAAAGAAAAGTAATAAAAAATGGATCTGGATAGGCGCCGGGGGAGCTGTTCTTCTCGGCACAATAGCGATTATTGCCGGTGGAAGCGGTGGGGGAGATTCCGACGGTAAAAAACCGTTATCATCGCCGCCGGACTGGCCCTGAGTAACTACCGGTGAGTAAAGAATCAAAACAGACAATATTTGACGAACGGTAATTGATATGAGAAAATTTTCTACAGCTCTACTATTTATTTTAATGGCCGGTAATCTATTTGCAACCGACAAAAGTGGAACCATAACCGCTGAAACCTGGACCCTTGCCGGGTCGCCTTATCATATAACGGGCAACATTAAAGTGGTAAATCTCACTATCGAGCCTGGTGTCTCTGTTTTGTTTAAGGGTGACTATGATTTTAATATTGAAGGTATTTTTAAAGCAGTAGGGACCGCTGAGGATTCGATTATTTTTAAAAATGATCCGACCTATACGGGTGGCTGGACAGGCATCAATTTTAAATCTGCGTATCTGGGTTCTGAAATGGCTTTTTGCAGCATAAAAGACGGAAAAGATTATGGGGTTCTGACTAATGAGGATATAGATCTGACTATTAGAAATTCAAATATTTCAAACAATGGAGGAAAAGGGGTTTATGTTAAAGGAAAAACAACGAATATTTTCAAATGTACTATAAAAAATAACGCAAGTGACGGAATATTATTAGATAGTCAGTCAAACGCGATCGTATCTAATTGTATTATTTCGAACAATAGAAACGGAATCTATACCAATGACGGAAAGGCAACCCTCAAAAATACTGTCATATCTTATCAGACCTCTTGGGGAATATACCTTCAAAATGGTAATGATGTTGTTAATGTAATCAACTCAACAATTGTCTATAACTATCTGAATGGTATTTTTAAAGCCAGTGGTACAATAAGTGTAAATAATTCTATCGTATATTTTAACAATAATTCAAATAATCAAATCACCCCGCTCGATCTTCCGGTTACCTACAGCGCTGTTCAATTCGGTTATTCAGGTACGGGGAACATAGGCAACCTTGTTGAAGATCCGTATTTTGAAGATAATACGACTTTTAAACTTCTTGAAAATTCAGCCTGTATCGACATGGGTGATCCGGATGTTTCCTATAATGATCTCTATTTTCCGCCTTCTCACAAACTGACCAGAAATGATATGGGCGCTTATGGCGGTCCGGATGCCGGTTTTTGGTACGAACCACTATTTATAACAAAAGAGTCGATTGATTATGGTAAGGTTCGCCGGGATAGCACAAAAACCGAAACAATAACCGTAAAAAATTATGGCGATTCTCTTTTGACAGTCTCATCCATCATTCTCTCAGGGGCTGACCCGACGCAGTTTTCAGTGAATGTCAGTCCATTCTCTTTAAATCCCAGGGACAGTCTGGTTGTCATCATAAATTTTACCCCGGAAGGTACAAACTCTTATTCCGTCGGACTTGACCTCTCCAGCAACAGTGGCAACACTTCAATTCCACTCAGCGGAACGGGGGTAATCCCGCAAATCCATGTGGCACAGGATTTAATTCTGTTCGGAGAAATTAAAGTCGGAAATTCAGGCTCAGAAGAGCTGAGCATTATAAATATGGGACAGGATACCTTAGTAATAAACAGCATTGAAGCCTCTCTACCAGAATTCAGCTCAGATACCACATCCGGGACCATTGCCCCCGGCGGTTTGATGAATATTCATGTTATATTTATGCCAGATAATTATGGAAACTATGACGGTATTTTATCCATATACAGCAATGATCCGGACCGCAGCCGGCTGGATGTCACAGTGAGGGGAACCGGACTGGCCCCGAATATTGCCGTGGCTCCGGATTCGGTTAAATTCGGAAATATTGCCGTAAAAGACAGCTCGCAATTTTCCGCTTATGTACTAAATTCGGGAAACGACGATTTACAAGTCGATTCCATCGGTATTTATGGATTAGATACTGGTTATTTTTCAATTTTCAATAATCCGGCCCCGTTCATTTTATCAGCTGGAGGCCCAAATATTGAAGTTCAGGTTAAATTTCTGCCGGATACTATAAAAGATTTTTCGGCGTCGCTTGATTTTTATAGCAATGATCCGGATCAGGCCATTCGTAAAATTCACCTTAATGGATCAGGAATCGCGCCTTACCTGACGACAGACAGCGATAGCCTGATCTTCGGAAATATTATCGTGGACAGAGATTCTGTGATGTCTGTATCTGTAAGTAACGAAGGTAATAGTTCTCTTGTTGTTGAGAGCACAGATGTTACGGGTGTTAATCCGGATGACTATACAATCGTTGGCGGCGAGGGGGCTTTTACGCTTGAGCCCGATGATCCCGCGCGTCAAATAGTCATTAATTTCCATCCTGTTTCCGAAGGAGTGAAAAACGCTCAGCTTAATATAAACAGCAATGATCCATTCAAACCCGTCACTGCCATTGCTCTTGAAGGTGTGGCTCTCCAGCCGGATATTTCAGTCACTCCGGATTCCCTGAATTTTGGAGCGCTTGAGCTACGCAGCGACTCGGTTATGACGGTCAGTGTCAGCAATATCGGAATAAATGATCTGGAAGTGCTGGACACACAACTTGAAGGCGAAGATGCCGGGGAATTTTCGATTTTTAGCGGTGGAGGAGCGTTTAGTCTGCCGGTGGGCAGCGATCCGCATCAGATAATGCTCCGGTTTGCTCCAACAGAAGACGGGGATAAGGAAGCGGTATTAAAAATTACCAGTAATGATCATATCCTGGAAACAATACGATTACCGCTCAAAGGCAAGGGCGTTGCTCCGGTAATGGTGATCGATACCCTGGAGCTCGATTTCGGCACCGTCCATATGGATTCAGACACCACAGTTCATCTGTTGATCACCAACAGCGGGTCTGCTGAGTTGTTTATCGACAGCACCATCATATCCGGACTTAACGCGGATGATTATATAATAACGCGGGGGCAAGCGCCTTTATCTGTTCAAAAAAATGATGGAACCGATACGATAGCGGTTAAATTCCATCCGGTAAACGGTGGTGAGCGTCTGGCAAATCTTACGATTGTAACGAATGATCCGGAAAATTCAAGGGTAAATGTCCTGTTAAAAGGAAAATCCTTCACTACCGGCAAATCATTAATTGTATCGGATCAAAATGGAGAAATAAGTTTTGGAGAAGTTCTGATCAGTCTGGAAAATACGCGGGAAATAAACGTCTCAAATTATGGAACGAATGATCTTGTGATTGACAGCGTTCGATTCAACGGATTGAATACGACTGAATTCTCATTAGAGGAACAGACCTTTCCAATCGTTCTGACAATGAATGACGATCCGCGGAATTTTAAGATATATTTTTCTCCTTTAACAGCGGGACAAAAAACAGCCGATCTTCTCATCTACAGTAATGATACAGCCAATAATCCGTTACCTGTCGCGCTGACAGGATGGGGAAAAATCGATGATACGCCGGCAAATTTTGTTTTCAATCCGGCCGCGGTTTTATTGACCATGGACAGTACATATACTTTTCAAATTGGTATTTCTGATGATGAAACCGAAGTCGAATCGGTAGATTTGTGTATCCGTAAGGGTGGGGAGTTCAATTTTCAACGGTTATCCCTTAACGAATCAACACAGGATCTCTGGTCCGTCCAAATTGACGGGCAGTATATTACATCACGAGGAATTGAATACTATTTTGAAGCCGTTCACGGAGGGGGAAAAAGCTTGTATCCGGAGAATGGTTCGGAAAATCCGGCGGTTGCCACTGTTTCTATACCTGCAATGAATTTTCCGGGACTTACTCAGCAAAACACGTATCAAAAGATTTCTTTTCCGGCTAACACCGGTGGTAAAATGCTCAAAGATTTACTTTTGGATGATCTTGGTGAATATGATAATTCAAAATACAGATTGTTTGACTGGGATATTTCAAGTGAATCATATGTCGAATTAACCGATATGAATAAAATTGTTCAGACGGGCAAGGCATTTTGGCTGATTACAAAAGAACAAACACAGCTCGATCTTGAGAATTGTCAGTCATCAAATACGGGAAGCGATTATTCAATTACACTCAAAAAAGGGTGGAATATGATCGGTAATCCGTTTGCTTTCCGGGTTGACTGGGCTGCAATAAATACATCCGCGATTCAGGGCGGGACACTCAACTATTATAATGGAACCGGGTGGGAAGCAGCTTCTGATCTTCAACCGTTCAAAGGATACGCGGTTTACGCGATGAATGATACGGTGTTAAATATTCCCGCTGTTGAAGGTACGGCTTCGAAATCTAAACTGAGTCAGAGTGAAACTGCTCAGAAAGAATGGTATTTTCAGATTAGAGCCGCTAAGGGAAAATACAAAGATGATAATAATTACGCCGGAGCGCGATCGGGAGCTTTGAATGCAAGAGACCGATTGGATATTCTGGAGCCGCCGGTAATTGGTGATTATGTCTCCCTGTTCTTCGAATCGGAAGATGAAAATGATCCGGGTAAATTCATGGGAGATTTCAGGACTCCTGAGGAGGAAGGGTATTCCTTTGATTTTCGGGTGGTCAGTAACTTTTCCGGAACGACCGAAATACAAGTTGATCCCGTTAATCTTCCGGAATATTATGAATGGATATTGGTTTCGCCGGAATCAAAAATTATTTATCCGAACGGAATAATTCAGACCGATCGGTCAGAGAAAAATTACCGTCTTGTCGTGGGTTCAAAATCATATTTAGACGGTGTGTCAGCTGATTTTCTTGAGCTGCCGGTAGCGTTTAAACTGAATCAGAATTACCCGAATCCGTTTAATCCCGAAACCAATGTCAGGTTTGAACTGCCAATCGAAGGAATCGTATCTGTTGATATCTATGATATACTTGGCCGACGGGTAAAAAATATTTATGGCAATGAATTTATGGAAGCCGGATATCATAAGATTATCTGGGACGGCAGTAACAATACAGGACAAAAAGCCGCGAGCGGTATTTATTTTCTGCATTTAAAGGCCGGACAATATTCAAAAACAATAAAGATGATATTGCAGAGATAGGTGAGAAGGAACTCAATTTAATCAAACTCACGGACGAATCTACCGTGTACTAAGGGATCATATTGATCTGAAACCGGTGAATCTGGGGTAAAATTAATGGCATTGTTTTCAGATGGCACATTCCGAAAAAAGGCTGGTTTATCAATGACCGGCGGGCTGATTTCAATATTTATTTTTTTGCTGATATTTTTCTTTTTAAATTTAAGCTTCACTTCTTCTCCAGTCAGAAATCTGTTGTTTATAGCATACGCGCTTCTGGGAATTCTTTCCGCTGCCGTCTATTTGCTGACAATCGGTCAATATCGTAAGATTAGCGCGGATGTGGCTCAGGTCGCGTTTCTTGTTATCGCGGGAGGGGTACTTTCCTTCCTAAATTTAAAAGTTCCTGTTGATAACGCCGTATTTTACCACAGTGGTTTGATGATTCTGATTCTATCAGGATATTTGCTATTCCGATTCAAAATAAAAACAGCCAATGCTGCCGGCTGGCTCATCTTTATCGTGTACAATTTCATAAATATCGGAAATAATGGCATTCAGATAGCTTCAATTGTTTACGTGAATTTCTTTCTGATTATGGCCAATCTGGTGGGGATGTATGTCAGATATTTCGGATTGGGAGCGGGAAAAGGAAATATTATACATTCCCGGTTGGATGAGAATGACGATATTGTGAATATAGATACCTCTTCTCAGTTATCGGATCTGAATCACGAGCTCGCGCTGACAAAATCGACGATGCAGGTCGAACGTCTTATCAGCTCCTTAGCGATGCGGTTTATAGCGCTTCCTCCTGAGAAGATAGAGGATATGATTCGCCAGAGTCTGAATTTATTGGCCGGATTTACAAGCGCTGATCGCGCCTATATATATGTATTTCGAAACCATGGCGCAGATCTGGAAATTGCGTACGAATGGTGCGGGGAAGGGATTAATCCAAAAATCAGCAGGCATGAACGTGTAAACAGTGATGACTTTAGCTGGTTTATGAATACCATTCAAAGCGATGGGAAAATACAATTTTCCGGTATCAATGAACTGCCGCCGGCCGCGAGTACGGTAAGAGCTATTTTTAGCGTGGAAGGTGTCAAATCCTTAATAATCGCGCCCATAATCTCTAAAAAAAGGTTGATTGGCCTGGTAGGAATTGACTCGGTTAAAGAAGAAAAGAGATGGCCGCAAACGACCATTCACCTGGTTAAAAACGCGGGACGACTATTTGATGGCGCGTTGGAACGCAAGAAGGTCAATGACCGGAGAAAACGTACAGAAGAGCGTTTACGCACATTGTTTGAGCGTTCCGAAGATGTTGTCTTTATCAGTACGCCGGAAGGCAAAATAATAGATATAAATCCATCAGGAGCGCGTTTGTTCGGGTACTCTTCCATTGATGAGCTCAGGCAGGTTGATATTTCGAAAAAACTTTTTTATGATCCGGAACAAAGAGTGCAATACCATAAAATGTTGGAAAAGCATGGTCATGTCCGGGATTTCGAATTAACTCTGAAGTCAAAGGACGGTCAAAAATTAGTTGTTCTTGAGACCACAACCGCAGTTAAAGACGAAACAGGAAAAATTGTGGCTTATGAGGGGATCATGCGGGATGTTACAGAGAGAAAAAAACTCGAGCAGCAGCTTTTGCAAGCTCAAAAAATGGAATCGATCGGTCTGCTTGCCGGCGGGGTGGCGCATGACTTTAATAACATTCTGACGGCGATTAACGGGTACGCGGATATGATGCTGATGAAAATGGATCCCACCAATCCGGCGTATGGTGATTTGATGAATATCGTCAGAGGCGGTAAACGCGCGGAAAGGCTTACCCGGCAGCTTCTGGCATTTAGCAGAAAACAGGTTATCGAGCCCAGAATCATAGACATAAATAAATTGATTTTGGATCTGGATAATATGCTGAGAAGATTAATCGGTGAAGATATTCAAATTGAGACATGTTTAAAAGAAGACGTTTCTCATATAAAAGCCGATCCCGGGCAGATCGAACAAGTTTTGGTCAACCTTGTGATCAACGCGACCTATGCGATCAACCAAAATAAAAATCTTAATGCTGACAAAAAAATCACCATTGGCACAGAGCAGGTAAAACTGGATGAGCCTTTTGTAAGAATGCATCCGGGCAGCAAAAAAGGGAATCATGTAGTGATATCCGTGAGAGACACGGGTGTCGGAATGGATGAAGAAACAAAAAATAAAATATTTGAACCGTTCTTTACCACAAAACAAAAGAATAAGGGAACTGGACTTGGCCTTTCCACCGTTTATGGGATTGTAAAACAAAATGACGGTAGCGTTTATGTGGAAAGCGAAGTTGGCAAGGGATCGGTTTTTAAAATATACTGGCAGGCGACAGAGAAGGAAGCAAGTCCGGATACATTTTATGAGATTAGTGATTCAAAATCTGTAGTGAGTGAAACCATTCTGGTCGTGGAAGATGATGAAGATGTACGCGATCTGGCCTGCTCTTACTTAAAGATTCTTGGATACAATGTAATGGAAGCGCAGAATGGGGTGAAAGCGCTGGATATGATGCGGGACAATGATCCTGATACAAGGGTGGATCTGCTTTTTTCGGATATTGTGATGCCTGAAATGGGCGGAGAAGAGCTGGCAAAAAAAATAAGAGCGATGATCCCGGAAATTAAAATAATTTTAACATCTGGTTATACCGACAGTCAAATGCTTCATGGGGAAACCTTAAGAAAAGGAATTAGTTTTCTCTCGAAACCATACACAATTGAAGAGATGAAGAAAAAAATCCGCTCTGTGCTGGATAATTAGTGTGACTTTTTTGGACATATATTAATGGTGGAGTTCAATATTTTTGTTATTTGTAAGATAAAATTTTAAATCGATTGACATCCTGCCCGTTTGGTTTTATACTTTTATAAGTCAATTTGTAAAGTATTTTTTAATCCTGCCTACTGCTCTGCCTTACTGGATTATTTATCGGCCGTTTGGTTTGTGTGTGGTCTTTTGTGTTTGACTTGACGGAACTGTTTGTTCTTTATGGATCTTTTTGGATAGAGAGTCATGTGTAAATTGGAATAAACAAAATCTATTCATAACCCTGCAAGGGAGGCAATATAGTTCTCATCGTCAATGACGGATAAAATACCAATGAGCTCTGAAGTAGAAAATATATTTTTTTAGAAAAGTCCAAAATGGAAAACACAGTTAAAAAAGCCAAACAGATTATCCACACACAATATCAAGAGATACAAAGTGTTAAGGAAATTACAAATACGCTTGGTTGTAATTACCATACGCTACGGTCTGTTTTTGTCCGTGAGACAGGTTATACGTTAGTGTCCTACCTTAATAAAATAAGGTGTCTGTATGCGGCAATTATATTAAAAACAACAAACAAGAAATTGTACCAAATTGCAATTGAAGTGGGTTTCAATAATGAGAGTTATTTCATTAAGGTTTTTAAAAAATATCAGGGAAAATGTCCTGATGAATACAGGAGGAAATTTTCAGAATAAATTTTATATAGATTGTTTAGTCAATAATTACCATCAAAATTTACAATCAAAAAATGCAATGTTTTCTTGTTGATTTTTCTACTTAATAAACCTATAATTTATTTCAAAGGTCCATTCTTGAATGAACTTATCATATTTTAGCATTGGAAACTAAAACATTCTAGTTATAAATATTTTTGATATACGGATTAATCATATGAGAAAAAATAAAATTATTTTAATCAACACTGGTTTGGATGGCTGTTTCAAAGAAAGTCTCAGAGAAAAATATAATTATCCACCATATGGCTTACTTAATATCGCTTCAATGTTATCTATGCACGGTTACAATGTAACTTTGTTTGATTTTTTTTCTGAATCTATTAGTAAGTCAATATTTACTGAAAAATTGATAAAAGACTCGCAGAATATATTAGCTATAGGTATTTCAACATATACTGAAAGTTTCCATTTAGCAATTTCGATAGCAGATATTATTAAACAAACATTGCCAAAAACAAAAATTATTTTGGGAGGTGTACATGTTTCGTTTAAACCTAATGAGGGATTGGAAAGTAATGATATCGATTTTATTGTAAGAGGTGAGGGTGAATCAAAAATAATTCCTTTATTAGAACATATAAAATATCCAAATATTATAAGTCCTTATAAACTCAGGGGAATATCATTTAAAAATAGAGAAGGGAAAATAGTCCATACAGATAATATTGGGTACGTAAATCGACTTGACTGTTTACCTCTCCCGTCTTATTACCTCATTGCACATAGTCAAGTTTATTCAGATACCCTGTCTATAGTTTCAAGCCGTGGTTGTCCAGGGAAATGTAATTTTTGTGCATCAAGAGAATTCAATGGTAAAAAATTCAGAATGCACTCTGCAATATGGATATTTTCTCTTCTATATTATTATTTCAACAAAATAAATAAATTTAAAATTATAGATTTTATGGATGACGCCTTTACTGTAAACAAGAGAAGAGTAAAACATTTATTTAATATTCTTGAATTTAATAAATGTAATTACATATGGACCTGCAAAAGTAGAACTGACTCTTTAGATGAATCTTTAATAAAGCTTCTTGCTCAGAATGGTTGTAAGTCAATACACCTTGGAATTGAAAGTAGTGATCAGAAAATATTAAACTCTATTGATAAAAGTATTACTCACGAAAGAAATTTAGAGATTATAAAATTATGTTATAAATATTCTATACGAGTTGAATGTTCATTCATGATAGGTTTACCAAAAGACACAAAAGAAACGATTGATAAGACTTTAATCTTTGCATCTGAAATCTCAGCCGCAAGAATAGGTTTAACCTATGTTGGAATAGCAACTCCATTTCCAGGAACAAAAATATATGAAAATTCTAAATTGAATGGAATGAAGTTTTTAAATTCTAATTGGAAAAATTATACAACTCGAAAACCAATTTATTATACCGACAACTTCTCCATAGAGGATTTAAGAAATGCATATCATTATTTTAATTTTGATAAAATAAAGTTAAAAGGAGATAATATTATTTCTAAAATTAACCTCTCAGATTTTAAAAGGGGAATACAATTATGGATAAAAGAAGTAATTGAGTGTAAAATGAGTGTCCAAAAAAAGTGAGTAAAACATTATGATTAATGAAAGTAAAATAAATGTCATTGAAAAGAATCCTCTGTATTTGGAATACGACAACAATACAGTTATTATAATAGTGCCTGAAAAACCTTTGTGGCTCAAAACGTCAACAACAGGAAAATGGATTTATGAACAAATTAAATCTAGTCATTTAAATATCAATGAATTGATAAGGTTAGCAGCAAAGAATTATTCTCTCCCAAAAGATGCATTAAAAGATTCGATCACAAACCTCATTTGTCAGCTTGAAGAAAATAATTTTATAAAATTTTCATCAGATACAAGTTTAACTTATAAGGACGATAACAATTTAAATCAAGTTAAACAAAAGAAATTAGAATTAAAGAATGATGAACTCCCAAAATTAGGACTAATAAACGTATGGTTTAATATTCTGTCTACTTGCAATTTATCATGTGATCATTGTTTTTTACACAAAGAAAAAAAAAGTAAACCAATTTCTTTTGAAGATGCAAAGTTTATTATAAGCAATCTTGTTAAATTAAAACCGAAAAGATTAAATATCTCCGGTGGTGAACCATTGCTTCATCCAAATCTATTAGAGATATTGCAGTATGCAAAAGATAGCTTCGATTGGGAAATTGTATTGGTTACAAATGGTCAAACTGAAAATGAGGAACTTATTAAATCTATTTCTGGATATTTATCATACATCCAAATTTCTATTGACGGAATAAACTCTAGTACGAATGATAGAATACGTGGTACCGGTACATTTAAAAGAGCGGTGAACATTTTTAAAATATTGCATAGGATGAATAGCAGTTTAAAAAAATGTATTTCTTTTACACCTCATCCAGAAAATGTAAGCCAAATACCAGATTTATTTAAATTTGCAATTTCATTAGATGCTGATTTAATATATATCACTAAGCCTAAAATTCCGTCCAACAACAACAATGATCGATTTGATTCTTCAGAGTTTTTATCTCTACATTTTAGAGAAAAGGTATATTCACAATATGATAAATTAATTAAAATATACATGGAATTAACAAAAGCAAACACCAATTCAACCAATATTAAGATGCCAATCGTTGATCCATTTTTTGATCCATCTCTTAATTTATTAAATCCAATTAAAAGAGCTTGCTGTGGTGCTGGTGGAAGTATTCTTTTCATAAATGAATTAGGGGAATGTTATCCTTGTGCGGCATTAAATAGACCTGAATTGAGTCTAGGTAATTTATTTAATACAAGCCTTGAGGAAATTTACTATAACAACTCAATTGCAGACTTTAGACAAAGCATTCATGTTGATAATATCGATGAATGCCAAGAATGTTGTTTCAAATACATATGTGCTGGTGATTGTAGAGCATTATCTTATGAAATAAAAGACAAAACGCCATATTGTGAATTAATAAAACAAAGATATCATAAACTTTTAAAAAATGTTTATTTGCCAAAACAATTATGAAAACCTATTATAATAATTTATCAATTAAAGCAACTTCATGGATAAGATTCGAAAATTATATAAAAGTACCTAATCCATTTACTCAAAGAGAAGTCTTCTTAACAAATGAAAAAGCGGACATCTTTGTACTAATTGACTATGGTTATAACCAAGAGGAAATACTCAGCAAATTAAAACCAAAATATAGTAATATTACAATGAATGAAATTATTAAAATTATTAACTTACTATTAGAACTAGATGTTATTCAAGAAGTAGATCAATTCGATTAATATATTGGAGTTTATATGAATAGCTTAGAAAGTTATCTAAATGAAAGGATTGTACTGACATGTTTGAATGAGATTAGTTATGCAGGAACTGTAAATAAAATATTAATGATTGATGATAATAAAGGGTTGCTCTTAAAAATTGATGAATTATCCGGCTTTTCAGTTTGGTGTCCACAAAATTTTATTAAGGATATATTAATCATACCTATACCAAAATTAGATTGATAAAAAAATGAACGATATTTATCTGATATTTTTGACTTGTTACTTATTATTGATAATCCTATATACTTTTAGTTTTTTTCTTTTAATAGAATATCCAAATAAGTTAATAATTTTAAGATCAGTATTAGGTCGTCTATATTTTATTAAAAATATTAAAGGTAATGAAAATGACATTATTTATCAATCTAGTATTGAAGGTTGTGGTTTAGCAACAATAAAAATGCTTTTTAAAAGGTTGAAAATTATTGAAACTATAGCTGATGATTTGATTATTAATTATAATTTTTCTTTGGACATGAAATCTATGTCAGGAATTATTGAAAGTACAGGATTTAATACGACTGGTTATAGATTCGCTTCTATACGACAATTCGAAAATTTTTATCAATTAAACCCTGATAGTTACATAATATTGTTGATGAAAAGATATGATACTATAGATCAGATTTCATTAATGACGATTGTATTTTTTCCTGTTTATGTAATAACTGATTTTTTAAATAAACTAAAACTATTAAATTTTCCAGATTTTCATTGGGTTATATTAGATAAATTCTCAGAAAAGGGAGCAGTGTTATCAGATCCATTTTTTGGGAAAATATTGTTGACTTCCTCTAGGTTCAAGAGTTGTTGGAGTAGATATGGATTAGTAATAAATAAGTGAGTTAAAATGATAAATGTGAAAAACATATTTAAAACTTACGATGACAAGACGTTTGCTCTTGAAGATGTAAGTTTTAATCTTGAACAAGGTCAAATAGTAACTGTTTTAGGTCATAATGGAGCAGGGAAATCCACGCTTCTTAAAATTATTGCAACTGTACTGGCTCCGACACAGGGGGAAGTTCATTTTGATTCTATTTGTCTGACAAAAGCAAATCAAGACCAATTAAGAAATATAAAAAGAACTATTGGTTTTCTTACAGAAGATCCGAATCTTTTTGATAATTTTACACCATTCGAGTATTTAACCTATTTGGGACAGCTATATGGGATTAACGATGATACAATACTAAAAACTAAGATTAACGATTTATTCATCTTATTTAATATTGATAAAGGTGAAACAAAATTTATAGACAAATATTCTTCTGGTTTGAAGAAAAGAATAGCTCTAGCGGGGGTTATGATCAACGAACCAAAGTTGGTTATATTGGATGAACCCACAAACAATCTCGATCCGGTTGGCGTCAAACTATTTATACAATTGATGCAAAATATTAAATCAAAAGGTACTTCTGTTGTTCTTGCTACGCATCAGCTTGAAATTGCAGAAAGAATTTCTGATGTGATTGTTGTGATCGATCATGGTAGAATTATATTTAAGGGTACTTTATCTTTACTGGAAAATATGTTTAATAAGATAAAAACAAATAAATCACTTGAAAATTTGTATACATTATTAGTAGAGGACGAGGCATTTGTTGAATGAAATTACAAAAAGTGTAATAATATTATATAAAACAAAATTAATAAATCATTATAGAAATTCATTTGTATTTAGGCTGTTGTTTGGTAGCCAACTATCTATTAATCATATAATTATAACCCATGCAATTATTGTATTGTTGTATTTTGCTTTGTTTTATGTTTTGCCTTTCCAGTTACCCGAAATAATGCATTCAATTGCATTAAATTTGACGGACTATATCGTTTACAGAGAATTTGTATGCAACTTATTCTTAGCGTATTTATTTTTTATGGGTATGCTTGTCGGCATGAATATGATCTTTGATATTACTATTAATGAAAATATTCATTTTTTAAAACTCCCCACTATTATCGATGATTTAGTTTATTATAGACTAATAGAAGCAATATTGATAATTCTTAAGAACAGCTTCTACTTTACGTTACCGTTAATTTTATATATAGCAATTCTATCTTTTTCGCAAACAAGTCAGATCATGTTATATGTATTTTCCTATTTATGGATTTCCTTCTTAATATATTTTTTTGGGATTCTTCTATTTCTATTGTTAAAACGAATACTCAAAAAAATGAAACCCGAACGCTTATTTGTTAATATTATATTAGGATCTATAATTTTATTTGCTGTTACCGTTCGGGTACTAAAGGACAATAATATATTTCTTAATGAATTCTTATTTTGGTTAAATACTAATCATTATAATATTTATTTTTCCCCGGCTCATTTGGTACATAATATTATTGTAAGCAATAACAACAGCTTATTGATTGCTTTTTCATTTTTAATACCACTAATATTAATCTTGATTTTATTATTTGATCAAACTATAAAATTATTAAAAGTGTCTTACAAAAATATACATCTTTATCCAACATCAAAGGTGGTCTGTCAAAAATCGATATCATTTTTAACATATAACAAGATAAATAATTTTTTGATGATTATTCCCATAAAAATCAGACCATTTATTATCAAAGATATTCTTACTTTAATACGTAAGCCATTTTTTCTGTTAAAGTTAATTCTATTTTTCCTATTTATAATAATTTTAACTTTATATCCTTTTGAACAAAAATCAAATATAGATTTTAATTTATTCCTTCTATATATCATTCCTTCATATATAATAAGCTTATTATTTATTAATTCTATTGGATTTGAAAAAAGTAATATATATCTGATTAAACGTTTGTTTCCTTCTTCTTTTAAATTTCTAATGACCAGATTTCAAATTAATTTGTTTTGTTCAGTTATTATTTTATTCCCGATATTATCATTTTACTCATTGATTAACTTTGTGTCTATTACTTTAATTGAAACGTTGTTTAGGTTTTTTCTTGTATTTTTCAGCATTATTATAATGACAGTATTGGTAACGGGATATTCTGCATCGTTTTCTTTATTTAAAAATAAATA
>JBFXLE010000015.1:0-95462 GCA_050173015.1 Calditrichaceae bacterium
TTTATGGCAATTTTAAAGATCATACTGACGAAACTCGTTATGAGAATCGTTAGAAAAAATTTTTACCCTGCTAAAAACTTATACGCGAGTATAAGCCTTTAGTATTCCCCCTCTGCAACAGCCTGATAGGTGGGGGGGGGTACTTGTATAAGTGGGGAGGGGTACTTCAAAGACCCGCGCGCGGGGCTCGGAGGTCGGGCGTTGACTCTCTGAACACCAACGTTGACTCTTTTTGCCTCAATCACCGGGTTCCGAGGCTCAGGGTTGACTCTTTTTGCTCCGATCGCGGAGCTCCGAGGCTCAATCCTGACTCTCAGAACTCCGATTTTGGTATTATTTGCTCCGGTTGCGGAGTTCAGAGGTTCTGACTTTGACATTATTTATATCAACATCAAATCCCTGAGATTGTTTTATGTATTTTCCGTTTGGTTCAAAATATAAAAATCCCGGCGTCCTTCTGCTGAAATGACACCGGGATATATTAAACAGGAATATTAAAATGCTTATCGGTCGAAGCGCTCTTTCAGATCACGATAAATCGGTTCAGCGCCCGGGACACTCATCCGGCTGGCCAGTTTAATGGAATTGTAAAATGCCAGGGAGGCCACATAGGCTTCACTGCCCGCCAGCATAATGGTGTCATCCAATTGCTTGTACACATCTTCAACCTGACGAAAAAACTGGGTCAGGGTTTCCACGGCCTTAACATCTTTGTTTAACTCAGCTACATTCATATAAGCCGGGGCGAACTGCTCATTGCTTTCCGCGTATTCAAGTGTTTTACTGACAAAAGGCACCGTCCGGTCACTCATTTTTGGCAACTCACGCCTGTCATCCGGGGTTAATGATGAAATGTAAGGCTTGAGTGTCTCTTTGAGCGTTTGTAATGCTCCGTTAATGGTTTGCACATCAGCATCGCTGATTTCAATTGAAACAAGATTTCCTTTGGCCATCATAGCCTCCATCGGGTTAGTTATACGGTGTTAGTTATCCTTTACCCATCTATTTCAATAACGGGGAAAGCAAGAATCAAGTCGCAGCAGTTCTCACAACTGAAACCATTCCGCAGTGGATATTTTATATACCGCGCATACAAAGAAAAATTTTGTTTCCGGTTATTTCATAACCGGTAAGTATAACTGACAAATACAAGACTGCAAAAAATAATTCAAAAATTTTTAAGGTACATTATCAGAAAATGAATGACAAAAAGTCGTGCTTTAAGAAAAAGTTCTAACGCAATATACAATGATTATCTGAAGGAGTAAAACAAAAATATATTTTGTGAATCCGGGGCATTCTCAAGAGTTCAGATATCTTTTTGTCTGAACAGTGACCTCCCGCCTCTGGCGGATGCGCCTGAATAAATGATTGCTCTGATTCAACTTTTTTAATCATGGACATCAGTTAATCAAACGAATCATAGTTCAGACCATTCTTACTCTTTTTTCTTTTATCTTTTATCTTAAAATCCAGTTTCCCTAACCCACCCAAAGAGGGGAGGGTCAATTGCGGGGTCTGTTTTTCTATAATAATTACATCCCTTCGGGATTTGAGATTCAATTTTTCACCTGGCTCGCCCCACGCTTAACTCATAACTCTTAACTCTATTCTCTTAACGCTCTTAAATTCTAACTTCCTACTTCCTACTTCTTACTTTTCGCCTCTTCCCAAGCAAGCAGAAGATCCTTCCAGGATGACATTTCGGGAAGGCTGGATAAGGTCCCACCTTTAACGCTCTTAAATTCTAACTTCCTACTTCCAACTTCTTACTTCTCACTTTCCCCGCCCCTTGTCTGAACTATGATTCGTGTGATTACATGAAGACTCTGATTCCACCTTCTTAATCATGTCCATCAGTTAATCATTTTAATCAGAGTTCAGACCATTCTTACTCTTTTTTCTTTTTTCTTTTTTCTTTTTTCTTAAAATCCAGTATCCTAACCCACCCCAAGAGGGGAGGGTCAATCGCGGGGTCTGTTTTTCTATAATAATTACATCCCTCTGGGATTTGAGATCCAATTTTTCGCCTGGCTCGCCCTACGCTTAACTCTTTTATCTTAACGCTCTTAAATTCTAACTTCCTACTTCCTTCTTCTTACTTTTATTCTTCCCAAGCAAGCAGAAGATCCTTCCAGGATGACATTTCGGGAGGGCTGGATAAGGTCCCACCTTTAACGCTCTTCAATTCCTACTTCTTACTTCCTACTTCTCACTTTCCCAGCCCCTTGTCTGAACTATGATTCGCGTGATTTTATGAAGACTCTGATTATACTTTCTTCATCATGGCCATCAGTTAATCATCTTATCCACCAAGGGTGGACAGGTCACAGTTCCGACCATTCTTACTCTTTTTTCTTTTATCTTTTATCTTAAAATCCAGTTTCCCTAAGCCACCCAATGAGGGGAGGGTCAGTTGCGGGGTCTGTTTTTCTATAATAATTACATCCCTTCGGGATTTGAGATCCAATTTTTCGCCTGGCTCGACCCTACGCTTAACTCTTTTCTCTTAACGCTCTTTAATTCTTACTTCCTACTTCTTACTTCTTACTTTTATTCTTCCCAAGCAAGCAGAAGATCCTTCCAGGATGACATTTCGGGAGGGCTGGATAAGGTCCCACTCTTAACTCTTAACTCTTTTCTCTTAACGATTTTAGATTCTTACTTCCTACTTCTTACTTCTTACTTTTACTCTTCCCAAGCAAGCAGAAGATCCTTCCAGGATGACATTTCAGGAAGGATGAATAAGGTCCCACTCTTAACTCTTACACTCTTAACGCTCTTTAATTCTTACTTCCTACTTCTTACTTCCTACTTATCTTACTCATCGCTCTTTCACTGATGGCGGTGATGGTGAGGGATGGGTTCACGCCGGGGTTGGCAGATATCATCGAGCCGTCGCATATCAGCATGTTTTTGTAACCGAAAACATGATTGTCTTTGTCGATGACGCCTTCACTCTTGTCTTTCCCCATCACCGCGCCTCCCAGAATATGCGCCGTTGTGGGAATTCCGGCAATGGTTTCCGTAATGAGTACCATCGGATTTCCATTAACAATTTGCGCGTATCGCTCTGCCAGCTCTCTGGATTCCGGAATAAAAGCCGACGGACTCTTCCCTTTTTCCGAAGATGATTTCATACCGAAAAGTCCTTTTGAAAAACGGAGGGTGCTGTCCAGCGTCTGCATAAACAGTAAAATCTGTGTCCGGCTCGCCCAATCCCAGACAAAAAATGAGCGGAAATTTTTTACCGGATGTCGTATAAAATCAAAAATGACTTTAAAAATCCGCGCGATGAAATTTCTTCCATGGGCCATTGGCGCGATCAGGATTCTCCAGAATCCGGACCCTGAAGCGTAGCGTACCGGCTCAAGATGACTGTGCTCATCCGTATGCAAAATGGAACCAATGGCGATACCGTCGGAAAACACATTCTTTTTGTCAAAGGAGGTGATCCCGATCAGACTTTCGGAGTTGGTTCGCACGCCGCTGCCGATTTTGTGGGATATCTCCGGAAGAGATGATTTTTTGAGTTTGAGTAAAAGATCGACCGTGCCCAAAACGCCACCGGCGAAGATTACCCCGCGTGTAGTGAAGGAGCCTTTCTTTTTGAAAAACGCGGTGGAGCGTTTCCAGCTAATTTTGTAGCCATCGGAACCGTCCTTTTGACCCAGCGGAGTGACATTATAAACTTCTGACTCCGCCTGAATTTGAACCCCGTTTCGTTCCGCGAGATGAAGATAATTTTTATCGAGGGTATTTTTCGCGTTAAACCGGCAACCGGTCATACAGCCGCCGCAAAAAGTACAACCCGCCCGCTCCGGTCCTTTCCCGTCAAAATATGGATCGGGAACCGTCGTGCCCGCTTCTCCAAAATAAACCGCCACATTGGTGGGCTCAAATTGCTGCTCTTTTCCAATCTCATGCGCCAGTTGTTTCAACACGAGATCGCCTGTTTCGAGCCGGGGATTCAGATTGGCTCCGAGCATTTTTAACGCTTCGGGATAAAATTCTTTCAACTCTGTTTCCCAGTCCGCCAGATGCGCCCATGATTTCGATGTAAAAAATTCCTTTTTCGGAACCGGCAGTGTATTGGCATAGACCAGGCTGCCCCCTCCCACCCCGACCCCGGAAAGGATTGTGACATGCCGGAAAAAAGTCAGTTTAAATAATCCGTAAAATTTAAGGGCGGGGAGCCAGAACCAGCGTTTGACGTTCCAGTTACTTTTGGGAAAATCTTCCGCTTTCAGGCTTTTGCCCTTTTCCAGAACCAGGACCTGGTAGCCCTTCTCCGATAGCCGTAAAGCGGATACCGATCCCCCGAATCCGCTGCCAATGATGATGTAATCATAATCGAAATTATTCTGATGATTCATTTCAGCTCCGGATAAAAATGTATAAAAGACCGATCATTATTTATGCATTTACGCCGGTGAAATGGGATAACCGACATTAATTAAATGAAACTCTGCTCTCTTCACTTAACCTTTTTCTGAAAACATGCGCGGGAAAATTCTCAGCAGACGCCCCATACCGCTCAATCGCCTGCCAATGCTCCTGCCGTACAAAACATCCATCACTCCTTTGATGCCCTTGTATATGGTTTCATTATAGGGATGCCACCACATATTCTTTTTAACGCCGGGAAGTATATCATTCACAATCATTTGCGGCTGGGTCATTTCATTGAAACCCAGTTCCCCGTGACTTCTTCCTATACCGCTTTGCTTGAATCCTCCCCATGAGGTTTCCGCAAGCCCGTGACTCATGAGATGATCGTTTATTGTTACCGCTCCGGCTTTTATCCTCCGCGCGATCCTTTCCGCTTTTTTATGATTTTTACACCAGACCGATCCGGTCAAGCCCAGATAGGAATCGTTGGCGAGATCAATCGCTTCATCCATATTTGATACTTTCATCACTCCCACAACCGGGCCGAATGTCTCATCCTTCATCACCAGCATTTCATGATTTACATCGGTCAATACCATTGCCGGAATAAAATTATGTAAATTGGCATCCTGCGGAATCTTTGACTGCGCGTAGAGCTTTGCCCCGTGTTTTAGAGCGTCATCCACATGGGTTTTTACCAGTTCCGCCTGCTTTTGAGTGGTCATGCATCCCATATCGCAGTTGTAGTCCGTGTCGTATCCAACCCGCAATCCATCGACTTTTTCTTTCAGAAGTTTTAAAAACGGCTCATACACCTTCTCATGAACATAGATTCGTTCAACGCCCCCGCAAGATTGCCCGGCATTGGAAAATCCCGCCCAGACGGCGCCCGTGGCCGCGCGGGATATGTCGGCGTCATCACAGACCAGCATGGCGTCGTTGCCTCCCAGCTCCAGATTGACCGGCGTCAGTGTTTCCGATGCCTTTGCCATCAGGATTTTACCCACCGGTACCGAGCCGGTGAAAAAGAGCTTATCCATCCCGCTTTCAAGAAACGCGTCTCCGGCGATTCTGCCCGGTAAATTGATATAACTGAATATCCCCTCAGGCAAACCCGCGGCTTCGATGGCTTCCCTGAGCGCCATACCAACCATCTGGGTTTCGGTGGCCGTTTTCAAAATAACCGCGTTCCCGGCAAGCAGACCCATTATGACTTCGGAGAAGGGAATCGTAAACGGATAATTCCAGGGGGAAATGATACCCACCACTCCAAAAGGCACACGCGCCACTTTGCTGCGCTTATTCAGGAAAAGAATATTTCCGGTGCCAAGTTTTCTGTCATTTAGAAATTTTTTAGCGTACTTCGCGTAGTAGGAAATGGCCATCGCCGAGGGCAAAACTTCCGTCGCGAAGGCGTCAATGCGCAGTTTTCCGTTATCTCTGGCGATGGTTTCAGAGAGTCTGTCCGAGTTATCTACTAAATAATTCCGTATGGCGCGCATATAGCGCACGCGTTTTTTGACCGGCAGCGCTCCCCATGACTTCTGAGCTTCTCGCGCTTTTTTTACCATCTTTTTAAGATCATCAATCGTATGCAGAGGTGAATGTCCCAAAACTTCACCCGTGGCGGGATTGATTGATTCCGTCCGTGTTTTTACTTCTTCTAAGTTCATTGTTAACTCCTTGAAAGGACTGTCATAAAGTCACAAATCTTTTATTTCAAAACTTATCACCCTTTGGAAAGAGCCGGGTCGGCCCACTCCGGTAAACCATCACGTTATGATCTTTATACCGAATCATAGGCTTTATTTAATACTTCCAGGGCGTCTTCATATTCTATCTCAACCGGATTATAAATGGCGGAAGCGTCGCCGAGTGATACTTTGGCGATTTTCGGCAACTTTTCTTTTGCCACTTTTCCTGTCTCTTGGAGGGTGCGCGGCAATTTTGAAAGATCGTACAGTTTATTTTTCATCGACCGGATGTGTTTAATGACAGATTCCACCCGATTCTCAGGCGCTGTTTTCGCGTATTCTTCATCACCGGCGAGGTACAGTAACAACTCACCCACATGATTGGCTCCGTGTTTAGCGTTATACTCAAGCACATGAGGCAGAAGAATGCTCATCGCCGTTCCATGGGGGATATGGCATACAGCCCCCACCGAGTGTCCGAGAGTGTGAACCATTCCCACCATTGAATTTGAAAAAGCAATCCCCGCCATGGTCGCCGCGTTCGCCATCGCCAGGCGGCCCTGCTTATCCGACGGATTTTTTACGACATTCAGTAAATGTTTACTGATCAGACTGATGGCCGATGTGGCATAGGCGTCGCTCATGGGATTTTTACCGAGACAGGTGTATGCCTCGATCGAATGCGTCAACGCGTCCATTCCCGTAGCGGCGGTGATCTGCGCCGGCAGAGTCATGGTCATTCGCGGATCGATAACGGCGATATTCGGCAGCAGGTAATAGGAGGTAAAAGGCAATTTAATGTTTTTATCCGTATCGGCAATGATGGCAACGATTGTCACTTCTGAACCGGTGCCCGCTGTCGTCGGTACGGCGACCAAAGGCTTCAGCGGTCGTTTCAAAGCCCCCGCCCCGGTAAAACGCATCAGATCATCCGCGTTTTCCGAAACAACAATATTCACCGCTTTGGCCGTATCCATCACCGAACCGCCGCCGATGGCGATAAGCGCGTCGCATCCTGTTTCGCGATAAACGGAGGATACTTCCCTGACCGTCTTTAGTGATGAATCGGGCGGCACATCATCGTAAACGGCGCCAATCGGCATATTTGATTCTTTGAAAGCGTTTATTATGTGATTTACCAGTCCCGCTCCGGACACGCCTCTATCCGTCACGATCATCGGTTTTTTGGCGCTCAGTAAATCAAGTTCAAACGGAATATTTTCAAGCGCTTTATCTCCGGAAATAATTTTCACCGGACAAAAAAATTCAAAATAATCGGCCATGTTCAGATCCTTCCTGTTCTGTTAATATCCAAGCAGTACTCTAAAATAAACGCGGGTACGATTGATTAGTTTTGTCATAAACGGCCATCGCGGATAACGTTTGACAGCCAATCTCGCGATAAACGCCGGCAATAAATATGATTCAACAATATTCAGACAGCGGACAACCGCCAGCGCGTTTGACAGATCACCCTTCACGATCATCCTGTCCCGCGCGAAAGACACTGCCGTCGATTCCCTGAATGTAAATAAAAGCATAGCGGCTTCGATGTTTTTGAACATGATGATCACATCAATTTCATCCTCCGCCATACGGTTTCCGTGATATTTGAGCCGTCCGTTCTTGTCTTTCGCGACAATCATTTTGGCGCTGTCCGGAAGCACTTTTAACATAAAAGAAAATCCTTCGGGCATTTCGGCAATTTCATTTTTAACATCCTTATCCACCCGCGCGGCCGCCTGAAGACCCCGGCCGACAAAAAACATTAAAACATTGATGTACAATCTCTTAAACCATTTCCCCCCGGGGTTGATCTCCTTATGCACTTTTCCATCACTCCTTTACATTGATTGGCTTCTATCTTGTAAAAAGTATTTTGATATGTCAGCAAACATGAATTGATTTTGCGAGTGGCTTTTTATTATTTCAAATATGAAGTTGTTTTTGGATGGATGTTGATTACAGGTGTTCCCATTTGCTTTTTCCAAACTGATCCGGTAAACCGAATTCAAAATCTGATCCTGTGTCAGCATAATATTTTGCAACTGATACTCCTGATTGAGTCGGGCGGTCGGCCGATAAAAAATAGATAATAATTATCTAAGTGTCAACTTCAATTACGGATCATTTTAAATAATTCGCCAAAAGAAAAATCGGCAAAATTTGCTGTTTCGAACAGATCGCGACCGATCGTTTAAATACGGTTAAACTTATTGGAGATGATTTCTGAAACAGAAATAAAGCGGGATATGTAAAATTCAACAAAAAAGCGGGTTTAGAAATTAATCGCTAATCTCATACCCGCTGTAGATTTTTAACGCATCGATCCATTTGGGGTGATCGTTTATGCAGGGAATCACTCTGAATTCTTCGCCGCCGGCCTCCAGAAACGCTTCTTTGCCCCGCAGCCCGATTTCTTCAAGTGTTTCAAGACAATCGGATACAAATGCCGGACAAATAACCAGTAATTTTTTGACGCCATTGTTGGCCAGCCGGATAATTTCTTCACCGGTAAACGGACCCAGCCATACATCCCGTCCAAGCCTTGACTGGAATGAAACAGAATATTTATTCTCCGGTATCTCTGCTTTTCGCACCAGTTCTTTGGTTGTTTGGAAAACCTGCGCGCGGTAGCAGGTATCGTGAGCGGGGTTTGGCACTGAGCAGCAGTCTTCCTTAACCAGGCAGTGATTACCCGTGGGATCCGTCTTCTTCAGATGTCTTTCGGGCAGACCATGATAACTGAACAACAGATGGTCATAATCCCATTTCAGGTGAGATTCAGCGCTTGCCGCCAGGGCATTAATGTAATTTGTTTCTTTATAGAAAGGCGGTACAATTTTTAAGGACACGGCGGGATTTATTTTAGCCAGATGTTTTTTCACGGCCGCGACGACAGTTTCATAGGTGGACATGGCATAATGGGGATACAGCGGTATTAAAAGAATTTCATCCGCATTTTTATTAACAACCAAATCTTTCAGAATTTCATTTATGGACGGATTTCCATAACTCATGGCCAGACCCACCTGCATATTAACGCGTTCCTGCAAAAGCCGCTGGACCTTTTTACTGATCACGATCAGCGGTGAACCTTCCTGCCACCAAATCTGACTGTAGGCTTCCGCGGACTTTTGGGGCCGGAACGGCAGGATGAAACCGCTTACAATCATCCGCCGGATCAGATAAGGAGCGTCCAGAACACGCTTATCCATCAGAAACTCATTCAGGTATTTCCGGACATCCTTAACCGAAGGCGATGCGGGTGAACCAAGATTTACCAGCAAAACCGCGCGTTTTTTCCCCATTACGATCCTGTCATTTATCTTTTGTCAAATCGTGACCGTTAATTTCACCGATTACATTGTGGTTCTCGATTCCCAATCCGTGATTTTTTTCTGAAATTCGCTTTTATTACGCTTACTGCTGGAGCGCTCCATCGCTTCCCGTTCGATTTCGATCGCTTTTTTTACATCTCCTTTGAGCAGATAGAGTTCCGCGAGAGTATCGAGAATCATTTCGTTTCTGTCAGAAAGAGCAACCGCTTTCTCCGCCCAGTTCAAGGCAGATTCCGAGTATGATTCGTTTTCAACCCAGGCCCAGGCAATCTGATTCAGGGCATTCGAATCGTTTTCAATTCCCGGTAATAAATTCTTCATGAGAATTTCGGCGCTCTTTTTGTCATTCTGCTTTAAATAAAAATTCAATCTCAATTCCGCGGCGGATACTTTGTCCTCAGAATTTTTTTCGATCTCCGTTATCAGTCCGTCTGCCTGACCAAACTGTTTCTGATCCAAATACAAAAGAGCCAGCCGGCCGCGGTAGTTAAAGAGATAGTCCTTGCTGGTGGTTTTTTTAACGGCTTCTTTTAGCAAACGAATCGCTTCTTCCGGTTCACCAGAGCGCTCATTGATCATTGACATATACGCGTATGCCAGGTGGCTTTCTTCAAACTGATCGTATTTGCTGATTACCAAACTTAAATCACTGACAGCGGCCTCTACATCGCCCTCGCGTAAAGACAGCATTCCTTTTTGCAGATAGATCGGTCCGAGCACTCCGCTTTTATTTTCAGAATCGGAGGCGATAATCGATTCAAATATGTTTAGTGCTTCCGTATGCTGCCCGCGATCAAACAACTTTTGAGCATAGGGATAAGCGACCTTAGGATTATCCGGTTCCATTTTGTATTGTTTTTTTAGGGACAAATAGGTGTCTTTGTTATCCAAAATATCCCTGACCACCGGGATAAAACTTTCGGGCGGGTAATAACCGATCAGCCGGTCAACTTCTTCACCCGAGCCGTTAATAAACAATATGCTGGGAAAACCAGTAATATTATACTTTTTCGCGAGTTCAATTCCGTCGCCTTTTTCCGCGTTGATTTTATAGCTTAAGAAATTTTCCGCCAGCGCGCCGACTTCGTTTGTCGAATAGGTTTTCTCGTCCAGGACCTTGCACCATGAGCACCAGTCGGTGTAAAAATCGACCATCACCAGCTGGTCTTTCTGCGAAGCCATCTGCAGAATTTCACTAAACGGTTTTTTCTCATCTATAAAGCGCATGCCTTCGGCGAAGGCGGTGTTATTTGCTAAAATCAGAATTAGTCCGATGAGTAAATTCTTCTTCCACATATACAGTTCTCCTAATTATAGGTCAAACGCGTCGGAATATGAATACGGGATTCTACAACTGCTATTTTATTAAAGATGATCTATCCCCCGACTCAGTGAAGTACGCTTTTTTGCGAATTATGTTTCCTGTTAACGCCATATTAAAGTTACCAAATTCCGGCCCCGGCTCCAATTATTAATTTAAACAAAAAAGCGTCCCCCGGGTCTTCCGGAGGACGCTTGTTCTCATTATTTATCTGATTTATTTTTTTGTCCCGGGGTACCATCCGCTGGATTTTTCAAGAATTTCCTGTATTCTGTTTACCAGTTTATGAGGATCGTTTAAATAACCTTCCAGCAGCAAAGCCGACTCATAAAGCTGCTCAACCGCTGTCACGATAAAATCATCACCCGGGTTATTTTTAAAAATGCCCAGCAAGTTACGGATTAATTTATGATCTTTATTTATCTCCATCACTTTTTTGGGAACGGTCATATCTTTGTTCATGACCTGCATAATTTTCTGCATATGGGATGTCATGGTTCCATCCGGGCTGACCAAACAGGACGCGCTGTCATGCAGACGTTTTGAGACGGTGACTTCCGTAACCCGGTCACCCAGGATTTCCTTAAATTTTTCAAGCAGTTTTTTGAAGATTTCAGAATCGGTTTCACTGAGATCTTCGATTTCTTTCTCGTCTTTTTTTACATCTTCAAGATTCTCGATTTTTCCCAGATCCGCCTGTTCGACCGCTTTGAAACTGAACTCTTTATATTCAAACAAACCGGAGAATACAAATTCATCAACCGGTTCATAAAGATAAAGTACCTCGATACCTTTTTTCCGGAAGATTTCAAGATGCGGATCGGTTTCCAGCGCTTCACGGCTCGCGCCGGTGATATAATAAATTTCTTTCTGATCCGCCTTAGCGCGTTCAACATATTCCGCGAATGATGTCAGTTTATCCGCGTCTTCATGAATCGAAGAATTGAAACGCATGAGCTCGGTGATTTTCTCACGGTTGGCGAAATCATTATATGCCATTTTGAACATTTTTCCGTGAGTTTTCCAGAATTCTTCATATTTTTCCTGCTCATTTTTCGCTTTTTTCTCAAGATGGGAAAGAATCTGCTTCACCAGGGTTGATGATATCTTCATGATCACCCGGTTTTCCTGCAGAGTCTCACGGGAAATATTTAGGGGAATATCCGCGGAATCGACCATACCTTTTACAAATCCGAGATATTCGGGAAGGAGATCCGGATTTTTATGCTGGATCAAAACGCCCTTCACATATAAATCCAGCCCCAGATCATCTTTTGAGAGTCCGTACAAATCCTGGGCGTGTTTTGGTATAAACATCAGACTGTTAAACTGAACCGGCGCGTCAATCGAAATATGCAGAGTATCTACCGGTTCCTCATAATCATAGGTCAGAAATTTGTAGAATTCGTTATACTGCTCCTGTTTGATATTTGATTTCGGCTCCCGCCATAACGCGGCAACCGTATTTACTTTTTCACCTTCCACTTTGATGGGGAAGGAGATAAAATTGGAGTGTTTTTTTATAACGGATTCAATTCGGTCTTTCTCGATAAAATCTTTGGCGTCTTCTTTTAGCTGAATCTCGATTTTCGTTCCGCGTTTATTTTTACCATCCAGAGTTTTTACTACAAAACTTCCCAGGCCGTCTGATTTCCATTCAATGGCCGGTTCATCTTTCAGGTACGATTTTGTTGTAATGGTAACTTCATCCGCCACCATGAACACAGAATAGAATCCAACCCCGAATTTTCCGATGATATTTGAGATATCCTTGTTTTCAGCTTCTTTGGAAAGCTTGCCAAGAAAATCAGCCGAACCGGATTTGGCGATGGTACCGATATTTTTGATAATTTCATCATGCGTCATACCGATACCGGTATCCGCGATGGTGAGAATATTCTTGTCCTTATCGAGTGAAATTTCAATCTCCAGCGGCAGAGATTTGTCAGATACTTCCGTTCCCTTGGTTGTTTCAAACCGCAGCTTATCAAGAGCATCCGAAGCGTTTGAGATGAGTTCTCTCAGGAATATTTCCCTGTTTGTGTAGAGCGAATGAACCAAAATATTGAGTAATTGCTTAATTTCAGCCTTAAATTTAAATTTCTCCACATTATCTGTTTTTTTTGCCATAACTGCTTCTTCTCCTTTTCACATATATTCAAACTTAAAGATGATTTTCATTATTAAAAAGATGCCTGAACGGCACTAAAGTTACACGACTTATTTTTATGTTTGATAAAATTAAATGTTCCTGAAAATTGTCAAATTTGTCCACTGTTTATATCGGAAATATAAAAAATATTGGCCTAAATTTAAGATTCATTTGTCCCGGGGGCAAGTTTCTGATTGAATGATGGTTTTACGAGCACAACAAAAAAGCCCGATGGATGTATCCACCGGGCTATAAAGCGCTTACAAATCGATATTAGAATACTTTATTATGTTCTTTAAGAGCAATCTCGATGCGGTAATAAATATCACTTGAATGCGCGCCCGTATATGTTTCATAACGGTGGGTGATGCCCATTTGGGTCATCAGCGCGTCAAAAGTGTTGTTGGTATAGATAATACCAAAACCGGCGCCGTCATCCATTGGATCATAATCATCCTGCTCGCCGCAGTCCATGTAAATATTTAAAGCCTTAAAACCTTCCACATCAAGAGCTTCCTGAGTCGGTTTTTTACCCGTTGCCAACATCGTGTAGCAGTCATTGGCCAAATATTTCATGAACGGCGCGGTAACCGTATCCGCCATCTGTCCCGGAGAAGTGATGCGAACCGGCAGATCAACACCCGGATAAACGTCATCGGAAGGATCGTTAGGCGTACCCATATCTGTCACCGGAGTCGCCTGAACCATAAACTGATTCACAACGGTTGGGTCGGTAATAACCCCAACAGAATACAGGTAGGAATCATATGTTCCCGCCGTGTTAAAATGCGGCGTGAATGCTGATGACAATCCGAACATAGTCATGGTGAGCGGATGGGTGGTTGGTGAAGCAGCCGCTTTGGCCAGGTCAATTACAGGAAGAGGATTGCCTGTCGCCGGATCAATATTTTCCATCGCGATACGTGGCAGAAAATTGCTGTTTTCATTAAAGATCAGTTCATTATAATCCAGAGGGCCGGAGTGAGAAGCAACAGATTTAAACATGCTCGGATAAAGCATTGCCAGCTTCATGGCGCCGTAACCGCCCATGGAATGACCTTCGATCGCTCTCTTGTCGGGATTAATATTGAACATTGCTTCCACTGTCCCGATCACTTCCTGCATAATATAATATTCATAGTAACCGAATCCGCCGCTTGGGAAAATCGGACTGGTTAAATCAACCGAGTTGGTATAAAAGCTGCCACCAAGGGCGTTTTTGGCATTCGGCATGACCAGGATCATCGGTTTAATTTTTCCGTCAGCGATCAGCACATCGGCCACTTTATCTAACTGGTAACCTGAAAGCCATGTGTTTTCGTCGCCGCCAAATCCATGGAGAAAATATACCACCGGATAACCTTCGGCGTCGTTCGCGTCATACTCGTAAGGCAGATAAACATTGACTTTTTTAGCCTCGCCGGTATACTGCGAATTTATTGTAATTTGCTGAACTGTTCCGGCATTTTTCGCTGTACCGAGATTTGTCTGATTCGGGAAGGTTGCCTCATCATCTTCACAACCGACCAGGAAGATGAAGGAGAAACCGACTAAAATCAGAAGGAAACTATATAATCTTTTATTCATCGTTGTTTTCCTTTCAAACAATTTTGATCAAATTAGAAATTATATTCTAAACCGACATGAAATTCATTAACATCCGCTTTGTATTCACCGGCAACATTTTCGTTACCATAATCTTCACCGATATTCCATGTATCAACATTACGGTCGTCAACAAAAATATGCACATAAGCAAGGTTCACACCGATTTTACCAAAGGTCAACCCTGTACCGATAATAATTTCCTGCTTATTGTTAATGTCCGGAATTGATGGTCCAATGGTTTCATCCGGGATGGCAGCGGTCTCATAATAATAACCACCTCGCAGGGCCACGCTCATATTTGGTTTTTCATAAGCGATGTATTCCGCGCCAAAACTGTAACGCCATGTATCATCCCAATTTTCAATCAGTTCCGAATCCTGAGTTGATCCGTCAACCGCGGTGATATCTTCTAATGGTATGGTATCCCAGGAAGACCACTGAGTCCAGTCAACATCAAAGGAAAACAACAATTTTGGTGTTGGACGGTAAGCGATACCGACACCTACATTCATGGGCAGAGGCATAGTTGCCTTTGCGTCGCTATCATCAATATAAGTCATTTTCTGGCCTGAAAACGCAGCGGCAGCAGCCTGATAGGTCGCATCATCGATTTGACCGGCGTCATGCAACGCTGTCAATGTGGCTAAAGTAACAGGATCCCCAGTATAATAATTAGTCGCGAGAATTTCGCCGTCCAGATCGGCATCCGTGTAATAACGGAAAGAAGCGCCGAGTGACAATTTATCATTCACATCATAAATGATACCGCCGTTGAAGCTGTAGCTGATCCCGGTCCCAACTAATTCCAGTTCTGTTACCAGGTAGTCGTGCGGCGCTTTTACCAGCGGTTTCAAAGCAGTGTCTTCAAAAGGTTTGCTCAGAGACGGCTGACGGATGATAATGTCGTTATAAATCACTCCAAAACCTAAACCAACGGAGAATTTATCCGTAACCTTATACGCTCCGGAAAAATGGAAATCAATTACTTTCAGATCACTCTCATAATCTTCTCCCGGATAACCGGCTTCATTGTTATAACCGGGTACCGGATTAAAGAGATCCCAGGTGGCGCCAAGACCGAAAGGAATAAAGACACCGAATCCATAGGAGAAACCATTATCGAGAGAATGAACAAATCCGGTCGTCGGAATAAAAAAGGTATGCGCTACAGCATCCGCTTCGGTATCCGTATAACCATTAAAACTGTGATCTTCATATAAGGCCGGTGTCAGAGAGGCCGTTGGCATGATCGTTGAAAAATTCGCGCCCACATTCCAGTTGTCAACACGAGTCATACCTGCGGGATTCCAGAATCCGGCGCTCCAGTCACCACTCAGCGCGCGATAGGCGCCGCCAAGGTTTACGGCCCGGGAACCGGCGGTAGGCAAGCCAACACCGGCAGCATAGCTTTGAGCTAACATCCCGAAGGACAACAAAACGCCCAGCAAAAGAAACAATGACTTCTTTCTCATGAATTTCCTCCTAGAAATATTTTATAGTTAGGTGATGTGGAATTGTATGGTGAGCCATGGTAGTGGCATGTTTCCTTTTCGAATTAATTATAACTAAATCCTTATAGAATATAATTACTACAACATGCTGAATATTTATGCAGGTCTTGGAACGTAAAAAACTAATGGTTATTTAATTTAAAGTCAAGTAAAAATCTAATCAATAGGCTATTATTTTCACAAAACTTAGATCATTTTTTCACAAGATAAAATTATATATGATTCATTATTCATTAAAAAATACTCTTTTTTCTCTTTTTGAATTATTATTTACATGAGATGAAATGCAGGTTTTTTTCGAAAGGAATGAATCAGATTATTTCTCATCCGCTAAATAGTCTCCGCAGGCATTTAGTGGAATATTTACTTCTTCCGCTTCTTTGCTAAAGCGATTCTAATAGGAGGTTGATTTCTGTAAAAATGATACAAATTTTAATTTTTTTGACCGCTTGTGAAAACACTCTAAGCACTTCGCTCCGGAGATGCCCGGGGACTTCGTACATCAATCTCCGCTTCATCTGCAGTATACCTGTAGATTTCAAAACATTCAGCGATTTCCGGTCTGAGTCTATGGCAAAACCGGTAAATTGATTAATTTTCCTTTGCCATGCTAAGAATTTTAAATTCATCACTGACATTAATTTCTCCGCCGTTTAAAACTTTTGCGAAGATTCCTTCACGGGGCATGACACAATCACCGGCGCGATAGTAAATGGCGCATCGTGTATGGCATTCTTTCCCTATCTGAGTTATTTCAAGCTCCGCTTCACCGATCATGATATGATCTCCCACCTTCAGCTCCGGAATATTCACAAATTCTGTGGTAATGTTTTCAGCAAAGGCGCCGGGGCGGACATTTAATCCTTTTTCACGCATTTTTTCTATACTTTCGATAGCGAGAAGACTTACCTGTCTGTGCCATTTTCCCGCGTGGACATCCCCGTCAATGCCCCATTCTTTGAGCAGTACCGCATGATCCACATTTGTTTTAGGAATACCCTTTTTCCTGCTCACCGATATGGCTACAATTCTACCTGTATTGCTGTTCATAAATTACCCCATTGTAAAATTTCAACATCAACTCTCTTGTCTTTTTCCAAAAAATCCGCCTGTTCCGGAAAATGAATAAGGCAGTCCGCGGCGGCCAGCCCGCCCATCATATGTGAATCCTGTCCCCGGGAAGGCTGAACGAAAAAGTTGCCGTCTTCTTTGTGAATAAGTTTAGCCCGGACAAATTCTTTACGTCCCGGTTTCTTGCGCAGTTCGGATAACAATCCTGCTTTGATCATGATTCTGTTCGGAGCGTCCAGTCCGCTTAGTTTATTCAGCGCCGGCTTCACCAGCAGATAGAATGAAAGTAAAGCCGATACCGGATTCCCCGGCAATCCAAAAATCATCTTTTCTGAATGCATTCCAAAATAAAAGGGCTTAGCCGGCTTCATCGCCACCTTCCAAAAGACCGTCCGCACACCGAGATCGGTTAATACATCTTTTACAAAATCATAATCACCGACCGAAACACCGCCGGAAGATATCACAATATCAGCGTAATCAAGCGCATCCTTAAACGCGGCGCTGATTTCCGTCTTATCGTCATTTGTATGAGTGATCGTGATCTGCGAGATTCCGATGGCCCGCAGCGCGGCGCTAAGAGCGAACGAGTTCGATTCAGGGATTTGTCCCGTACCGATTTCTCCACCGGGCAGACGTGTCTCACTTCCGGTAACAATCAAAGCCACCGCAGGTTTACGATAAACTGTAACCCTGGTCCGGTTAAGTGTCGCGAGCATACCTATGGCCCCGGGTGTCAGCACGGTACCCGACTTTAAAACAATATCCCCACGGCTGAATTCCTCGCCGCTTCTCCTGATATTTTCTCCTTGCCTGACATTTCTTTTGACGCGCACCGTGTCATCGCCTTCATCAACGAATTCGCGCATGACAATGGCTTCCACGCTACCGGGTACCGGGGCGCCGGTCATAATTTTTATGGCATAACCGTTCTCCAACTCAGGATCGTGGGCATCACCTGCCCGGACAATTCCATTTAATTTCAGAGAAACGGGCTCCGACGGATTTGCTTTATCCAAATCGGCATATTTTACGCCGAAGCCGTCAACAGCGGAAGAATCGAATCGCGGCAGTGGGTCTTCTGCCTTAACATCTTCCGCCAGAATATAACCGTGAGCTTCTGTTATCTTCAAAACCTGAGTACCGGATATCCCGGTATTACTGAGAACCATTTTGCGGGCTGATTCGAAATCAATCATCTTCCTGTCCTTTCCGCCCGTCTTTTTCGTGACCTCCGCCCCAGATCATCTTGAACGCGTGGAATACGGCTGGAAACAGAACATCCAGAGAATCGGCCACCCCCTTTTTCGATCCCGGCAGATTGACAATCAACGTCTTTCCTATCATCCCGGAACGGCTTCGTGAAAGCATGGAGTATGGCGTGCGATCCTGACCATAGGCGCGCACGGTCTCCGGTATCCCGGGGACTTCCCGTTCGATCACATTTGCCATCGCTTCGGGAGTGTTATCACGCGGACTGAATCCGGTTCCGCCGGTAGTGACTATCAGGTCATATTCTTTTTCATTTGCGTAGTACTGAAGCGTTTCTTCAATTCCCTTCTGATCATCAGAAATTATTTTATAATCGGCCACCGTAACTTTCTCCTGTTCCAAACGCTCTACAATCATCCGGCCCGACAAATCATTTTTCTTCCCGGCTGAAACAGAGTCTGAAATGACCATGACCGCCGCGTTTAATTTGGAACCAAAACGCCCCTTGTAATCAGATTTTCCGCCTTTTTTAAACAGGAGTTTTGTACCGGTAATTTCCATCTCCTCATCCAGCATTTTCATCATATCATAGAGGGTTAGCGCGGCCACAGACGCCCCGGTTAACGCTTCCATCTCAACACCGGTTTTATAAATCGCCTTGACCGTAACTGTTGATCTGATCATATATTCGGAAATTTCAAATTCCACGCCCACAAAATCCACCGGTAAAGGATGGCAATAGGGAATAATCTGGTTGGTGTTTTTTGCCGCCTGAATCGCCGCGACTTTTGCCACTTCCAACGGATTTCCTTTCGGAATTTTGTTCTCTTTAATCAATGTGATGGTCTCCGGACTCACCTTCAGTGTCGCTTCCGCGGCAGCGATGCGTAGAGTATTAACTTTATTGGAGATATCGCGCATACTATCCTCCGATTTCCGTCATAGTACGATTATCCATTTTAATTAATTCATTTACCGGAGCATGTGCAGCCGGCTTCATAAATACAGCACTACTGATAATTTCGGTCAGCTCGGCGTCAGTGGCGTTGTTTCTCATCAGATCCCTCAGGGAAACTTCAGACGCATGAAACAGACAAGATTTAATAGCCCCGTCAGACGTTAACCTGACCCGGTTACAACTGTCGCAAAAATGTTCGGACATGGAAGTGATAAAACTTATTTTTCCACGGAAACCGTCTATCATATAGTCTTTGGCCACACTGTTCGGATCGTTTTCAGAATATACCGGTTTTAGCGGGTAACGCCGGCGGATCATTTTAATCATATCCGTGTACGAAATAAAACTTTCCATATTCCAGCGGTTTGATTTGAAAGGCATGTATTCTATGAAACGGATATTCAACGGACGATTTCTGGCCAGCTCGACAAAATCGGACAGCTCATCATCATTAAATCCCCTGATCACCACAGTATTCAGTTTAACCGGATCATAACCGGCTTCCAGCGCCGCATTGATGCTTCTAAACACATCATTGTAATGATCGCGCAGAGTGATCAGCTTAAAACGCTCAGGCTTCAATGAATCGAGGCTCAAATTTATTTTATCCAGTCCGGCCTTTTTTAACGGATCCATATAATCCGTCAGCAGCACGCCGTTGGTTGTCATGCCGATCGTATTAATACCCGGAATATTTTTGAGTCTGGAAATTAACTCCGGCAGGTTTTTTCTTACCAGCGGCTCTCCGCCGGTGAGGCGGATTTTTTCAACACCCAGTCCGGCAAATATGGAGGACAATCTTACGATTTCATCAAAAGTCAGAAGATGATCGCGCTTATCCAGAACGATACCATCTGCCGGCATACAGTATGTGCAGCGTAAATTGCAGCGGTCCGTTACGGAGATGCGAAGATAGGTGTGAATACGGTTAAATTGATCTATGAGCTGATTCATTTGTATGCCCCTTATTGACCCCGATCAGCCCCGGCATGAACCGGCAGGAGCTGCATCATTGGGCATACGTATCCCCAAAAACGCCATCCCTTTAATACGAAACAAAAAAGTATTTCAAGGGAATATCACTCCTTTGCCAATTCGGGATGATTCATTCATCCGTCGGGCTGGGTATCCGGTTACCCGGGTACCCGTCGCGTCCCTGACTTCCCGATAGGATCTTCAGGGTTCGGAGTTTTGTTCTCAGAATTAACAGTAACAATTTTTAATCCTAAAACAAATTTAGTATGTTTGATCCCCTTTTGCAATTCCATAATTTCATATCTACACACTGACACCTGTTTCAATGCGCGATGCGGTGCATCAATTTTACATAAATTTTATAATCTCATTATTACACTTCAGTAAATAAGGAAATAATACCTGTTTATAAGTAATAAGGCGAGGCGGGACAGGCAGCGGCTTTTATTACCGGGTTTTTTCTAAAGGTCATTGTTACTGACAAAGAGAATATTATATCAGGGCGGACGCGTTTTTTAATCCGGTCAGCACCGTTAACAGGCGTTCAAAAAGTTCATCACTTAAAACGAAAGGAATATTTTCAGTGATGTGACCGGCGGATTCCGTTTCTTTTCTTGATAAAGTAAGAACTGCTTCATTGAGATCCAGAAGGATTTCAAAATAACTCCGGCTTTGATCATGGATATACGGCGGATAGCTGCGGATTTGGACACGTTTATTTCTGCGGTCATTTTCTATGAGTTTAAAACTTTCCGAGAGAAAGGATATCTTCTCACAAAGCAAATTGCTCACACGTTCCAATTGTTCATCACTTAAACCCAGATCCTTTAAAAAAGCGTCTTCGACTTTGATCCGTAGAAATTTACCGCTCAGGGAGTCAGTGCTTAAAAAATCCACTTCAACTTTTTTTCCGTCAATCGTATCCCCAAATCGGTACCCTGATCGGGCGTTCTCTGAAACACGCAATTCATCATACCGGTTTTTATCTATATTTTTAAAGGAGTTTAAATAGTTTTTAACGTTTGCCATGAATTATACCTCACAAAATTAAATACGCTCTGTTTTATGCTCTTTGCCGTCAAATAACAGCAAATACTCATTATCGTCTTCGGATTTGCTTCTGATCAAAACCGGACGTTTCCAAATGTACTGAATATTCTCCAGTGTGCGCTGAGCATAATCCACATCAAGCCCAATGGAATCGGTTACATGATTTAACAACAGTTCCGTTCTGTTATTATAATTCGCGTCATCAACTTCAATAATCGGCTGACCGGCATTGGTAAGAGAAAACAGAAGCATTTCCTTTATTTTTTTGAAATTCCTCGAACTTATTTCCTGACGCTTGGTACGCTCATTGTATTCATAGGTAAACAGTTTGTGATCATTGCAAAACTCTTCGGTTAGAAAAGTATCAATAAAATTTACGTCATTATACATTTTTCTGATTTCAAAGATTTTTTGCCTTCCGAGTCCGAGTTTTTTATCCCACATTTTTTTTTCAACATAATCATCACATTCATCATACTCTTTTCCGAATTTGCCTTTATCCCATCGTTCTTCAATATCACGAAATATTTCAAGACCGATTTTGTAAGGATTAAGTTGTCCGGGTGTCATTTGCACTGTTCCCGAATGGTGCTCCGCGTAATCTATTATTTCAGAATCATTCAATACCCGTGTTGTCATAATTTTGGAATGCCAGTAAGAAGCCCAACCTTCATTCATTATTTTTGTCTGCCCCTGCGGCCCAAAATAATATGCTTCTTCTCTTATCATATCCAGTACATCGCGCTGCCATTCTTCCAGCGGTGCAAATTGTATCAGGAACGCCAGAACATCCCTTTCCGAATGTTCAGGAAATTTTTTTGATTTCTTCATATCGGTTTCGATATCAAGCATCTGCTCCTCAATAAATTCAGGAGGATTAATGTACTGTTCCATATACTTCTTGCTTTTCAACCTCCTGACTTTCTTACCCGTATAAAGATCATCTGTCAAAATATCACTTTTGCGCTTTATAAAAGGCGCCTGATAATCGATTAAATTTTCAAGAGACAAACAGCGGTCAATAAAATTTTCCACATCATCCTGGCCGTAAATATCTATATATTTTCTGATACGCATGGCATGATTGGCCATCTCATCCATCATCTTACGATTGGTCTTTGAAAAGTAATAATTATTTTTGAAGAAATCGCAATGGGCGTACACATGCGCCATTACAAGTTTTTGGTCAACAAGACTGTTACTGCTCATCAGATAAGCGTAACACGGATCATTATTAATCACCATTTCATAGATTTTCTGAAGCCCGTACTGATACCCTTTGCTCAAATGTTCATACTCCATCCCAAACCGCCAGTGAGGATATCGCGTCGGGAAACCACCCTTAGCGGCAATTTCGCTGATCTCATCATATTGAAGCAGTTCAAAAACAACCTGATAAAAATCGAGATTATACTCTCTGGCATAGCCTTCGATTTCCATTTTAGATTTTGCCAATTCACCGTATAGTATCATTTTCCTTTTCCCAGGAACATTTTTATCGAATCAAAAACGCCTTCTTTGTCAGGAATCGTTGACAGAAGCATTTGATCATTTTCCTCAAACCGTTCATCAAGATCTTTGATAAATTGTCCGCTCCCGTAAACACTCTCGACTTGACCGTAACAGAACACATTCGCGAATGGCAGAATACGATCTTCCAGGATCTCAAAACAAATTTCATTATCATCTTTGGACCAATTATCTCCGTCGGAAAAATGAAAAGGATAAATATTCCATTCCTCACCGGGATAGTCATTTTCAATTATTTTCGCGCACATGTCATAAGCGGTTGAAATGACTGTCCCACCGCTTTCTTTGGTCGTAAAGAAGGTTTCCCTGTCAACTTCTCCGGCGGCGGCATCATGGATGATGTAACGTGTCTGCAATCCCGGATAATTGGATCTCAGCCAGGTATCGATCCAGAAAGTTTCAATCCTCACAATCTCCTTTTGTTCTTCTCCCATCGAACCCGATACATCCATCATATAAATAATCGCCGCGTTGCTTTCAGGCTTATATTCCGTTTTCCAGGAACGGTAACGCAAATCTTCTTTAATCGGGATAATAATCGGATTCATTGTATCATACTCTTGGGCGGATATCTGTCGTTTAAGCGCTTCTTTATATGTGCGTTTGAAATGGCGTAATGTTTCCGGACCGGTTCTTCGCAATCCGCTGTATCTGTTTTTAATTGAAGTTAATTCTTTTTTCCCTTTGGGTTCTATTCTAGGGAGTTCCAGTTCTTCGCCCATGATCTCAGCGAGTTCATCAATGGTAAGTTCAACTTCTCGTAAATGCTCACCGGGCATATTACCGGCGCGGTTTTGGCCTTCACCCTCTCCCGCGTCAACCGGATCACCTTCTTTACCATCTCCGGCACCCACTCCGCCTTTTGACGGATCACCATAGCGAAATCGAGGTAAATCAATTTGCGGAATGGGAATACTTACAAGATCTTTACCTTTTTTCCCGATCATTTCGCCGTGTGTGATATATTTACGGAGATTACTCTTAATTTTTCCTTTTATTATCTTTCTGAAACGGCTATGGTCTTCTTCAATCTGTAGTACCATGTCATCCTATTTCTTTGTTAAATAAACATTAACATCAGCCGTATAACAGCAAAATCAGCACAGATATTTTCGGTCTCACGCGCCTTTTGTCATGCTTGAGTTTTCATATCACCGCGCGCGAAAATACTTGCCACGTAATTAAGCACATCGGTAGCGCTTTCTTCCGTGTAACCATAATTTTTTATCAGACGCGATTTGACAACATCTATTTTTTTCTGGGTTTCCTTATCAACAACATTCGATACCAGTGTCGTGAGTTTTATGGTATCCTTTTGATCCTCGAACAACTTCATTTCGAGCGCGCGATGCAGTCTCTCATTCGCTCTGTAGTCAAAGGATTTTCCATCTATGGCAAGCGCCCCGATATAATTCATGATTTCACGCCGAAAATCATCTTTCCGGGATTCGGGAATTTCAATTTTATCCTCAATTGAGCGCATTAATCTTTCATCCGGTTCCTCATCTTCTCCGGTGTATTTATTCTTCACCTTTTCTTTTTGAGTATATGCTTTAACGCTATCGATGTAATTGGAACATAACTTTGAAATAGATTCTTCATCCGCGCTGATGGCTCTCTGTACTTCATTTTTAACAATCTCCGTATATTCCTGTTTCACAATTCCCAGAATTTCACGGTATCTTTTTTTCTGCTCTTCACTGGTAATAAGGCTGTGATTCTTAAGACCGCTTTCGAGCTCATTCATCACCATAAACGGATTGATATATGTTTCTTCAACATCATTTACCAGCGCGTTACTTATCTTATCCTGAATATACCTTGGAGATATCCCTTCCATTCCTTCACGGATAACTTCCTTTCTGAGCTCTCTGACATTATCCTCCGTAAATCCGGGTAATGTTCGTCCGTCATATAATTTCATCTTTTGCAGAAGGGTTAAATTGTGCTTTTTTGGTTCCTCCATGCGTGTAAGCACCGCCCACATGGCAGCCATTTCAATGGTATGCGGAGCAATATGCTTTCCGCGGATTTTATCCTTATTAAAATCTTTTTCGTAAATTTTAATTTCTTCAGTCAATCGGGTGATGTACGGAATGTCTATTTTCACAGTACGATCACGAAGCGCTTCCATAAATTCATTATTCTGTAGTTTTTTATACTCCGGTTCGTTTGTATGTCCGATGATCACCTCATCAATATCCGTCTGTGGAAATTTTTTCGGTTTAATTTTATGTTCCTGGGAGGCGCCTAAAAGGTCATACAGAAACGCCACATCCAGTTTCAGCACTTCAATAAATTCAATGATACCCCGGTTAGAAATATTAAATTCACCATCAAAATTGAAAGCTCTCGGGTCGGAATCTGATCCGTACTCCGCGATTTTTCTGTAATTGATATCGCCGGTCAGTTCTGTTGAATCCTGATTCTTTTCATCCTTCGGCTGAAAAGTACCGATCCCGATCCGATCCTTTTCAGAAAGATTCAACCTTCTTACCCTGATATGCTTAATGACATCTGTCCAGTCTCCCTGATACCTTTGATGCAGCTCACGGTAGATCTGACGGCAAGCCGGACACAGATCTCCTTCCAACACCAGTTGCTTCTCCGCCGATAATTTTTTATTGATCTCACCCACGAACTCCCTTCTCAACTCTATCGGAAGCAGGTGCAATGGATCTTCATGCATCGGACATGGCATTTCATCACTATGTCTGTTTTGCTGGTCATTCAGTGAAATCCAGGAGAAGCTATAGAGCGCGCCATCCGCTGTTTTTGAATAATGCTCAATACCCCGTTTCAGAAGACGTACTATTGTGCTTTTAGCGCTTCCAACCGGTCCATGCAGCAGCAGGACTCTTTTTTCGGTTCCGTATCGATGCGCGGCAGACTTAAAAACATTCACCAACTTCATCAAAGGTATGTCAAGTCCGTATACAGCATCTTTTCCATCATTCATCGGATCGTCAAAAAAATTGTAGTGCACAATTTTCTTTTTACTATCCACATATTCTGTCGATCCGAATGACAAAATCATATCATATATACGCTGGTATGAGCTGCGGGAGACTGCCGGATTTTTTACAACAATATCCAGATATTCTTCAAATGAGCCGGTCCAGTTCAGATTTTGAAATTCTTCCACATTGAACTTTTTCTGGAATTCCGCCAGAATTTTTTGACTGACACTCATAATTTTCTCCCCGCTTTATTTTAAAAGGATGAGAATTAGTTTTTGCCTATTAATTACTATGGAAGTAAACTTGGTAATTCTTTAAAGAGTTCCTTATATATTTTCATAATTATTTATATTAATAACTCTAAATCGCGCGGATTATATCTGCTTGTTTAATTTTATACATTTTCATCAAAGCGGTTCAGTGTCATGAGATGTGATATAACTTCCAATAAAATGAATTTTTCAGACATAGAACATTTTAATGGTTGTTAACGAAGTTTGCCGGCTTTTAATTCTTATAATATTAATTATTAATTAGGAAGGAAATGAAATTACAGATTTTCGCGAAAGATAAAGGCTTGCCAGTTTCAGACGGTCAGTAATTAGATATCATCCGGCGATTCTCGTTGCCAGCGACCTTATGGTTTGCGGCGCGTGCCCCTGATAGCGGTTGTTCGAATAGACATAGACTTCCAGTTCTTTTTCCCGGAATTGTTCGATCCAGTCTGCCCACCAATCAAGATCTTTGTCACGATTGACGCGAACATGTGAAAAATCATCGGGTATCTGTTTCCGGTTACCCAGTAAACGCACATAGGTAAAATCGGCGGTTAGTTCAATCACTCTCGGCAGATAATAAAGATCATTCAGCACCAAAGCCGCGTTGTGATTTTTCAATAAATCATAAAATTCTTTTTGATGCCAGCTTTTGTTGCGGATTTCAATACAAATCCGGAAATCGTCATTGATGCCGCTGAGAAAATTTTTAAGATTTGAAAAGTGTTCGTCAAACGAAAATTTATAATCAAACTGAAGTACTACCGGACCCAGCTTATGCTTAAGTATTTTCATGGTCGAAAGAAATTGCTCCCATATGCTTTCGCAATGAAGCAGTCTTTTTTCATGAGTTATTTCCTGAGGCGCTTTAGGTGCAAAGATAAAATTGTCATCAGTAATCGAAAACCATTTTTCCACGGTGGAAGTTCTTGGGATTCCATAAAAAGTTGAATCAACTTCCACCGTATCAAATACTTTCGAATAAATTTCCAGATACCCGCTTTGCTTCGTCCCTTCGGGATAAAACGGTCCAACCCAGTCTTTATATGACCAACCCGATGTACCTATATGAATTTTTTTATGATGAGACATCCGCGAGATTCCAAAATCATAAATTTTATTATCACCGAACGGAAATTTTGACTCCTATTAACTCATAATCCCCGGAGCTTCCAGGGCTCCTCCTTCCCTACGGTCCGCTCTTTTTAGCATAAACGCAAAGAACAATCCAAAAACTCCCAGACCGGCAAACATGAGCATGCTTGCCGTATAGGTGTGAGTCGTGTCTCTCAACCAGCCGTTTAAATAAGGGAACAGCGCCAGTCCGATATTTTGGATAAACGTAATGATTCCAAACGCGGTGCCCACATGCTCCTTTTTAACAATCAACGGAACCGACGGCCACATCGCTGCCGGTACCAGCACAAATGCCGCGCCCAGCATGATCATGGCATAGGCCGGATAGATACTCGTAAAACCCATCATAAGATAAGAAGGGATCATTATAACGGATCCGAAAATCATCAGGCTCGCGCGTTTACCAAACTTGTCAACCAGGTGACCGGCAAACGGCGCCAGTACCATAGAGGCAAAGATAATTATCGATGAAACACCACCGGCTGTGGTAAACATATGAAAGAGATTATTAAAGACCTGATAGAAAAATCCGCCGCTGGTTTCGGCGACGCGCGAAATACCCCATTTATCCACAAAGAAATCGGTTGATAGCGCGGTGAACGGAAAAATGGCCGAATAGAACAGCACACATAACATTGAAATATGCCAGAAAGATGGCTTAAACTTTTTAATATCCTTGAAAACTATTTTTTCTTCTGAACTTTCATCTTTTAGCTGAAGCAAGCGCTCGCCTCTCCGATCCATCACGATGTAAACGAGGTTTGCCAAAAGTGACAGCAAACAGAAGACCATGGCAGCAATTAAAGCCGCCCTAAATCCACCATAATGGCTGGCGATGAGTTCGCCCGTGTTAAAGCTAAACAGGGTTCCCATTCTGCTTACCGTAAGAGCAATCCCGAAAGACAGGGCGAGTTCCTTTCCTTTAAACCACCTCGCGAGAATCGCGCTTTGGGCGACAACCAGAGGCTCTGAACCCGCTCCAAAAATGAATCTGCCGACAAATAGCAAAGTCAGATTATCCGCAAACGCCACAAGCGCCGCCCCAATAAACACCAGAATTGAAAAAATTAAACTTGCTTTTCGTGTCCCGAGATAATCGATGAGCAGCCCGCCTAAGAGCACTGAGAGAATCGCCGCGATACTGTACATTGTGTAAAAGGCGCCAACAGTCCCCCGTGACGCGCCAAGTTCTTCGACTAAAGTCGGCGCAATCGCCCCAATTATATCATACGCGAAGTAGCTGCCGAAAGTCAGCAGGGAAACAAATAATAGAATTGTGAACCGGTAGAGTTTTGTCGATGGATGAAATACGGATGAATTCGCTGTTTCGGAAGCCTGGTTCATATTAAGTTCCTTTCGGGATTGATGTCCTTCATAAATATAATATATATTTTAAAATATTAGCACTTAAAATTTTATTCACTCCATTCCATTCACACTTGAGATCGCCTGTCCGGCGTGGAAAAAATTTGTGAAATCGAGCAGCCTGTTGGATTTCGCGGGCCAAAAATTAAACTTCCGCAAGCCGTCCTCAGCGGAAAAAACTGGTTTTGCGTTTTCAGTTGCATGCAGTGTCTGTTTTTTAATAATGCATCGTATCACTTTTCCGCCGGGCTCGAATTATCACCAGCGAATGTCCACAAATCATTTATTACAAAATTCAGCAGCATGCCAGCGGCAATTCCAATCAGATTTGAGATTAAATAATAGATATCAAATATTTCAGTGAGTACTACCAGCAAAACTCCGTTCGCCAGCACGGCCGCGATGCCCACGGAAAGATGATATCGGACTATTCGACTATAGTTACCACTTTTTTTTCGGTCTGCCCAGGTCCACGCTTCATTCAGGGTGAAATTCGCCAATATTGAAAGCTCAATCGCGATGATACTAGAAACCATATAATAGATTTTGAAATATTCAGTAAGCGCGTAGAGCACAAACATATTGACCAGCACACCGCTTGAACCCACAATCGAAAATTTTAACAAATGCGGTCTCAAAAACAGGTTTCTCAGATATGTAATTATGGAAGAGAGCATGTGATTCCCGTGTTCGTTAAGTTTAAACGGATAAATCATTTGCGCGGTGCGGATTTATTATACAAGTTAACCCGTTTATGAATCAACAAAAAAATTCCTTTTTTCATCTTCACGTTTTAAATTGCTTTTATGAAAATACCCATAGCTGATCTGTCAAAAAGAATTCCGTTATCCGATAGGACCGTTATTGTTCTTCTTGGTATTACGGCTTTGTTTACCAGGTTTTACCACATTGGAAAGGACAGCCTTTGGCTTGACGAAGCAGCGAGTCTGGCATTTGCCACGGAGCCTTTTCAGGAGATGCTTTCATCAGCTTTTAATGATCCCGCACTACCACTTTTTCCGTTCACCCTTTTTTTCTGGTTAAAAATATTTGGATCCGGTATCGTTGCCGCGAGAAGCATTTCCGCCTTATTCAGCCTGCTGAGCATCATTCTTGTTTTTCGATTAATCAATTCATTATTTGATAAAAACACCGCCTATATTACAGTTATCCTGTTTATTCTCGCTCCCTTTCAGGTCTATTACGCCCAGGAATTACGGGTTTACAGCATGCTGCAATTTCTTGGTTTGGTTTCGGTTTATTCTTTTTTAAAACTGCTTGGTGAGTTTAAAATCAGGATCGTGGTGATCTATATTTTTACAGCGGCGCTGATTCTTTATGCCCATGTTTACGGATGGTTTTTACTCTTATTCCAGTGGTCCTGGGCTTTTTATATCTGGCGCAAGGGCTGTATTTCACAAAAGCGGTTCCTGCATGTCGTATATTCCGGAAGCGCGGCGGTCCTTTTTTTTCTGCCATATAGTTTTTATTATTTCAGGATGATTCTGAGCGCCAGAAATGATTTTTGGATCAAAATTCCAAATCTCATTCATCTCGCGGGTGTCTTTGAACAATATGCCGGATATCTTCCACTGTTCGTCATTTTGATTCCTTTTGCTCTTGTATCCTCCTTTCTGTTTATCAAAAAAAAACTTGAACAGGATCAGCAGCGTCACATTGTATTATTACTTTTTTGGGTGGCATTCCCGGTTCTCTTGCCTTTCATTCTTTCCCATATGGTATCTCCAATGTTTCAGGTGAGATATACTATTTTTGCCGCTGTTCCCTTTTACGCGTTGATTGCTTTCGGGATAAATAAAATATCCAATCACCAGCTGTTTAGGTTGTCTCTGCTCATATTGATTATAATTGCTGTCGTTGGCCTGTATAAGCATTATTCATCCATCACCCGCGAACCGTGGGATCAGGTAGTCATGGATTTGAGATCAAACGCCATCCCGGACGAACCCATTCTTGTCGGCGCTGATTTTTGCTATAATTACCTTTTCCTTTATTACGGAAAAGATCTGGCGGATCAATCCGCAGGATTATCTGATGCCGATGTTAAATACAGTGAAAAACTGGAAAAAGTGATTTCAAAAATCCAAAAGGATTCCGAGGGTATCTGGTTTGTTTCATCTCACTTTGATTCCCTTGAAGAAACGGTTCTAAACAATCTGAAACCCTTGTATAAACAGCGCGAGAAATTTACATATTATTACCGCGATTTATATGATCGGGATGTTCCCGGCATCCATGTATATCATCTGACTTCCATAATTAACAAGTAACTCACATTCCGGTTTAATTTCTTGCAAAACCGCTCTTAAAATCTTAAGTTTTATGTTTAATATTTTTAACAAAATAAGGATTACAAATGGAAGAAATTCGAATTGCACATAGCCCGGATTCTGATGACGCTTTTATGTTTTACGCGCTCGCGAACGATGTTTTTGATACCGGTGACCTGAAGTTCACACATATTTTAAGCGATATAGAGACTCTTAACCAAAAAGCCATGAATGGCGTTTATGAAGTTTCCGCGATTTCAATTCATGCCTACCCGTATGTCGCGGATAAATATATCCTCATGCCGACAGGATCGAGCATGGGAGATAAATACGGACCTATGGTTGTTTCCAAAAAGAATCTCAATGCCCGCGACCTCCAGAATGTAAAAATTGCTGTGCCCGGAACACTTACTACAGCTTTACTGGCTCTCCGGTTATATAATCCGCTCATCGATTATGATATAGTCCCATTTGATCAGATTATACCCAAAGTACTTTCCGGTGAATATGAAGCCGGGTTGATTATTCATGAAGGACAGCTCACTTATGCCGACCAGGGTTTGAACAAAATAGTGGATATGGGTGAATGGTGGTACAAAGAAACAGGCCTTCCCCTGCCCCTAGGGGGAAATGTAATACGCCGTGATCTGGGTTCTGTGCTCATGCGTGAAGTTTCCGATTATATTAAGCGCAGTATTCAATATTCACTTGATAACAGGAAAGACGCGCTGAAATACGCGCTGAAATTTGCCGGTGACATGGACCCCAAACTGGCTGACAAGTTTGTGGGAATGTATGTAAATCACTGGACACTTGACTATGGCGAGAAAGGCCGGAAAGCGATTAAAACCATCCTGAAACGAGGTTTTGAAGCCGGTATTATTGATCAGGAAACGGATGTTGAATTTCTTGACTAGTACTTTTTAAAGTGTACAACCGATGCAAATTTTATCATATTAAATAAAGAAAGAACAGATTTATCATGGGACGCGATTTAAAAGAGCTAAAACTTACCGCTAATACCATCCGTCAGGAAGTGGTAAAAATGATTTTCGAGGCCCAGTCCGGACATCCCGGCGGGTCACTTTCAGCTGTTGAAATTCTGACCGCCTTGTACTTTGAAATTATGAATTATAATGTTGAAAATCCTAATTGGAGCGGCAGGGACCGTTTTATTCTCAGCAAGGGACACGCGGCGCCCGTATTGTACGCCACACTGGCGGAAGCGGGTTTTATCGACAAGGGTCATCTTAAAACATTGCGCAAACTCGGAAGCCCTCTTCAGGGTCATCCCGATAAACGCGTGTTGCCGATTCTTGAAACTTCTACCGGATCTCTGGGACAGGGAATATCCACAGGAATTGGATTAAGCCTTTCCGCCAGACTTGACGGCGCTGATTATCATACTTATGTGGTGATTGGCGATGGTGAAAGCAATGAAGGACAGATATGGGAAGCCGCCATGTACGCCGGCCATCATCATCTTGACAACTTAACGGTTATTCTTGACTTAAACGGATTTCAGCTGGATGACGCCAACTCGGTTATTCTCGATTTAAATCCCATAAAAGACAAATGGACCGCTTGTAACTGGCACGTGATTGATATTGACGGTCATGATATGGCTGCCATGGTTGACGCCCTGAAGGAGGCCAAAACAACAAAAGGCAAGCCAACCGTGGTTATTGCCCGCACCGTAAAAGGAAAAGGTGTTTCATTTATGGAGAATAACAATAAATTTCATGGTGTGGCGCCCACGGCCGATGAGCTAAAAACAGCTTTAAAGGAACTTGCGTCCGCAAGAGGACTAATCTGAGTATTTTAACTTTTTGAAAGAACAGGTGTTATAAATGAAAAAAGAATATACTTTAGGGAAAGCAACCCGTCAGGCCTATGGGGAATCCCTTGTTGAACTTGGAAAAACAAATAAGAATATCGTAGTCCTTGACGCTGATTTGTCAAAATCAACCTATTCAAACCGGTTTCAGGACGCGTTTCCGGACAGATTTTTCAACATAGGCATTGCTGAGGCAAACATGGTCTCGATCGCGGCGGGATTCGCTGCAGGAGAAAAAATTCCGTTCGCCAGCAGTTTTGCCACATTTTTGATGAGTAAAGGGTTTGACCAGCTGCGTCAATCCGTTGCCTATCCCAATTTTAACGTAAAAATATGCGGATCACACTCCGGTATCAGTATCGGTGAAGACGGTCCGTCACAGATGGGTATAGAAGATATCGCGCTTGCCTGCGCGTTACCTGGTTTCACCGTTGTCATCCCTGCTGATGAGATTGCCGTCAAACAGCTTATGCCGCAAATCTTAAATCATAAGGGCCCGGTTTATATAAGAACCGGCCGGCCAAAGTCTGCTGTAGTGTATAATGATCATTCAGAACTCAAACTGGGGAAAGCAAATTTACTCCGGGATGGCAGTGATATTACAATCGCGGCCATGGGTTTGATGGTCGTTGAAGCGTTAAAGGCAGCGGATGAACTGGAGGATTTGGGTATTTCAGCGCGTGTTGTAGATTTTCATACCGTAAAACCCATTGACAGAGAGATGATTGCAAGCTGCGCGCGGGAAACCAAAGCGATCTTATGTGTCGAGGAACATCTGCTTGACGGCGGACTCGGAAGCATCGTATCACGGGTTGTTGCTGAAACCACCCCGGTTAAAATGGGATTCATCGGTTTGGAAACATACGCTGAATCCGGCACTCCGGATGAGCTTCTGGACCGTTATGGTCTGAGAGCGGTAAATATTATCGATAAAGCCAAAGAATTACTTAAATAAAAAAAAGACTGCCTGCGGGCAGTCTTTTTTTTTCTACCGATATTAAATTCCGTGACAATTTGTTCCTGTATCCCCGCATGAGCTTGATGGTCTCGCAAGCGAATTCTCACCGCTATGGCATTTATTGCACGTGGTAACCGATTCATTTAGAACACCTTTAACAAACTGGCCATGAAAAACAGGACCCGCGAGTGTCCAGCCGCTCGGATGAGGATAACTCGCTCTCGGGTAATCTTTATGACAATCCACACAGAATGTTCCCGCTTCCGCAGACAGGATATTTTCTCCGTGACATGATTTACAGGAAACCGCCCCTGCTTCAGCCACTTTATTCGAATGGAAAACTTCGGCCTTGATTACGGCATTATCTCTAATCGTTACTTCGCTCCAGCCATCAGGGTGCGTAACACTGACAACCGGTGAAGTATCTTCCGAACAGGCCATAAGTCCGAGAACAAATAAAAACATGACTAAGTATCCAAAAACTTTCATCTCACTATTCCTTCATTAATAATTATTATGATTTGCTTTATCAACTAAATTTTATACCCAAACAAGACCGAATAAATGATTAATAGAATCAGGATAATTCCTATGGAAAGGAACGTAAATCCCAACACATTAATAAACCGTTCCCTGCGTTTCGATATGTACTCTTTTACGACGATCTTCTTTAACGCGCCGCTCTTTTTAAGTTCAGCATAATCTTCGGGACGATCCTTCATATATTCCTCAACGGGCACAAGTCCCGTAAAAATAACCTTATCCATCGGGAAGGCTTCGGGTCTAAGGTGTGTGTTAAAAAAATGAATGGTAAAAATAAACCCTACCGCCAGCAACGCCTCATCACTATGAATAATCGTGGCCACATTAATCAGCCAGCCCGGGAAAAATTTTGTAAAAAATTCGGGGAACCATAGCATCAAACCCGATAAGCCGATCACCGCCACCCCCCAAAAAACAGCAAAATAGTCAAATTTTTCCCAGTATGTCCATTTACCATAATCCGGTCTTTCTCCCTTCCCCAGAAACCATTTGACTGTTCGCCAAAAATCGACGGCGTCTTTTTTGTTGAACATCATGGAATCACGCCCGAATATAAAATCTTTCCAGGGGGTTTTACGGCTCATCTTTCTTTTAAATAACTGATAAAGATGACTTGTAAAATAACCCGCCGTCAATATTGCCGCGAATCGATGAATCCATCCTGCCGCCTCTACACCGCCGATCATTTTCGCCAGGTATCCGGCCCAGGGCATTCCCGAAAACTTTAGCATCATACCGGTCAGCGCTAACAGGATAAAACTGATAATTACAAATATATGCGTGAGTCTTTGTGAAAATTCAAAGCGCCGTATGTAATATCTTGTCTGCGGCTCTTTTTGCTTTTTCTTTCTCTCTCTCAAATGGCGAAACGAACGGGGAAGCCACAGAAGCGTATGTATTCCAAAAAATCCGAAAACACTCACAAGCAGGATTGTCATTGCCCAGTAGGTGTAATAAAGGATTGGATATTTTACCGGGTCATGATGCGTGGCATGGGTCAGATATCCGGTAAAGCGCTGATTAGCGTCATCATGACATTTTTGACAGGTCGAAACAATATGATGCATCCCGACACTGGAATTCGGATCGTTAATACCAAAAATAAGATGAGAATTATGACAGTCGGAACATTTAGCCGATTTAAGATAACCAAGCTGATAAGTTTTTCCATGCATGGTCTGCAAATAAGTTTCGGAAAGTTCTCTATGGCAGGTTCCGCATTGATCCGTCACCTCGGTCATAAACTGATCTTTCTCCACCTCGGTGATCTTGTGTGAAGAATGACACTGTGTGCATGTCGGGAGCTTTTCCATTTCCCTCTCATCCACTGAAAAATGAATGCTCTTTGTGTAATCCTTATAGATCCCTCTATGACAGGTGGCGCAAGTCGCCGGAATATTTTTGGGGTGGACCGATGAACGGGTATCCTCGTGATTAAGCTCCATATGCGCGGTATGACAATCCGTGCAAACCGCGCTCGGCAAAAGTCCCTTTTCGGTAAGGCCCCTGCCGTGAACGCTTTTTGAGTAATCGAATAACGCGTTCGTCTCAGATAAATGTCTGGTCTCTTCCAGACTACTGTCTGAACGATGGCATCCCCCGCACAATTTCGGGATCGCCGCCCTGTAAGTATTGGATGTTTCATCCAGTGATGATTTTGTATCATGATATCCATGGCAGGCAATACAGTATGGCACATGCCCGTTTCCCTGCTTATAACCTTTCCCGTGCCCGCTGGCCGCGTATTCTTCGCCTATTTTAATATGGCAGCTTGAACAATCCACGGGACCGACTGTTTTACAGGGGCGTTCCAATTGCGGATTAACATCAGAATGGCATTTTACGCAGGTCACTTCATTGTGAACCGATTCAGAGATAGTAGTCTTAGAGACCTGCAGGCTGACAATTTCACCATCTTTGAGTTTATGGATATTTTGATTGTCATGGCATTTAAGACACGATCTGTCAGATACTTTTAAGGTTAATGATTCCTTGCGCGCTTTATGAGGTAGATGGCAATCGGTGCAGGCCGGGATTGATCCCGGATCGCTGCTCCATTTTTCACCTTCAATTACTTTTACATGAACATCCTCGATACGGCTGTGACATTTCATGCAGGTGGACGCTATATTCCTTGGCGAAATTGAGGATTTGGTATTGGTATGAGGCAGAATAAAGTGACTTCTATGACAATCGGCGCACGCGGCGCTGACGATCAATCCTTTTTTAAATAAACCTTCTCCGTGAATACTCAAGCTGTAGTTTTCGAGAATATTATGTTCTGTGATATTATAAACACGGGCCACCGGGGCGCCTTCCCGGTGACATTTACCGCAAAGAAAAGGAATGTTCATTTTATAAGACGGAGATTTTGGATTCTCCGGTGAGAGGATATCATGTTTTCCATGACATTCACTGCAATTCGGAGCATAGATTTCTTTTTGTTTTAGCGCCAGGCCGTGAATCCCCGAATCGAATTCAAGCTGAATATCATCATGACAATCACCACAATGGACAGGATTTAGCCGTTCCGGATGCGGAAACTCTTCCACATCCGCGTCGGGATGACAACTTGCACACTCCACTCCTTTATGCACAGAATTTTTAAGATCAGAAGGATTGATATAAAGGGAAACCATCCTGTTTCCGCGCTGAACAGTTAGCTCGGGATCAGAATGACATTCAAGGCAGGTTTCGTCATCGACAGCATATAGATTACTGCCGGCTAACAGCATTAATAATGTCAGCCAGATTTTCATCATATTCATCCATAGTACTCTGGAACACAATTGCTACATTTATAAAAATCCGGTTGCCGGTCCAAAAAATTTCCCTTCTCCGAAGACAGAAAATTCAAATGCCATTTTGGAATTGGAGCGGCAACCGGTTAATAAATACCCTAAATTTTGGGTTGATGTGAATTGTCTTTTTGCTCCATCAGCTTTTCATACTCAAGCGGATGATGATGTTTCATTTCATCCAAAGTAATTTTCCCATCCATCCAGGTGGTACTCATCGGATATTTTTCAGGATGAAGAATAACAAAAAACCAGTGCCAGATTACGATCGCCAGAGTAGCCAGCCATGCTTCGTAATAATGAATCACCTCCGATGTTTCAAATAACCAGGTTGGGAGAAAACCGATAAAAAATTCAGGGAACCACAACACCAGACCGCTTGCCCCCATCACAATCACACCCCATATCAAAGCAAGATATTCCGCTTTCTCGGCATAATCGAATCGACCAAAGCGAGGTCGCTCCTTGCTCAATCCCAGATAAAAAGAAATATTTTTCCATAATCCGATCACATCATCCAGTGTCGGCATTAATTCTATTAATTCTCTTCGTCCTTTCTGAGTAAACAGAAGATATCCCAGTTGAACCACTGAGATTGTACCCATAACAACCGCCGCGACTCTGTGGGTTACGGATCGTATGGCCTCTGTCATACCGAGTGAAACAAGTAGTTTTACCCAGCCCGCTTCCGGAAATTTCAGCGCGAAGCCTGTAATCGCCAGCAAGGTGAAACTAAGAAACATCAACATGTGCTGATAAACTTCGAACGACTGAAATCTCGGCACTCGCTCAGCATACTTATCAGCTTTTCTTTTTTCACGGATATGATGCACAAGGATGATCAGATTGTGGATAAACATTCCGCCGATCACAACAACAATCATCCATATATATAAGTTTTTAAAAAAGAAGGCGATAGGATTTCTGACCTGCTGATTTATCGGATGCACATCAATTTTAACAAAACTTTCCGAAATATTCGCGTGACATTTGCCGCATGTTTCCTGCAGATGCGCGGGATGAACACTCGCCAGACTATCCGATTTTGATTTGATCGCGTGTGTTTCATGGCAGCTTGTACAGGTTGCCGCTTCAGGAGATCCCTTTAGCGCGGCCAATCCGTGATAACTTTTCATATAGGAATCAAGTCGCTCAGCATCCAATCCAAACCTCGACATGAGTGTTGGAGAAGAATGACAGCTGGCGCATAGTTTCGTGGACTGAAGAAGACCGCTGGTCGTCGCGTTTTTATCTGATGCCATCTTTATATCGTGTTCACCGTGACAGTCTGTACAAACCGGTGATTCTCCATGCCCACGCTGCAATGAATTCCAATGAATACTGTCATGATATTCATCTTTTTCACTTTCATGACAAGTACCGCATGTCTCCGGTATGTTCAGGGCGTTCAAATGTGATTCAGGATTGATGGCCGGTAAGATCGCATGATAATCATGACAATCCGTACAGGTTGCCACCTCTGCCTCGGGATCTTCGGTAATCATTTTCCCGTGAACACTTTCAAGATAACTTGCAACCGGATTCACGTTTCTTCTGCCGAACAGACGAATAACTTCCGGCTTGGCGTGACAAGACGCGCATGTATAGGCCAGGTTTCCATGATGGACTTTCGACTCCGTCTCATCAGAACTCAGAATATCATGAACCCCATGACAATCCGTACATTTTGCGGCTGCCTCCGAACCCTTTGCCAACGCCTGTCCGTGAATGCTCCGGTTGTATTCTTCCTGGGCATCCTCATGACATGTGGCACAATTCACAGGGGTAAGAATCTCTTCATGAGGCAATTCTTCGATACCCTGATGACAATCGATACACTCAAATCCACCGTGAATGGAATTCTCGAAATTTTCCGCATGTACAAAAACAGAAACTTCCGTAGTGTCATTAATCATCCTTGTCAGATCCGGATCGCTGTGGCATTCCATACAATCTTCGTTGGACTGTCCAAAAGCAAACACCGCGGCTGCGAATAGCAATAATAATACTCGTTTCAAAAGCATTAATTCCTCACTACTTTCCATGACAGGTGACACAAACTATATCCGTATAAGCATCATTGTGACAACTCATACAATTATCAAAATCAGACCGCCCGGCTCTCGCGTGCCTGCCACCGTTACCCGGTACCGTGTTTGACCAGTTTGCAAAAGCATGATTTTGAGGCATGACTCTCTCGGCCTGATGGCAGTCGATACAGAATGAGAATTCTTCGTGACAGGTTAAGCAATTCTCTTTATTTCCTTTAGCCTGCATTCCGTGAGTCTGCCTGAAATTAAGCGGATGTACCTCGCGATTCAAATTATCACCTTCATGACATGTAGTGCAATAATTATTCTGATGACAGTGATTGCAGGAAGTCGTCTGTGACATCATACCATGATCTTTTTTCCAGTTAAGCCGGTGAGTCTCCGGTACAAATTTCATTTCCGATTCATGACAGGTTAGACATGCCTGCTTATTCTCACTGTAGTCCTGATTTTCATGGCAATTCGCGCAGACCTGACTATCAGGTATATGCAGGGTACCGACCTTTTCTTTTTTATCAATCCCCTGGTGGCAGGTCTGACAGTTTACTTTACCTGAGACATGTGTCTTGTGTGGAAATTTGCTCCCATAATCCACAACACGCTGAGCAATACCCGGTTCATCCGGATTCGTGTGGCACATTGCGCATTCTACTTCATCCGGACTATGGCAACTGTTGCAGGTCTCCATTGCCGGAAGCAAATTATCCGCCTGCGAAAGACTGCTATTCGCGTTGGCATGACAATCTGTGCAGGCCGCGCCGACATCTTCCGCATGTAATTGATGCGAGAAAATAATCTGATCCGGAGCCTGCGCATTGGCAAAACCGGTCAGACAGAACAATACTATGGTTATAAATGATAAGCCTTTCATACGACAGCACCTTTTACCAAATGAAATGAATATGGTTTAATATACGTTGATCCGAGTCTTTCTCCCGGTTTGTCAGCCACTGATATTCCAGATCAGCGCTCCAGTTCTTTGAGAAACTATATGACGCTCTGACCGCGTTTGCCAGCTGATCTTCGTAATCATATACTTCTTCATAACGGTATTGTGAATAGTCCACACTGAGAGAAGCCAGAAGCTTTGGTGTGACCTGGTATCCATAATCAACCGTTACGCCTGTTTGATCACCCAGATCACCGGTTTCAAAAATAAATCCCAGCGTTCCATTGGAATTATTCAGCGTCAGCAGTACCCGCTGCGCGTCTCCGTCTTCCAATTGAAGAAACTGATATTCCGCGCCAAGATAGTATTCGTCTGTCAGCGCATAGGAACCGTTAAACGCGCTTAAAGTATAGGATTCCACGTCAAAGATACGGAAATAGGAATCGCCGTAAATTTGCGGATGCTGCTGCTTAAAGTATAGATTCGCGCTAAATTTATCAGACATCCGGTATCTTCCCGACACATAGAAACGATGCAAACGGTCATTTACCAGATCATAATGAGTCTGCAACATAATTTTCAGGTTGTTAACTGATGAGTTGTATAAATTCAGCCCGGCGATTTGCCACTGCGTTTCCCCGGAATGCGTTTTTTGAAGATATACGCCCTGAATGTCCGTGTCATAAAAATTTTTATATTTCAGAGCCGTCCCGTAAACAGCCGCGTCGTCGGATTCGTAGATCTCAAAAGCTTTGTTAAAGTGAGATTCGACACCGCCATATAACTGCCATTCCACGTTCCTGATCGGACGGAAAATCATATTCAGACCATCAATACTCCCCAGAACCAATCCGGGATGCAGAAATTGCCTTCCTAATTCGAAGTCCATCAGATTATTAAACAATCCCTTGCCGGAGATGGACATACGGTAAGCGTTAAATCTTCTTTCATCCGCAAGATCTTCATCAAGATCGGTGAGAATCCGGCCTGACATATTAAATCTGAGATCCCCCCACTCCTTCAGCCCGGCCTGAAAACGGACAGTCTGATACAAACGGGTATGTGATGTGGTATCTTCGTATGAATATACTGTATTCGAAATACGTCCGTTTGTCTGAATACCCTGGGCAAAAAGATTCAATGCAAGAAAACCCAGTACCATAATGCTAGTTAAAACAATTTTCGTTTTCATAACTCTACTCTTATGATTAGGTAAAAAGAGGCGGATTCAAAATAAAATCCGCCTCCGGATTGGCTTAACACTTATCTTTTTTGAACGACAACATTTTGATTTGCCGCTTTTTCCTGGTCTAAAAATTGCTGGAGACTTGGATCGCTCACACCAATTGTCAGAGAATCTTCACGCAGGAAATATTTATCGCTGTTTCCAAGGAAAGTTCCAACGTTATGACAGGTTCCTCTACCGCAGGATACGCCGCCGGTTGTGTCTGTCATAACCGTCCAACGCCTTATATTATGGGGCGTGGCGTATTTCCAGGTCGGTTCCGCGGTAAAATTAGCAAGCGAAATACTGCCACCCCAATTGTCATAGGTGTCCGGAACAATCGGAATATGTCTGACCGGAGCGAAATCGTATGGGCGGGTGGCGCTTTTAAGATAATTTTTACCAATTTTAAAGGTGAGATAAGATGACCCGGTGATGCCGGCACCGTCAACATGACAGCCATTGCAATTCTTGTAGGCTTGAGAATGGCAGGTCTGGCATGATAATTTTGATCCATTTCCAGACCAATGCTGATTGTGATAAGCATTTGAAGTAGCTACGTCAGCATGACAGTCTTCGCACTTGGCGGTGATCGGTGAATCTTCAATATAACGATAATCATACTGATTACCGTCGCCGTGCATTTCGTGGCCGTCGTGACATAACATACAATCATATCCTTTGGCGGAATGGACATCCATGTAGATTCCTTTATCACTGTGAGCCCCGGTATATTCTTCCCCAACACGTGAGCCGTGACACGCGGTACAATTGCTTGTCTGATTTGGCGTTCTTCTGAATGCATGTCCTGATACCAGACCACCATTGACCGAGCGCGGTTTACTGATGTGGCATTCGCCGCAGGTGGCGTGACATTTCGCGCAGTCTTTCGTAAAACCCGCGACCATCGCGTCATCAGTTCTGAGATCCATTCCACCCGATCGCACTTCAAATCTCTGGTGATAGCCTTCCTGAGTGAGATGCAAACTTGTTTCAAAATTTGACACTTGCTGCGAATGGCAGGGACCACAATAGGTCTCAGCATCTGTTAAAGACGGATATGGCACTAAATTATTGTGCGCGTCCGTTTTGGTAAATTCTTCAGGATTACCTTTATGGCAAGCGGTACACCCTAGATTCCCGTGTGTGGAAGTAAGAAATTCGGTTTTTACAAAAACACGTTCCCATGCCTCAACCTGAGGCACTGTGCCGCCTCAGCCCTCGCCGGATTCACCGCCGGTATCGGGAAGAGGATCGGCAACCTTGATAAGTAAATCTTTGTCTGTATGACAGCTGACACAACTGGTTTCATCCACAGAAGCGAATTTCTTCGTTTCTACCGGATATTTTTCTTCACATGCTGTCATCCATGTGACCGCGAAAACGAAGAGGACAAGAAGAACAATTTTTCTAAACATGACCTTATCCATTTTTTGTGTTTATATAAATAGTTAGTTTAATCATAGCAAAAAACAAACCAGGCTCATCACCTGAGCCCGGTTTATACAACATTTATAATTAAGAAAGATCAAACACCCATCTTATGGATTAACTCCGGTTGTTACCGGGTAGTCATGACCGGTTGCTTCGCTGAATGGCGCTACTCCGCCTCTTGCCGCTGTGCTCTTTGTCCATGACATGATGCCATGTTTTAAATTGACAGCATTATATCCAAGAAGATTCAAGGCCGTAGTAGCGATACCACCGGTATGCCCTGTATAACAATATACAACAAGGAGGCGAGTCGGATCAATCTTTTTTAAATTATCTTCACTGGCGATTTCTTTCCAGGGAATATTAATCGCGCCCGGAATATGACCGATAGCATAATGGTCAGCGGAACGTACGCTTATGATCTGTGGATCATTACTGGTATCACCATCATTGATCACTCCATGAAGAACATCCGCATTGTAAGTTGCAGACCCTAGTGATGCATAAAGATCAGCTGCCGCCAGCATAATTTCATCAGCATTTGTTGATGAACTGAATTCCGGATTAGCCAGTTCATATGTTGAGGATGCATTAATTGTTGTTTCAATTTCATAATCAAAACTGGTCGCTTCACTGAACGGCGCTACTCCGCCTCTTGCCGCTTCATCTTTGGTCCAGTCCATAATACCAAACTTTAGATTGTAAGCGTCATAACCAAGCGCGCGCAAGATCGTTGTCGCGACACCACCGGTATGGCCAGTATAACAATAAACGGCGATTTTTCCATTATTCGGGATCGCGGCGATTCTCGCGTCAAGAGCTGCAAGTTTTTCAGTTTTCGCGATATCCCTCCAGTTGATATTGATCGCGCCCGGTATATGCCCGGCTTCATAATGAGCAGCGCTTCTGACACTGACTACCACATAATTGTTTGAATCATCACCATCATTAATATTGTCATACAAAACCTGAGCTGTCATGATAGGAGTAACAGCTACATTTACGCTAGCGTCCACAATCGGCTGGAGTACATCAAAATCACTTGTAACCGTGCTGCTGCCGCCGTCATCGCTGTCATCAGAACAACCGATAAACATGGCAAACATTAGAGCAAAAATGAAGTACATTAATTTTTTTACCAACATGATAAACCCCTCGCAATTAAAAAGTTAATATTAAAAATAATGGAATAAGGCTCTTTTCTCCCTCCCCCTTGTGAAATTATTATCTTTATTGATGCAAAGGGTGTGCCAACCAGCAAAGCCTTAGTGAGTACCGTTAACTTTCTGTTTTGTTCTCGTGAAAAGCGCGGCTCAACAAAGGCATATTGAAACAAAATGGTTCACACTTTCTTAAGTTGATTGATAAATATGGGGTTTTCCGATGCAACCAAAGCTTGAAACAAACTGTTTCAAAATGCTACTTGAAACGGTTTTTGAAACACAGGAATAACTATTCACCATCAATGAGTTCAACTGGTACGTGAAGTGGCATGGATTTTTGATTTTCTGTATATTTCACGGCATATCTACTATCATAAAGTGATTTAAAATGAAAACAATTTTATGTTTTGCGGCACATCCCGATGATCTTGAATTCGCATGTACAGGAACTTTACATAAATTTTTAAAAAATGGATATGAGGCTATTTTCGTCATATTGACAAATGGAGAAAACGGCTTTAAGGCAAAAAGCGATTCCCGTGAAGAGCGTGTCGAAACCAGAAAAAAAGAACAGCTTGAAGTGGCAAAAAAAATGGGGCTGAAAGATGTTATTTTTCTGGACAAAAAAGACGGCTTCCTTGAATACGATGAAAATTTACGTCGTAGCTTAGTTCAAATCATAAAGAAATACAGGCCTGAGATTATCTTTTCTTTTGATCCCGCTAACAATGAATTTGACAGTCTTAATCTTTTCCACCGGGATCATCGGACCGTCGCTATTGCCGTTTTTGACGCCTGCTTTGCCGCTAAAAACAACCTTATGTATCCCGGATCTCAGCATAAAGTCGAAAAAATTTATTTCTTCGCGACAAATAAACCCAATCATTTTGAAGATATTTCTGATTTGATTGAATTCAAACTTGAACTTCTTCGATGTCATAAATCCCAGTTTCCGGATTTTGTAAAAGTCGAAAAGTACCTTAAGGAAAGGGTTTCCGTCAGTCACGGCTCGTACCAATATTGCGAGGCATTTCGTGTCATTGAAGTGAGACAGCTGACATAAGTCATCTTTCCGTAAAATTGCCTTTTTATCCCGCGGCAATGCCGCTGTCGTAAATTGCGCATAGGTGATGAATCCAATGCTGATGGTTAGCGGTATTTCATAATAGCGATAAAAAAATGCCCGATGATATCATCTTCTGATTTACCACCGGGCATTTTAGACTAGACCCAAAAACACATAAAAGTTTATTTCATCAGCAATTTCATAAAATCCGCCACGTCTTTTTCCTTTTCGATGCTCATGACGGCATCCACCAGCCGATCCCGCCTGGCCTGGCCAATCACCGGTATAACCATCGAATCAAATTTTGAGAGCAGCGTTTTTTCATCCATTGGTTCACGGTAATCGCCCAAGGGATAATCGAGTATAATTTTATGTTTTTTACCGTCTTTTGTTTTGATTTCGGCGCTGGCCTGTTTAAGCCCCGGGAAAGTCTTTTCAAATTCAGGATCAGCGATCACTTTAATTTTGGGAAGAAAGGATCTCACTTCCTGATCCATGATTTTTTCCGTCTTAAAGGATGCGGGAGTAACACTGCCGTCCACGATCGCGGCAGATATACAATAAGGCAGACTGTGATCTGCTGTTTCCCTGGTTCTCGGATCATATTTTGTCGGATCGGCTAATATATCCGCGGCCCGGGCTACTGTGCCTATGGTTACCTCATCGATATCGCCTTTAGCAATGTTCTGTTCCTTCATTATCTTTATCACCGCTGACAACGGTGTATGGGTCAGTGCTTCCGTCGGAAATGCTTTCATTGAACATTTGTTGATTCGGAATGTATCCCCTAAGCCGTCAGTCAGTATATTTAAATCGAACCGGCCGCCAAAAGTATCGGTCAACCCTTCTTTTCCGTCGATGACATGCGCGGGGCCTTCATAGCCTCTCTTTGCCAGCATTGCTGAATATAATCCGGCCTGTGTGGCCATAGGATCAACCGTGTTCTTCATCATGGTTAATTTTCCGGCCGTAACCGCCCCTAAGGTGAGATTATGGCTGCCGGAAATCCCTATGGCGTGAACCATTTCCTCAACCGATAAACCCAGTACCTTGCCTGCTACTAAAGGTGAGGCAAACTGCGTAAGTGTGGCATGATGCCATTTACGCTCCCTGATACCGGGTACGGCAAATTCACACAAACGCATTTCCCATTCATAGGCAAGGACAATCGCCGTGATTAAATCTTTACCGCTTTTGTGAAGGACTTCCGCAGGTGTCAGCGCGGCCGGTATAATATCACTTGGATGCGAAGGATCCTGATCCCAGTATATATCATTATAATCCAGCGCCCTTATCATTAATGAGTTCAGAAGCGCCTGATTGATCATCGGTAATTTTTTATCTGAATTAATGACGGTCGCTTCCGCTTTTCCGCCCATTTCATTATAAAAATCAAGCATAATTTCAACATCTTCCGTCTGACTTCCGCCATAAGCGCAACCGATCGAATCGAGCAGAAACCTTTTCACGTTGGTGACGGTCTCTTCCGTCAGATTTTCATATTTTAGTTCTTTTGTAAACTCAGCAAGTTCATAAGTGATATTTTGCATTTTTCCTCCGCTGCAAAACAGAGCGGGATAAACGTAAGCTTACCCCGCCATAATTAATTTTTTATCAATGCTTAAAACATGTTCAGGCGCCTGACGATCATCAGAGATTCCGAGCCACTTCTTCCGCCACCTCGAGCGAAGTGTTCTTCCCGTCCATATCGTATGTTTTAACTTTTCCTTCTTTTATTACTTTTGCAATTGCTTTTTCAAGCCGGTCAGCATCCTTCTTTTCACCCAGCCAGTCTAACATCAACTTTGCGGTCAGCAGCATGGCCATTGGATTAACCTTATACTGTCCCGCGTATTTTGGAGCTGAGCCGTGAGTCGGTTCAAAAACGGCATAATCGTCACCAATGTTTCCGCTGGAAGCAAATCCCAAACCGCCTACCAGCTGAGCCGCCAGATCCGAAAGGATGTCACCGAACATGTTTTCGGCAACCAGCACATCATAATCAAAAGGATTTTTCAGCAGCCACATCGTCTGGGCATCAATATTGGTTTCCCACATTTGGATATCAGGATATTTTTTTGCCACTTCACGCGCCGTCCGTACCATTAAACCGCCCGTTTCACGAAGTACATTCGGCTTATCTACGACCGTGACCGATTTCCGGCCGTGTTTTTTCGCGTATTCAAATGCCCTGGTGACAATATTATCGCATTTCTGCCGGCTCATAATCCGTGTGGACATAGCCAGATTATCGAGTCCGTACTGACCGAATTTTTTCATTTTCGGATGATTTTTACTCAAAACATCAAACACTTCCTGCGGAATTGGATGAAATTCCACACCGCCGTACATTCCCTCCGTGTTTTCACGAAAAATGACCAGATCGATTCCCTCTTTGAAATTCAGCGGATTGCCCGGATACGCTTTACATGGTCTTAAATTCGTATGCAGATTAAATTCCTGGCGTAAACGAACAATCGGCGAAAAATACACAAATCCTTTATCTTTCAGCTGTTCGTCAAGCTCCTTTGCCGCTTCCTCTTTTGGCTTGGAGGTAATCGCTCCAAAAAGCGCGCAATCCGTTTTTCTCATCATATCAATAGTGCGCTGCGGCAGAGGTTCGCCCTCATGTCGCCAGAACTCCCAACCGATATCGCCGTGAATATACTCGGCGTCAAATTTCAATGCGTCCAATACTATACGCGTCGCTTCCATCACATCGTTACCTACCCCGTCACCGGGGAGCCAGGCGATCTTATACTTCGACATTTTTCACCCCTTTTAATTTTTGACAATCCGACATGGAAAAGCGCCGGATTTCATTTGATGATTTTTATATTTTATCACAATTTTCACTCATTATACGGTATATTCAGGCGATTCATCGTCAGATATACCGGAAACCGCCGAATCAGTTCATCAACTAAATTTATTTTACAAGTTCAAAATCTATAAAATCCACATGGTGAAAAATAATCGCTTCCGGTGAGCGTTTTTCTCCCGCTCCCTCTTTGGAATGAACCGCTATGATATGCATAACTTCTGACTGTATGCCATGTTTGAAGGCCAGTCCCACACCGCTAAACGGATGTCTGATATGCTTTCCGTATTCGCTTTTAATGATGGTCCCGTCAGCCTTTTTTTCAAACTCAAAAAGTTTTCCCACATCGGCGAGCAGCGAACCGGCGATCAAATAATCTCTGTTAACCGCTGTTTTTCTTGAACCGTAAGCATCATCAAGGACCTTATCACAGGCGATGGCCATTTTGCAGCAGGTTCTGACATGTTCGATAAAATGTATTTTTACATTATCTGCCAGCAGGGTAAATGGAATGGATTTTAACTCCGCGTTTGTCCAGTTTCTGTATTCCACCGCTTCTGCCCAGCACGCGATGACTTTTTCCCTTAAATGTTTTGCTTTTATTTCATTAATTTCAGGCAGTAATTCCAAAACCTGGTCACTCATAAACAGTCCTTTCATTAATTATATCGCAAATTGAATAAAATTATAATCCTAATTATTTACCACTTCCCCCGTCGTCTCCACAAGAGCGAAAATGAACCATCCGGGATAACCGATAGGAAAATATTGAATCATCAGAAAAATAATACGATTTTCCTGTTTTTCCCTTACTAAGGACACGAGTATCGTGTCCCTGCTCATCACTCTTTTCTCTTAACGCTCTTAAATTCTCACTTCCTGCTTCCTACTTCTTACTTTTTGTCTGAACTATGATTCGCCTGATTAATTGAAAACTCTGATTTCCGGTTTCTTAATCATCCCAATCATTAAATCATCTTCATCCACCAGAGGCGGACAGGTCAAAGTTCAGACCATTTTCTTCTTTTATCTTAAATTCCACCCGACGCCGGAGGTGTCGCATTTTTGCAGAACAGGGATTCCCGGTGTAATTGTACGACCCCGACGGGGTCGCGGTATGTTGCGGGGTCTGTTTTTCTACAATAATTACATCCCTTCGGGATTAGAGATTCAATTTTTCGCCCGGCTCGCCCTACACTTAACTCTTAACTCTTTTCTCTTAACGCTCTTAAATTCTCACTTCCTGCTTCCTACTTCTTACTTTTTGTCTGAACTATGATTCGCCTGATTAAATGAAAACTCTGATTTCCGGTTTCTTAATCATCCCAATCATTTAATCATCTTCATCCACCAGAGGCGGACAGGTCAAAGTTCAGACCATTTTCTTCTTTTATCTTAAATTCCACCCGACGCCGGAGGTGTCGCATTTTTGCAGAACAGGGATTCCCGGTGTAATTATACGCCCCCTACGGAGTCGCGGTATGTTACGGGGTCCGCTTTTCTACAATAATTACATCCCTTCGGGATTAGAGATTCAATTTTTCGCCCGGCTCGCCCTACACTTAACTCTTAACTCTTTTCTCTTAACGCTCTTAAATTCTCACTTCCTGCTTCCTACTTCTTACTTTTTGTCTGAACTATGATTCGCCTGATTAAATGAAAACTCTGATTTCCGGTTTCTTAATCATCCCAATCATTTAATCATCTTCATCCACCAGAGGCGGACAGGTCAAAGTTCAGACCATTTTCTTCTTTTATCTTAATTTCCACCCGACGCCGGAGGTGTCGCATTTTTGCAGAACAGGGATTCCCGGTGTAATTGTACGACCCTTACGGAGTCGCGGTATGTTACGGGGTCGGCTTTTCTACAATAATTACATCCCTTCGGGATTAGAGATCCAATTTCTCGCCCGGCTCGCCCTACACTTAACTCTTAACTCTTTTCTCTTAACGCTCCTAAATTCTTACTTCCTACTTCTCACTTCCTGTCATCGGGCCCGTCGTACTCTACATCGGTTGGATGGATTTTACGCATGGGCTTATATCTCAGTTTTTCCTCATAAACATGCGCCACCAGACCGGGAACCCTGGCGATCATAAAAAAGGCGTTTGCCAGCATGGGATCAAAATCCATTTCACACAGCAGCGCCGCAATCGCGCCGTCCACATTTAACGGTAAAGATTTTCCTGTTTCCATTTTTAGCATTTTGACAAATGCATTAACCATCTGAACATAATCCCCGGCTATGCCCAGCTCATCAGCAATTTTGAACAGTTTTTTTGTGCGTGGATCATCAGTGTGCAACCGATGGCCAAAGCCAGACAACCGTTTCTTGATCGCCTGGTAATCATCGATTACGCTTTTTGCCGCCGCGTCAAAACTTTGGCCGTCGTTTTTCACCAGATCCATTCCCTGACGAAGAATATGCATACAATCTTCGATCGCGCCTCCATGGTACTTGGATATTGATAAAATTCCGGCTGCCACAGCCGCGTTCATCGGCGCCCCGGTAGAAGCGACGGTCAGCGCGCTTAATACCGACGGCGGAGTTGTTCCATGATCTACGGATGATACGAGAATACTCTCTATCATTTTTCCAATATTCTCTGAGGGCATATCCCCTTTGAATAAAAGGTAAATCATCTGTGCATAGCTCACCTTGCCCATTAATTCATCCAGCTTATAACCTCTGACTGAAAGATTATTTGGTTCGACTTTTGTTATGGCCGATTTCCAGTGAAGATCAGACATGATTGTCTCCTGTATTTCGTTGATTATTCAATAGTCCAGATTGAAATGTTATCCGTTTATAATCACTAAAAATTACACCTTCTCAAAAAGCTCCATTGCCTCGTCTCCATATTTTTTATGGATACGGATCGTATAAATATCATGGACAATGTAATCCTTGGCCAGCATCACCAATCCTGAATTTGCCGTCCATACCGCGTTACAGGTACCGTCCTCAAGAAAATGTCCGACAATGACCTTTTTATCATCAACAATGAGGGTGATTCTCCTTCCGCCCCGTTCCAGACGGATATGATGTTCTCGCCCGTGAGGGAACTCTTTCCCGATTCCAAAATACTTCTTCCCAAAATGAACGATGGAAATCCTTACGCCATTCTTCTCTGCCAGTTTCAGACTTTCGCTTATCTCTTCAACTTCCTCATCCCAAACCGACAAATATAGCTGTTTGCTGCTCTGTCCGATGAATTCATTCACTTTGCGGAGAATGGTATCGCGGTCCGCAATATTCCAGATATAATTATCCGACAGCTGCTCCTCGGTGTAAACCTTATTCAGCTTATCGCTAAGCTGATCAAGGGTATGCATATAATCTCCCTTCAACCGTGAAATAATCTCATCAGGCGACACAGGGACATATTTCTTTGGTTCGGAGTCGATCGGCAAAATAACATCTTTATCGATCAGTTTATTTAATATCTGGTATATCTTTGACGCGGGAATACCGGAATTTTTGGCGAGCTCGTATCCGGTCACATTGGATTGCTGCACCAGAGCAAGGTACGCCTGTGACTCATATTGCGTGAATCCGATATTTTGAAGAAGCGAGATTATTTTTTTCATATTGCCTGCATTAAATATTTTTGATTATATTGCCTACCAGAGTAGTTATTAATTTATGAATTCAATTTTGCTGTCACAAGAGGAATTTGAAAATCTTTTTCAAAACGAACTTTTTTCCTCTTTAATTTGGTTGCCGCATATGAGGGATAATCAGTAACATATGTAAATTTTTACTATAATACGCAACAACACAACTGCTTCTTGAAAGCCAAAAATATGCAGGAGTCATTATGAAGTTGGTTAAAAATGTATTGGGTCGGGATGTGCCTGTCGAAATAAACGGAAATAAAGCCATCCCGTTTAAAGGTATCGGTAAACATAAGCCTGCCGGAAGAAAAACGGGACCTCCCATCCCTACCGGAGCGGACTATAAAACAAAAGTTCTGAAAAATATTGACGAGGCCTTAGACCGGCTGGAATTAAAAAACGGGATGACCATTTCCTTTCATCATCATCTGCGTAACGGCGATGTCATTGTCAATCTGATTGTTGATAAATTAGCCCAACGCGGTCTGAAGGATTTAGTTTTGGCCCCATCGGCTCTTTTCCCAGTCCATGAACCGATTGTTGAACAAATAAAAAATGGTACCGTCTCCCATGTGCTTGGGTCGATGAATGGTCCAATCGGCAAACTCTGCACAGTGGGCGGGATGAAAAAAACCGCCATTCTCAGATCTCACGGAGGCCGCTATCGGGCCATTCAGGACGGAGATCTGCATATCGACGCGGCATTCATCGCCGCACCGACAGCGGATACTCACGGAAACGCCAACGGGGTGCACGGTCCTTCCGCCTGCGGTCCGCTCGGCTTTGCCCTGGCCGATTCCCTTTATGCCGATAAGGTGGTCGTCATCAGTGATAATATTGTACCCTTTCCCACCTATCCCTGGTCTATCGAGGGCGGGAATGTGGATTATGTAGTCTCTATAGATAAATTAGGTGATCCATCAAAAATTGTTTCCGGAACCACACAGATAACCACCGAACCCGATCGTCTTAAAATCGCCTCCATGGCCGCTCAGCTTGTTCGTGACGCCGGCCTTATTTATGAGCCGGAGTTTTCATTTCAGGCCGGCGCGGGAGGAATGTCTCTGGCATTTATTCAATATATCGCCGATTATATGCGCGAAAAGAACATTGTCGCCGACTTTGTCCGCGGCGGTTCCACACAGCTTCTTGTCAACATGCTTAAAGAGGAAATGACCCGGTTTATTCTTGACGGTCAATCGTTCGACCTCGCCGGTGTTGAATCTCTCCGGAACAATCCGAACCATATCGAAACCAACCCGTTCGTTTCATATAACTATCATACCAAGGGATGTTTCGCCCCCAGGGTAAAAGCATCCGTTCTCGGCGGGACAGAGATAGACCTCGATTTTAACGTAAATGTCAACACGCATTCTGACGGGTGGCTGCTACACGGGATCGGCGGATTCCAGGATGCCGCCGATGCGTATATGACGATTATAACAGCGCCATTGTACCGTAAAACGAATCCCATAGTTGTTGAACGGGTTCACACCATCACCGCTCCCGGTGAAACAATTGACGCCATCGTAACTGACCACGGCATCGCCATCAATCCCAATCGCGGGGATCTGCTGGACCGTCTTAAAAACAGCAATCTTCCGATTATCTCGATTGAGGAGTTGCATGATAAAGCTATCGGATTCACCGGCAAACCGGAAAAACCCAAGACCAAAGATAATGTGGTCGCGGTGATTGAATGGCGGGATGGCACAATTATAGATTCAGTTCGAGAACTTGATATTTAATTTCAGCTTATCTTAACCGGCGCATAACATCTCGCTACAAAAGAAAAGAGGCCATCTGACAGACGGCCTCTTTTTATAATAACAGACTATTTCTTTTTGCCGGTTATTGAATTTTTCTTCTTCGCTTTACGCTCAAGATAATCCGGGTGCGATGTCAGATTGTGCGACATGAACACATGCTGAATTTCATTCCCGAATCCCTGCTGTTTAAAGAATTGTATCGCCGCCTTATTGCTTTTTTCCGTATCGACAATCATCATTCTGGCCCCATCTTCGATAAACTTATCCCGAAGCCGGCTGGTTAGCCGTTTTCCTATACCCTGTCTTTTTATATCCGGTTCAACACCGAGCCAGAGTATCCAACCGTAGCTCCATGCGCTGTGTCTTTTTGTTATAAAGGTTCCCAAAACAAAACCGGCAAAAACATCATCCAATTCGGCGACAAGACAAAAATCGCCATCTGAGGCAAATAATCCTACGATCTCATATTCATCCCAGGTGCGGTGAAGGTTCGGCCATTTTTCGGCTGTAAACAATTTTTCACCAAGAGCAAATACAGCCGGAAGGTCCTCCAGTTCCATTTCCCGAATATACACATTTCCTGCCGGACCCTTTTTCTTACCTGTTTGCGTAGCCATAAATTTCCCATGATAGTTCCACATCAACAATTAAGTCAATCAACTTTGAATATTACTCAAAAATAACGCCTGATCAAGACAAATCTTTCCCAAATTTTGATTCATTTCTAAAGAATATCCAATATTATTCATTTTTTTGAAATATAATTTGATTGACAAAAGTTTGGCAGATTTAAGAACCAAAACAATTACTTTTGTTGATTTTTAAGGAGTATTTTATGCGATTTAATATATATCCTGTTTTATTGTTAATATTTTTATTTGTCGGTACCGGGCTTGCCGATCGTAGAAGTTACGTTTGGACCTATCAGTACATGACCCTTCCGGCGGGATTAACTGAACTGGAGTTTTACCAGACCACACGCCTGAGCGATACCGATCTGTGGGAATACAGAATCGAAATAGAACACGGTTTCACCGACAGGTGGGATTTTTCCGTTTATCAGATTTTTAGTCAGCTTGAAGATGAAGCTTTTAAATGGGATGCTGTGCAGTTTCGCACCCGGTACAGAATCGGGGAAGTGGATCAGTATTTTATGGATCCCCTTCTTTATCTGGAATACCGTCGAAAAACTGACTTTAGCGAGGCCAACAAACTGGAAGCTAAACTCATTCTCGCGAAAACACTCTCAAAATTTAATCTTGCGATAAATCCGGTCTATGAATATTTCTTCGCACCGGGTGCGGAACATGAGGCCGGACTCGACGCGGGAATTTCCTGGGAATTCAGTCCTAAATTTGTAGCCGGAATGGAATCAACCACCCGATTTGAATTCAAAGATACAGAAACTGAAGTTGGGAGCTATCTCGGGCCGACAGTGTCATTTGCTTCCGGCAACTGGTGGTACACCATAGGCGCGGCCTGGGGACTGACCAGTGATTCTGATGACGCCAGGGTACGCTTTTTAATGGGTATTGAGTTATGACGAAGTTTTCAGGTTTTTTCATAGTATTGCTGTCCGCCGGAGTAATCCTGCATTGTTCCGCATCGAAACAAAACAAAAAACCAATGACTGAAGGGGAGCAATTATTCAAGGCAAAATGCCGGTCTTGTCATACACTGCCAAATCCTGAAAAATTTGATGACAACGGGTGGGTTCCGGTAGTGACCAAATACGGAGAACGGGCCAAACTGAATAATGAACAAATCAGACTTATTATTAAATATTTACAAGATAATAACTAAATTTAAAAAAACCGGAGATATGAGAATATTTCCGGTTTTTTTTTCGTTGTGACGTCATCACTCGATTTTTGTCGGGGGAGGCACGGCTGTGACGTCTGATTTTTCAGCGTTGCAGCTTTATTTTTATTGAGCGTGATTGTATTCCGGGCTGTTGATGTTTTGTATCCGGACACGATATTCAGCTTCAGAGATTTTGTTCTTCCAGTGACCGGACAGCATCGCGGCACCGGTACCAAGCATAAATACTCCAACAATAATCACCCCATACACCCAAACCGGTATCGGCTTAGACTTCTTAGTAATTTTGAACTGGAGGGCCTCGTCAACCGGGCATGCGGTAATGCACTCGCCACAGGCCATACATTCATCGGAATATACGCGGTTCGCCTTATGCACCTGAATCAAAGAGGGGCAGACTTTTGTACATTTTTTGCAGTCGATGCAGGTTTCTTCATCTCTTGTGACCTTAACCGGACTAAACATGCTTAAAAATCCCAGCAGCGCCCCATAAGGACAGAGATACCGGCACCAGAAATTTTTAACAACCACTGAAAGAACCACAAGAATTAGAATTGACCACATGGCAAATTCACTAATGTTCGCAAAAAACAACAGCATTTTTACATCTGCCAGCTTGTTGTAGGGACTTTCGATAAACATTTTAAGAGCAAACTCGTTCATTCCCAACAAGATGGCGTTCGCGAAAAATATCAAGATGAGATACTTTAACGATCTTAGCGGGTAGTCGAGCCATTTAGGCAGGGCAAAAGTTCTTCCGAATATTTTCTGACCAAAATTCCAAAGCATCTCGGATATGAAACCGACCGGGCAGATCCAGCTGCAAAATCCTTTTTTTAAGAATACGGCGGTAAACACAAATATCAGAAATAACACAAGAGCCGAAGGATGAATCATGCTGAATTCCCCGCTCAATATCCAATATTTGAGACTTACCAGCGCTCCGATCGGGAGAAATCCCTCCACACCCGGAGGACGTTCAAATCGCGCCGTTTGCCCGCCGCTAAGGTGATACTCAACAAATCCGTAGAATTCATATCCGATCCATAAGATCAGCAATAAAAATCCGAGCTGAACACTAAAACGGACATTTTGGCCATGCCTCAGCCAGTGATATATATCTAAAAATATCTTCTTTATCATTTTAATCCGCCAAACAACATACAATTACTATAACATGGTAGCAATTTAATTATCCGGTCATGTTTTTGCAATAAAATAAAAAATTAATGACCATAATCGCGCTCCAAAACCGACCAAGATTTAATGGATTATTGTTCGGAATCAGTTTTCGGTATCCTGAAAGAATCCTTTATAAAATTTCATTAAAATCCGCTGTTAAAAAAACGGCTGATTTCATTTTTTATGAGATTTAAGGTTTTTATTCCTGTTGAATTAATACTCTCATGTTTATATTTTGCATCTTAATCTTTGTGCCATAAAAAGGTATTTACGGATATAATGAAATTTAAAGACAAGCTGATCGAGGGAACCCTGATAAAAAGATACAAAAGGTTCCTTGCTGACGTAAAATTAAAGGACGGAACATTTTTAACGGTTCATTGCCCAAATTCCGGCAGCATGAAAACCTGCAAAGAACCCGGCTGGAAAGTAATGCTAAGCGATTCCGGAAACCCGAAACGAAAATTTCGTTATACATGGGAAATGGTGCATAACGGTATCTGCTGGATCGGCATCAACACTCATCTTGCCAACCGCGCGGCCGTTGAGGCTATTCAGAATCAATGGATCCCTGAACTGAGCGGATATGACAAACTAAAAACAGAGGTGGGTTATGGCAAAAACAGCCGCATCGACATCCTTTTGGAAAATCATCGGCAGCTCTGTTATGTCGAAGTGAAAAACGTAACCCTGGTCGAAGAGGACGGTTATTATAAATTTCCCGATTCGGTGACTGAACGCGGGCGGAAACATCTTTATGAGCTTGCCGATATGGTGAAACAGGGTCACCGGGCGGTGATGCTATATGTTATTCAGCGGAGCGACGGCAGCGTCTTCCGTCCGGCCGCGCATATTGATACCGCTTATTCTGAGAGTCTTAAAGAGGTTCATCAGATGGGAGTGGAGATTTTAGCATACCGCGCTGATGTCACTCCCGGGAAAATAGAATTAAAACACAAGACAGATTATTTTTTAGGATAGACAAATTATGCCCAAAAGATACGGCTTCACCAAAGAATTCGAAACAATACGCGAAAATCTTCATTTTGTCCTGGTATCGCCTGAATCTCCCGGGAATATCGGCGCTGTGGCCAGGGCGATAAAGACCTGCGGTTTTAAAAAACTGATCCTGGTGAATCCATGCGACCTGAATCATCTTGATTTGAGGATGATGGCTCATCGTTCCATCGAAATTATTGAAAACGCGAAAATTGTGGACTCATTTGATGAAGCGATAGCCGATATGCACCTAACCATAGGCACAACAATGAGGAATCGTCACTTTAAATTTCCTTTCATTGGTCCGAAAGAGACCGCGATCCGTCTTCAGGAAACAGCGCGCCAATATCCCGTCGCGATTGTATTCGGCAGAGAAAGAACCGGCCTTACCAATGAGGAATTAACCAAATGTCATATACATTCAAGCATCGCTACGGCTACTCAAAATCCGGCGTTAAATCTGTCACAGGCGGTAATGATCTACGCGTACACTTTTTTTGAAATACAGAATGAGGTGGAGAAAAATTATACCTATGATCTGGCATCTCAAAACGAACTGGAAATTTATTATCAGCATCTGATCGATTCACTGAAGCGGGTCAATTTTCTTCCCCGTGACGGATATGACAAATTTATCATCCGGGTTAAACGGATGCTGGGCCGGTCCATGGCGGAAAAACGTGATGTGAGACTACTCCACAAGTTACTGCAGATTTTTGAAACCAGGATCACAGATCTTGAAAAAATGAATCAAAATCATGATAAAAGAGAAATATTTTAACAATTCATCCCTGTTCACTGTGTTTCGGACTTAACAATTTTCTTTCAATTCCAAGGAATTTGATTCATAAAATCTACGTTATTTCAAAATGAACGTGATCAAATCATTTTGTTATTTAAGTGTTTAATTTTGTTACCGTAGTTCATATATAATCAAAAATTGAGGTAAAAAATGGCAAACATTCCTGAAAATCTTGAAGATATTTTAAAAAAATCAATTCAGCTTGAGGAAGAAGGAAAAAAGTTCTATCTGGAGTCTGCAAAAAAAATCAAAAATTCACTCGGCAAACGGATGCTGGAGCGTCTCGCGGCAGATGAAGTTCATCACATCGAACGGATCAAAGAAATTTATGAAGCGATTACCGATGACAAAGTAGATGACTTTGTTGTTTCCGAGGCTAATCCCGTGTCATTTAACGATATTTTCAACCGGATGAAAGAGCAGCTTCAGGACGCGGTTGAGGAAATGTCTGAAACCGGCGTGGATGACGCGGAGATGATCGAAATGGCGCTCGAGCTTGAACATCACGGTCACTTTTTTTACGCTGACGCCGCAAAGAAGGTAAAAGACAAAAAGGTAAAACAGTTCTATGAAATGTTGGCTGAAGAAGAAAAGGCCCACTACGATGTACTGCGAAAAACACACGGTTTTCTCGAAGATCCGGGGTTGTTCTTCAGTATGGCTCATCATTAAAAAAAAAGCCGGTTCACGCCGGCTTTTTCTATTTTTACTCCGTTTTTATCAATCCACCCAATCAGCGATAAAAACATTTGTATCTCTCGGATTCCGGTTAAAACGGTTAGAAGCAAACACCAGTTTCTTGCCGTCGCGCGTAAACATCGGGAATCCGTCAAAATTGTCAAAAAAGGTGATTTGCTCTAATCCCGTTCCGTCTTCATTAATCATCCAGATATTAAAATCCGGTTTACGCCGGTCGACGCTGTTTAAATTCGAACAAAACAGAATGCGATTATTATCAGGATGATAAAACGGAGCAAAATTGGCAAATTCGTTATCCGTCACCTGATGCTTGTTATTCCCATCCGCGTCCATCACCCAAATCTGAAAGGCATTAGGCTCAATCAGTTCTTCTGAGAGAAGATCCTTATATCTTTTTATTTCTTCTTCGGTTTTAGGGTGATATGAACGGTACACAATCTTACTTCCGTCCCATGAAAAGAACGGGCCGCCGTCATAACCTGTTTCGGTTGTTAACCGTTTCAGATCGCTACCGTCAATATTCGCCGTGTAAATATCCAGATCTCCGTCACGCATTGATGTGAATACTATTTTATCACCCTTTGGAGATATAGTCGCTTCCGCGTCGTAACCCGGGGAGGCCAAAAACGGCTCGGGATTACTCCCGTCAGAATTAGCGATATACAAATCAAAACTGTTATAAACTTTCCATACATACCCCTTTGAGAAATCCGCGCGGGGAGGGCATTCCAAACCAGCCGCGTGTGTTGAAGCGTAGATGATTTTTTGATCACCCGGCAGGAAATACGAACATGTGGTTCTCCCTTTACCCGTACTGACCAGCGACTTACCCGATCCATCAATATTCATGGTAAATATCTGATCACATTTATATTCTCCGTGAGTGGACTGAAATATCAGCCGCTTTTCATCGAAACTAAAGTAGGCTTCCGCGTTTTCACCTTCAAACGTCAGCATTCGAATGTTCTTCAGATGCTGTTCCCGCGCAAACCGGAGCGTATCCGCGTCAGCGACGGAAGATGACTTCTGATCACTATTACCGCATGAGAACATGATAAACGAGATACTCATCATAATTAATAATCGAATCATCAATCCTCCATTGTTATGTTCTACGGACCATTTTCGCTTTACGCTTCCAGATTATATCCATAATGTAAATATTATGCAAAAAAAAAGGAGATGCATGGGCACCTCCTTTCTCAACATTTTTAGACCAAATATTAACCCATATTAGCGGTATAGGAGCCAAAATATTCTTTCAGCCCTTCCTGATCCGCCTTCATTGATTCTTTGCCTTCTTCCCAGTTCGCCGGACAAACCTCACCATATTCTTCAGTAAATTGAAGAGCGTCCACCATACGGATCATTTCATGAATATTACGTCCAAGAGGCAGATTGTTGATGACAGCGTGCTGCAAAACACCTTCCCTGTCAATCAGGAAAGATCCGCGTAACGCAACTCCCTCCTCTTCTAACAGAACCCCGTAATCGCGGGAAATTGTTTTTGCGAAATCTGATACGAGCGGATAGCGAATATCGCCTATTCCGCCAATCTTCACATCCTGATTTTTCCAGGCCAGGTGGCTGAAATGTGAATCTGTTGACACGCCGATGACCTGAACACCACGTTTTTCAAATTCTGATAATTGTTTGTTAAACTCTAGAATTTCCGTTGGGCATACAAATGTGAAATCCAGCGGCCAGAAAAACAAAACTACATGTTTTCCACGGTAATCTTCAAGTTTGAAATTTTCGTTAAACGAATTATCCGGCATAACAGCTGTTGCTTCAAATACCGGTGCGGTTTTACTAACCATTGCAGGCATCTCAAGATACTCCTTATGTTTATTTAGTTCAGTTAATCAGTTATTGTCTATATCCCGAACCCGGACCCGGACACCTGAATGCAACGATTAAATCCTTCAATTACATATGAACAGCTTCACCATCGGCGTCCCCCGCTGCTTCCATAATCATTTCTGAAAGTGTAGGATGCGCGTGCATGGTTTTGCTCAATTCGACCGGAGTCGCCTCCAGTGCCTTCGCCATTCCGAGTTCGGCAATTAATTCTGTGGCTTCCGTGCCTATAATATGAGCACCCAGAAGCTCACCGTATTTTTTATCAAATATTAGTTTTACCATCCCCTCCCGGGCGCCTATGGCGCGCGCTTTTCCGGAAGCGGAGTATGGGAATCGGCCGATTTTTAATTCAAAACCGGCTTCTTTCGCTTTTTCTTCCGTCATACCGATACTGGCAACCTGTGGCTGACAATAGGTACAACCGGGCACACTGTTATAATCAACTTTATGCGGATTTTTACCAGCGATTTTTTCGACACAAACCATTCCCTCATGCGAGGCAACATGGGCCAGCAAAGGCGGACCGATAATATCACCGATGGCGTACACACCCTTGACGCTTGTTTCATACCACTCGTTTACCTTGATAAAACCGCGTTCCTGTTTCACACCGGCCGCATCCAGATTCAGATTTTCAATATTTCCCTGAATACCGATGGCCATGAGCGCTTTATCTGCTTTCAGCACTTCCTTTTTACCATCAGCGGAAATGGTAACTTCTACACCCTTCGCCGATTTTTTTAATGATTCGACCTTCGTTGATAAGTGCGTTTTTATTCCGCTTTTCTTAAATGATTTCTCAAGAATGGTAGTTATTTCTTTGTCTTCGATCGGAAGAAGACTGTCAAGCATTTCTACGACTGTTACCTTCGTTCCGATGGTGTTGTAGAAATAGGCAAACTCAACCCCGATTGCCCCCGCCCCTATAACCACAAGTGACTCGGGCTGCTTATCCAGTGACATGGCTTCGCGGCTGCTGATGACCTTGTCCCCGTCGATTTCAACACCGGGAATGGTTCTTGGACGTCCGCCGGTAGCGATGATGACATTTTTGGCGCCGACTTCGGTTTTATTGCCATCCTTATCGGTAACCTCGACCAAACCTGCTTTCTTTAGCTTACCTGTGCCGTATATGACATCAATTTTGTTCTTCTTCATCAGGAATTCGACACCCTTTGAATTGGTATCGGCAACCCTTCGGCTGCGTTTTATCACCGCCGGGAAATCGACGGATACATTATCCACTTTAAATCCGTGATCCTTCGCGTGTGTAATCTCTTCATACACTTCCGCGCTTTTCAACAAGGCCTTTGTCGGGATACATCCCCAGTTAAGACAAATTCCGCCCAGCTTATCCCTCTCAATCAGAGCTGTTTTCAAATTTAACTGAGCCGCCCGGATTGCCGTAACATATCCGCCCGGACCCGAACCTATTATCAATACATCATATTGCTGTGCCATACTCTCTCCTGCTAATTGATTCACATTTTATCAATACACACAAGCCATTTGTTTATGGTTAGTTTGGATTAAAATAGATTGATGTACGATAAATGTCAAGCGTAAGTTCCGGGAGTGTTGAAGGCAGTTTAGCACTGATACATCCTTGTGTTAATGGTGTTGATTTTTTCGAAACGCAAATATTATATTAATATTCCCTTTCATCGGAAAACTATGTATTTTTTTTATAATACAGGATTAAAAATGGGTTTCCGCCGCTTTTATATTATCTGATTTTCAAACCAGCGGAAAGGTTATTATGAATTTACTTAAAAATAGAAGAATCTTAATGTTTGCGGATGATTTGTATGAAGATCTTGAGCTCTGGTATCCAAAATTACGATTCATCGAGGAAGGCGCCGATGTTGTGGTGGCAGGGCCGCGGGCCGGAAAAATGTACAGCGGGAAACACGGTTATCCATGCAAAGCAGACGCTTCAATTGACGAAATAAATGAATCTGATTTTGACGCTCTTGTTATCCCCGGCGGATTCGCGCCCGACAAACTGCGACGGATTGAAAAAGTTAAAGAATTAACCCGCGCTTTCCACAATCACGGAAAACCGGTTGCCCATATTTGCCACGGCGGATGGATTCCAATTTCCGCCGGAATCATGAAAGGATTTAAATGCACCTCCACACCGGGAATAAAAGATGATCTTGTGAATGCCGGTGCCGAATGGGTCGATGAAGCGGTTGTTACCGATCGCAATATGGTTTCCAGCCGCAGACCCGATGACCTGCCGGAATTCTGCAAATCAATCATACAACTTATGAAAGTGTCATCTGAATAGACGGATTAAAAATGGCCAAAAAAAAATCACTAAAGCAAAATAGTTTTGAATGGGCGCTCATTTTAGGCATACCTGCTGTTCTGTATCTGACCGGACTTCATACAGAAGTGATCGGCAGGATTCAGCAAGGCTTGTTGTATACTGGATTGATCCGGCCTGAAATTTCCTTGCCGGAGGACAAACAGGTAAGCGCGGATTATGATCTCAGCTTACTCTCTCTTGACGGAAATATGATTCATCTTTCTGATTATAAGGGGAAAGTCATTTTTTTAAATTTATGGGCAAGCTGGTGTCCGCCCTGCATCGCCGAAATGCCGAACATCCATGATTTATATAAAAAAACAGATAATGAAGACGTTGTTTTTTTTATGGTTTCTCTTGATGACACGGCCGAAAAAGCCTCTGAATTTATAAAAAAATACGGATATACTTTTCCTGTATATCTTCCTGCGGGATCTATTCCCGATGTGTTCCGTTCACCGACGATTCCCACTACCTTTATTATTAGCCCGGAAGGCAAAATTGTCAGTAAACGAGAGGGTATGGCTCAGTATGATACGCCGGCTTTCCGGAGTTTTCTGAAAGGATTGGCCACCCGTTAATCCAGGCATACTTTAATCGTTGAGTTTCGTACGCCGTTTTACATGGAAGAAAAAGGTCGAAGACCGGCCGCTGATGCCGGAATTTTTTAATCTGTAAACCTGTTTTCCGAAATAATGAAAATAAAGTATAGGATTTTTTATAACCGTTATGAACAGTAAAGAGAGGGTCTATCATGAGTGAAGCAGCCAAAGCGGAAGTCGGTATGATTGCATGGACCGACCTTACCGTAAAGAATGCCGAGAAGGTGAGAGATTTTTACAGCCAGGTTGTCGGCTGGAGTCCATCGGCCGTTCCAATGAACGGATATGAGGATTTTACCATGAACACTCCCGAAAGCGGGATAACAACCGCCGGTATTTGCCATGCCCGGGGAGTTAACGCCAATCTGCCGCCGCAGTGGCTTATCTACATTACCGTTGAAAATGTGGATAAAAGCGCCGCATATTGTACTCAATTAGGGGGTAAAATAATAGCGGAACCCAAAAATATGGGAGGACACGGGCGTTTCTGTGTTATTCAGGATCCCGCCGGCGCTGTTTGCGCCCTTTTCTCACCGGCGATCGTGGAAACTTACTAATCAACATCGATTAAAACATAGGGACAGGAATTTTACGATGAATCAGAAATCCGCATATATTATCAGCGCTGCTTTGGTCATAGCATCATTAATTCTCGGAATCTTTTTTTATTCAGCCAGGACCGGCAGTGATACCATTCGCGTGACCGGCTATGCCACCGAAGATTTTGAGGCTGATATCGTTAAATGGAATTTTAAACTGAGCGCCACCGTTTCGCTCGAGCGGTTAACTCAAGGCTATGATGAGATGAGACAAAAACTTGATGTTTTCAGAAAGATCTGGGACCCTAAAAACATACAGGTTGATGAATTTAATATTCAGCCGGTCCAGGTTCAGAAACAGTACGGCGAATACGGGAAGATCACCGGTAATATTCTTCAACAGGATATTTATATCGTCTCAAAAGAAATTGAAAGCATTGAAAAGATTGCGATCAATCCTGCCGAGTTCACACAGAATAATCTTGCCTTTGAATATTCACAGATCGAATATTTTTCAACCCGTCTTCCTGAATTAAAGAAACAGCTCCTGTCCATGGCGATGGTAAACGCGCGTGAAAGGGCGGATGAAATTGTAAGCGCCGCGGATGGCAGCATAGAGAAACTCCGTTCCGCCTACTCCGGTGTTTTTCAAATCACCGAACCATTCTCAACCGAAATTTCAGGATACGGTATGTATAATACTTCCTCCAGGAAAAAATCGATTAAGGTCACGGTTACCGCGACCTTTGCGGTGAAATGATCTATGCGTTCCATGATTTATAGTTTATAAAATCTACAATAAAAATACCTCGCGGAGGATGATTAAATTTTTTGTTGATTGGATAAACACTCATTCTTCTTCGCGTCAAGTGCCACGATGAAAATGGTAAACTTGACCAGAAATAAGAAGTAGTCTAATAAATACCCGCGTCCTTTGCGATTATAAACCGGAAATATACAAACTAATACCATGCCGTTACTTTATGCCCGCCAAAATTTGTTTTTCTTTACTTGAAATTTTTCTTCATTAAGTGTATTATCATTATAATAAACCCCCATTTTGAAGGAGTATTCGATCATGGCTAATCAAAATCTCCGCCTGAGCGAAGAGACGGTATTAAACAAGACGGGAAAAACATGGGATGAATGGTTTCATATTCTTGATTCCGCTGAGGCGGACAGTATGGACCATAAAGACATCGCCGCGTATTTGAACAGTTATCATGAGGTGGGACCCTGGTGGGCGCAAATGCTAACGGTGACCTATGAACAGGCGCGGGGAATACGCAAACCACATGAGAAACCGGACGGATTTGAAATAAGCAAGAGCAAAACGATTAACGCTCCGCCGGAAAAATTGTTCGATGCATGGAATAATCCTGAATTACGATCTCAATGGCTTTCCGGAACATCTCCCGAAATAAGAACGGCAAACCCGTACTCAACACTGCGGTTTCAATGGATTGACCGGAAGAGCATCGTTTCGGTAAATTTATATCCGCGGAAAAATGGAAAATGTCAGGTTGTCGTACAGCATAGTAAGCTAAGAAATTCCGACGAAGCCAAAAAAATGAAAGATTTCTGGTCAGAGCGACTGGAGGATCTGAAAAAACTTACGCAGGAATAATTTTTTCCACTAAATTAACGGCTCATCATAGATATGTGATTATGAGAAAACATGTTTGAGTAAAGATGTCATTATAGATTTAGACCCTGCTCGATTGATTGCCAACGGAGATATGCCGGTTTTGTTTTACGCGAATATTTAGCGGTAGGATTATAAAATTTTGGAGGCTCAAACAGTGAATTTTTATTTACTCATAATATTTTCTCTCGCCATATCCACCCCGGGTTTCAGCCAGCAGAAAGTTGATACCGGCCTCAGCGGACTGGAGTGGGTTTTAGGTGAGTGGGGATCGGATAACGGTAAATCTGTTACAAGAGAGACCTGGAAGAAAGTAAGCTCCAAAACTTTTGAAGGTGAGGGTTTTACAGAAAAGAAGAGTACGCGTGAGATTTTAAACTTCGAGACTTTAAGATTAGCAGCCTTGTCAAATGAAATTTTCTATATCGCTGACGTATCCCATAATGAGTTTCCTGTTGCTTTTAAACTAACAGAGTCCAACGACAGCCTGGCGGTATTCGAAAACAAAACACATGATTTTCCAAAAAAAATTGAATATCATTTGATAAACAGGGATAGCATGAATGTAACCGTGAGTGGTGGAGACAAAGGATTTATTATCAATTTCAGACGAGTAAATGACCTTTAATAATATGCATTTGAGATTTCCGGATCATACTTTTGTTCCGCAAATGATGCCAGCCTCAGAAGAAATTTTTTGAAATCCTACATTTTATAATGTAAGTTAATCGACTAAATTTTAAGGATATTTACCGTTTTTTTCTCATTGTGCAAGGATGCCGGGTAATTATTACGGGGGACCGGCTTTGAAGAATAATGTCAAAACCAAAAATCTATACAAAAGAGATATAAACTCAGCTCACTCCGGATCCGGACAGCCGGACTCAAAAGACACATCGATTCAGCCCACTTTTGAATCATATCAACTTGTCAACCGCGCTCTGATTATTTTAAGTGAATTTAATCGGGTCCTAATTCAAAATCTGAAGGAAACCGAATTATTATCAGAGATTTGCAGAATACTCGTTGAAACCGGTCAATACCGTCTCGCCTGGGTCGGATACGCGGAGAACAACAAACAGAAAAGCGTAAAACCCGCAGCGCAGTTTGGTTTCGAAGAAGGTTATCTTAATTTGATTAACATTACCTGGGCAGATACCGAAAAAGGACGAAGCCCCGCCGGATCCGCCATCCGAAATTCAAAAATCACGATTTCTCAGAATATTCTCAACGATGACCATTTCAAGCCCTGGCGCGAGCAGGCTCTGGAAAGAGGCTATCAGTCCTCCATTGCCCTTCCACTCCTGGCCAATAATAAAGCATTTGGCGCATTGATCATTTATTCAGCCAAACCCGACGCCTTTGATGAAGATGAAGTAAATCTCCTGGCCAGAATTACCGCGGATCTGACTTTGAGCATAAATGCCGCCCGGATCAGTGATTCCCGGCGATCCATGGAAGAGCGATTTCGTCTTCTGTTTGAAAACAATCCGCACCCTATGTGGGTGTATGATCTGGAGTCTTTAAAATTTCTTTCGGTTAATAATGCCGCCATTACGCATTATGGATATAGTCATGATGAATTTCTCAATATGACCATAAAAGATATCCGCCCCATCGAAGATGTTCCGGCTCTGCTTGCGAACATCGAAAAGGTTACCAGCGGGATTGATGAGGCCGGTTTATGGAAGCATAAAAAGAAAGACGGTTCGTTGATTGATGTCGAAATCATCTCTCACACCACTGAATTTGATGGAAAGAGGGCGGAAGTTGTATTAGCAAATGATGTAACCAAAAGGATTCTGGCCGAATCAGAATTACGGGCATCAGAGGAACGGTTTCGTTTCATAGTCGAATCCGCTCCTAGTATTTTGATGATTACCGATGAAAAGGGCCGTAATATATATGTCAGTCCTAATTGTAAACTGATTACGGGATATTCAGAAAAAGATTTGCTCGGAGAAATGAAATGGTGGGTTCATGAGGATGATTCGGCTCGGAGTCAACTCATTTATGAAGAGGCGTTCAAAGAACACACCGCCGGCGCAAACTTTGAATATAAAGCATCCAGAAAGAACGGAGAAGTCTGGTATGCATCAAGCTCCTGGCAGCCGATAAAGGATGAAGTTGGTCAGTTTAAGGGAATCGTATTCCAAACGATCGATATTACTGAACGTAAAATGGCTGAGGAAGCATATCGCAAAACCCATGAAAGTCACAGTCTTGTTCTCAACAACATCGATGAAATGATCTATCAGATTGAGCAGGATGAGTCCGATCTTGATAAAGGTAAAATAATTTTTGTCAGTCAGAAAGTTGAAAAGATTCTCGGCTACCAACCGGAAGACTTCTATAATGATTTTCAACTTTTGATTAGTATCATGCATCCGGAAGATGTAAAAAAATTTAGAGAGGATACCCGGAATATTTATGAAGAAAAAAAGCCTCGAATTCGATATTACCGTCTCCGATTAAAAGCAAGTAAAACGTATCGACATATTGAAGACAGCGTCACTCCTCAAATTGATAAGAAAGACCGGATGATTGGGTTTTTCGGAGTTGCCCGTGATATTACAGATCGAAAAATGACGCAAGAAAAACTTCGCAAAAGTGAAGAACGATTTCGGCTCGCTTTTCGCACAAGCCCTGACGCGATATCTATTACAACATTGAACAAGGGAATATATATCGATATAAATAGAGGATTTACAACAATTACAGGTTTTACACACAAAGAGATAATTGGGAAATCATCTATTGGTAAATTGTGGGTTTCCGTTGATGATCGCAACCGGATGGCCGCCGCCCTGAAATCCCATAAATATATTGATAATCTAGAAGCAAAATTCAGGATGAAGGATGGAACGATCAAAACCGGACTGATGTCGGCCAGGATTATTGATCTGGACGGTGAACAATGCGTTCTTTCCATTACAAGGGATATTACGGACCTCAATCAAATAAGAGATGCCCTGCGTGAGAGCGAAAAACGATATGAACTGGCCACAAGCGCGGGTAATGTTGGAGTCTGGGACTGGAATATTGTAACCGGTGAAATCTATATCGATCCGCATCTGAAATCCATTCTTGGTTATAAAGACCATGAAATCAGCAATCGTCTCGAAGAATGGAAAAAGCTCGATTATCCGGATGATCAGCCCAATGTATTGGCCGCGGTGAACGATCATCTTTCCGATAAATCCCGGATTTATCAGATAGCCCACAGAATGGTCCATAAAAATGGAGAGATCAGATGGTTTCTCGCCAGGGGAAATGCTCTGCGTGACGCAAAAGGAAATGCTTATCGGATGGTCGGTACCGAAACGGATATAACGGAAACCAAGAATCTCGAAGAACAGTTAATGCAGGCTCAAAAAATGGAAGCTGTCGGGAGGTTAGCCGGGGGCATCGCCCATGATTTTAACAACCTTTTAACCGTCATTAACGGCTATAGTGAGCTGCTGACATCCCGACTACGCAAGGATGATCCGATATACAGAGAAGCGTCGCAAATCAGAAATGCCGGAGAACGCGCGGCCAGATTAACCAATCAGCTCCTGGCGTTCAGCCGCAGACAAATTTTACAACCAAAAGTTTTCGACATCAATGAATTACTGCGTGAAATGGAAAAAATGCTTGGAAGGCTGATCGGAGAAGATATAGAATTGATTACATTATTTCCGGATAATGTCTGTCTGATAAAAGCTGATCCGAATCAGATTGATCAGGTAATCATGAATATGGCCGTAAACGCCCGTGACGCCATGCCTGACGGGGGAAAACTGATCATTGAAACTCAGAATATTGAGATCCTTGATGACCATGTGAAACAACGCCGAATGGTGGAGCCCGGATTATATGTCAGGCTCTCATTGAGCGATACCGGATCCGGGATGGACAAACAAACGCAAGCCCATATTTTTGAACCATTTTTTACGACAAAGGAACAGGGGAAGGGGACCGGATTAGGCCTGGCTACCGTATATGGCATCATAAAACAAAGCGGCGGATATATCTGGTTATACAGTGAGCCGGGACAAGGCACAACATTTAAAATCTACCTGCCCAGAATCGATCATGATATGCCTGTTTTGGAAAGAAAAGAAATTCCCCACGATGATGTCGCCGGAACTGAAACCATACTTGTGGTTGAGGATGAGGAAGATGTCCGAAATCTGATCGTCACGGCGCTTCATAAATATGGATATAAGGTTCTGGAGGCGGCGCACGGTGGAAGCGCGCTTCTAACATGTGAGCGTTTTAAGGATAGAATCGACCTGCTGCTCACCGATATGGTCATGCCGCAGATGAACGGAAAAGAATTGGTCGAGCGGCTAAAACCGCTTCATCCCGAGATGAGTGTCATTTATATGTCGGGCTACACCGATCTTGCCGCCATCAATCATGAACTTTTGGAGGATGGTGAGTTTTTTATTCAGAAACCTTTCAGCCCCGTCTCTCTTATAAAAAAAATCAGGCAGAAATTAGATTCCTGAATTTAAGAACAGATCGGATTTTACCTGATCAATTGGATATGTTAAAACCGTCCGCGGAAAAATTTCCGGTTTTCCGAAAATGTTATTTTTTTATCCGTTTGCGGAAAATCCTGCCGATAACATAAGACCTGCATACAATTATATTAGATCATTTCCACTGTGTTTCTTATATTATTCCGAAATACTCAAATCAGAACGGATGCGGAATGGATCATAATAATTCTATTGTGAAAGAGGATTTTGACATCACCATATCAGGCCGTCCTGTTCGTGTCAGAAAAATCACGGCCCCGGAACACCCGCGCGGAGAGAACCACCCTGTTCTCGTTTTTCTTCATGAAGGGCTTGGCTGCATTGATATGTGGCGCGATTTTCCCGAAAAACTTGTTATGGCAACCGGGCGTGACGCCTTAATATATGACCGTTTCGGGCATGGGTATTCCGCCAGGCTTAATCATGTCAGAACCGTTCGGTACCTTGAAGATGAAGCCCTGTTGATTTTGCCGGAGATACTGGATGCTTGCGGCGTGGACAATAGTATTCTCATCGGTCATAGTGACGGCGGATCAATCGCTCTGATATTTGCATCCAAACATCCTGAAAAAGTAAAAGGCCTGATCACTGAGGCCGCGCATGTGTTTGTTGAAGAAATTACGATTAAAGGGATTGAAAAAACCGTACAGCTTTATAATTCATCCAATCTTAAAAAGAAGTTAACCCGGTATCACGGAGAAAAAACAGAAGATCTGTTTAATGCATGGGCAAACATCTGGCTCTCCGATGATTTTCTTTCCTGGAATATTGAATCTTATTTGGCGCGCGTTATCAGTCCGTCGTTGATTATTCAGGGTCGGAATGATGAATACGGAACAATCCGGCAGGTCGATGCCATAACAAGTCAGCTCTCCGGGCCTGCCGAACCCTACATCGTTCCCGGTTGCGGTCACTCGCCTCATTATCAATCGAAAGAGATGGTTCTTGAAAAAATGATCCAATTTATTCACAGGGCGATAAATTCAGAAACTTAATATCAAAAACAACCTGCCACAGAGTATTTTTTGTTACTTTCGTCACATACACACTTTTTAAAATTACGTATTGTATTGTGAAATATTTTATTAGGAACAGATAAGAGAGGATTTATATTCAGTCCATGCAATTAAAATAATGTTTATTTTATAATATCCGAATATAATATTACGTGGAATTCATCTCAAAGATTTAATAGAATAAGATCAGATAGGCTGGTGATCGGAAAGATAATAGTTTTAATTCACTCATAATAAATACAACTAATCTCAGGAGCTCTTCATGAAAAAAATGCTACAAGCTGTTCTGCTAATTATGACTCTTGTTTTCTGGGTCAGCGCTTCTTTCTCACAAACTATTGATGTTACCTACCAGGCCGGACCCGCAATGAATGCCGCGAGTATGGGTCAATTTTCCGCGACTCTCCCGAACGGTGATCAGTTGCAAATTGGCGGTCACGGAACCGGATTCACTTCCCAGAATACAGCGGAGATTTTTTCACCCGAAACCGGAAACTTCACTATGAAAACTATGAACTATCCCCACGACATGTGTGCGGCTACGCGGATGAATGACGGAAGAATATTTATCGCGGGAGGAGCCGAAAACTGGGGAGTTGCCCCGGGATACGCCACCGCCGAGATTTTCGATCCTGCAGACCTGACATTTACGCCCATAAGTTCCATGAATTATGCCCGATGTAATTTTTCTGCGGCGACCCTTTCCAATGGAACGATTCTCGTCGCCGGTGCCTGGTATGCCACAACCAATGCAACTTATGGAGAAATATATAATCCCGACACCGATACATTCAGCCTGACAAAGGCCCTGAATACTCCGAGATCTCATCCGGTTATCCTTCCTACCGATGACGGCGGCGCCGTTGTATTCGGTGGAGTGGGACCCTATGGCAATACATCTATAGAGCAGGTTGAATATTTTAATCCGGCAGATACAAGTTTTAGTATTTTACAAGATCAGCTTTTCCCCGATGAGGACTCAGGTTGGTATGTACTCAAATTAAATCACTACAGGACAACGGATTTACATCAGCTTACCGATGGAAGATATGTAATGATCGCCTACCGCAGCAACGGCGACTATTATAATTACACTCTTTTCACATTTGATCCGGCAACAAAACAATTTTCCAGACTTGCAACTAATCCGGAACTTCCTTCGACTCAAACAGATAACTTCTTCGGGCCATTGATCGACAAACAAAACAATACGATTTACCTCATGTCCACGGTGACGGGAGTGTTTCCTACCGAGGTTCGTCTGTTTACCGTAAACGCGACTGACAGCACATTGTATCCGCCTACAGTAAATTGTACGGTAACTCCTGATTATTATCTTTCTTCCGCTTTGCTTGCTTTGCTTAACGACGGAAGAATTTTAGTTTCCGGAGGCCATTCGGAAACGGGTTATAACACCAATTTTTCACCTGTTCCTTATTCGTTTTTCCTTACACCAGATTATCATCCTACCGGAATCATGGATATTCAGCCGCTGTCATATGAATTAAGATTCAGTAATTACCCGAATCCATTCAATAATGCAACGGTTTTTGACTTTACGCTGACGCGTCCGGGGAAAGTGAATCTGACGGTTGTCAATGTGCTTGGTCAGGTCGTTGAAAAGGTTGTCGGAGAGAATTATTCCGCCGGCCATCACAGCATCCACTGGAATGCCGGAAGTCTTCCGAGCGGTATATATTTCTGCCGGCTGGAGGCTCCGGAAGGAATTAGCACAAGAAAAATTATCCTGATGAAATAAATATCCTACGGGAATCCGCTTCATTCGGGCGGATTCCCGTATTTTAGATTTATAGTTACTGAATAAACAACCTTCGGTAAAATCATTTTATTTTTTTTACCGACCCGAAAAGTCCGTATTGATGTCCCCGTCAGGGGGTGATGTAGTTAATCTAAATCAATTAGCATTGTCCAGGCATCACCTGTATCACATACTTTATGGAAGCCTAATTTTTGATACAATCTCAGAGCATAATTTTCAGGAGTAACACTCAAACTTATTCCTTTGATATCTGAGTCTTTAGCGTAGTGAATGATTTTCTTCATTAAAAATGTCCCAATTCCTTTTCCCCGGAATTCTTTCCTGATTGCTATCCCCAACTCAGGAATATCTTCGTCCACAAAACCAAAGGAGTGATCTTTCAGAGTAAAAAACCGATACCAAACCGCGCCGACAGGCTGATCATCTATATCCAGTACAATTATTGATAGATCACCTTCCCTATTCCCCCAATCATTCAATATTTTATTTAAATCTGGATGCGAGAATATTTCTTCCAACGATGGTCTGTTTTCCGGTTGATTCCATAGAATGGCTTCGTATAGCATTTCCTTAAGAAAGGGCAAATCACTTTTTGTACCGATTCTATATTTATGTTGGTACATCTTGTAATACTCACCTTCAATCATAAACATTGGGACATTTGCGAAAATCTGTAGTGACTATTTTGAATGGCTCTTACCTCAGGCCCTCCGGCAGGGGTTTCCAGATTTTGAATGTGGTGATGTCTTCAAATTTAGCGCGCCCGGCATGCCAATTTCTGTTCTCATCCAAATGAGCGACGGTGATTCCTGTGTAGTTTTTACTCTCATCCCTGAATCTTGATGACCAGACAAATACTTTTGTATTGGGTTCCGGTAAACAATCCTTTGTATTGATCCAATCTGACACAGTTACCTCCGGAAGATAAAAATTTGTATAAATATTGCCGCAATAATTTAACATTTCGTCAATATTTTCCGGAGGATAAACCTTATAAATTAATTGATCAGGATTTGATCATTAATAATATATTATCACTCCCAGGCGTTTTCTAACCTGCCGTTTTCAAATCTCCAAAAGGGTGTCCATACAAGACTGACAAGCTTTACTGAAATATTGGTTTTTTTTGGGCGGATGGTTACCGCCTCCAGCTCTTCCTTCATCACATCATATTTTTCTGAATAAGCTGTAACTTCCTCCTGAAATTCGGTTTCCAGATCTTTTAATCGCTGCTGCAGCTGTTGTAAATCTTCTTCAGCCCGATCAATATCGCCTGCTTCCTTAAATGAACGGCTGGCGCTTCGAATAGCCGTTCCCGCTTTGCTGACCGTAGTCCGGCTAACCGCTTTACGTCCCAGAAACGCTCCGATTAAAGTCGCGCCAATTGATATGGCTGTCTGGTATTTTTGTTGTTGTGACTGCTCCTTCTCCCGTTCGATTTTCTGTTGCGCCTTACGCATTTTCTCCTCAACAGAAGCCATTTTTTTCGCGTATTTTTCTCTTAACTTATCAGTCCAGTCATCACGCTGTTCTCTGGATATCTGAGTGATACGGATTCTAAAATCCTGCTCGGTTTCTTCCGGCAGTGAAACTTCTTTTAAGGAAGGACTTTTTAGCAGTACCCGTTTCTGAAAGCGGTAGAGATAATCTTTAAAATCCTTTTCCCATTGAGAATAGTTTTTGGAATGTCCGGCCGCTGCAGGAACCTTTCCGAATGAAGCATCGCTTTCGGGCTGTGTATCAAGCTCTGTTTCATCCAGCCTGCCGGTCTCCCCCTCTTCCCAGTTTATGGTCAACGCGCCGTCGTGAAGCGGAAAAATTTGAGTAACCCGGGCTGTCTCCTCCAGACCGGTTTTACGATCAGAAAAGTGAACCGTCGCCGAACCCAATAACGCCGGTTGATAAGCCAGATCGCTCCCTGCGGGCTGTGATCCGCGGACGGGTACAAACAACTGCCGTATATCAGGCGGAAGGGTCGGGCGCGCTTGTCCCGATGCAGCCTTCGATACCTGCTGAACGGGCTTTGGCGTACCTTTTTGAACAAGATCTTTAATTTGATTCCGGGTCAGCGGTCCGCTTAGGTAAGACATGGCCCAGCGAGTGTGGAAGACCACCGGAGCGTCTTCATGAACATTATGCAGCAGAAAAACTCTTTTATCCAGTCCGGATAGTGTCCGTTCCATGGCCGGACGGTCAAACTTCCCGCCGCCGGCGGCCGTCACTCCGGCCAGACCATCCAGAACCCGGTCCCGATCCCGTTCCGTCTGCAATCGGCCGAGGAACCAGGTTCCCGTATTGGACAAACCTTTATAATCCAGATCGACAGGATTCTGCGTGGCGACAACAACTCCGACTCCAAAGGCCCGCGCTTGTTTCAACAGTGTCAATAATGGTTTTTTGGACGGCGGATTGCTTACAGGCGGCATGTAACCGTATAGCTCATCGATATAAAGCAGGGCGCGCAGGCTTCCCGTTCCCGACTGCGTTCTCATCCAGCCAATAAACTGGTTTAACAGCATCGACACAAAAAACATTCTCTCGGCGTCTGACAGATGAGCGATGTAAAATATGGATACCCGCGGCTTTCCCGATTCCGTATATAAAAACTGCTGAACATCCATCGCGTCCCCCTCGAGCCAGGTCTGAAACGCGGGTGAGGCGAGCAGATTATTCATCCGCATGGCCAAATCGAACCGTTCTTTTGCCGGATAGAACGAATCGACATTAAACACTCCAATCTGGCTTACCGGCGGATTTTGTACCGACTGAATCAAATCCGGCAACGTCAGATCCCGTCCATCACCCCAGGAATGATTCAGAATCGTTGAAAGCAAAATATGTTCACGGCTCTTCACCGGATCGGCGTCAATGCCCAAAAGTCCAAGTAAACTTGTGACCGTTGTGCTGATCCGTTCCTGGAACGTCTCCATTTCTTCCCTGATCTCAACCGGCGGCGCGGCAAACGATTTCAGAATCGAAACCGGCATGCCTGCCGAGCTTCCGGGTGTATAAATGGTATAATCAGCGCTGTCTTTTAATCGCTGTATCCGTTCACCGTCTTCCCCCCATCCCGCAAGGCCGTTTTTCCACAACTCAGCCTGTTTTTCAGCGAATTTTTCGGGAGAAAGCCCCTTTCTCGCCGCCTCACTTTCATCGATCCATGGACGGAAATTTTCCGGGAGCAGATCAGGAAAAGTCAGCAATAAATTTGTCATATCCCCTTTTGGATCAATAATGATCGCCGGAATGGAATCTATTGCCGCTTCCTCCAGAAGCGAGATGCATAAACCGGTCTTTCCGCTTCCGGTCATCCCGAGACTTACCGCGTGCGTCGTTAAATCTTTTGAGTCGTACAGAACCAGTTCATCGGTGATTTTTTTCTCCTGAAGATCATATTTCTTTCCAAGATAAAACGACCCTAACTTTTCAAAGTTTTCCATAGTTCTCCCGGCATTCATCAGTTTATATCAATTTTTATTATTTATGAATATCGATATTGGATTGGATGAGGTGTACAATAAAATTATAGCATAGCGAAATTCGGCCCCCCGAAAATAAAAAAAAATCTGCATGGTGCCTCCAGGAAGAGACATAATCCCACACAGAAATCAACGCATTTTTTAGGATTAATGCAAGTATGAAAAATTTTTACAGGAATGTATAAGAAAGTCCCGCGGCAAGTGTCTGCTTAAGTTGCCTTTTAGATGTTATATCTCTGTCATAAAACAGTTTTACATTAAAGCTCACACCGATATATTTTGATACCTTCGCGGAAAACAGATTATCCCAGTTCACATCCACTTCATTCATCGCGTTTAGTGAAGAAAACAACTCCAGTTTGGATGTATAAAGAATGGTTTCACTGAGTTTCAGGTTCACATCCGTTACCGATTCGGCGCCAAACTCAACCCGGCTTTTTTCTCCGTCGCCGTAAATATCCGCGTATTTATCAGTAATGGTTTCTTTTAATGCCGCGCCAAGCCTTGTTTTGATATTTTTGTTTGGCTCATATCCCAAACCCGCGCTCTGAGTAAAATAACCCGGATCAAGAAAATTTGATATTTCGGCTTTGGCATCATCCGTATAGATATATCCTTTGACAAACTGGGTCTGTCCCGTAACCGCGACATACGGATTTACATAAACTCCCAACTTATAGGTATAAACACTTTCCAGTTTTATTTCATCAGCCGCTTTCCGTGATTCGATATCCCCGACCTTGGCTTGCCCGAATGATATTTTACCGGAGTTAGCCCAATTGTATTTTGGCTGATCATTGATGTATTTTCCATTGATATCAATCTGCCATGACCAGGAATCTTCGCCGCCCTGAGCCCAGTTATCAAAATTATTCTGAGTAAAATTAAGATTGCCGACAATAGATTTCTGCCATCCGTAAACAGGTTCCTTTTTCTCTTTGTCCTGCGCCATTGCCACAGCGAATATTAAAAACAAAGACATTAGAATGTAATTTAACAATTTCATCTACTTTCCTTCCCACTTAGATTATTACTGTCCGGATAGTATCCTTCTTCCCAGACAGTAATATAATTTTCATTTATATAAATTTCGTAAGCTTACCGAGTAAGCCGCCTGATTTTGATCCGCCCAGCAAACTATCCAGCCCGGGAATCGCTCCCGCTACTTTTTCAAGTGTCTCCGCGGATACATTTTTTTGCAGGTACGTAAAAACAACCGGTAAAAACTTTTTTACCATACTCATGGAAAAACCGGCTTTTGAAAAATTATCGATCATCGATGAAAACTGAGCGGATTGTCCGCCAAGCAGACCGCCGGCCATCTTTGATAATCCGCCGAACAGGCCTCCGGATGATTTTCCCTGTGTATTTAAAAATCCGGTCAAGAGATCGCCGGCTCCCGGAATTGCCGAAGAGATACTGCTGAAAGTATCAGAGGGAGCGTTTTGTTTTACGGTATTCAGCAGCGCTCCAAGCCCACTTTCAGCTTTGCTTTTGTCAATGCCGAGTTCGGAAACAAGGCTTGTCAATAATTCTGTCATTATAACTCCTTAAAAAGGTAAAATAATTAAACCGAGATATCCAAACCTACTTACGATTTGGAATTCGGATACGCTGTCCCGGATAAATCAGATTCGGGTCTTTAATGACTTCCCGGTTTGCTTCGAATATTACCGGGTATTTCATGGCATCACCGTAATAGCGTTGGGCGATCTTTGAGAGCGAATCACCTTTGACTATGGTATAATATTCTGTTTCTTCCCTGGCCGGAGGCGCCTGCAAATTATCAGCATTAACCTTTTCCACACCCTTAACATTCCCGGCGATCAACAGCGCTTTTTCTTTTGTAGCCTGAGAATCGCATGTTCCGGCAAGCGTTACCACTCCGTCAGCAAATTTAACATCGAGCTGTGATATCCCGCCCTTAAGTTCTTTTTCAACAAGCTTTTTAATATCTTCAGCCTCATCGCCTCCGCCAAAAATACTGGCACCGGTATCTTTTAAAAAATCAATAAATCCCATCTTTGTCTCCTTAAAAATTGTGTTTTGAAAAGAAAGGCCTTGTCAATAACCGGCAAGGCCCATTACAAACTAGCGGCAATTAGTAGGTTACCATCGGTTCCAGCTTTTTTGCATGCTCAATCCAGGCTTCAACATTGGCCATGCCGGGAAGCTGACGTACCAAACCACGTCCCGAAGAATTTACTTCCTTCATCTTGCTGAGCAGATTCGCGGCATTCCGGTTTCGTAGTTCTTTCACTGTGTCAACACCTGCTTTTTCGAGTAATTCGGCATATTCGCTTCCTACACCCTTTACACGGAACAGGTCAGCCATGTTGACCCATTTAAGTACCGTCGCTTCATCGATCCCTGTTTTTTCCGCAATCGCTTTTCTTCCCGGTTTTGTGCATCCTTTTTTGAGAAGCGCGTTTACGCTGCGTACATTGGCGCTCTGCAGTTTTTTTGCAAAACTGGGGCCGATACCTTCAACTTCACTGATTTTGTAACTTGCCATGATTCAATCTCCTTCTTTTGTTAATGATTTGGATTATTTGTTTGTTGCGTTATATATATCAAACGCGGTGCCAGTTTTTATAAATAAGATTTTATCGGAGGGGGAAAGGATGGCAAATTAAGCCATAAGACATTGATTTTTAACGCCTTACTAATAAATAAATATTTGGAAATGAACCATGGTCCCGTGTGATGGAGTTGTGTTCGTGTGAGAAGAAGTGGGTGAAATCACCTGAAAATTAAATCGTGTTGTGGAAAATAACCCATGTAGCACCAGTCTCCCCCCGACTGAATGAACTGTGAATAATATAGATATATTCTGAGTAAAAGCACCATAAAAATAAAAAAAAAGCGGCGCTGCAAAAAAACAGTACCGCTTTTTCATTACCCGGGGCAGGGTAACGAGAGAATGAGTTATTGCTTTAATTCAGTAGTACAATTGGGACAGCGGGTTGCTTTGATTGAAATCTGCGTAAAACAGTGAGGGCACTCCTTGGTCGTCGGAGCCGGCGCCGGCTTATCTTCTTCTTTTTTCTTCATACGATTCATCTGCTTCACTACCATAAATATGGCAAAGGCGATAATCAGAAAATCCAGAATGGTATTGACAAAGACTCCATAGTTAATGGTCGCTGCCCCCGCTTCCTGTGCCGCGGCAAGAGTTTCGTATCCCATGCCTGATAAATCATAAAATAAATTCGTGAAATCAACATTCCCCATCAGCATACCTATCGGCGGCATGATGACATCTTTAACGAGTGAACTGACGATTTTTCCAAAGGCCCCACCAATAATGATACCGATTGCCATATCCATTACATTTCCGCGCATGGCAAATTCTTTGAATTCTTTAAACATAGAGTTCTCCTTTTAATGACGCGTTTATCTAACTTTGTTTCTGATTAACCGGCATGTATTTTCAAATGATATGCCAGCCATTATTTTACGACTTCTAATTTTACGTGAACTGCTGTTTATAATCACTTTATGACAAATCATTAATGATCAGTCGTCAATATGATGTTTATAAAAACCGTGGCAATTCACCCGCAATCAATGTCATATCCCCCTGCATTTTATCAAGGTTTTCTTTTTTTCTTCTTTTTTTGAGGGGACAAAAGTTTTTCGCGGTCCTTTTTGGGCCTGTCTTTTTCTTTTACGAAATCAGACTGTAAATTGGATTGCCATTTGAACAGATGACCGCAATTTTCGCAAACGACAAACAGACCGATCAGCGTATCCGGACTTATCGTTAATTTCCCCGAGCATTTTGGACAGATAATTTTCATAACTTCACCATACACCGGAAGTATCAAATTATCTGCCACTTTTTTTATTCATCCCTGAGTTTTATCGCAAGTTTAAAAATATCAACCATTTGGAAGGATAAATAATTCAAAACTAAAATTGAGTTTTCTAAAAGATACCGGGGGATATTTCCATGTTGAGGGTCTTTTGGCTCGGCAAATTTTAATCCAGATTGAATTTTTCAAGCCGATAACGAAAGGTGTCGCGTGATAACCCTAATAATCTGGCAGCCCGGCTTTTATTTCCCCCCGCTCTTTCCAGAGCTGACAAAATGAGCTGCTTTTCCACATTTTCCAAAGAAATCCCGTCCACGGGAACCGTCCATCTTCCATCTCCGCTATCATCCTCTTTGTGATGCAGTGCGATATCGGGGGCTTCAATTTTATCTGATTCAATAAAGATCATCGCTCTTTCGATCACATTACTCAATTCACGCACATTACCCGGCCATTGGTAGCTCAACAATTTCTGTTCCGCTTCTTTGCTGAATCCTGTTACATGTTTTTTGAACTCAATATTAAAAATCTGTAAAAAATGATTAGCTATCAAAATAACATCCCGGTCCAGCTCTCTCAAACCGGGCAGATTTATCGTAACTACTTTCAAGCGGTAGAGCAAATCTTCCCTGAACTCACCCTTGCTGATCATTTCATCAAGGTTTCTGTTTGTCGCCGCGATCAGACGGACTTTCACATCTATTTCGGTATTACTCCCGAGCCGGCGGAATTTGCGCGTTTCAAGAAATGAGAGCAGCTTTGCCTGCAACTTCAGAGGTAATTCACCGATCTCATCAAGAAACAGAGTCCCGCTGTCGGCTTCTTCAAGCAATCCTTTTCGACTGCCGACCGCCCCAGTGAATGCCCCCTTCTCATATCCAAACAGTTCTGACTCCAACAATGTCTCAGGGATAGCCGCGCAATTTATTTCAACAAACGGCGTTTTGGATTCCCGGGATGAATAATGTACCACCTTGGCCACAAGGCTCTTTCCCGTGCCGCTTTCCCCGAGAAGCAATACCGTGGCCGCAGGTATTCTGGAAATTTTTTCGATCATTTGCCTGATTTTTTCAATCGGCTCAGACTCACCCAATATACTCGCCGAAAGAAAATCCCCTTTTGCCGCGAGATAACTTTCCAATAATAAGATTTCATTTTTTTGCTGGGTGATTTGTTGTTTTTGAAACGCCGCTTCGGTGGTATCTTCCACCAAACAGAATAAAGGGGCTTCTGAGTCACCCGTCTTAAAAAAAGAAAGATTAAAATATCGCTCTTCCCCATTATCCAATAAGCGGTTGATATATTCGAGAGTGAAATTTCCTCTCTTCCCCTCAAGAACTTCCCGCAGCGTGTTTTCAAGACCAACCGTCTCCGGTAAAAGGTCTGTAATCCCCTTTTTCCCCGGTTTTTGGTTTCCCGTACAATAATCCAAAAATTTCCTGCCCGATGAAACGACATTTAGCTGATCTGAAAGCCAGGCAAAACTGAATTTTTTGTGTTCGAGGATATTTTCAAAAAATGATTTTTTCATGCTATTCTATTACCAATAAATCCCGGAATTGCCGGAATACTTTTTCCACATTTTCTCCGGTTTTGGCGCTTGTAAGATAAGATTTGTGTTTTCCCGAGGCCGCGATTGAATTTAAAAGTTCTGCTGATTTTGATTTCTCTCCGGTCAGATCAGTCTTATTTCCCGCCAGCAGGATGCGCGCCCGCGGGTTAATTTCCTGAAAAAAACCTGTTATTTCGGGTATTTTTTCAATCGTTTCAGGCCTTGTCAAATCGCTTACCACCAATGCCCCGGACGCGCCCGTATAATAATTTTTTAGCGGGACGCCGGCCTTCCCGAAACCTTCAATATCCCAGATCAGGAGATGAAATTGTATGATTCTTCCATCGGACGCGTTTTCCGCGGGCATGATTTTTTGAGATACCCTGACCCCGATCGTTGAGAGATAGCTGTCGTCAAAGATATTATCGACAAAACGCCGAACCAGACTGGTTTTACCGACTCCAAACATACCGAGAAGACAAATTTTCTTTTTTAGAATTACCGCTTCGTCCATTGTTGAGATTTAACCTTTAGATCCGTTATTCGATTGTAAACGTGACTCTTCTGTTCAGTTCATGCATCTCCGCGCCCGTATCCGATAAAACCGGCTCTTCCGCTCCTTTTGCGATTACAGCGATCTTTGTTTCCGGAAATCCATGATCAACGAGATATTGCCGGACGCTCTCCGCCCGCTTTCTTGACAGATCGTAATTTATTTTATCGGATCCGGATGCATCCGCGTGACCGATGATGGTAAGCTTTGTAAAATTCGCGGTTTTCAGTTTGCCTGAAATTTTGTCAAGCAAATCGATACTCCCATTCGAAATGGTCGTTGATCCTGAATCAAAAAGGATTCTAACCGATTGAATGAATTCCCCGGACATATCTTCCCGGCTCCCTACCCTCAGGTTGTTTATGACCACCGGAAATCGGGTTATTTGAGCAGCCGCGGAAGCGATCAGTAATTTTTTGTTTTCGGTGGATGTCTCGCCTTCTAAAAACAGCCGACTACCGTCCACGATAAACCGAATATCACCCATGTCTTCTTCCAGCTGACCGGGATAAAGCGCCTTCATCTCATTCCATAATTTACCCAGCTCAATATCGCCATAACGGACAATGATGTGATTGGAAACATCACCGTCACCGGTTTGATTTTTGACAATGGCTTCAATTTTTTCACGGTCACCCCAGTTTTCAGCTTCCCCGGTCAGCGCGACATTTCGGTCACTGATTTCATATTGCACATTACTCAGAAGCTCCGGATTTTTTTGGCGAAGTTCGTTCAGGCCGGCTTTTAATTCTCTCTCCCGGAGTTTTTGCGGAATAAAGAAGATCCCCGCGTAAACAAACAGCGCGAGCAGCAAAATGATCAAAAGATACATCAGTCCTCTCGGCGGCCGCTTCAAATCCTTTTCAGTCCTGATACTTTCTTGTTCCCGGTTGTAATGACCGAGAAACTCTTCAAGATCTGATTTGACGTGATTAAACGGTTTTGTATCCCCCTTAAATTCACGAAGAGTTTTAAAATATTGTTTGTGGAATTTCTGCTCGAGCTGACGGAGCTGATCCTTCAGCTCTCTCGGCGGAACACCGGATGTGACAACCGCCAGATAAGCATTTCGTCCGTTTTCCAGCAAAATCTGCAGATCATCATACTGGATTTCACTCAGATCCCTGTCGCTGTTTTCACTAAAGGCCGTATTCGCGAATTCACGGATTGCCGTCAGCATACCGCTGATCATATCCTCATCGCCGGAGGCGGATGTTGACCGGTCATGGACATGGGTGAGGAGAAGGCCTGATTCTTTGTGGATATAAAATATTTCGTGAATGATAAATGGAAGTGAATCGGCCAGAACCAACGCGGCGCTTTCGACTCCGGTAATACGCGCTTTAAGTTTTTGAAACATCATTTCAAAACTAAGAGCCCGGTCAATGCGCTCGTTTACCGTTTTGGCCAGATTCTTCATGGCTTCGGCAATGGACTTCCGGATGCTCTGACCAATCACGGGATATAGAGCGTCAACAATATCTTCCCGGGCGACTTCAATTTGTTTCTTGATGGCCGTTCCAATCACGGGAGCCAGCGCTTCAGCGATCTCATCTTTTGATTCGCTTATTTTTTGCGTCAGGAGCCCGGCGATAACGGGATCAAGTGTTTTGATCAGCCAGTTTTTATCGCGCCATTGAACCTGAAACGAATCAATACGGGATTCAAGGTCGGCCACGCTTCTCAGATTATCCGCCAGCAGAATTCTTCTGAGCTGGTCAACGGGATCTTCTGACGAAGTATGCTTTTTCAGTTCAGCCATTTTCTACCGTTTCTTCTTTAGTGACGTCATGCTTATTGCCTTTGAGCTTGCGCGCGACATCCGCTAAATAAGAACTGACTTCCTCCCTGTCTGTCTTTTCACGTCTCAGGTGTTCGATTTTTTCTTCGATTATTGATAACTTATCATCAACGGTCCCGAGCAAATCCAATCCCGATTTATGGATGGTTTCCTTTAACTGACTGAAATTTTCGCTGTTTTTGTTTTCGACCTTTTGGATCATTTCATTTATGGAAGCGGTCATTTCAGTAAAATTTGTTTTCAGCTCGTTTAGTTTATTCTCCAGCTTTGCAAATTCTTCATGAAATTCCCTGAGCTGTTCGCCAAAGATAAGATGACGCACCTGTTCAATATCGCTGGAAACCTTTTTTTGATCCCCGCTCATACATTACCCCCCTGAAGGATGATTAAGAGATTTTGGGTCTGCCGTAATCTATATTGTTTATTTAAACTTTACGCGCGATTAAACTTAATAATTGTCTGCCGAGATACTTAGATAGAATTCTGAGAACCGGATTGAATCTTTTTCAATGCTTGAGAATAATATACCGTTGATGTGAGTATCCCCCTTAAATTCATCACGCTTTCCCCTAAACGCTGTCAACAGGGATTTTATTCTTCCCCTTCTGCTTAAAAACCGCGCGCCGAGGAAAAGATGTAATTAATATATTAAACAATTCACAGCATTGAAAGAAATTTAATGAAATGGCAGGATTGTCAAGATTTTGTGAGTGAGAGCGCCACCGCGGGATAAGAGTGATAGGATTTAATCATACCTGAAGTAAATAAAAAACCTCCCGGAAAGATCAACCCGGGAGGCTTTTTAAACATTATAATTACTAATTTAATCCGCGTCTTTTTAACAAGGGCTCAATTTTTGGTTCGGCGCCTCGGAATTTCACATAAAGCGTCATCGGATCATCGGAGCCACCTTTTGAAAGTACATTTTCTCTGAAAGCCAATGCTGTTTTCTTATCAAACAGTCCGTTCTCCTTAAATGCTTCAAACGCGTCCGCGTCCAAAACGGCCGCCCAGATATAACTGTAATAACCGGAGGAGTAGCCGCCGGAAAAAATATGGCGGAAATATGGGCTTCTGTATCTGGAAACAATTTCAGGAATCAGTCCGATTTTGTTCAATGAATTATTTTCAAATTCCACCGGGTTAAGCTCTTTTATCTCGGTCAGAGTATGCCAGTCCATGTCTAAAAAGGAAGCGGCAAGATATTCGACCGTGGCGAATCCCTGGTTGAAATGACCTGAATTTTCCAGCTTTTCAATCAATTCATCGGGAATCGGTTCATTGGTTTCATAATGACGCGCGTAGGATTTCAATACTTCCGGTTCCGATGCCCAGTTTTCCATAATCTGTGACGGAAGCTCTACAAAATCCCTCGGAACGGAAGTGCCGGAGATCGTATGATAAGTACTGTTGGACAGCAGACCGTGCAGGGCGTGGCCAAATTCATGGAACAGCGTTTCCACTTCATCGAAACTCAGCAGAGCGGGTTTATCCCCTGTTGGTTTGGAAAAATTACAGACATTGGCAATGACCGGTGTGATATTTTTGCCATCCTGACGGAACTGCTTGCGGTACGCGTTCATCCAGGCGCCGCCGCGTTTGCTGGCTCTCGGGAAATAGTCTGTGTATAAGATGCCAATATGCGCGCCGTTCGCTTCTTTTACTTCAAACGCCTTGACATCCGGGTGATATACGGGAAGATCCGGGCGCTCTTCAAAGGTGATTCCATAAAGATTTGTGGCAACCGCGAATGCCCCGTCCCTTACGTTTTCGAGTTTGAAATACGGCCTGAGAGCGGCGTCATCCAGATCATATCTGGCCTTTTTCACTTTTTCTGAATAATACCACCAATCCCATGCTTCCAGCTTGAAGTTATTACCTTCTGATTTAATCATTTCCTGCATATCTTTCGCTTCTTTTTTCGCGATAGGAAGCGCCGCGTCCCAAAGCTGATCCAGTAACTTATAGACCCGATCGGGAGTCTTTGCCATATTTTCATCCAGAATAAAATCGGCGTGTGTTTTATAGCCCAGAAGATTGGCTTTTTCCACTCTCAGCGCGGCCATTTTTGACAGGATTTCTTTGTTGTCCAGCTCGTTTCCGTTGTCACCGCGATTGATATATCCTTTAAACATCTTTTCACGCAGATCTCTTTTTTCTGAATATTGCAGAAACGGGATTAAGCTCGGTTTATGAAGCGTAAAAACCCATTTACCTTCATACCCTCTCTCGGCAGCCGCCTCGGCCGCGCCTTTGACAACTGACTCCGGAAGCCCTGCGAGATCTGCTTCATCATCGATCACCAGCTCAAACGCGTTATCTTCCTTTAATATATTCTCACCGAACTGCAGCGAAAAGAGAGACAACTGTTCGTTTATTTCACGGAAACGTTTTTGTTTTTCAGGATCGAGATTCGCGCCTCCGCGCACAAAATTTTTATAATATTTCTCGAGCAGCGCGGATTGTTCACCCGACAACGCCATTTCATCTTTTTTATCATAAACCTGCTTTACCCTCTCAAACAGGTTGGGATTCAGATTGATATCATCATTATGACCCGACAATAACGGCGTGACTTCTTTAGCGATTTCCTGCAAATTATCATTGGTGTTCGCGGATGTTAAATTATCAAATACATCGCTTACTTTTGTCAGTAACGCGCCGCTCCGCTCCATGGCTTCGATCGTATTTTCGAAGGTGGGAGTCTCCGGATTGTTGATAATCGCTTCTATCTCTCGTTTCTGCTGTTTCATGCCTTCTTTAAACGCCGGCATAAAATGCTCTTCCTTTATTTTACTAAAGGGCGGAACGCCAAAGGGCGTATCATATTCGCTGAAAAACGGGTTGGACTCCTCTTTAGCGCATGACCAAAGCATTAGTCCAACGGCAATAAATGCCAATGTGAACATCTTCATCATCCTAATCCTTTCCGATTTATGAAAAAGTAAATTTCAGACAAGGTTCTAATATCCGAAAATTTTTCGAAAATACAATTTTAATTGAAGTGAACGTTCAGAAGATGAAAAAGTTGCACATTAGAATGTGTAGATATTAAGCCGCGTGAATCAGGTTTATTAATATTTAATATTCTTTTTAATCTTGACAATTCAAATGGAATTAACGAAAATTTCAAGGGAATGATTAATATGGGGGGATCCGATGAAATTTAATTTTTTTATCACCATCAATAAAAGCCGTGATGAAGTCTGGAAGATTTTTGATAATCCGGATAATTTACCAAAGTGGCAGCCTTCTTTAATAAAATTTGAGCATCAGAGTGGTGAACCCGGCATGCCCGGCGCGGTCTCCATGCTGACTTATAAAGAAAAAGAAGAATTTATCATGCTCGAAACCATCACATCCAGAAATGAACCGGAAGAATTTTCAGGCGTCTATGAAAACCCCACGGCGCGAACCACCATGAAAAATACGTTTACCGCCATCGATGACAAAACAACAAAATGGAATGTGGAAACGGAATTTACATTTAAAAATCCTGTTTCGAAATTATTGTCTCCATTGATGAAGGGGATGATCAGCAAACGCGTTAATGATGACATGAATCGTTTTAAGAAATTGGCAGAAAGCGTCGCCGGGAAGATTTAGCTGAATTATATCCGTCAAATATCCGTTGATATTAAAAAATCATGTTCATCTTTTGGAGATATATTATGAAAAGATTGATCGCTTTTATAGTAGTAATCCTATTTATTTTCCCTATCAGCATACAGGCCCAGGAGGAGCTCTCAGAGCATCTCGCGCCGCTGAAGCCTTTTACGGGAAAAACCTGGAAGGGAATATTCTCCGGCAAGGATAATGACAAAATGACCCGGGATGTCTCCCGCTGGGAGAGAGCCCTGAACGGTCAGGCCATCCGTATTATGCATTCAGTTGATGACGGTGTGTACGGCGGCGAATCGATTGTAATGTGGGACCCGGTTAAAGAAAGCCTTGTGTTCTTTTATTTCACCACCGCCGGTTTCTTCACTAACGGCACCATCAAGTTTGAAGACGGACAATTTATCAGTCATGAATATGTGACCGGCGAGAAAAGCGGAATTACGGAGGTTATTGGAACAGGGAAAATGCTTCCCGACGGCCGGTATCTCAGCAAATCGAAGTACCTTCAAAACGGCAAATGGGTGGAAGGCCATGAAATATATTATGTAGAGGATCCGGAGGCGAAGGTGATCCTAAAATAAGGTTTCCGCCCCGTATAAACCTCATAAAAGATGATATTCGCCTCTGAACCGTACCTGTCAAACCTGATACATTCATCTTATCATTTTTGGAAAATGAGGGGTTGTCTCAAACTACTTTCCGGTTTTTTGAATATTCTAATTGTGTTCCATGTTCATATTATAGTTCTCAGAGGAGGCTGATATGCGGCGGGATTTACTGATTCTCATCCTTGTTTTGGTTTCCATTCAATTATATGCCCAGACCAATCCGAATGACAGCGGCGGCATTCTCTCACCTGAACAGGCCGCTTACGATGTCACTTTTTATGATCTTGACATGCAAATTAATCCCGCGGACAGCAGCATACAGGGCGTGCTTACCATGACCGCGAAGATATTGAGTCCGACGCGCCAAATAGTAATGAATCTCGATACTCTGCTTACGGTTGACAAAATCCTGAACAAGTCGGGAGATGAACTTCATTTCTCCCGGAACCGGGGTAATATATGGATTGAGCCGGGCAGAACCTTGCAGCCGGATGACTCAACAGTTTTACAAATTTATTATCACGGAAAACCACGATCCGGGCAAAAAGGAAAATTCAACAAATTTATCTGGGCCCGAACCGCCGGCGGTGCGCCATGGGTTGGTGTTTCCTGTGAATTTAGCGGCGCTGATATTTGGTGGCCGTGCAAAGACCACCCTTCGGATGAACCCGATTCCATGGCACTACATTTTACAGTCCCCGAAAATTTAATCGCGGTAAGCAACGGACGCCTTCAGTCATCGAAGTCCAATCAGGACGGGACGCGTACCTTTGACTGGTTTGTGTCTTCACCCATCAGCAACTATTCCGTTTCTGTTTATGTCGCCCCTTATGTGGAAATACAGGAAAAATTTACCTCCGTTTCCGGTGATGTGATACCGGTTTCATTCTGGGCATTGCCGGAGAATGAATCAAAAGCAAAGGAATTTCTGCCGGGATTTTTGGAACATTTAGCTTTTTTTGAGAACCTCCTGGGGCCTTATCCGTTCCGGGCGGACAAATACGGCATCGCGGAAGCGCCCTATCTCGGAATGGAACACCAGACCGTCATCGCGTACGGGGGCAATTATGATTTCAGGTCAATGGGAGATATGGACTGGGGATTTGACGCGCTACATCAACATGAATTAGCCCATGAGTGGTTCGCCAATCTGGTGTCACCGTCTGACTGGTCGGATTTATGGCTGAGTGAGGGGCTGGCTTCTTATATGCAAATCATGTACGCCGAACAAAAATTGGGCAAAGCAAAAGCAGACGCGCTGATGGATAGCATCCGGTCATATATTACCAATAAACAGCCGGTTGTTCCCCCGCGCGGCGCGGTTTTTAGTGAAGTGTATAATATGGACATATATTTCAAGGGCGCCTGCGCGCTGCATACCTTACGCTATTTAATCAGCGATGAAAAATTTAATTTGCTGCTGAGGCGCTGGGCCTATCCCGACCCGCAAAAGGAGAATAGTGAAGCGTGTCGCTTTGTTAATACTTCGGATTTCATTCAACTCGCGGAAAAAATCTCCGGGATGAAACTTGACTGGTTTTTTGGAGTTTATCTGTATCAAAAAGATTTGCCGGTACTCGTCATCGATAAGACAGACAAATTTTTAAATCTGACTTGGGAAACAGCGGATCATTCGATTTTTCCGATGCCGGTAGATTTAAAAATTGACGGAAAAACCCATCGGATTGAGCTGCCCGGCGGCCGCGCTTCTGTTCCATTGGCCGCGGAATCAGAATGGCGGATTGATCCCGGAAAATGGATACTTTTTGCAACCGGTGACGCTTTCCGGATGGGAGGGTTAAAAGATGAATAATCATAAAATTCCATTATGTTCAGACGACCTTTTTTGAAAAACCGGGCGATTTCCGGAGTCCGACGATTTTTGAAACCGGATCCTTTAGTCACGCCTGTTACATGGGACAGTATAAACCATGGGATTACAGAACCGGTAATCAGGCATTTATTAAAATATTAACCCTTGTAAAGGAGAATGGATGAATTTTTTGAAGAACGGAATCATATTCTTTTTCCTGACCGCCATTATATTTATAGCGGGATGCGGATCTTCCGGAAAGAGCGCCTACACCACCGAAATCGACAACTGGCATAAAAAACGGGTTGCCTCTTTAACGCGTGAAGACAACTGGCTAAGCCTGGCGGGGTTGTTCTGGCTCAATGAGGGACAAAATCGGTTCGGAAGTGATTCATCCAACGATATGGTTTTTCCGGGAAAAGCGCCGGGATTTATCGGCTCGCTTATTCTGGAAGACAATCATGTATTGGCAAAGATTAATCAGGATGTATCCGTCACAGCCGGTGAAAATCCGGTGACATCCATGATCCTGAGAAGTGACGCGGACGGCGATCCCACCATATTGACAAGCGGACCGCTGAGCTGGTATATCATCAAGCGCGGTGACAGGTACGGTGTCCGTCTTCGCGACAGGGAACATCCCAATTTAAAACACTTTAAAGGAGTTAACAGATATACCGTAAAAGAATCCTGGCGTGTTCCGGCCAAATTAGAACCTTATAATCCGCCAAAAACAATCGCTGTCCCCACCGTTTTAGGGACGGTGGACAGTTCCTTTTCTCCCGGCGCGCTGGTCTTTGAAATTGACGGAGAAACATTCAGACTGGATCCGATTGCCGATCCGGGCGCTGAAAAATATTTTCTGATTTTCGCTGATGACACCAACGGGGATGAAACATACGGCGCCGGACGCTTCCTGTATGTGGACCGGCCGGGCGCGGACGGAATCACTTATATCGACTTTAATAAATCCTACAATCCCCCCTGCGCCTTCACTGAATTCGCGACATGTCCCCTGCCGCCCTTTCAGAACCGGCTCCCCGTCAAAGTTACCGCGGGAGAAAAGAATTACAAAAGCGGGATCCATTAAAGTTTACGGTGATCTGTTCCAATATCAACAGGGGCGATGATGACAGAAATGACTGCGGCCAAAGATCGCATGTCCGATACGGCCTTCAGAATGATGGCTCCGGCTTTTAAAATTGCCGATTTCTTCTCACCGCGGACGGGCAAACTGGATGATTTCGGCATTAAAGAGGGCTTCATCGTCATTGATTACGGCCGCGGACCCGGAAGATATATACCCGAAGCATCAAAACTGGCCGGAACTTCCGGAAAAGTTTACGCGGTCGATATCCACGAACTGGTCATAAAATCAGTCCGCGATGTCATCAAAAAAAGAAATCTGCAAAATGTGGAGACCATTCAGATATCGGATTACAGGACGCCATTGCCGGACAACACCGCCCATATCATCTATGCTTTGGATATGTTTCATGGAATCAGCCAACCGGACCGGCTTCAAGGAGAATGGCGCCGGTTATTAAGACCTGACGGTCAACTTGTCCTGGAAGATGGTCATCAACTTAGAAAAACAACAAAGAAAAAGATTGCTGACGCGGGGTTTTTTATAGTTTATACTGAGAAAAAAGAACACCTGATCTGCAAACCGAAAAAAAATGATTTTTCTGGCAGCTAAAAATTAATTTTGCCGGTAATACGTCACCGTACCTTCACCAAAGTTTAACGGACGGTGAACCGGCTGTTCCTGATTTAGATCTCCCGGCTCCACATCGAGACGAAAATGCCCGCTACTCTTATACTCAATGATTCCATAAAGGGCTTTTCCCGCGAGCGGACCTTCTTCGAATCCGGTCAGATCAATCGTTACGGGACATGTATTAAAATCTATTTTATATTCAATCTCAAAGGATTGGGTCATACTTTCAGATTTTAAAATCCATTCCGCCCGGTTACCATCTTTAAAGATAAACGTCTGTTTCATCCCCATCTTATCCACACCGGCCCATTCTCCGATCAAATAATCTTTGTTCTCTTTCTGGCAACCGAATAAAATTAACGACAGCAGAATCAGCATTCCGGTTAAGAATATGTTTTTATTGTTCATCAATCATCCCCAGGCTATTAAACATTTGGTAAACAAAATACAATTCAGATAATTTAAATCCAAGAAAAAACCTGACATACTTTCCCCACTGAGAACATCGCTTTATTAGAGAAAAGCATCGCAATCATTTTATCAACGTTTGTCCCAAAAAATATATTTCATTTTCAAAAACCAAATCGTATTCTTTACGTATCTATAACCGGTCATAAACTTATGGAGAAGAAATGTCTGCTCAAAAATCCGATGGCAGCAGTGAACCAAAAATTTTTGATACATTATTTAACGACGTGCGAAAAGGCGATTTACGGCGTACCGTGCGGCGCGATTTTAAAGATTTAAAAGCATTCTATATTAATGATGAGCGAAAAAAGCGGCTGGAAAAAATGGGCAGAATCAAACGCTGGTTTTTTATATCCGTCTGGCTGTTCAAAAGTCTGTTTTTTAAGCTCACTCCCGCCAGACGGTTTTTGTTTATCATCGCGTTTATATTTTTATTCAGCTTCAACACCGGGAATTCGCAAACCAGCTTTAATGGTCTGTACCTATCCGGACTGATATTTATGTTTATCCTTATGCTGGAGCTCAAAGACAAACTGCTGGCTAAGGATGAACTTGAGACCGGAAGATCCGTTCAGTACGCGCTGATGCCCGAACGTTCGATTAGCATTCCCGGGTGGGAACTGTATCTGTTCTCCCGGCCGGCGAATGAAGTGGGCGGCGACCTGATCGATTTCATCCCCTTAAAAGAAAATCGCTACGGTGTCGTTCTTGGGGATGTTTCCGGCAAAGGACTGGGCGCTGCGCTGTTTATGGTCAGGCTGCAGGCGGTCATCAGAGCGATCGCCCCCGATTATGAATCGCTGGCGAAACTGGGTAAAAAAATTAATGAAATTTTTTACCGGGACCGGATGAATAATAAGTTCGCCTCCGTTGTTTATACCGAAATTCAACCTGGATCAAATAAACTGAGTTTTTTAAACGCCGGACACATGCCGCCGGTGATCCTAAAAGACGGACAAATTGAAGAGCTCACTAAAGGACAACCCGCCCTTGGCATCATGCCGGATATCGACTACAACGAGACGATTATTGAACTTCAAAATGGGCATTCCCTGTTGATTTATTCCGACGGCGTCACCGAAGCGCGAAATATGGATGGTGATTTTTACACGGAACAAAGATTGTTCAAAATGCTTCATTCTCTTACCGGCCTTTCGGCTAAGGAGACCGGCGAAAAGCTGACCTCCGAAATTGATCGTTTTGTCGGAGACGCGCCGGCGAATGATGATTTATCCCTGATTATCATAAAACGGACAGAGTAACTCCGAATTCATTCTTTTATTTTCTTAAAACAGATTAATGCTTACCTTATGTCCGGTTTCGTTCTGAAATGTAAATCCGGAGAATAATCATGAAGAATTCTATGATGTATTTGTTGGCTCTGGTCATTTTCTTTGCCGCTTATCCCTTAACCGGTCAGGAAAATACAACCGATCTCACAGAGGCGATCAAAGAACTGAAAAAAAACAATGAAAACCTTCAACACCGGCTAGACGCCATCGAAAAATCGATCGATGACATCCAGTGGTTTAATAAAGTGGGAGACGTGGCGTATATCGATAAACAATATATGACCGGTCCGCCGCTGGCGCGTGAAGAAAATCCGACGGCTCAGGGCGCGGGAAATCCGGTGAAATTCTGGTCATATATCTTTATTCCCAAGGACATTGATCCGGCGAAAAAATACCCCTTGATTATCTTCCCCCATGGCGGTGTGCATGCTGATTTCACAACCTATTATACGCATATCGTCAGGGAACTGATTGCCCAGCAGTACATTATTATCGCCTCCGAGTACCGAGGCAGCACCGGTTACGGAAAGAGTTTTTATGAAAAAATTGATTACGGCGGTCTGGAAGTGGAAGACGTCAACTCCGGCCGGGAGTTTATGTTGGAAAATTATGACATTGTCGATAAAAACCGCGTGGGCATCATCGGCTGGAGCCATGGCGGTCTGATTGCTTTACACAATATTTTTGATCATCCCGAAAATTATAAGGTGGCCTTCGCCGGGGTGCCGGTCAGCGATCTGATCGCGCGTATGGGCTACAAAGATCAGGAATACCGTGATCTTTATTCCGCCGAATATCATATCGGTAAAACCGCCGATGAAAATGTAAATGAATACCGCCGGCGTTCCCCCGCCTGGAACGCCCATAAGCTGAAAACTCCGCTGCTGATTCATACAAATACCAACGACGCCGATGTCAACGTGCTGGAAGTGGAACACCTGATCAAGTCGCTCAAGGCGGAGGGCAAGAAATTTGAGTATGAGATCTTTCAGGATATACCGGGCGGTCACTCATTTGACCGTATGGATACAAAAAAAGCCCGGGAGATACGGGTTAAGATTTATAAATTTATCGGGCAATATCTGACGCCACCCAGACTCATTGACTCTGTCCGGGAACTGGAAAAAGCCGCCTACCGCTTTAATTAATTTACACTAACGGGGATTAGTTGGGCTCACGCGTTCGTTGATAACCAATGAATTATCACGGCCGAAGCCGTTTAAATCATAATTTTGAGTGTACTTAATTTTCAACAGGGGGGAAATCATGAGCAAAGATTCAGAAACCGATCCAATAGTGGATGAAGAAATCAGACAAAAATATATGAATGAAGCCCTGGAGGAGCAGAAGCGGCATTCTCTATATTATAAATCGCGTTTCTGGTCGATGATTATCGCTCAGGGCATCGGCGCCTTACTTGTGATAAGCGGGTCCGTTATGGCGCTGCTGGGTTTCAGTGGAACGATTGAATGGATGTATCACGCGCATAACAACACGGAGCGACTTTACAATGCCGGTCCCGGAATTGCCTTCATTATTTTCGGTATTCTCACCTTATGGCTTTCCAGACCCCGCCCTCACCATGAACCTTCCGCTCCCGAAGGCCGCCACCGGACAAGCAAGCTTTTTGATGTGGATGATTTGCTAAAATAGGAAGCTGGAAGTGGGAAGTAGGAAGTAGGAAGTAAGAATTTAAGAGCGTTAAGAGAAAAGAGTTAAGAGTTAAGAGTGGGGAGCCAGGTGAAAAATTGGATCTTTAATCCCGTAGGGATGTAATTATTATAGAAAAACAGACCCCGCAACTGACCCTCCCCTCGATCCCCTCCCTTATGCCAGGCTGTTGCAGAGGGGGAATACTAAAGGCTTATACTCGCGTATAAGTTTTTAGCAGGGTAAAAATTTTTTCTAACGATTCTCATAACGAGTTTCG
>JBFXLE010000016.1:0-95187 GCA_050173015.1 Calditrichaceae bacterium
AAACTCGTTATGAGAATCGTTAGAAAAAATTTTTACCCTGCTAAAAACTTATACGCGAGTATAAGCCTTTAGTATTCCCCCTCTGCAACAGCCTGGCATAAGGGAGGGGATCGAGGGGAGGGTCAGTCCTTCATCCCGGACAGAAAATTCGCCCCGAAGAATCCCGCGACACCATAGCTGAATCTTAAGCTCCTCACTCTTTTTTTTTTTGTCTTTTTTCTTTTATCTTTTTTCCTAATTTCACCGGCCGCCGGAGGTGACGCGGCTTTGTAGAGCATGGAATCCCGATGTCATTGTTCGACCCCGACGGGGTCGCGGGATGTCGCGGGGTCCGTTTTTCTACAAAAATGTCATCCCTTCGGGATTACAAACTCAATTTTTCGTGGTTAACTGCATTCGGTCCGTCCCTACTCTTAACTCTTAACTCTTTTCTCTTAACGCTCTTAATCTTTTTTCTTAAACTTCCTACTTCCTACTTCTTCCTTCCTACTTCCTTCCCACTTCCTCAAACGCCTCAAGCAAAATCCCCGGTGTGATCAGCTCCGGCAATAAAACCGGCTCGTTCTCCGCGCCCCCGGGATATAAAACATACAAAGGGACACTGTTGCGGCCAAATTGCGCGAGCGCTTTTGTGATTCTCTGATCCCTTGAAGTCCAATCCGCCTTTAGCGCCGTAATATTTAATTCAGAAAACTTATTCTGTACATCCGTCGATGTGAACGTGACTTTCTCATTTACCTGACAGCTCAGGCACCATGCGGCCGTAAAATCAAGAAAGACCGGCTGGCCGGCGTTTACCAGGCTTGTCAGCCGCTCATCTGAAAATGTTTCCCATTGAATACCCTCGGTCTGCCCGGATTGTGTTGTCATTTCCGGCGTTACCGCATAGGAATCCACCCCTTTGAGTGTAAAATACAACGCCCCGATGGTCAGTAAAACGGCTATGACACTCGAAATAATTCTGGTTTTTCCCGGCATGGCCAAATTTCCCCATCGACCATAGATCCATCCCGCCATTCCGACTATGAGAAGCGCGCCAAGCACAATGGTCACTGCCGTGGCTCCCGCCTGGATGCCCAGAACCCATAAGAGCCACACGACCGTGCCCAGCAGAAGGAATCCCATAAACTCTTTAAGCGATTCCATCCAGCGTCCCGGCTTTGGCACAAATTTTAACAACGCCGGGCTTGAAGCCAGAACTACATAAGGCGCGGCCATTCCAAGCCCGAGAGATGTAAATACAGCCATGGATGCCCAAACCGGTTGGGTAAGCGCGAATCCCAGCGCCGATCCCATAAAAGGCGCCGTACAGGGAGTGGCTACCACGGTGGCGGTAATGCCGCTGACAAATGATCCCAGCCATCCGGCCTTGCCCTGAGATTTTCCTCCAACCGTTGTTAATGATGTTCCAATTTCGAAAACCCCAAACATACTGAGACCAAACAGAAACAAGAACACCGAAAGTATGATCAGGAATACAGGGGATTGTAACTGAAATCCCCATCCGAGCTGTTCACCGCCCGCTCTAAGGATGAGCAACGCGCCGGCGAGTACCCAAAACGTCACCAGAACACCGGCGGTAAAAATCAAGCCGTGCTGAAAAGACTTTGCCCTTCCTTCCCCGGCCTGCTGTACAAAACCCATGATTTTGATGGATAACACCGGCAGCACACAGGGCATCAGATTTAATATCATTCCGCCAATGAAGGAAAATAGAATCGCCAGCCAGATACTGCTTAAAGTGGAATTGAATCCGTTACCCGAAACCGGCAGATTGTCACTGATGGCTATATTGATATATACCGCTTTTTCTGAATCCTGACCGCGCCATCCTTCTTTTGCCACCATCACGCCTTCAAGCGATTCAGGAAGCTTATCGGCCATCTGTGCCCGCTTTATTTTCAGCCGGTATGTATCGCCTTGTTTTTGAAGCTCCTGCTCCGCGTTATATTCAATCAGAACCGATTCATATGGGAAGAATTCCATATCGGTCATTTTACCATCATACCAGACCGGCGGCTGCGCCTGAATAATGATATTTTCATCGTCAACCGTCGCGGCGAAATTCCATTCGCTGTTGGTCATCGGCAGATCCGCCCGGGTACGGGCAAAATCTTCAAGCCATTGTTCGTCCGGTTGCGGCGGATCCTTGCTGACCGGCAGTGTCAGGCTGACTTCAGCATCACCCGGGATGCAGACTTCTTTACATTCAAGCCAGTCCACACGGGCGGAAAGAATCACATCTTTTCCGGGAGTTAAATTTTCCGGAGAATTGATTTTTGTCAGAAGAAGCACTTCGCCGTGGTATCCATAGCTCACCAGAGGCGGCGTCAATATTTTTTCCGGATAGGGCCATTGTATTTCGCCGGCGGTAAAACCTTCCGGCAATGACCATTCAATCGAAGTCGGTAAACCGGAATCACCCGGATTTAACCAGTATGTATGCCAATGCTCATCCATTTTTAGGTTGAGAGCCACCCAAAAAGACTGCCCGGGTTGTATTGACAGCACTTCAGAGACTAATTCCGTCTGAACGTGTTTTTCTCCGGAGAACTGAGCGTAAATTTTAGTATTTAACACAAAAACCGAGATCAAAAAGGTAAGAAGAAGAGTCGGTAAAAATTTCCGGTAATTCAATTCCATCATTTGCCCCATATTCATAAAACAATGACAAGTTAGTATAATTAAATGTTACGGATTAAACTAAGTTACAAAAAAAATTATCTTAACGTATAACTATTTCGTTCCGGTGGATTGTTCCGTACACGTTGATTTTATCATAAACCGGATCCATCGCTTGGATGTTAAATCTTCACCGGGTTAATGATTATTCTCACAAAATTGAGATTTTCCCTAACATTTAATAGATTTGTCGATTATTTAATGACATCCTTACGATCTGACGGGTACATTTGATTGAATAAATCCATTCTGCGGCTTGCCATTCCGAACATCATTAGCAATTTGACCGTCCCTTTACTCGGATCGGTCGATACAGCGCTTGTCGGCCATCTTTCGCAAGTCTATTATCTGGGAGCCATCGCTGTGGGTGGCATGATTTTCAACTTCATTTACTGGAGCTTTGGATTCCTGAGAATGGGGACAACCGGACTCACGGCTCAGGCATTCGGCAATGAAAATGTTTCTGAAAGCATCCTGATACTGATCCGCGCGCTGATGGTTTCACTGGCCATCGGATTAATTCTGATTATACTGCAGCGGCCGATCGCCTGGCTAAGTTTCAATCTCCTCCACGCCACTCCTGAAGTGGAATATCATGCCCGCGTGTACTTTTTTATTCGTATTTTCGCCGCTCCGGCCACCTTATCGCTGTATTCTCTTCAGGGTTGGTTTTTGGGAATGCAGAATGCAAAACTCCCGCTGATTCTTGCGGTTTTCATCAATGTCATGAATATCATATTTGATGTGATATTTATAAAATATTTTGGGATGAATTCAGCGGGCGTAGCATTCGGCACGCTGGTGGCCCAATACTCAGGGCTGGTTCTGGCTGTTTTTCTTTTTCATAAAAACTACAACCGCCTAACCCAGAAAATCGAGTACTCCCGAATATTGGATCTGACCGCGTTGAAAAAGTTTTTTTCTGTAAACCGCGATATTTTTATCCGCACGCTTTTTCTAATTTTCACATTCTCCTATTTCACTGCTAAATCGGCTGAATTTGGCGATGACATTCTGGCCGTCAATACCATACTTCTTCAACTATGGATGATTTTTTCCTACGGTATCGACGGTTTTGCTTTCGCCGCGGAAAGCCTTATCGGCCGCTTTATGGGCTCGGGCAACAGAGAGCAGCTGCGGTTTGCGGTACGCCGTATTTTCGCGTGGGGTATCGGCATGGGAATAATCTTTATGATGGTCTATCTTTTGTTTGGTAAACAAATCATCTCCCTGTTTACAAATAAAATATATCTGGTGGATCTGGCTATGATTTATTTGGGATGGACAATTTTTGCTCCTTTTCTGAATAGTTTTTCGTATATTTGGGATGGTATTTATATTGGCGCGACGGCTTCCGCCGCCATGCGTAATTCTATGATGCTCTCCACTTTTCTTGTTTTTTTACCGGTGTGGTTCTTAACCGGAAATGACATCGGCAATCATGGACTTTGGCTGGCGATGGTTTCATTTATGGTTACGCGGGCAATATCACTGACGTTTATGGCAAAGAGACATATATTTGATCAATTGGCTTAAATTTACAGTTTGATTTGTTTATTCGAACTCAGGCTTATAATCCTCACCGGAGAATCATCTTCATGCGATTTATAAGACGGCAAATCCTGTTCTATCTGACAATTATAATCTTTTCCCTGTTATCCCGACCTGTTTCCGGACAGATCATCGATGATATGAAAGACGATTTTACTCATTTTCGCGATATGAGCGGTGAAATCGGGGAAAACATCATTAAACCGGACCGGCATGATATCAACATTTTTTTGATAGGATCCGCTGCCGCCATCATGACCATGCTGATCGATGACCCCGTTCGTGACCTGGCACAGAAAAATCAAAATTCATTTCTTGACGGTGTGTTTAAAATAGATGACTATTACGGAAGCAGAAAATATACCCCTCTCGCGGTGGTAGCGCTCTATGGAAGCGGGCTGATATTGGGAAATACCCAGATGCGGGAGATGGGTTTGCATTCCATCGAAGCATTTACATATACGGCGATCATTACCGCCGCTCTCAAGGAAAGTTTTGGCCGGTCTCGCCCTCACCGGGGAGAAGGCCCCTGGCATTACAAACCCTTTGCATTCACGGAATCCAGAAGAGCTTTTCCATCCGGCCATGCTTCACTTACTTTTGCCATTTCAACGGTCATGGCTCATGAAATAGATCACCCGCTTTGGAAAACCGGCTGGTACGGCGCCGCCGTTCTTGTCAGTCTGGCCAGAGTTTATCATGATCAGCACTGGGCATCCGATATTCTGGTTGGAGCGCTTATCGGACACGCGGTCGGACGCTTTGTGTCGAACAAATCCGACGAATGGGATTCGGATAAGACTCAATTCTACCCGGCGCCAACTTCCTCCGGATGGCAATTTCACTTCTCCATTCCATTAAGATGAATTGAATTTTAGCGACTCATGCCTGTGACGCGATAATTAAATTCATATCCCAGAGTGCGCGCGAAATCCGTTTCCGCCGCGCTTTTATACCGCGTTCCGTCCACCGGCCCGACGGGTTTACCATAGCTGTAAAACCAATTGATGATCGGACCGCCACTATAGCTCAGTACAATCCAGTACCGGTCGGGTGTCAATTTCAGACGTTCGTGTTCAAACGAGAAATCAACCCATTCATAGCCCGGTTTTGAAGAAAGATAGCGGATATCCACCTGTTTGCTTTTCACCGCGATTTCAGCGGAAGGCTGTCCATCATTGTCTTCCCTGAGTTCCAGCCATAGTCTCCCTGTACCGCCGAATTTATGCAGGGCGAGACCGATTTCTTTTAAATGTATCTCCCTGTCCAGTACAAATGTCTGAGCGTACTGCATCTGACTTGTCACATACTCTGCTGTTTCCACAAGGAAGTTTTTTCTTAATTCCATTCCGTTACCGGCGCTCTCATGTGATTCCCGGGCAAAGATAAAATTCACCCCTTCCGGAAATTCAAGATTGCCCGTTACAAACGGCTTATCCATCACACCAGACCCGGTGACAACCGGTTTTGGCGGTTCCGGTTTCGCGGCGATTACGGGCGCGAATTGTGCTTCAACGGACGGCGTCAGCATCATTTTCCTCGGACCCCAGGCTTCCCTCGTCCCGCTGATATTTACCTGATCCGACTCAAAATTTCCTTCTATTATCTCTTCAAACGCCACCTTGGCGCCCGAACCCTTCAGTCGTGTCCAGCGGATCAAACCGTCATTCATCGTTTCTTCATTATCGACTCCAACCTCCACACGGATAAAACGATTGCTGACAAAAAGCTGGGATTGCTGAGGATCAAACGGAACCCATCCCAGATCGGGAAAATACACTTCAATCCATGAATGCCTTCCCTGCGCCATATTCAGAGTCAGCTGCTGCCCGCCGACAGTGATATCAAAAGGATCTTTTAATGTAATGCCGTTGACAATTCTCGCGGGAATACCCGAAGCGCGCATTAATGCCGCCGCCAGGTGCGAATAATTCTGGCAGTTGCCTTTACCCGAATCAAGAGAATATAACGCGTTGTAATCCTCCGGCATCAGCACATAATGCATATGATCGATCACCCAGGACAGGATTTTTTGTACGGCGTCAAATTCAGTTTTCGCCCCCGCAGTCAATTCCTTGGCCTTGGCCTGAATCCGCGGATCATCGGATGGCGCGAGAGTTGAACTTTTAAGATATACGGACGCGTCCGCGGGGATTGATTTTGGCGGAAATGGGGCCTGTGTTTTCAGTGTTTGCAGTTCTACCTTATTTTCGGCCCTGAGCGCGATCTCGATTTCAAACGGTCTAAACGGCGGACTCCAGACATATTTTATAATACTATTTCCCCGGGCGTCCTTCGAACGCTCCGTTCTCTCCGCAGGGATAGATGGTTTTATTGTCAAATTTGTGATGGTTTGATTATATGTCGGCGATGTGAAATCAGCCGGTTCGACAAAAGTAATCGTAACGGACTGTGTGCCGTTATCCGGAAAAACCTTTTGAACCATCTTATACTCAATAACTGATTTTTGGCCGCCGTTCAGTAAATAACTCTCGGCAAAAGAAAGACTAAAGAATAATAATACAAGAATCCATGCTCTCATGACCCACCCCTTTCGGTTTGAGATTGAATCCCCCGGCAGAATATTTCCGGATTGATTCAAGAATAAAGAAAAAGGATAAAAGATAAAAGAGAAAAGAAAAAAGTAGGAAGTAGGAAGTAGGAAGTAGGAAGTAGGAAGTTTAAGAAAAAAGATAAAAGAGAAAAGAAAAAAGTAAGGAGTAGGAAGTGGGAAGTAGGAAGTGAAGAGCGTTAAGAGAAAAGAGTTAAGAGTTAAGAGGAGGCAAAACAGAAACTACTCAGGGATAAAATCATAAAAAATATATTTTTATTGATTTTTCTCCGGCAAGAATTTATTATTTCGTCATTACTGCTATTTGAAACTACTTCTCATCTACCACCGCTTTGAAATGTTATGTCAGAGCTTATATCACATCCGGAAAAATTCACAAGGGAGCCTAACAAAAAGGAATGATCTTTTGTGCAATCAGGGTAAAAATAAATAGTTTATTTTTACCCTGAATTATTTCAGGATCTACACGCTGCAGAAAACAAGAAATTGATATTTAGCGACCTAAACCGGACGTCCTGCAGCTGATGAGCTCATACATGTAAAATAAATATCTTCAATCAATCACTTTAAAGGAGAAGGATATGAGAAGAATGGTAAAAAATATACTTATATTTACTCCTGTCTTACCGCTTTTCTTCCTATTCATTTTTCTTGTCTTTACCGGCTGTTCAACATTAAGGTCCATATCCGAAAGATTCGATAACCGTATGGGTGAGGCTATTCGCGGTATGGATCACGCTATCGCCATTCTGGCTCAGCAATCTGCTGACTGGCAAGTAGTGGTTGCCAACCTGGAAAAAGAAATAACCAGGGATATACAATCAACCATTCGGGCTGAAATCACCGACTTAACAAGAAACGCTGTGCTTTCCACAGGAGCAGAGGTCCGTTGTAACGCCGAATTTATGCGTATAAAAATACGAAGAGAACTTATCGATCTTCGCAATGATCTGGCTATAACCATAAACGCCGCGTTAGGGGGAGATCGGGTGCCCCTTCTTCCATCAGAACCTGTCAGACCTTTTATCTGTGATATAGTTCCATCTGCCGTTGATATGTCATTAGATGATGAACGCCGTCTAAAAGTGGATATTTACGGCTTTGATCTGCGTTCATCTCCAATAAAAGTCAGTTATAAAACCTATGGCTCGTTTAAAGGAAAAACAACCGGTGGAAAAGCTAATTTCTACTCAGTAATGAACGAACGCTATCAGACCGCTCTTGTCGCGCCGAAATCAACCGGTATTTTAAGGGAAAATATTATAACTAATACTTTTGAACTAAATGATCCCTTTAGACTTTTTGAACATGACATATCATCAGCCATCTCCATTATAAGTGACTTTCACGCCGTGCTTGATTTGACCGGTTCTGGCGCGAATCTGCCTCCTAATGTTAAGGAAATATTGCTTAGCTGGGATAATAAAATTCAATGTGAGATTCCCATACTTATTCATGAAAAGGTGCTCGAATGCAGAACCTGGGATTCAACATTTGTTCTTCAGCCTCTGACGTTTGTTCCAACCGCTGTTGTCAACAGTCCCTATGGTGGAAACCCGGATACCGATTTTCATGGTCATGGCCCCTGTGTTGTATTTAGCTTGTTTATAAGTATCGATCCATCCCGCAAGACATTAAACGCGACAGTATTTATGGATGCCTGGGAATGTCCCGATGATTTTTCTAAAATAAAAAAGGATTATACCCAGGCTATTGAAACCAAAACCTTTCCAATAGCGAAGATTACCGATCCGGATATGATCATGATGGGTTTTAATCTCGAGTCCGAAATTGTGGACCGATATATTGATAGTAATATAAATCCGGATTTGCGTACTTATAGCAGCGCGGCTCCGGCGTTCAAGATTGAGTTTACCGGGGATACGGATGGAGATGAAGCCGGCAGCCGGACCGGAGCGATAATCAGCTTTAATCCGATAAAAATTAAACTTCAAAAATGCGGGTATAAATAATAACCATTTTTTTGTGGATATATGCTATTTTCCCGCGTTAATATAACCCGGCTATAAAAGATCGACCATTATTTAAGTCGGACGTAAAACTAACGCGGTGTATCAGAAGACCCGGGCTTGTATAACCTGCATATGCCAAATCACATTTGGAGCAAGAGTTCCGTTGTATTCGCATTTATAGTCATAAAAGGCGTACCTTTTATTATCCCGGCGAAAGACAACTTTTATCGAACATCCGGTTTGCATCAATTTATTTTATCTTCGCCTTGATAGCCATCAGAATTTTTGTCATTTCTAAATCTGATAAACCTTTAATTTCCACCGTTACGCCTTTTATTTTCCCGTAATTTTTCCCATTGATAAACTGATCGATGTATTCTTGCTTTAGTTTGCTGCTTTTTAATAAATCTTCAGCTTTATCGGTAAAATAGAAGGTGGTCTTAAAATGATTCTGATAAACAGAAACCCAGCAAATCGTTTTTTTCTTTTTTGTTACTTTAAAAAGCCAGCTCTTTCCGTCATTATAATAACGCCATTCCGTTGAGATTAACGGATCCTCTTTTAATAATTTGATAAATGAATCCCAGGTGCTTTTCACATCTCCGAGATAACGATCCAGAACTTCGTCATCCGGAAATTCATTTTTATCTTTTAAACAAGGCTCTTCCATATTTTTCCCCTGGATGTATTATGTCTGATTTCACATCATCATTTATTGACATAAAAGTTACAATGAACCGCTTAAAAGGCCTGAACAAATATTACTAAACCAAAGTCATGATTCGTGCCGGGTGTCTGCTAAAGTATTTATCAGGCCGTTTGTCCGACACTGTTGGATATATTCTTATGATTCAGCCATCCAAATCCCGCGAAGAGGACAAGCCATACGCCGGTTCGGATAGACATGGCGCGGAGGCTGTCAGCGGCAATCGCGTATCCATTTGTACTAAGGAAGTAAATGACGATAAGCGCGACGAGATTGAGCGCGAAGATGGCAGCGGCCAAATACATCCCTTGTTTGAGGTTCCGCCAGGCGATGACGCTTGTTGTCACATAGATAATTCCCATGATGGCGTTATAGATTAGCAGCGGTTTAAAAACGACATACCCGGGATCTGCACCAAGAAGTGTACGGGTACCCACAAATATTGTCATCAGACCATAAAGAGCCGCTATCAGTATCAATACGATTTTGGTAATCTTCATACAATAATTTTCCTTTTCAGTTTTGTTTTCAATAAAAGACCTAACCTAAAAATGAGCTGACATCTATATAAAACAAACTCAACTGTATCCGTGTATTTAACACATGAAGCAAAACATAAGGGTTGCAAAAATATCGATATCATTATAAACAAACAAAATGAAAGATTCAAGTGCCTATGATCGCTGGTGAACCGGACGACAGAAACTCTATAATGTGACTAAAACAAGCAACCTTTTAAGACGCCTTCATATTATCCGTGCGGTCTTGCCATAATTGTTAGCTATTGACTTATTCATAAATATTATTAATATATAACCCCGCCGGTTATGGCGGGGTATAAATGAAAACCTGTCTCTACGAGCCGATCACGCAAATCACTCAAAAAAAGGCAGGTTTTCTTATTTGGCCAGCAGCATCTTTTTAATAAACCTTTTTTCACCGGATATAAGCTCATAGATATAAATTCCGCTGGCAACCCGGGCGCCGGCCTGATTGACGCCGTTCCATTTCGCTTCATGATAACCTTCGGACAGGTAACCATCAACGAGAGTCGCCACCTTTGCTCCGGTAACGGAATAGATAACAAGTTTCACATTGGCTGCTTCGGGTAAACCGAATCGGATGGTGGTGACCGGGTTAAAGGGGTTGGGATAGTTTCCCTGAAGCGAAAATTCCGCCGGTACAGAATTGATAGCCATTTCCCGCCTATTACTGTAAATAAAATATCTTTTTATCATTTTACTCCGTGATAATGGTTAAAAATTAACACGAATTGCTTTAATTGTGTCTTCCGGGAATCGTACATATAACAAACTATCGTTAAAGGAGGAAATGGTATCTCTTTTAAAACGATAGCGTCTGAAACTTGGAAAAATATCTGCCTGGTCCCAGTATTTGGATACATTGATTTGCAATTCTCTTGTACATCCTAAATATACCTCCTCAGGGGCTTGTATCATCAAACGCATATCGAAATCATCATCCTGATAATTTCTTAGCTGATACCAGGAAATATCTTCCTCCGGATAATAGGTAATCGTCTCCAGTTCTATTGCCGTAACAGAACTATCCCGGGGCGATTCGACTTCATATGTTAGCGTAAATAATTTTTCCTCAGGATCGGTTCCGGAATCTTTGCATGATAAGAACACAAAAAGAATGCTGAAAACAGCAAATGCATACCTCATAATTTCTCCGCTTTTTACTGATTATTTATTTTCCATTTTGCCATATTTGCCTCATGTAAAACCGCAGGGATATTCTGATTTTCTGTAAGTATAACCAATTGTTCGTTTTGGCTTTTTAAACTGCCAGGATTGGAATAGCTGAAGCTTCGTCACAATACAAACCTTAGGAATATTAATTAGTGACAGGATAATTTTAATTGAATTTAACAATTTCAGTAACGTCATAGATTCTCATTGGTTACTAAAAAATTGAAATGTTAAATTTATTTATTGTACAATATAGGCGCCAAAAATGGTTGTTCTTAAGATTCAGAGCTAAGTATTTGATTCTATCAAAACTCAGTATCCAATACGATATGTCATCCTGACAAGAAATATAATCCATGAGGTAAGAAGAATAACGTACCCAATATACATTTCAAAAAATTTTAATGCAATTTAGTGAAATCATTAATTTATACTACATTTTATTTTAATGACATTCCAATCTCCTTCCAATCAGTTCTCTTTAAATATGGTGATCATATTGTTCTCTGACTTTATATTTTCAAGGAGTTTAATTACTGAACTTTGATATGTCCTTTCAATGAAACTTTTATTCTGTGGTACATTTATCAAAGTCCCGTTTTCCATGTTAATTGAATAAATATTTTGATCTTTTATAAACAAAAAGGATTCAACCGAATCGGATTTCATCAATATCGGTCTGTAATCATTAATATTGCTTACCCATTGTGGCATTAAATTCTGAGATAACTTAGTAACGATAGATATTCCTTTTTTAGAACTATTATCTTGCAAAATTCCAAACAAAGTGATCTCGTTGTTTTTAATATGGATTGAGCCTATATCACTATTTCGATATATTTTAAAATATGGACTTGCATTTAAAACAATATTTTGCGTTTCTTCTATTTTCTTATTTTTTATATTATAAATGATAGCTTTTGATGTTGTTGCCTCAAACCGATTTAAAATTTGATTTCGCTTTAATTTTTTCCTTTCATCGAAGATCTTTTTCTTTTTGTCATCTAAATTTTCATACTTTTTTTTATATTCATCCTCTGATATTTCATTAGTGTCGTACTGTAGTTTAAGTTGCGTCAGATCGTGAACAATGTCTCTCTCTTTTTTGGATATATCTAGTCTTCGTTTCATATATTCAGGGTTTTCTCTCACTTCTTCTTGGATTAAAAAAATCCGTTCATTGTCATACCAATCTGATTCAACAAAAGGTATATCGATGATTGTCTTTGTTCTATCTTCTAAAGAAATAATTTCAAGTTTGCTCTCTCCATAATCAGGTAATGAACAAGTTAATAATTTTTTTTCATCAGGCGACAAACTGTATCGCGAAGAAATTGACTTGGTTTCCCATATTAGTGATCCATTCTTTAAATCGTAAACAAAAATTTGATCAGGTTCTTTTTTCAGACCATATCCAGCTTCGTGCCCAGAAATTATTAATACATGCAGGCCTAAATTCTCCAAAGGCCGATGATATTTAATATTCCCTTGTGTAAGTTTTTTTTCAAATAATTTTTTGCCATTCTTGTTATACAGATATGCCGTAAAATATGGATACTCATTCTTTCTAGTATCGATTGTAATATAATTTTTACTAGGTGTATAGTCATAGATCTCTTGAGTCACGGGGAAAATAATTTCAACTCTGTTTTTTTGCCATTTTCCAGAAATTACAAATGTAAATGATAATATAATGAGAAGAGTAAATATCTGGTTTTTCATTTATGGCTCTCCCAATTTTAATTCTATTAGTGCCCTATATTTAACGTTCCCAGTTTTATATAAGCCCTGTCGGAAAAATATATGACATCTTGAAATACCTCGCGATGATTCAAAGTCTTTTTGAATTTTTATTTTAATACCTATAGCGGTTATTCATATTTATAAAAATCAAGAATTTAAAACTTTATCAAAACAAAGAACGATTTTAGGATTAAGTTCATATGACTAACCATAACCGTAGATATTCAACAAGAAAGATAAAAGGTCAATTATTTTTACGCATTTTCCGTGCCAAAAATATTTTACAAGGCTTATTTTTTTTATAAACAATAAATTTTGCTCTAATACAGAAATATAGTCCTTTCATCCCAATGTGAACGATCGTTCTCATATTGTGAAGTATCGTTCACATGCTGCTGCTGTTTTCCACAAACCTACTTTGGCCAGCAGCATCTTTTTAATAAATCTTTTTTCACCGGAGATCAGCTCATAGATATAAATTCCGCTGGCCACCCGGGCGCCGGCCTGATTGACGCCGTTCCATTGCGCTGCATGATAACCTTCGGACAGGTAACCATCCACCAGAGTCGCTACCTTTGCTCCGGTAACGGAATAGATAACAAGTTTCACATTGGCTGCTTCGGGTAAACCGAATCGGATGGTGGTGACCGGGTTAAAGGGGTTGGGATAGTTTCCCTGATGCGAGAATTTCGCCGGTACGGCGCTGATGGCCATTTCCCCGTTTTGCTGTGAAGCAGAACATTGATAATACATCCTGTACTTTTTATAAAGTATAGTCATCCATTTTTCTTAATGGCATTGGAAATACTGCCCGAATATTGTAATCAGGTTCCAATTTTTTAAATTTTAGCAAATTCAATTCTATTGAAGAAAATACAAGGTAACCACTAAATGCGGTAACTCTTGGAGAATATTGAAACTTATTATTCTCTTTATAAAATAAAAACCCAACACCTCCCCCTTTTAATAATTGTATTTTGTGTTCTCCAATTGGTTCGGTTATGGCGCCAACCTGAAAATCAACATATTTGTATGGAAGAAATGTATCATTATTATTTTTAAAATTATTTCTATTTCCAAAAGTTATATTATAAAAATAATCTTGCTCAGTGTTTAATATTCCCAGGCTAATTTTAAAACCATAAATAACCCCGTTATTAAAATTATAACCGATGCTAATTCCAGGACTGATATATGGAACTATTTTTTGTGAAAATGAAACTTGATTTAAACAAAATAATAATATTAGAAAAAATAGTTTCTTCATTATGCTGCCTTATTTTTCAAAATTATATAATAGACGAGTGACAACATTTTTTTTATAAATTTCAGATTAATAAACACTAATTACTTTATTTAGATTTGGTACTAACTCCATAAATCCACTCTCTACGGCTGAAGCAAAAAGATAAAAGATACCCTAAAATCAATATTATTATAAACAGTAGTGATCCGTTTTCCAAGTACAAAAAAATTAGTGCGGGCGCTCCGGCTCACTGGAGCAGTGTAACTGATTTAAAAATGACCGGATACATATCTATTTGGTAATGGCCATATGAAAAAGCTCAAATGATTCCTAACCATACCAATCTATATATTACCTTTCCCCATCAGGTTTTGACTCTTCCTATCACTTTTTGACCCGCCCTTTCACTTTTTCACCCCTTCCTATCATGTTTTGACCCGCCCTTTCACTTTTTCACCCCTTCCTATCATGTTTTGACCCGCCCTTTCACTTTTTCACCCCTTCCTATCATGTTTTGACCCGCCCTATCACTAATCGACCCCTCCCTATCACTTTTTGACCCGTCCCGTCGCTAAATGAACCCTTCCCTCCGGTAATTCTGGCCTCCCCTCCGTGATTTTACCCTTTCCCGGTCATCTTTGGGACCTTCCCGGCATGTAAATCACCTTTCTTTCTATAATTTTTGGTCTTCCCCGGTGAAAAAATCGCTCCCGGAGATATGGCAGATCTTCCCCGGCGTGAAGTTACCTGTCCCGGTGCTGATCTCTAGATGAAGAATCAATCTTCAATGATTGATTTATAAATTTCTTCTTTAAAATTTTCTTTTTCCATTCGCGCGGCTACCCGGCGGGCATTCGTTTTATAGGAAGGATTATTCAGCAAATCAAGAATTTTTGGTTCAAGGTTTTTTACGGAAATTCTGCTTATCTTTATCCCTTTTGGTCCCACACCCATTTCACAGACCATTTTATCCCACACAAATTGATCAATAATATGAGGGATAATCATTGTGGCGCATCCATATTTTAGCGCCATGTGAGTCGTTCCCGAACCCCCGTGATGAATAACGCCATATATTTTTGGAAGAATCCGGTCATACGAAATTTGGGATACAAAATATACCCATTCAGAATCAAATTTCTGCGGTTTGACAAGACCCCCGGATGCGGTATTTATGATGGCGGGGATTTTATTTCGCTCAAGTATTTCAACGATTATCCCGGTCATTTCCATCGGGTCGGGATTGGTCATGCTTCCAAAAGTGATAAACAGTACGCGGTCATGTTTTTTTAAAAAATCATTCAATTCCTGATCGGAATGCCGCTTCTCATCCTTATTTCTCTGCTGATACCCCAGGACTTTAATATTCTCATTCCAGTAATCCGGTCGAGCAAAAAGGGATGGTGAGATGGTATAAATAGTTTTGGTTGACCTAAGGGCATCTTTTATTTGTTTCCGGCTTATTTTTCTCTTGAGCCTGAGCCATTTAGCCGTTATCATCACCGTCACGATCATCCCGAAACTGACCAATGAAAAGGTCAGTTTATTTAATGTTTCCCCATAATTGCTGTTGAAAGCGATATGCGTATGATCTTTTACATAGTGTATATAAGGCACCGGGCTCACCAGAATAGACTTACCCGGATGATCTAATCCCCAAATTACAGGATAAATGGCTTTTCCATTGTAGATAATTCTGTCGGGATTTTCACCTTCAATTAAGTCATATTGTTTCTTAACTAACTCTTTATTGATTTCCTTCTGCTTAACGGCAAGTTTTACATTGGCCAAAAATTTCTTAAACCCTGATCCACTTCCTCCAAGCGCGGCTTTTCCAATATCACTATCCAGCATCCTGATAAATTGTGTTCCCAGTGAAGCAAATTCCATGGCTGAATCCCGCGCGAGATTTCTAAACTGCTCCGGAAAGGCGCATATTACCCGGTGTCCCTTTTCTTTTAAAATTTCTCCGATTGCCAGAAAAGGCTCCATATCCCCGCGTGTTCCGATTGAGATTAATATGATCTTCATCTATTCCTGCCTGTATATTTTACCGGATGCGATACCAATATAGGGATTTTAAACTTATTGAGCCATATTCGCTATAAAAAGCGGTACTGAACTCTGATTCTTCTGTCTTTTTTCTTTTATCTTAAACTTCCTACTTCCTACTTCTTACTTTCCGTCTCTTCCCAAGCAAGCAGAAGATCCTTCTTTCTAAAACCCGCCTCTGGCGGGCAGGATGACAGGTACGGGGGTGCTGCCATTTAAAGGTAACTATCCTCAATATGTCATTCCGCAGGAATCTTCTGGTTGGTCCGCATACCTGTTCTGACTCTGAAATACAGACGTATAACCATGCGTCTCTACTACGATCTCTTAACTCTTTTTTCTTTTTTCTTAAAATTCCACCCGACGCCGGAGGTGTCACACCTTAGTAGAATGGGGGGCTTACGGTAATTGTACGACCCCTACGGGGTCGCAGGATGTTGCGGGGTTTGTTTTTCTACAAAAATTTCATCCCTTCGGGATTGGGGAACAGGCGTATGAATTATCACTCTTAACTCTTTTCTCTTAACGCTCTTAAATTCTTCCTTCCTACTTCTTACTTTTTTGCCCGAACTCTTAACTCTTTTCTCTTAACGTTCTGCAATTCCTACTTCCAACTTTTCTTCTTCCTTCCTACTTTCTTTTCCTCGGATTTTAAAATTTTGTATATTCCAATAATCTAAAAATGAAGGAATTTCTGATATGAGAGTATTATTGGCCATTTTGTTCAGTATTAGTATCGCTGCCGGTCAGATGGCGGGATTCACAGAACAGGAAAAAATACAGGGGTACAAATCCACACCGGACAGCGCGTATTTTATTTTTGATGAACAAATGTATGATGTACAGCCTGACCGGGTGGTGATCGAAGGCTCCTTCCGGGACTGGAATCATGATATGAATGATTCCCGTTGGCATTTAAAGCGGGTTTCACCAAACGGTTTATGGCTTTTGGCGGTCGCGAATCCCGAATTCTCGATCGTTCCCGCCGGAAGCGTTTTTAAATACCGGATCAACGCGGGCGAATGGCTGTCTCCCCCCGCCGGACCGCCAAACCAAAAAAGCGGCAATCTTGTTTTCGCGCATCTGGATAGCCCACTCAGACTGGAAGCGGAAATCGCCGGTCCGGAGGATATCCGGCTGATTGTCAAATCGGGAAAAGTCGATTACAGATATTCGCCCGGTCTGTATGAACTGACCGACTACTCCGGCAGAGCAATTCCCGTCAAAAAGGTTTTTTATGTGGAACCCGGCGTCCTCCGGATCATCCCCGCCGAAAAACTCAATATCCGTCGTTTACATTTTTTGAATACACCCTACCAAAAGGACAGACTGACCATTACATACGACGGTTGGTTCCGGCAGCTAAATTCGGACAAAGAGCTCGGCGCGAATTATGATCCAGACGAGAATGCCACATGGATCCGGCTTTTTGCTCCCAGGGCCGATCTTATTAAATGTTATCTCTACCGGGAGCCTTTTGGCGAGGCGGACTCGGTTATCAAATTGATAAGAGATGAGAATGGTGTATGGGAAACCCGTCTGCCGGGAAACCGGGAAGGCTGGTACTATGATTTCACGGCGCACGGGCCCGATGAACCGGGCAACCGGTTTTATGAATCCAATCCGGTTCATTTTACCGATCCCTGGGGACGCGTGAGTGTGGATACTTTTGGACCGGCGAGAATCTTTCCAAAAATGACGCCCGCCCCGCCCTTAAAAAATGGCATTCCGGCGATGGAAGATGTGATCGCCTACGAGGTACATATTCAGGATTTTACCCGGTTTTTACCGGTGGATGAAAATATGAAAGGCGCGTTTGATGGATTTGTCCTTCCGGGGCTTCGCAATAGTAAGGGAGAAAAGATCGGTTTTGATCATATTGTGGATCTCGGAGTAAACGTGGTGCATCTGATGCCGGTACAGGAATATCTGCACTATCCGGATGATGAGTGGTCGGAAGCGTTTCAAAATGATCCTTACATGATCGAACAGGGCATCAGCAAGGAAAATTATCAGTGGGGATACCGCACCTCGCATGCCTTCGCCATAGAAAGCCGTTACCGGAAAAAAGGAACCGATTGGGGCGCTCAGAACGAACAATTCCGCGATTTGGTAGCCGCGTTTCATCAAAAGGACATCGCGGTGATCGTCGATCTGGTTTTTAATCATACCGCAGAAAAAATGGACGGCAGGCAGTATTATTTTAATTTTTCGGCGATCGATATCCCCTATTTTTACCGGACCAATGAACAGCTCGATTATCTCGGCGAATACGGCACGGAAACAAAATCCGAGGAACGACCGATGATGCAGCGCTGGATTATTGAGCAATGTACCAATCTGATCAATCAGTATGGAGTGGATGGTTTCCGCATCGATCTGGCCGGACAAACCGATGAACAGACCCTAAAAGCGCTGCGTGAAGCGGTCGGTGATGATAAAATCATTTACGGAGAACCGTGGATCGCTTCCGCCGATCCCGATTATGAGAATAATCCTGACTGGGACTGGTATAAAGAAGATTCGCCAATCACATTTTTTCAGGACGACAGCCGCAACGCCTTCAAAGGCGCGCCATCGAATCCGATGGATAAATTACGTGACCGTGGCTACGCCGGTGGAAACGGCGACCGGGAGAATGTAAAAAAGGCCTTATCCGCCGGTTTTCCTGAAGACAAAACCGCGGTCTCAGGAATCAACTATCTGGACATTCATGACAACTGGGCCCTGGCCGATCGATTTGCTACCACGGACTGGGACGGACGCCGGGGAGTCGATGAGAATCCCTTCAAAATCGCCACCACTCTGTTGTTTACCTCCACGGGTCCCATCGTCCTTCACGGCGGAACCGAGATGATGCGCAGCAAGGGATTGGCGCCTTTAGAAGAGACTGTCAAATATACAAGGAACGGACCGCTCCATTTTCACGGGAAGCGTGACACTTACAATCTTGCCAACGCCAACGCGTTTATCTGGGAAAATAAGGGTAAAAATATGGGCAGTGAACCGGATATTCACTGCAACTATGCTGAAATGTATGAATTCTGGAAAGGTCTGATCGCGTTCAGGTTGAGCGAAGCGGGAAAAGTTTTTCGGATAAAGGAAAAACCGGAGATGGACTACTACCGCTGGATCGAGCCGCAAAACAGCAAACTGCTGGGTTATTTTGTAAATAATTCCATACTCGTTCTTCTCAATACCGATACGGTTCCCGGGCGGTTTTCAGGGGTGATTTTCCCTGAGGGACAATGGCGGCTAATCGGGAACAATGAGCGAATAAACCATGTTCAGGGGATATCCGGCAAAAAAGATTCCGGGTTAAAAGGAGGCCGTTCTCACGATTTGGAAATGGGACCAGAAAGTTTGAAAATATGGATCAGACACTGATATCATTTTCCGGAAATCGCGGCAAATAAAAACGGATAAAATACTCTATTTTCTCTAAGGAGGGACGATGATTAAATTCTGGTTTATTACAGCCGCCGTCATTGGCGGGTTAAGTGTGGCGCTGGGGGCGTTTGGCGCTCATGCTTTGAAGGATACGCTGGATGTTTACGGCAGATCCATTTATGAAAAAGCGGTTTTGTATCAGATGTTTCATACTTTTGCGATTTTTGCCGTCGGTTTTTTGCAGTATCAGTTCCGGCATTTGTCCTTTTCCCCCGCGGGCTGGGCATTTCTGGCCGGTGTTATTTTATTCTCAGGCAGCCTGTATTTACTGGCGGTCACCGGAATAAAAACACTGGGAGCGATTACACCGATCGGAGGGGTCTCATTTATTTTCGGATGGGGATGGCTGATTTTCCAGATGGCGAAAATAAATGAATAGAGTAAAGACAAAAGATTATATTATTAATAAGTAAAACGATGGAGTAATTTGATGAGATTGTTGTCATTTGTTTTAAGTCTCGTTTTGGCTTCCTCTCTGTTCGCGCAGGATAAAATTCTAACCATGGAAGATGCTGTTTTTGGCGCGTATAGCCACCTCGCGCCTCAGAAATTATCCCAACTGCAGTGGATACCGGAATCCGATCACTTTGTATATGTGGATTCACTCGACGGGCAGTATGGGCTTATCTCCGGAAATGCCGTTTCCAAAGAGAGATCTGTGCTTCTTTCGGCGGATTCTCTGAATGCAAAATTAAGTCTGCTGGGACTTAAACCGCAAAATAAATTTCCCGGATTCACCTGGCTTGATAAATCCCGCTTTTATTTCTGGCAGGATGAGAATCTGATCGTCTATGATACGGCGCAGCAGAGAGCCTTGCTCGCCAATCAGATCGAAAAAAACACGCTCAACAAGGATATCGATGAGCATAATTACCATGTCGCCTTTACTATTGAAAATAATCTTTATATTGCCCTCAGACCCGGACTCATAAAACAGATCACATTCGATACAGATTCAGGAATTCGCAATGGAGACGACTATGTGCATCGCCAGGAATTCGGTATTACCAAAGGCACTTTCTGGTCGCCAAAAGGCCATTTTTTAGCATTCTATCGTACGGATGAACGGATGGTCACGGAATATCCTCTGGTTGATATCAGCGTCCGGCCGGCCGCCGTTAAATCCACCCGTTACCCCATGGCCGGTATGACGAGTGAGCAAGTCACCATTGGTATTTATGATCTAAAAACCGGTTCCACCACATTTCTACAGACAGGTGAACCAAAGGATCAATATCTCACCAATATTACCTGGAGCCCGGACGAAAAAACGATTTTTGTGGCGCATTTAAACAGGGATCAGAATCATATGCGGCTGATCGAGTACGACAGAGTCACAGGCAAGGCCATCCGGACGCTTTTTGAAGAAACCGATCCTAAATATGTGGAACCAGAACAGGGTACGCTCTTTGTTAAAAACGATCCCACACGATTCCTCTGGTTTTCAAATAGAGACGGATTTAATCATTTGTATTATTATGACAAATCGGGCAAAATGATCCGCCAGATGACCAGGGGCAATTTTGATGTACTAAAGCTGCACGGATTTGATAAGGATAGTAAAACCGCGTTTATCACCGCCGCTTCCCCTGATGGGATGGAAAGGCATTTCTACTCCGTTGAGCTGAATTCCGCGAAAATGAAACGGCTGACCTCCGAAGCGGGTACGCACGCGGTAAAAGTTAATCATACAGGTCAGTATTTTATCGATCAGTTCAGCAATCTTAATATCCCGGGAATAACCAAAATATTGAACGGCAAAGGCGGATCCGTACAGACACTTGTGGAATCAGACAATCCCCTTGCCGAATATAAGAAAACAGAAATAAAATTTTTAAAACTAAAAAACGGCAGCGGTACTGAGTTGAATGCCAGAATGATCTACCCCGCGGATTTTGATTCAACCAAAAAATATCCGGTGATCGTTTATGTTTACGGCGGCCCGCACGCGCAGATGGTGGCAAACCGCTGGCTTGGAGGCAGTAATTTATGGTTTATGCATCTTGCCCAGAAAGGGTACATCATTTTTACTCTCGATAACCGCGGTTCGGCAAACCGGGGCAGGGATTTTGAACAGGCGATTTTCAGAAATCTCGGCAGATATGAAGTTGAGGACCAGATGGTTGGAGTCGATTTTTTAAAATCTTTAAGCTATGTAGATACGACCAGATTGGGTGTGGACGGATGGAGCTACGGCGGATTTATGACCATTTCGATGATGACCCGTCAACCCGGGATTTTTAAAGCGGGTGTAGCCGGCGGACCGGTCATCGATTGGCAATATTATGAAGTGATGTACGGTGAGCGCTATATGGATACCCCTGAAAGTAATCCCGAAGGCTATGAAGAAGCAAATCTGCTAAATTATGTTGAGAATCTTGACGGCCACCTGATGATCATTCACGGGACGATTGATCCGGTTGTGGTGTGGCAAAACAGTCTGCAATATTTAAAAACGGCTGTAGATAAAGGCAAATTAGCTGATTATTTTGTCTATCCGGGTCACGAGCATAATGTTCGGGGAAAAGACCGTGTTCATCTTTACAAAAAGATCACTTCCTATTTTGATCTTTTTCTGAATCCGGAAATTAATAGTTTGGATGATTCCATACCGATGATGAGTACGCACAAAGAACCGCGTAAGAAAAATATTAATTAGAAGGGCGTTGAAAAAGAAGAGGCTGTCCGGTAGGGGGTAATCTCAAATTAGGCTAAAGCCAACTCTTGCCGGGTTCCGGGCTCTCCACGAGCTAAAGCACGTGGCTATATAATTGATGAACAGCCCGGGATGAAGTTTACCGGCCATTCATTGACCCGGTCTTTAGATCGGGGATAAAAAACAAGATTCACCGTACCCGGGCTTTAGCCCAAATCTGGCTTATTACAGAACAGTCCACGAACTAAAGCACGTGGCTATATAATTGGTTAGCGTTGTCAGGGTAAGCATCAAATGATATTTAAAATAAAAAAAAGAGGCCGACCTTTTCAGGCAGCCTCTTTTTTTATTCATTGAGTATTTATTTAATCTCGCGTAATACCTCAAGCAGATAATCCCAGGTATGCGCCACAGAACTGACTTTCACCCTTTCATCCGGTGAATGGGCTCCTTCAATATCCGGCCCGAAAGAAATCATATCCATTCCGTCATAATGTTCACCGATTATACCGCATTCCAGCCCGGCGTGAATCGCTTTCACATCAGGTTCACTTTTATATTTATTCGCGTAAATGGATTTGCACACTTTGAGCAATTCAGAATCGGGATTCGGCGCCCATGCCGGATACCCGCCGCCCTGTTCAACCTTAAATCCGCTCAGTTCACCAAGCGCCTTAATTTTATCCGCTATGTCCGCCACCGCGCTGGCAACGGAAGAACGCTGACTGGTAAGCAATTCAACATTATCCTTTTTGGTCTCAACGATAGCCATATTTGTGGAGGTTTCCACCAATCCGGCCACCGCGTGACTCATGGTCATCACTCCGTGCGGCATGGCGTAAATCATTTTAACCAACTGATCTTTTAAATCATTATTGAAAACATTCTTTACCGCGTCACACTTCTCAATGGTTACTTTTACATCTTTATCCACAAACTTTAATTCTTCTTTATAAATCGCGTCATACTCCGTGACCAATTTTTTCATGGTATCCAAAGTTGAACCGGATAAAACGATAACGGCGTCCGCTTCCCGTGGTATGGCGTTATGTTTGTTTCCGCCGTTGATTGAAGCGAGTTGAAAATCGACGGATAATCCCGCCTGATATAATAAACGGGCCAGCAATTTGATGGCGTTGCCAAAGTCTTCGCTAATATTTAAACCGGAATGCCCGCCTCTAAGACCTGAAACTTTCACCCTATACGCGGTGCCGTCGGCTTTGGGAGATTGCCAGTCAATGTTTCTTTTCAATATGGTGTGCTGTCCGCCGGCGCAGCCGATGTAGAGCGCGCCTTCTTCTTCGGAATCAAGATTCAGCAGAATACGGCCGTTCACGAAATCATTTTTTAGCTCATTGGCTCCCGTTAATCCGGTTTCTTCATCAACCGTAAAAAGGAACTCCATCGGCGGATGTGTAAGCGTGTTATCGTCCATCACCGCAAGCGCCATGGCCACGCCGATCCCGTTATCGGCTCCAAGAGTCGTACCGTCGGCTTTCATCCATTCCCCGTCGCGGACAAACCTTATCGGATCTTTTGAAAAATCATGAACCGTGTCATTGTTTTTTTCGCAAACCATGTCAATATGGCCCTGAATCACAACGCCGGGTCTTTTTTCCATACCCTTTGACGCCGGTTTTGAAATAATGATATTACCTACGCTGTCTTTTTTCCAGGGAAGATTTTTTTTCTTCGCGACTTCTATAAGATATTGTCCCACCGCTTCTTCATTTCCGGAACATCTTGGGATCTGGCTGATTTGGTAAAAATGTTCCCACACTAACCCAGGCTCCAGGCCGGCTATAACTTCCTTCACAATTGGCTCCTTTCTAACATGTTTTAGCTTAATCAACGATTTAGAAGATACTGAATAATTAATAAAATAAAAACACTTTATTGGGAATTATTTCTCATTAAATTAATCTTGCATACCATTAAACACACAGTTATTATGCCTTAAATTACTTATTAATCACCGGCATCATATAAAGAGATATAAATATGAAGACAAAAACGATATCCGTTATTCCGGCAAAGTCAAAAAAAAGCAACAACAAATATAGGATTTTAAGCGGGAGGCCGAATCCGCCCGGAGCAATCCTTCTGAGAAACGGGATCAATTTTTCTCTGTTTTCCAAAGGAGCAAAAGCGGTATCCATCGTTATCTACCCTGACTGCGACAGGGACGCTAGCTTTGAGTTTGAACTCGATCCTGATCTTAACCGGACCGGAAACATTTGGCATGCTTTCATAACTAACCTCGATCCCGGTGTTCGATACGGATTCAGAATTAAAAGAGAAGATCTTCCCGAGGTAGAACGTATCATTCTCCTTGATCCATACTCGAGAGCCACCTGCGGCGGACGAGTTTGGGGAAATCCCGTTAAAATCACACGTGACAATAAAAAACACACCTTTCGTTTATCGATCATTCCGGAGGAAGATTTTGACTGGAAATCGGAGCGCCCGCTGAAAACACCACTGAAAGATACCATAATTTACGAATTGCATGTCCGCGGATTCACCCGGCACTCATCATCCGGCGTGACGGCTCCGGGAACATTTAAGGGATTGACTGAAAAAATACCCTATCTAAAAGAGCTTGGGATAACGGCGGTGGAACTGATGCCGGTCACTGATTATGATGAAACGGCCATCGACAGAATTGATCCGATCAGTGGCAAGCCCCTTTTTAATTTCTGGGGTTATGATCCGTTCACATTCTTCGCTTTGAAATCTTCATACGCCAGCAACAATGAAAATGGCGCCGAGGTGACCGAATTTAAGAAAATGGTAAAGGCGTTTCATAAGGCGGGGATTGAAGTACTATTGGATATGGTTTTTAATCATACCGCGGAAGGCAACGAGATCGGTCCTGTCTATAATTTCAAAGGACTTGAACCCACCGTTTATTATATGATTGAGCCAAAAACAAACCGGTTTTACAACTTTTCCGGGTGCGGCAATACCGTGAACTGCAATCATCCGATTGTCCGGGGCATGATCATCGACAGCCTCCGCTACTGGGTCACGGAAATGCATGTGGATGGTTTCCGCTTTGATCTCGCTTCCATTCTCGGAAGGGGGCGTGACGGCGAAGTGCTGTCCAATCCGCCGCTTATCGAACGAATGGCTGAGGATCCGCTTCTTGCCAACACAAAATTAATTGCCGAAGCATGGGACGCCGCCGGACTTTATCAGGTTGGCGACTTCCCCGCGTGGCAAAGATGGATGGAATGGAACGGTAAATTTCGGGATGACATCCGTCAGTTCGTTAAGGGCGATCCGGGAATGGTTCCGAATCTGGCTACACGGGTCGCCGGGAGTTCTGATCTTTACCAGGATGACGGCAGGGAACCCTTTCACAGCGTTAATTTTGTGACCTGTCATGACGGATTTACTCTGGCTGATCTTGTTTCCTACAATGAAAAGCACAATTTGGCGAACGGTGAGAATAATCGTGATGGTTCCGATTATAATATAAGCTGGAATTGCGGCGTTGAGGGGCCCACCGATTCTGACGAAATCAATGAACTCAGACGACGTCAGATGAAAAATTTTGCCGCCATTCTGCTTCTTTCCCAGGGCGTGCCTATGATTACCGCCGGCGATGAGATTGGCCGTTCGCAGTCCGGTAATAACAACGCGTATTGTCAGGATAATGAATTAAACTGGATAGACTGGGAATTAGCTGAGCAAAACGCCGATCTACTCAGATTCTTTAAAACCCTTATTCATTTCAGGAAAAACCATTCCGCCTTACGACGGTCACAATTTCAGGTTGAGATGGTGGACGGCGTGCCTGAAATGAGCTGGCACGGATTCCGGACCGGCCAACCTGACTGGTCAGATGATTCACGATCACTCGCATTACATATGACCGGAGATAAAAGCGGGTCCACCCCCGGCATGAATGATTTATACATTATTTTTAATATGGATTGGGAAGAACACGACTTTGAGCTTCCGGGATTGACAAAAAACAGAAAATGGTACCGGGTGATGGATACTTCGCTCGACGCGCCTTCAGATGTTCTTGAAGAGGGAAAGGAAGCTCTTCTCGATTCTCAAAGCCATTATCCCGCTAAATCCAGATCGACCGTACTTCTCCTCGGGAGGTCCCGGGCTGATTGAATTTAGAAAAAGAACCGTACCACCTGAGCCACGATAAATGTTACGATAAAAGCCAGGGACAGCGGCATTAATGCCGCGATGGTTGTCCATTTCGCGCTTTTTGTTTCTTTCCAGATGGTCAGGATTGTTGTGGAACACGGATTATGCAACAGTGAGAACAGCATCAAATTCACCGCGGTGAGCATGGTCCATCCCGCGTTTCCGACCAATAGCTCTTTCAGCTGAGCAAGATTCGAAATTTCTATCATCGTCGAGGTATTGGCGTAAGCCATTAAAATGGTCGGAACCACAATTTCATTCGCCGGAATCGCGACGATATACGCGAGCAGAATAACCCCGTCCAGTCCAAGCAAATGACCAAAGGGATCCAGGAATCCGGCTACCCAGTAGGTCAGCGAATGCCCGTCAACCATGATATTCCCAAGCAGCCAGATGATACCCCCTGCAGGGGCCGCCATGAGAATCGCCCGCCACAGTACAAAAATGGTACGATCGATAATCGAAGTATATAATATTCTCAAAAAATTCGGTCTGCGATACGGCGGCAGCTCAAGCGTGAAACTGCTCGCTTCTCCTTTAAGAATGGTTTTTGACAGTACCCAGGATACCACAAAGGTAAACAGCACGCCAACGAGTACAATCCCCATGACCGAGCCTGCCGCCACTAATGAGGCGAATTCCGGCGGAAAGGCGGCCGCGACAAAAACAACCGAAAGCATAATCAGCGTCGGAAATCTGCCGTTGCACGGGACAAAGTTATTGGTAAGAATCGCTATGAGCCGTTCTCTCGGGGATTCTATAATACGGGTCGATACTATCGCGGCGGCATTACATCCAAAACCCATGCTCATCGTGAGTGACTGTTTTCCGTGCGCGCCCGCCTTTTTGAAAAGCCAGTCCAGGTTAAACGCCACACGGGGCAGATAGCCGAAATCTTCCAGAATGGTGAACACAGGAAAAAATATCATCATTGGAGGCAGCATCACGGATATGACCCATGCCAGACCTTTATAAACACCGTGGATTAAAAATCCGGTTATCCACCATGGAATATTTACCGAGTTCATCAGTCCGGCTATCTGATCCTCAAGCCAGAAGAATCCCGTCGCCAGCATCTGTGAAGGATAATTCGCGCCGATTATAGTGAGCCAGAAAACAATAGCCAGCAAAAAAAACATAATCGGAAGGCCAAGGAACGGGGATGTGAGTATCCGGTCAATTTTCTGATCTACATCATATTTTTTTTGGGATGTAATATTTACAGATTTCTCATAGATGGACTCGACGTTTTTATATATATCAACAACAAATACATCTCTGAAATTTGAGTCAAGCCGACTGCGTATGCCATCCGCTTTTTTGATTAATTCCATTCCGGTTTGATTCATACCGTCGCCTCCTTGATGGTGTCAAACAGGGATTCCCCTAAAAATACATTCCACTCTCCTTTTTCCAGCGCTTTCTGGACTTTGATATCTCCATCCAGCAGACGCATGGCGACCCAACGGGCATTCGGCAAATCAGGAAATATTTTTCTTATCTCCGGCACAAGTTCATCAAGTGCCGACTGAATTTTTTGACTCACTTTTATCCGGTATGGTTTTGTCTTAATACTGCCGTCAATAACCCCGGCTACGCTTTCAAGAAGCAGATTTAATCCTTGACCGTTACGGGCGATTGTCGGAATCACCGGAACGCCGAGATCCTTTGACAGCCTTCGGTGATCCACTTCCACCCCTTTTCGCTTGGCCTCATCTATCAGATTCAGACTGATAACGACTTTATCCGTTATCTCCAAAATCTGAAGCAGAAGATTCAGATTTCTTTCAAGAACAGAGGCATCTGTCACTACGATTGTGCAATCCGGCTGGCCAAACAGAAGAAAATCTCTTGCTACCTCCTCATCGACTGAGGCCGACAACAAGGAATATGTTCCCGGCAGATCCACCAGTTTATAAGTGTGACCTCCCCATTTTAATCCGCCTTCCGCCCTGGTAACCGTTTTACCCGGCCAGTTTCCCGTATGCTGCTTTAAACCGGTAAGCTGGTTAAAGACCGTGCTTTTCCCGGTATTTGGATTACCGGCCAGCGCGATGACATGATCCCATTTATCCACTTCGATACCTAATTGCTGAAGATTAAATCCACAGGTATCGCACGCGCTTCCCATATTTATTTTAAAATCTTTCTTTTCACTCATAGTTAGCGACTCTCATTCTTTTGAACTGCCGGTAAATGATGATTTTCTATAGTCTTTCTATGTAAATATCCTTTGCCTGTTCTCTTCGCAAAGCGATTTTCGCTCCTCTTACAAAATAAGCGGTCGGATCCCCGCCGAATGAGCTGCGCAAAACGGTGGCAATTCGCACACCCGGCGTGATCCCGAGATCAAGAAGACGGCGTCTCGCCAAACCCTGCAAATTATTGGAAATCCCCGCTATAACCGCCGATTCACTTTCCTCGAGCTCATCAAGAGTGTCATACGCGGCGATCTCACCGTCAGGATGTCTTGTAACCTGGATATTATTCGCCGAAAACATGTCAAGTGTAATTTTTTTGTCCCGGTACAATACATCCAGTTCACGTTTTTTTCTATCCAAGATTTTTATCTTCGTATCAACGCGCAAACCCAGTTTAAATAATTTTTTGCTGAGGTCTGCCGGTTCATCCTCAATATGTGATATGAGCGCTTCTTCCCCAACGGGCCAGTCAGAGAGAAATTCCGCGTCAAGTTGAGCTAATTTCCCTTCTCGTGTCGGAATCGGATCGCCATGGGGATCAAAAGCCGGAAAACCGAGATGCGCGTTTAGCGCTTCCAGCCGTTCTCCGCGTATATGATGCTCTTCATTATCCGCGTATTTGTGAATTTTGTGAATCGGCACATCAGTCTCATGCTGCAGATAGGTTTCCCATAACCGGTGCGCGCGTATAATTTCGAGTACCAGGATACGTCCTTTTTCCAGCAAATCGATGCCCCCGTGCCGCAGTTCCACCAAATCCATATCCTCAAGCAGATCCACCAGTTTCATCACCTTTCCCGCAGAAAGCGACAAATGCCCCTTTAGACTTTCCACGGTTGCCCGGCTGCCCGATTCAATTCGGTGGTATATAAATTTAAGGGCATCTTCGTAGTACACGCGGGTTAAGCGGAAGTTCTTTTCCCTTTCGCGCTTGACGATCAGGTATAGAAACACCGCGGCTAAAATAAAACTTACCGAATAGATAAAGTACATAAATTCCCTTGCCGATTGACCGTTATTGTATATTCACACCTATTTTTTCGGCGGTCTCTGAGGATAAGGCCAGAAACCGTTTTCCGTTTGTGATTAAAAAACTACTTTTATCAGGAAAAACCTCCGCCATCGTCCACAGAGTTCCGGTACGCAAACCGTTTTTTTCAAAATAATCAGAAATTTCGTCATCCAAGTCCAGTTCTCTGACCACGAAGGAGTGTTCCTGTTCAATATTATTCAAACTGACCAACACGCCGTTTTTTTGCCAGGAAGGAATTATGGTGCCATGCGGGTCTTTGCGGGGAAATCCCAGGTAAGCGTCGATTCGGTACATCAGCTGATCGGATATGACATGCTCCAGTAATTCCGCTTCTTCATGCACAACATTTTCTTCCATTTCCAGTACACTTTCCAGAAAGGTTTCAATCAGACGATGTTTGCGCACCAGTTTTCTCGCTCTCATATCCCCTTTTTCAGTTAACCGGGCCCCATCGTTTTTATTATAAGTCAGCAGCTCCATCTTCTCAAGCTGGTTAAACATGGACAAAACCGTGGGAGGCTTTACATTCAGCCTGTCCGCCACTACTTTTGAAGCCGGCTTGAGATTGTTCTGCTCAAGATACCAGATGATCTTTATATAATTTTCCTGACTTGCTGACAAGTTCACATCTTTCCCCATTTGAATTAGATACATCTAACAAATAATAAGGACTATCTATTCCCATGAATATTAAATTTTTCCGGCATCATTTAATAATCAGACATATCTAATATTTATAACTATTTATGGAATGATTAAATTGTCGCGCGTAATATACTAGTCCAGTTTTTTATAAACACCGTTCAGCCAGTTTTCAATATCTGATTTATACCATTTTGAAAACCGGTTTCCGGACGGACCGCCGGCGACATTTGTCAGGATTTCATCTTTATCCATCTCCGCGATCATCCGCCATGAAGGTGAAAACGATGAGATTCTTCCGGCGAATTTAAAAATCTGACCCTGCGGGATGGTCGCCCTGCTTCCGGGCAGTTTCCGGTTTTTTTCATCAAATCCAAGAAACCCCGGTAATTTTCCGTCAAAGAACATATTGTTCATGTCAAATTTTCTGGTATCACCGTATTTTTGTACGCGAATTTCAAGCCCCCTGTCGATGGCCTCCTTCAATTGAGCATCCCGTGACACATTTTTAAACCAGGGGGAATCCGGATTCATGATCACATCATCAAAATTGCCGAAAAACGCGGTCAGGATACCTGTTTCAGTCAAGAGATACGTCATCGTGTCTTCACCGATACCCCGCGCTCCAAAAACGATTTTAATCATATTTTCATAAACTGATTCAAAAAGCGTGGCGCCAACGGAATCCAGTGTGTACATACAATCCCAGTTTTTCAGGATATTTCCGTTTATGCTGTCCGGCAGCAAGGGAGCGATCACCGTCATCAGTCTTTCAGCCTGTTTGGAATAGAAATCATAGTGCATATTTTTGATATAGTCCGGATCAATCGTGTCGCTTTGTTCAAGCCATTCCATGATGCGTTGTACGCGATAAGGCGCCATTGGAAGATTAATGGGAGCCACTTCGCCAAATTTATTAAGATCATTATTGGCCGTCGCGAAATAACCGGAATCAGGGTTATAACAGGATGGGAATGTATCGGGATTCTCAAAACCCTTCCAATCGTTTTCGGGCAGCCAGCCCGGAACCGGGAGAAGTCCGCTGTTGTTTTCCCGGCGAACCGGCATTCTTCCGTTCATCTGATACCCGATATTCCCCTCTGTATCCGCAAATACCCAGTTGAACGTGGGCATGGTAATGAGTCGGAACTGTTTTTTGGCTTCTTCCACCGATTTGATTTCTTCTACCCGCATAAAAATATTGAAGATTTCGGCGCCGGCGCCTTCTCTTCCCGTGAATCCCATGGCCAAATATTTCCCCGGAACATCGGGTGTACCCTCAAGCACCCCGTGATGATTTTCATAGTATGTAAGGGTAATTTCTTCTTTCTTTTTAGGTTTAAGTATTTCGGTTCTTTTTTCAAACGGAATCCACCGGTCATCATACCGAAATTTCTCATCTTTGCAGTCTTCAATAAAATAATCAATCATATCCATAAAACCGTAGGTGCCGCCCCAGGCCAAATGATTGCTTTTTCCCATTACCATCACAGGTAAACCCGGCATGGTAATTCCCATCACCTTACTGTCGCCCGTTTTCCAGATCATCTCGTACCATAATCCTGGCAGACGGTTAATTTCCAAATGCGGATCGGTCGCCAGAATTGTTTTTCCTGATTTTGTTTTCTGACCGCTGACAACCCAGTTGTTACTGGATTGGATATTCGGAAGTATCTGATTCCAGATATGCGATGGAACCATTTCATGCACTAACCGGATTTGTTTTATCAGGTCATAGTCGATTTTTTCTTCAAGATACGGAAACATTGCCCTGATACGGTCTTCATCGAGATCATGCTTTATGAGCTGAATCAGCAATTTTTCCATATCGCCCTGCGCCTGGGCCAGCCCGATGTAACCCATGATTTTGGCCGTTAGCAATGAATGTCCCGGTTCCCACTTTTCCGGTTTATATCCGATCAGTTTATATTCCAACGGCCGCTTTCCTTTGGATATCACTTCGTTTATTCCGGCGCAATACGCGTCGAGTTCTGATCTGATATCGGGTTTAAGCTTTTTTATCTCTTCTTCGATGCCTCTCTCAAAGCTAATCCAGCGCATATATTTATCAATCTCAATAAGTTCATCCGTACCCGCGAGCAGTTCCGAAGCGCGTCCTTGTCCGAGAATCCGAACCATTGTCATCTGCACAAGACGGTCCGACGCCTGGGCATATCCAATCCCAAAACACAGATCTTCCCGATTGGATGCCGTAATAACCGGGACTCCGGATTGATTTCTTTTGATGGTGATTTTGTTGTGAATGGCCTGTAATTCGAATGTTTTTGTGGAAGAGTTCATTTTAACCTCATTGAGATTTTTTGATAGTTTCACGGTTAAAACATAACAAGATATTGGCTGAATGAATAGTAAAATCTAAAAAAAACAAACAAAATAAATTCTGAAAAATCTGCTTACTGATCTCATGACCGTTCGGGACCCGGTCCTTTCCATCTGAAAACATCAAGATCTGTCCGCCCGTTTTCACCAAAGACTACCCCTTCCGCCTCCAGCAGGAGGCGCTGCCGGAGATCACCATTTCCGTCCGAACGCGGGCTTATACCACCCTGACTGTTTATAACGCGCTGCCACGGAACATCGCTTCCGGCAGGGAGCGCGGCCATGGCGTAACCCACCATTCGCGGAGTGCATGAGCCGACCATTTTCGCTATCTGACCATAAGTAGCCACTTGTCCCGATGGTATCCCGCTGACAAGCAGATAAATTTTATCATAGATTGAATGCGGTCGTTTATTTGATTTTTTTATCATCTTTTGCTTTATAATCTGAGTTATTTTACAAGCCTGATGCCTTTTTCCCCAATACTGATTTTTCCATCCTTATATAATCCACCGATCACTTTCTTAAACATTTTTTTACTCATCCGGAAAGTTTCTTCAATCTCACGCGGGGAACTTTTATCATTATAAGGAAGGAATCCTCCCGCTTTTTCGAGAAGATCCATTACATCCGGTTTAGAATCGATTACTGCTTTATATCCAAGCGGTTTGAGACTCAGGTCAATCTTTTTGTCATCTCTGATATTTTTTATATATCCAATCCTGGAATCTCCGACTCTCATTTCTTCTCTAATTTCTTCCGCGTACAGCATGCCGGAATATTTATTATCAATGATAGCCATCATTCCCAAATCCGTCTGCCTGTAAATAAGTAGATTGACCTCAAGATTTTCTTTCAAATTATCCGGATCGCTTTTTAGATATTTTTGTATTTTTGTGGTCGCGAAGAGCCGGTTCGTCTTTGAATCAAGGCAAAGCCGGACAATATAAGATTCGCCCTGCGACATTCTAATCTTCTGTTCTCTGAAGGGTACAAAGAGATCTTTTTCCAGCCCCCAGTCCAGGAAAGCGCCGAAACGATTGACATCTTTTACTCTTAAAAAAGCAAACTCATCCAGAATCGCTTTTGGCGTAAGAGTTGTGGCGATCAACCGGTCTTCGGAGTCTGTATATATGAATACACTTATCTTATCACCCGGTTTTGAATTTTTCGGAACATATTTGGCGGGGAGAAGGACTTCTTCATCCCCTTCTTTCAGATAAAGTCCAAAGTTAACCAGTCGTTCAACCCGGAGTTCGTTATATTTCCCTATTTTAATCATTCAATTTCCCTGCAATCTGTAAAATATGAGACATCTGTTCTGACTTTACGACCTATTAACATTTACTCTGATGTCGTTCAATTCAAAAATAATATAATAAACCGGATTATAAAAATTATTTATTTCTTGACCTGATATTTCATCGTATTACATTTATACCGACCGGTCGGTCATTTTAATAATTGAGGATTTATGGCGCCAAGGATTGTTAACAAAGAACAAAAAAAGAATGAAATTATGCTTGCCGCCATGCGTGTTTTTGCCGCAAAGGGAGCGGCAAAAGCAAAAATGACGGATATCGCCACGGAAGCCGGCATTGGGAAAGGTACCATTTATGAGTACTTTCACGGCAAGGAGGATATATTCGCCGCGGCGTTTAATTATCATTTTCAGACCATAGAAGATGCCACTCGCGCAACCATTATATCTTCAAAAGATCCCGTGACAAAACTAAATCTGCTTGTTCAGCACTCGCTCCGGATATTTTTAAGTGATTCAGGGGAATTCGCGGAAATAATGATGGATTTCTGGGCGGAGGGGATCAGAAACAAAGATTCAAAAATATTAAAAATTATCGATCTGAATCAAATCTATATCAATTACCGTAAATATATTTCAGATATTCTGGCTGAAGGGATTCAATCCGGAATTTTTAGAGTATTGGATACAAATGCCATGTCATCCGTCTTGATCGCGGCTCTTGATGGATTGAGTTTGCAATGGATTATGGCGCGCGAAACATTTGATCTCCAAAAAGCGGCAGACATCATGCTCGACGGATTTTTAAACGGAATCATCAAATCATAAAGGCGGGGACGATGAAAATTCAACTGCTAATTATCCTGTTAATTTTAGCGCCGGTTTTGATCTTTTCTCAGGACAGCGGCGAATCGGCCAAAGAAATTGTCCGAAAGGCAAATGATCTGCTCAGGGCAAACAGCAGTATCGCCCAGGTGACCATGGAAATCGTTAAGCCCGACTGGTCCAGAAAATACTCAATGAAAATCTGGTCGCTGGAACCGGAGTACGGCCTTGTTCTCATCACTTCTCCGGCAAAAGACAAGGGTTTGGTGACTTTGAAACGGGAACAGGAGGTTTGGAACTGGATCCCGGCGGTACAAAGAATGATTAAAATTCCGCCGTCCATGATGCTGCAGTCGTGGATGGGTTCCGATTTTACCAATGATGATCTTGTGCGCCAGTCCTCTGTTGTAGATGACTATGAGCATCGTATCCTGGAAGAAGAGAAACTGAATGAATATACCTGCTATAAACTGGAGCTTATACCAAAACCGGAAGCGGGCGTGGTCTGGGGAAAAATACTGTTGTGGGTTTCGAAAGACAGCTATCTCGAGCTGAAAAGCGAGTATTATGATGAGGACGGTATCCTGATAAAATATATGACCGGAAGCAATGTCAGGAAAATGGGCGACAGAATCATTCCGTCACGCTGGGAAATGATTCCGGTCGATAAACCGGGCCAAAAAACCGTATTTGAATATGAGGACATGAAATTTAATGTCAAAATCGACCGTGCGTTCTTTTCAGAACAGAATATGAAACGTGTCAGATAGGAAAGGAACGCCATGTATTTTATATTAAGCTGGCGGAATTTGTGGCGTAACAAAAAACGGACAGTTATTGTGGGCGCGTCCATATTTTTTGCCGTTATTCTCGCAGTTTTTATGCGTTCCGGCCAGCTCGGATCTTACAGCTATATGATTCACTCATCGGCAAAACTTTTCACCGGCTATTTACAGATTCAGGGAAAAGATTATTGGGAAAACCGTTCACTTGACTACAGCATTGTAATTGACGATCATCAAAGGGGAAAAATTGATAGTCTTCGGTATATCACTTCCGCGACTCCCCGGCTTGAGTCATTCGCGTTAATTTCATATAAAAAGTTGACCAAGGTGTCACAGGTGATCGGTATCGATCCCGGTTTAGAGGACCGGATGAACGGTTTAAGTGACCGGGTTATCAGTGGGCAATATCTTGATAACGGAGAAGAAGGCATCCTGGTTGCAGAAGGCCTGGCCAAAATGCTGAAGGTGAATACCGGTGACAGTATCATCATTTACGGACAGGGTTATCACGGGCAGATTGCCGCGGCCCGTTTACCTGTTAAAGGGATAGTAAAACTTCCCTTTCCTGAGATGAATAACGCCCTGGTATATCTCAGCCTGCAAAACGCGCAGGAGGTATATTCCGCTCTCGGACGCGTCACCTCCCTCTCTCTCATGATCAATGATATCAGAAATTTGGATGAAGTCCTTATTGAAATCAGGAAGATATTCGGATCCGATTATAACGTCATGACCTGGGATGAGATGATGCCGGAACTGGAGCAGAGCATTCAGATGGACAATGTCAGCGGCATCATTATGCTTGCCATTCTGTACATCGTTATCGCATTTGGCGTTTTTGGAACAGTGATGATGATGACCACCGAGAGAACACGCGAATTTGGCATTTTAATTTCCGTGGGTATGAAAAAATCCAAACTTATCGCGGTCACGACCATAGAATCGATAATGATTTCCTTTCTGGGGGTTATCGTAGGATTTCTCGGCAGTATCCCGGTCATTTATTATTTCTATTATAATCCGATCCGGCTGACAGGAGAAATGGCGAGAGCGTATGAAACACTTGGCATTGAAGCCATCATGGCCTTTAGCGTCGACCCCGGTATTTTCCTGGGGCAATCCGTGGTGGTACTGATTATTGCTCTGACCACCGCCATGTATCCGTTTCTTTTCATCAACCGTTTAACAGTTGTAGAAGCGATCACTAAATAATCAGGGGGATGAATGCTGATCACGCTTGCCTGGAAAAATATCTGGAGAAATAAAAAACGCAGTCTTATCGTCTTTGCCGCCATTATTTTTGGCTTGTGGGGCGGGCTGATTTCCGGCGCTATCATGATGGGTTTCGGTGAATCAATGGTCAACTCAGCTATTGACCGCGATCTTTCCCACATCCAACTGCATAAAAAGGGGTACTCCGAGAACAAGGAAATTACGGATTTTATCCCTGACGCTCTCGCGATCATGGACACGCTTCGCCATATGTCCGCGGTCAGTAATGTTGCCGGACGTACCGTCATCGAAGGTATGGGCGCCTCCCCTGCTTCGGTCTTTGGTGTAAAAATTATCGGGATTGATCCGGCGGAGTCTGTGAAAGTCACTGATATCCATAAAAAGCTGATTGAGGGCAATTACTTTGAAACGAACGACAGAAACCCGGTTGTGATCGGCGCGAAACTTGCTGAAAGACTAAAGCTGAAACTGCGGTCTAAAATCGTACTCAGTTTCCAGGGACTTGATGGTTCGATAATTTACACAGCCTGTAGGGTTGTTGGAATCTTTAAATCGGAATCAAGCCTATTTGATGAGATGCATCTGTTTGCGCTGCAGGAAGATTTGTTCCGACTTCTAAATACGGAACCGATTATTCATGAAATTGCCGTTCGCGTCAAATCCGCGAGACTTTTGCCGGTAGCATACGGCGAAATAAAATCAGATTTTCAGAATCTGTCGGTCATGAACTGGATGGAGATCGCCCCGGAGATTGCCTTTACCGCCTCCTATATGGAAGGCTTCACATATTTATTCGTAGCCATCATCCTGCTCGCTCTGCTTTTCGGAATAACCAACACCATGCTGATGTCAGTGGTCGAACGCGTCAGGGAGCTGGGGATACTCATTGCCGTGGGTATGAAAAGAAGCAAAGTTTTTTTGATGATTCTCTGGGAGACAATAATGCTTTCCGTCACCGGCGGCATATTAGGCATGATAACCGGAGGAGTTACCATTTTTTATTATTACAGGTCCGGGATGGATTTTTCAATTGTCGCTGACAGCATGGCAAGTTTTGGCGCAAGCGCGGTTGTGTATCCATTTTTGCCCTTTTCAATGTATATCATCATCACATTTATGATCATCATCGCCGCGAATATAGCGGCAATTCTGCCGGCCTGGAAGGCGATTCACTTACTGCCGTCCGAAGCCATTCGCGTTTATTAGAGCGGTAGATTAAAATATAACCAGGAGATGAAAGCATGGCGCTTATTGAACTGTCAGGGCTGGAAAAAACATATAATACCACGGCTGTCCCGGTTCATGCCGTAAGAAATATCGGGTTAACTTTTGAAGCAAAAGAATTTACCGCGATCGTCGGCCCTTCGGGATCGGGAAAGACCACACTGCTCAATCTCATCGGCGGTTTGGATAAACCGACAAGAGGAAAAGTAGTCATCGGCGGTGTGGATATTTCCACAATGAAACCCGGTGAACTTGTGAATTACAGGTTGCATCATATCGGCTTTGTTTTTCAGGCGTATAATCTCATTCCTGTATTTAACGCGCGGGAAAATGTTGAATTCATAATGTTGCTTCAAAAAATACCCAAAGAGGAGCGCGACCGCAGGGCGCTGGAGCTTCTGAAGGCCGTTGGTCTGAGTGACCGGACGGACGCGAGACCTTCTCAACTTTCAGGGGGACAACAACAGCGTGTGGCCGTGGCAAGAGCGCTCGCTTCACGGCCGGCCTTTGTGCTTGCCGATGAACCCACGGCGAACCTGGATTCAGAATCAGCCGAATCTTTACTGGATTTGATGGAAGAATTAAATCAGTCATCCGGCATGACATTTCTTTTTTCGACTCATGACGCGAGAGTGATAAAACGCGCGCATCGGGTGATAACATTAAAGGACGGCGCGATATTTTCAGATGAGAAGAGAAACTAAGCCTATGCGTCATCCAATATTTTTAATCATATTATTTTATTTGACTTCTTTCGGACAAGCCGATGATTACGAGGTTAACGGATATGCCAAATATCTTTTTTCTTCATCCCGGCTGGCCGGTGATGAAAACCGTCTTAATGATCACTTACTTCATGCCCGGCTCAATACCCGCTGGTCCCCGACTTTTTCATTCTACTCCGTACTGGAAACAAGATTACGCGGGTATTATGGTGACTCCGTCAGTGAGGTTCCCGGGTTCAAAGATCTTATAAAAAACAAATATGATTTACTTGATCTGGATGCCGTGCTTCTTGATAAAAGTGACTCCTACATATACGCGGAAATTGACCGTTTGTATTTTGATTATACCACGGGAAAACTGGAGATGACCATCGGCAGGCAGCGAATCGCCTGGGGCACATCGCTCGTCTGGAATATCACCGATTTATTCAATCCCAAGTCCGTTCTGGATTTTGATTATGAAGAGATGCCCGGCGCCGATGCCCTTCGACTTCAGTATTACACCGGCGCGGTCTCAAAAGCCGAATTCGTCATAAAACCGGGAGAAAACCGGTATACGAGAACAATTGCCGGATTATGGTCCATCAACACAGCCGGTTATGATATTTTTTTTATCGGAGGCTTGAAAAACAACCGAAAAATAGCGGGATTTTCCTGGGCAGGTGATATTCGGGGAGCCGGATTCAGGGGTGAGATAACATTCAGCGATCCCCCTAAAAAAGGGACACCGGCGGAATTCATGATACCTGATTTATACGGCAGCAGCATAACAGAAGAAAACAGGAACAGTCTTAGCGTCGTCCTCTCCGGAGATTATACCTTCGAAAACTCATTTTACATTCACACCGAGATGCTGTATAATAACGTCGGAAAAACGAAAAACACCGGTCTCTTCTCCTATCAGGCAGGCGATGCGGGCCTTCTCTCACCCGCCCGCTGGTCCGTTTATCATGAATTTTCCTACAATATTACTCCGCTCACCAGAGGAACCGTGTTTTTGATATACAATCCGTCTGACCGTTCATCAATTACCGTACCGCTGATCAGCCATTCTTTAACGGAATCCGTCGATCTCATGCTGATCGGTTTTCTCTCATCAGGTAAACGATTTACGGAATACGGTGATGCCGGTGACTCCTTCTTTTTAAGGATGAGATATTCATTTTGAGCCCGTCTCCTATGATTATCAATAAAGTATTTTTTATGTATATCAAAAACCCGGAGAAATTCATAATAATAATTTGAATCTCTTCTGTTTATGCCGACAATCCTCATCAATTTATAATCAGATGTATAGTGGAAGAGAAATCGGAAACTATTTATTAAAAAACACATATTCAATCTTGCATACTGAAAATTTATTCTTAAATTTAGCAGCTATATTAGATTGATACTTATGGAGTAAGCGCTGATGCTTGAATCTATCGGAATGTCTGTGTCACAGGAAGTTATGACATACCTGATCATTCCTGTTTTTATTATGATCGCCAGAATATTTGATGTGAGTCTTGGCACTATCCGGATCATCATGATATCGAGATCGAACAGACTCATCGCGGCATTCCTTGGTTTTTTTGAAGTCATTATCTGGTTGATCGCCGTAACACAGGTGCTTCAGAATCTACAGAATGTGGTCTCTTATATCGCGTACGGGGCCGGATTTGCGATCGGTAATTATCTGGGTATATCTTTTGAAAACAAACTGGCCATCGGAATGCAGACCATTCAAATTATTACTAAGGATAATTTTAAAACCTTATCGATGCTTTTGCGGGAAGAAGGATTTGGTGTCACCAACTTACAGGCCAATGGTCAGAAGGGTCAGCTCGACTTTATTCATGTCGTGACCTCCCGGAAGAGGACAAAAGAGGTACTCGCGATTGTCAAACAGTTTGATCCGATGGCATTTATATCTATAACGGATCTCAGGTCATCCTATGCCGGTTTTAATGGAAGCAGATCCCGAAATTCATGGTGGCCGCGCGGCATTGTAAAGAAAAAATAACGGAGATTGTATTCATCTTCGTTTGTTTTATTTGCATGAAGTTATGGAGATCGGTATAATTAACCCGGTAACTACAAATTATTAAGATTAATCCGGAGGCGGTTTGAAAAACGCAAAAATTTACACTGACGGCGCGTGCTCGGGGAATCCCGGTCCCGGTGGATATGGTACTATCGTCGAGATAGACGGAGAACGAACTGAGCTTTCAAAGGGATATAAAAAGACTACAAACAACAGAATGGAACTTCGCGCTGTTCTTGCCGGTCTTGAATTACTGAACGAACCCCACGAGGTTGAAATTTATTCTGATTCAAAATATGTCATCGATGCCATAAGACTCAAATGGGCAGAACGCTGGAGAGCTAATGACTGGATGCGAAATAAAAAAGAAAAAGCGCTTAATCCCGATCTTTGGGGAAAACTTCTCGATCTGCTAAAACCTCATAAAGTAACTTTGAATTGGGTGAAGGGTCATGCCGGACATCCGGAGAATGAACGTTGCGACGAGTTGGCCGTGGCTGCGAGTCTCGGTCTTGATTTAGAAGATGATCCCAGAAGCTAAATGCGGACATCAGATATTCTTGAGTAACTTTTTTGAATTAAGATACTGATTTAAAAATTGCTCAAGAGCTTTAATGCCGATCAATGGATAATCAGCTGTTGGTAAGATCGTCACATGATCATTTTTAAAATGTTTTGAAATACTTTTGACGTTCACGGTATGGTCATACCGGTTGATGAAAATGCTGTTTATCTCAACCTTAATTTCCTTCAATTTGTTCTGAATCAATGCTGATTCCGCGAGAGAAAGACGGTCAGGATTTAAAACCAGATTGATTTTACTCGCTTTTTTATTTTCAAAGTGCTCTTTTGTTTTCTGATATCTAGCGATCAGAATATTTAATTTATTGATAACCCTGTCTTTTTCGAATTCCTTTTTTCCGAACTTTATTCTGGTGACTAATTCCTTTTTTAAGATTAATTCTTTTCTTAACTCCAGTAATCTCCTCAGCCAGATCAAAGACAGTCCCGGCAGCGCGAAGAACTTCAGAGTAAGCGCTGTAGGAGGCATATCAAACAAGAAAAAGTCAAATCCTTCTTCATTTTTAATGATACTATCAAAGGCCAGAAGCAGGGCATATTCTTCAATCCCGGGTGAATATTTAATTGTTGAAAAATATTTTTCCAGATTGTATGCCGTTAAATATCCGTAAGCCTTATACATCTGTTTTTCAACATCACTCAAATACCTTTTAACCCAGTAGTCCAGATCCACCTCTTTGATCGATAAATTCCTGCGCACTTCGACAGATTTTTCGGCAAGTTTTGTTTCAAATATATCCGATTGGTTGTGAGCGGGATCCATTGAAATCAAGAGTACACGGTGATTATTCTGTGCCAGGGCGAGCGCGATAAGGGCGGAAGCAGTTGATTTCCCCACACCGCCTTTACCTAAAAAAAAGATTGACTTGTTTGTTTTTGACATATATTATCCTACATCAAAACCCGAAAAAAGCTCCGACATCGGTGCGTGCGCCGTGTCAATTTTATTTAACATTACCAAAAATTCTTTATCCAGTTCAGGAATCAGATCAAGAGTGATCTGCATCGGCGGCGACGGGAGTCCGATAAAAGATCCTAACACAAGCATACCAAAAATATTTTCTAATTCTGTTAATTCCATTTCTATGATCTCTGTCGCTTTGTAACGTGAAATTTCTCCAATCGTATTTTTCTGTCTAAGAAGGAAAGCCCACATTTTTTTTACTCTATTTCCTTTTTTAATTGAGTCCACCCTTTCTTTATCTCTTGGTATCAACACGAAAAATCCGTTCCTCCGTGAATATTCTCGTTTTTGACGGATAATAGTAATAAACGGCATAAAATACAAACAGAGCCGTCCCGGCCAGATGAATTTTATATATATCATAAAGACAAGCGGCAAAGAGGATATAAGCCGATATGGAGGCTATGTATATTGTTGTCTTTTCAAATTTTATGAACTCGCCGCGTTCCAGTTTTTTTCGGTGACGAACTCTTCCGATAAACGCCAGTCGATAAACTAACGGGATAATGATAGAAAAAAGGCCCGCAGAAAAAAACAAAGCAGGTGAAATAAATTCAGCTGTTCCCTCTATCCTTATTTGAGTGGCGCCTGTAAATCTCGCGAAATACAGAATCGCGATTAAAAAAAACGGCGGCAATATTAATTTCCGGTAAGTCCCGGATAAAATCGTTCTGTTATCCATTATATTCATAGTTCTCAATTTTAAAGAATGGGAAATTCGCCTCAATCAGATTTACAAAAAAAGCCCGGTTTCAATCCGGGCGAAATTATTTATTTTATCTTTCAAACTATATCTACAGTCTCTTCCGTCAATTCCGGAACCCGATTTGGAGAGAAAAATTTTATCAACCCCTCCCCTATCACCCATAAAACAATAAAAATAATCACCCCGTTCACTATCTGTAGTAATAAATTTTGGCTTGTTCCAAACTCTACCTGATTCATGACGGAAGCCCATAGTGTCATCACACTCATAAAAATGGCCGGCACTCCCGCGATCACCCATTTCAGGCCGCCTTTGCTTTTCAGATATAACGTAATGATGATCAATGCCAGCGCGGCGAGGGTCTGATTAACCGCTCCGAACAACGGCCACAAAGTTAATGCCCCTTTTCCGCTGCTGCCTGAAGCGAACGCGAGCAAAGCGGCTGTAATTACCACAAAAGCCGTAGAGATATAGCGGTTCCTGAATAGCTCTATTTTCATGTCAGTACCAAGCTCAGTCACTACATACCTTTGTATACGCGTCGCCGTATCCAGAGTAGTACCGGCGAAACTGGCGACAAACAATCCCATGACTACGATCCCTATCTGTTTTGGAATACCGATGGTGGCCATCATATTCGCGGCCCCTACTACAAACGCGCTGACTTTGGAACCCAAACCGGCAGCGGCGGTCCAGGAAGAATAATGGGTTGACCATGCCTCGATACCGTACAATGTGGTACCGGCCTGATTGGTATATCCCATTCCAATTCCCGCGGAAACAGCGATGATGACAAGTGTGGCCAGACTGCCTTCGACCAGCATTGATCCATATCCCACAAACAGGGAATCCGACTCCGATCTTACTTGCTTTGCCGTAGTCCCCGACGCCACCAGCGAATGGAATCCGGAAATGGCGCCGCAGGCAATGGTAATGAAAAGAAACGGCCACATGGGAGGCGCGTTTTCAGGTGACATTTGCACGGCAGGCGCGACGACTTCCATATTTCCGAATATGGACGCGCTAAAAGCTCCAAGCCCCAGTAAAACCATCGCCACTATTAACTGATAGGCGTTTATAAAGTCTCTGGGCTGAAGAAGGGTGGTAACCGGCAGGACGGAGGCGATGTACGCGTAAATCAACAATATGATTGTCCAGATGCCTGTAGGCGCTATGCCAAAGAATGAGGGCATGGCAAGGGGCATATAATTTCCCACGATTACAGAACCATACATCACAAAAAGCGCGATGACGGACCAGGTAAATATATTTTTTCCCTTCTTATATATCAGGTGGCCAAGATAAACAGCGATCGGAATTTGCAGCCAGACCGGAAACACCGAGGACGGATACATATTAAATATGATCGCGATTACGAGACCAAAAATCGATATCACAATCCACAACGCAAGGAAAACGATAACAAAGAAAAAGAATCTGGTACGGCTGTTGATATATTTCGCGGTAAATTCCGAAATGGACTTTCCCTGATTTCTTAAAGAGATGACCAACGCTCCAAAATCATGCACCGCTCCCATGATCGCCGATCCAAGAAACACCCAGATAAGCGCCGGCAACCATCCCCATATAATAGCGATGGCCGGTCCGACGATAGGCCCCGTACCAGCGATAGATGTAAAATGATGGCCAAAAATCACTTCCTTTTTTGTGGGAACAAAGTCGATGCCGTCTTCGTATTTTACGGCAGGTGTTTCCGCGTTCCCGGAAAGATGAAAAATTTTCCTGCTGAGAAACTTTCCGTAAAACCTGTACATAATGATATAGCCGAAAAATACGACTGCCATCATGAGTAAAATTTCCATATCTCACCTTAATTTCATGAATGGGACAAAGTTCTGATCTATGCCTGTTTCATTAAAACCGTCTTTATAAAGCATGAATTCCGATATCGCTTTATCTTTAATCATTGAAAAATATAATACAAATCCCTTTTGTTTCAAACGATCAATAATATATTTTTTGGCGATTATCCCACTGAATTTTTATTGAAGTCAAAATGACAAAATTTACAACCACACCGGCACATACTTTTACCAAAAAAAAAGACGGCCGGATAATTATCCGCGCCGCCGGTATGAGTGTTACAATAGCATTTTCATTATTTCAGAACACCTTTTTCCTTCCAAAACTTCTTCGCGCCCGGATGCAAAGGCGTCACAATTCCTTTGATTCCGTTTTCCGTGCTCATGGCTGTTGCCGAAACATGGGCTTTCACCATATATTCAAGCCCCTCTTTGTTAAAAATATTTAGTAAAAGTTTATAAACATCGTCGTCGGACACTTTTTTATTCACAACAAGAATGGCGGTATCCTGAAATGTGATCACATCTTCAGATTGCCCTTGATAAGTATCAGCCGGAATTATGACTTTTGTAAAATACGGATACTTTTTAAATAATCCCGCTTCTTCTCCGGCATTGTATGTATTGAGAAGCATAATATCCGTTTTTGACGCGGCGTCACTTACGGAAGCATTTGGGAATCCCGCAAAAACCCAGAAAGCGTCCAGCTGCCCGTTTACAAAGGCTTCGTCCGCTTCAAGATAACCCAGATTTTCACGCCCCATTTTATCCCAGATGCCAATTTCGCTGAAATAGATCTCTGCATTTTCGGCAGCGCCGGAGCCTACATTTCCAACACCGACACGTTTATCCAATAGCTCTTTCGGGTGTGTTATACCCGCCTTTTTCTTCACAACCAGCTGAGCAGGCGCTCCGTAAAGATAGGCTACCGCCATTACATCGTCATATTTGCTTTTGTCGTTCTTTAATTTTCCCTCTTTTGCGTCATAAACATGAGCGGAATACGCGATCCCAAACCCTGAGCTTCCTGAATTCACCAGACGTATATTTTCAATTGAACCGTTTGAAGACATTGCGAGTATTTTCAGGTTACTTTTTTTTGCCAGATTCTGTATGGCCTGGGCATAATACTGGAAGGTTCCGCCTGAAGGTCCTCCGGATATTTTATAAACTTGTGAAATAGCAGCTTCGGGGAACATCCAGATTGTTGATATGGCAAGAATCATGAAATACTTTAGAAAACGGTTACTCGGCATAATTCAACTCCTTTTCTTGGATCAGGCATTCTGGGTTTAATTTATATGATACAAGTACATTAAATCCATCCTAATTGGAGCCGTCTGTCATAACTTTTCTGGAAATACCCCGCCCCGATGATACTTACTAACCGCGACAGATTATTCACGGTTTTATAAAAAGCAATTATTGAAATTCATCTGAATGGCCGTCTGCTTTTTTAAATAAAGCAGCCGGTCTGTGATATTAAAAATTAAACACTGACCGGCTTATGTGCAAGTTTAAAAGAAATTATCGTCCCTGAGCATCAATCCACCGTAAGCTCAACGGTTTTATACTCTTTCTTTAATTCCGCGATAATACTTTTTAATATCTTTTCATCCGCCTGAAATCTGATGAGAACCTCCCTGCTCCCTTCCGGAAGACCATGCTGAGTTGTGAGAATACTGATACACTTAAAATTTTCTTTCCTCATCAGATCGCATACTTCCTTAATGGATCCCGGTGTATCGGGAATGACCAGTGATATCCTGTAAGCCGCGACACGGGCGCCGGTTATGTTAATCAATGCCTCAAAGATATCCTGTTCCGTCACTATTCCTATTAACTTCTGCTTGTTATCTACAACAGGCAATCCGCCAATTTTATTATCATGCATCAATATTGCCGCCCGCTCGATCGTTGCCTCCGGCAAAACGGTGATGGGTGACCGGGTCATGATATCCTTCACTTTAATTCTCGACATCAGATAATGTAGTTCCCAGATATCCAGCGAAGAAGCTTTTGACGGTGACGCCTCTTTTAGATCCCGGTCAGAAACAATGCCAACCAGTTTGTCTTTACGCATTACCGGCAAACGGCGGATCCGGTTTCTCTTAAGCATATTAATCGCCTCAGAAAGTGATTCATTTTCATCTACAGTAATTACTTTTTTACTCATCCATTTATGCACAAGCATAATTACTCCTGCTATTCTTTTTACTATATACCCAAATACGCGGACTTGACGTGTTCATTATGTAAAAGTTCCTTACCGGTACCGGAGATTGTTATCTTTCCGTTCTCCAGAACATAGGCTCGGTCGCAAAATGTCAGAGTGGACTGGACATTTTGTTCGACAAGCAAGACAGTCATTCCATTTTTATTAATATTTCTGATAATATTGAAAATTTCCTGGACAAGAACCGGCGCAAGCCCCAGACTTGGTTCATCCAGCATTAAAATTTTAGGCAGGGACATGAGGCCCCGTCCCACAGCCACCATCTGCTGCTCTCCCCCGCTTAAGGTACCCGCCAGCTGTTTTCTGCGTTCTTTCAATCTTGGGAACAATCTGTAACATTCTTCAAGTGTTTCAGCGCGCTTGGTTCTCGCGTCACCGTGAAGGGAACCCATTATTAAATTTTCTTCGACTGTCATCTCATTAAAAAGACGGCGGCCTTCCGGGACATGAACAACTCCCTTCTTTATAATTTCATCCGGAGCGGTATCTGTCAAACTATCCCCATTGAAGGTAATTTCACCGGAACCTGCTTTTTGTAAGCCTGATATAGTTTTGAGAGTCGATGATTTTCCCGCGCCGTTTGCCCCAACCAGAACAACAATTTCCCCATCATTTACATCGAACGTAATATCCCAAAGCGCCTGTAAATCTCCATAACTCATATCAACATTTGTTACCTTAAGCATTATAAGGATTCTCCATATTATAATCTGATCCCAGATAAGCCTCGATGACTGTTGGATTTTTTGAAACCTCCGCGGGTGTTCCTTCTGTTATTGTCGCTCCGTACGCGATAGCATGGATCCGGTCGCTGATGCCCATGATAACTTTCATAATATGCTCAACAATGATGATCGTAATACCGAGTTCACGTCTTATTTTATTAATAATATCAATGGCCTCATCCAGTTCCGACGGGTTCAATCCTGCAGCCGTTTCATCCAAAAGAAGTAGCGAAGGCTTTGTTGCCAGCGCTTTGGCAATTTCCAGTCTTTTCCGCCCGGCTATGGGAAGACTTCCGGCTTTCATTTGACTTACTGAAGATAACTTGCAAAAATCGACAACCTCCCGGGCAACATCCCTCGACCTCTTAAAGGTTGACTCGCGCGCGAATGCCGCGGCCATCACATTCTCTTCCACAGTCATTCTCTTCAGCGGTTTTACAACCTGAAACGTGCGGCCTATACCAAGTCGGGCAATCTCAAATGTTTTTTTGTTTGTGATATTCTGGCCCTTAAAGATGATTTTACCTGAACTAACGGGGTAATATTGATTGATAAGATTGAATAAAGTTGTTTTACCGCTGCCATTCGGGCCGATAAGTCCAAAGATCTCTCCCTCCTGAACTTCAAGAGAGACATGATTTACGGCCATCAGGCCGCCGAATGATTTTGTGACACTGTCAAGAGTCAGAATACTCATTATTTTATCTCCGGAACCCTTTTGAACCTAAATTTTTTAGCTATAATTTTCCAGTCGCCCACGATACCACCGGCCAGATACAGGATCACAAATATTACCAGTAGCCCAAAGACCAATGAGTGAATTCTTGAGACCCAGATGGGCGCGAATCCAAAAAACGATGAACGGAAAAGTTCCTGAACAAAAACCATCACAACAGCGCCGACCGCCGGTCCCCAAATCGTTCCTACTCCGCCGATTATCCCAACCAGAATGGTGATAATCGAAATATTATGAAGCGCAAAAACCACTTCCGGATCGATAAATCCCATATAGATCATATAAAATGCCCCTGCCGTCCCTGCCCAGAATGTCGATATGACCGTCGCGACATTCTTGTATTTTTTTGTATCAATCCCAAGCGCTTCCGCGGCATCCTGATCCTCCCTGATGGACAGAAAGTAGAACCCGGATTTTGATCGCATTACCGCCTTTATGGAAAAAACAGCGCCGGCCGCAAGGAACAAGGCGACAAAATAATAGGGATATTTGCTCACCCATGTCGTCATATACAGAATTCCGTTATGTCCGCTTGTCAACCACTCTTCTTCACCAAATATCAACCGCAAAATCTCGGCTGATGCCAGGGTTCCGAGAGCAAAATAAGGACCCCTCAGCCTGAACACCATAATTCCAAGCAAATACCCTATGAATATGGCCGCAAGACCGCCGGTGAGCAATCCCCACCAGGGTGATATTTTAAAGTGATAATAGGGTAAAGCCGCCGCGTATGCTCCGATACCGAAATATGCCGCGTGACCAAATGAAACAAGTCCCGTATATCCCGCGAGAAGATTCCATGAACTACCAAGAATCACCCACATGAGAATGAATATCAGAAGTCCCTGTATGTATGGGGAGAAGTGAAAAATAAACGGCAGAACAATCGCGACGGCAAGAATGCCCAGCTCAACCCGCGATACCCCCGGTAAAATTGATTTTTTTTCAACCATTTTCAGTACCTATACCTTTGTCAATCGTTTTAAACCACCAGGAAAAAACACCAGTACAAGAAGGAAAATTATAAGTCCAACCGCGTCACGATAGCCCATAGAGATGTAAGTCGCGCCAAAAGTTTCAGCGATCCCCAGGACAATACCGCCCGCGATTGCGCCGACGGTCGAACCTAATCCTCCCAGAATAGTGATTACAAAAGCCTTCACGGTGAAAATAGGACCGACATCCGGATATAAATAATATACCGGCAGAAGCAGTGATCCCGCGGCCGCATCCAAAGCGCTTCCCAGCCCATATGTGAGGATCGTGATCTTTCCCGCGCTCACTCCCATCAACGTTGCCGCCTCTTTATCCTGCGCGGTGGCCCTTATTGATCGTCCCAGGTCCGTTTTTATCAGCATCCAGAACAAACTGACAGTAAGAAAAATAGCTATAATAAACGCGATGACTAAAGGCGCGTGGAATGAGATTCCTGAAAAATGCCAGGCAATATCAGTATAGGATGTCTGAATAGAACGATAATCACTTGAGAAAATCGAACGGGCCAGTTCCACCAGCACCATACCAATACCCACAGTCATGAGCACCTGATTTTCAGGCAGTATTGAATCTTTTTTTATCAGAGGGTGCAAAAGATACTTGCTGAGACCTTCCGCGAATAGAAATACTAACGGAATAGTAATGAATATGGATATATATGGATCGAGGCCGACAAATTTCCACAATACCCAGGTAATATACATGGCAACCATGAGAATCTGCCCATGAGCCAGATTTATAATCCCGAGCACGCCCATAATCAGCGTCATCCCTATTCCGATAATCGCGTATAAACCGCCGATAAGCAATCCTGACACGAGTGTTTGCAAAAATAATTCCATCAACAACCCCAAAAAAGTTGGATTAGTAGAGGAGGAGAAAAAAACCGGTTATAAATCTGCTGAGAACGACCATGAAGAATAACCGGCTCTCCTCCGAATCACCAAACATCAATTAGCCCAAATCGTTTTCCAGTCAATCGGATAGTTGAACTCAGCATTCGCCAAGGCTCTCGGCCATATAAGCTTCAATTCATCGTCAACCCATTGTACTACATAGGTATCCATTTTATTCTGGTGAATTTTATTGCCGTATGAAACAAATTTCACCGGACCGAACACGGTCATCATATCCGTATTATCAAGCGCTTTTTTGATGGATTCCGAATCGTATTTGCCTTCACAGCGCTTCAACACGTCCTCGACCACCTGGGCCGCGGCATACGCTTCCGCACCGTGGTAATCGGGTCCGTCGCCACCGAATTTAGAAATGTAATCATCAAAATATTCTTTAGCGCCGGGAATGGGCAGAGTCTCATGCCATAATGTGGCGGAAAGAACCATTTTCGAAGCCGCTCCCGCGTTTTCCTTAAATGCCGGCATTGTATAACCCGCTCCGGCCCCCACGAACAGTTTGGGCTGGAAATCCAATTCACGGGATTGTTTCATTAATAACGCCGCGTCCATAACATATGAAATCATATACATCATATCAGGATTAGATTTTTTCGCATTCATCAGTAATGGTTTAAAATCAACTGTCCCGCTTGAATACGAATCCAATCCCTTTACTTCGATTCCAAGTTTTTCACTTGATTCTTTAAACGAATCCGCGCCTTTGGTACCGAACGCCGTGTTTTCGTGGAGAATATAAACAGACTTTGGTTTAACAACTTCCGTCAGTAATCCCTCCAGGCCTGATGCGTATTCCGATACCGGTGGATTGAGTCGGTAAACATAAAACCTGTCACCGTCATTTACGGTCAGGTTAAAGTCTTCGGGCTGAGTAATTTTGTCCACAGAACCGGTATTCACCAGAAATGGAATTCTGTACTGCTGAGCGACCGCGGCGGCGGCGAAAGTAACCGAAGAACTGTATCCGCCTGCAATGAGCGGCACTTTATTTACATTAATCAGTTTTTCCGCGGCTGATCGCCCCACATCGGGTTTACCCGTATCGTCTTCATAAACAAATTCCAGCATCCTGCCGTTGATACCACCCGCGGCGTTAATTTTATCTTTTGCCATTTCATAGGAGTTTTTCTCCATTTCACCAAAATTCGCCTGAGAACCGGTTAACGGAAGCAAAACACCGATTGTGATTGGACCGCTTTCTTTTTTGGCGCATCCGTCGAGTCCAATCATCATAAAAATGATAGAAGCAATAACCAGAATCTTAAAAATCTTCATGTTACCCCCACCCGGGTATCCCGGGTTTAAATTTTTGAATAAATGAGGAAGGTTCTGTTATTTATAAATAAAAATCAGGGGACTGTTCTGAAAAGCCCCCTGGAAAGTGAATCAGAAAACCAGCTGAAACATTATGTAGAATATATTATTGTCGATATTCGCGTCTTCATCCTGAATGACATAGGCTGCCGTAATATTTGACGCAGACCATTTTTCGGGAAAAAACGCGTATGAGGCACCGAAAGTGATATCCGTTTCTTCGTTCTTATCAACATCCGTATTTGGATCAACCTGTTCCCAACGCGCCAGAAGTTCGATGTTATTCTGAATACGATAAGCGCCAAAAATATAATATCCGTTAAAGGTGACATCTTTAGGTCCGTTTTTATCTACAACCGCTACATACTCCGCTTTTACCCGATAAGGGAGCGGCTCAAAATAAAGATAACCCGAATAACTGGAATATTCATTAAAATATTTGTTGCCCATACCATAATACCCGCCGGCTTCAAGACCCTTTACAGTGGCAGGTTTATAGGTCAGCATACCACTCACCGCGGCGCCCGTGGTCTGTGTGCTGGCCGTTGATTTATGGGAAGGTTTGATATTTACCGCTCCATCGCCATTATGCAGGGTGATATTATAACTGATATCACTAAATTTGCCCAATAAAGCCATACCATAATCACGATAATCCGCGCCAATAGTCATCGAACCCCATTTCTGGGCCGAAACCGGACGCTCAATAATATCTATGACTGTATGTGAAGTCAAACCACCACCGCGCATACCTGCTCCGATAAATCGGCCGACCCTGAGCTCAGCGTTTTCAGATAATTTGTATTGAATACGAGCATCAAGCAATTTGGGAGTGGTAAGTTCCATTTGAACAAATGCTTTTAGATTTGGTCCCATTGTTCCTGTGAAGCGCAGCCTGACCCTGCGGAGTCCAAATCCTGCTTCGGCAGTATCCGTGTCCGTTTGCGCGAAACTTCCCCAAAATTGGACCGTACCATTTGTTTTTACCGTAATATCGGGCATTTCACCGGCATGAGAGATATTTGTAAAGAGGAAAAACAAGGCAAATGAAAATAATAGTGTGGTAAATTTTCGCATTCCGCCTCCTAAAATGAAATTAAATTATAATGTCAATTAGCAAATACGTAATCCCTTAGCAGATAAATACACCTTTCATTTAAATAGACCAACATCCATGTGATAATGCAACGGGTATGCCAAAGAAATGATTTGGTTGAAGAACAGCGTCAAGCTTTGTCTGAGCTTAAATTGCGTTGATAAGGTGGGATGAAAAAAATTCCGGGGAACTCAACAAAATGGCTAAAATTGACCAATAATGGCTAAGAATCACCATTCCCGATATTAAATTTACTTAATTTATACCGGAGCGTCTCTCTTGGTATTTTTAGAATTCTGGCTGCTTTGCTCGTGTTTTTACTACTAAGCGTATAGGCCATCTCCAGCAGCTTAATCTCAGTTTCTTTCATAATTTCGTCTAATGAACGTCTTCCCAAATCAGATTTCCGGGGAAAATCGCCGGATTCGTTTTCAAACTGAGCATTTATCAATTCACGGGGAAGATGCCGTACTTCGATAATAGATTCTTTTTGAAGAATGCAGATTCGCTCCATAATATTTTTTAATTCGCGCACATTGCCGGGCCAGCTGTATTGAAGCAAAATATTTTTTGTATCATCAGAGCATCCTTTGATTTTTTTATTAAATTTCCTATTGAAATGATCGAGGAAAAATTCCGCCAGTATGAAAATATCATCGGGACGTTCCCTTAATGGAGGAACTTCAATTCGCAATACATTCAGTCTGTAATACAAATCTTCTCTGAATTCTTTATTGATGATTGCTTCTTTAATATTTTTATTTGTTGCCGCGATGATTCGCAGATTCACTTCGATATCATTGGTAGAACCCAGACGCCGGAATTTTTTATTTTCTATAACCCTTAAGAGTTTTGCCTGGAGCGCCAAACTCATCTCGCCGATTTCATCCAAAAACAGTGTTCCATCATCCGCGCGTTCAAGCAATCCTGTTTTTCTGCTTTTTGCATCTGTAAAAGCGCCCTTTTCATATCCGAACAATTCACTTTCAAGCAGTGTCTCCGGTATCGACGCGCAATTTACTTCTATAAATTCTTTTTCCGCTCTTGGGCTTAATGTATGCAGAGCCGATGCCACCAGTTCTTTACCAGAACCGCTTTCGCCGGTTATTAGAACCGTTTCGGTACCGTGCTTTGCGTATTCTGAAATCTGGTGTTTAACATGTTCCATTACGGAACTCGAACTTAGGATCAGATCCATGCCTTTTTTTTCCTGCTTCTCCTTCAGCTGCTTCACCGTTCTCTTGAGACTCTGGGTTTCCAATGCCAGGCGCGTGATTAGTTTAATGGCGTCTGCCTTAAACGGTTTCTTAATGTAATCATAAGCGCCCAGTTTAATCGCTTCGACTGCCGATTCAACAGAGGCGTATCCGGTGACGACAATCACCAGCAGGTCGGGTTGGATTTGTTTCATCTGTTCAAGAATCTTAATTCCATGCATATCAGGTAGATTTAAATCCAGTAAAGCAAGATCGATCTCTTCCTTTTTTACCGTTTCCATTGCTTTTTTGCCGTTACTCACCGTCAAAACACGGTATTTTTCCTCCGTGAAAATACGTTTTAAATTTAGCCTGATAAATTCTTCGTCATCAACCACGAGAACGGTTTTTTGTTTTGTCATGAAATTTCCTTCCGCTTATGCCTTTACAGACCCATTAGGAACAGGCAGATAAATTGCGAATACCGTTCCTTTACCCTCAATGCTTCGCACTTCTATTTTCCCACGGTGCTCAGAAATAATACTGTGGGTGATGGATAATCCCAGTCCTGTTCCGCCTCTTTTTTTAGTATAAAACGGATCAAAAATTTTCTCCTGATCACTCACTGAAATACCCGGTCCTGTATCTTCGATAATAATTTCAATCCAGGAATTGCCGTTTTCATTACTTTTGACTCCCTGATATGAACCGCCCAGACGTCCGTTTTCAGAGAAAGATGTAGATACGGTTAATTGACCTCCCTGAGGCATGACCTGTATGGAATTTATAATAATATTTAGCAGGGCCTGACGTATTTTTTCAGAATCCATCATAATATCGGGGACTTGCGGATTTAATCCGGTATTAACAATTATATTAGAATTGTTGCACTGTTTATCAACAAACCGCAATGTCGTGTCAATAAGTTTGTTAATATCCTTTAAGGCCAACTGACCTTTCGAGGGGGCGGCATAATCCAATAATTCGTTGATTAAATTTTCGAGCCGTTCCACTTCGGTCAGGGCCTGTTCAACGACCATTGTGATCTCAGGCGTATTGGAAACTTTGTCATGCAGATCATCAAGGAATAAACTAATCCCGGTTAGGGGATTCCTTATTTCATGAGCGATTCCGGCGGCAAACCGACCGAGAGAAGCCAGTCTGTCAATACGTTTCAGATGGTCGTCGATATGTTTTTTATCAGTCGTATCCTGCAGTATGACGATGACCCCGGTACTCTCTCCTTTTGAGTTATGAAGAACAGAAACGTTCACCATTACAAAACGGATACCTTCGGTTGTATATAATTCGAGATTATAACCGTGGTAAAATCCTTTTGACTTTATGGATTTCTGAACTTCATCAATCACATACTGATGATTTTTGAAAACCTGCCAGACAGTCCTTCCGATGATCTCACCGCGGTTAACATTCAAAATCAGTCTTGCTGATCTGTTGATACTGGTAATTTTTCCGTTTGTATCAGTGGTGATAACCCCGTTGAGCATGTACCTCAATACATCTTCAACAAAATTTTTCTGCTGTATTATTTCCTGATACAATTGTGTGTTTTCAATGACTCTGGCCGCCTGATTAGCCAGAATCTGAAGCGAATTTATATCCAAATCCGAAATTATCTCTTTAGTCAACAATTTATCGGCGCCAAGAATACCGATAATTGTCTCTTTAATTTTCAAGGGAATAAATACAAAGGAATTACTCTTTCCAAGCTTTCTTATTTTATTGTCAAGCGGTGTCGCTTCTGAATAGACCTTAAAATCATCGACCCTGATAATCCTGCCGGTCTTTACAACCCGTGTCTCGATACAATCAAATCGCTGCAGATTGTACTTTGATCTGCGCGCCAGGCGTTCCTGTTCCTCAGAAAAACCAAATGTTTCTCGGCACTCAAGATATTTTCCGCTATCATCTATCAGATAAAGGATGGCGCGGTCAAATCCCATACTTTCGACTGAATTTTGAAGGATTAGCCTGAGTACTTTATTGATATCAAAGGTAGTCCCGAGAATATTGCTGATTTTTTGGATTGTTTTGAATATTTTGACCTGGTATTCCAGATCCCGCGCGTAATTTTCAGTTTCGTTTTTTGAAATTTCAAGCGTCTTCATCGAACTCAGCAATTCTCTCTTGCTTTTTTTAAGTTCATAAGCCATGAAGTTAAAAACCATTCCTAAAACGCCAATTTCATCTCTTCTCTGAATATTGATGACTTCATCGAGATGCCCATCCGCCAGTCTGCCGGCCGCGTCTGTAATTTTTAGAAGAGGGCGTGAAAAACTCCTGGAAATAAACCATGAAGATATTCCGGCAAACGCGAAGGTGATTAATATAAACCAGACAATATTATTGCGGATGAACATGATAATTTTGCTGAAATCATTGGCAATTGAAAGAGCGGGATGTTGAAAACGCCCTATTTCCGCGCCGATCGTAATGGCGCCGAAAATCCCGAATTTTTTATAATCTCCTCTATCGTAAAATATCGGGGCATATGCCATCACTTTCTTTATTCCGCCCACATTCGTAGTCACTACCGCTCCCGAAGCGCCCTTGCGAACCTGTTCGGCGACATAGGGATATCCCTGATCAATAAATCCCGCTTCATCGAGATTAAATGGTATTCTCCCTTCCGCCACCGCTTCCGGCGGAGAATCCGCTTTATAAGGCGGAACCCATTCTCCGTTCTTATCCAACCCCCGTATATCCCAAAATTTCGGGTGCGTAATGATCCATCCTTCATCATCAAACATAAAAGCGTAATCTCCCGAACTATAAACCGGGAATACCGTCGTCGTTTTCTGATTGGGCAGGATGTGTTGGGTAAATTCCATAAGATGCCTGTGATCCAACGCCAGCGTCACAATCCCCCTGAACTCACCGTAGTCATAAAGCGGAGCGGCGAAACGCACTACTCCATGGTATTTCTTGCCTTCAACGGCTTCGTCTATGGTCGCGGCGTTCTGAAGTTGTTCCTTCCGGCTGACATGAAAACCCGTTACATGAGATACATATATTTCATTCCCGGTCAGTTCCGCGGTTTCCTGAAAATATGTTTCGGCTAAGTATGTGGTATTTTTCGGATTTCGCACATTCTTTAGTGATTTTTTTGGAATGAGTATATTATCCTGTATTTTTAATTTTTCATTTCCTTCGGCGTCAATGATGGCGATTTCTTTATAAAGGGGAATAAGGACCCTTTCTTCAGACGGATACTCATTGGTTCCGCCTCTCACCCAGATCTCCGATTTATGCTGATTATTGAAATAATGATAATTTGTTTCAGTCGGAATGACATCTTTGAGCGACATAAGATCATGTTCGCACTGTTTCAAAAATTTTTGCATCATTCTGGCGGTTAGCACTGCCTGCAATTCCATTGACTCCTGTGTCTTTTGATCAATGGACTGTAAAACCTGATTGTAAATATCACTTTTAAGCGAATTCATCGTGTACAACGTAAAAAATCCGAATATTAATAAAGGCAGTATGGCAATTACAAGAAACGACAGCAGGAATTTTTTAAAGATGCCGAGGCTAAAATCCGGCAGATAACTCAGATATTTGTTTTTTTGTGGTGATTCTGACGGGTACTCGTTCAAATTATTCTTTCTGAAATGATTTTACTTGAGATTCTCCGAACAATAAATATTAAGATTTTGATATTTCAAAATCAACTGTGATTCAATTCACAAGACATCAGCTCATCTATTTACTTTGCGGTTCTATTCTTACAACGTGAAAATCTCTGTCTTTATTTTGCCTTAACCCGCAAAACTCATTTGTTTTTTGATGAGAATTTTTTATATTTGGTGTACTTATGTACACTTGGAGATAAGAATGAACGGATTCGTACACCTTCATACACACAGTTATTACAGCCTCCTGGATGGTATTTCTTCTCCGGAAGAACTGGTTATTGCCGCCAAAAAAAGCGGCATGAAAGCGCTCGCGCTAACCGATCATAACAGTCTTTACGGCGCGATCGAATTTTATCAGACCGCGAAAAAATACAATCTGAAAGCGATCATAGGCGCCCAATTGCGGCTTTCGGACGGCTTTGATCTCATTTTTCTGGTAAAAGATGATACCGGTTACCGGAATTTATGCAATATGATCTCAATCGGGCAGTTAAACGGGGGCCATCTTAAATTCCGGTTAGACCTTAAAGATGTTTTTCGTTATAAAGACGGATTAATTGTTTTGTCCGGCGGTCACAAAGGAAAGATTTTTCATTTGCTCCACAGTCGTCGGTTTGATGAGGCAATAAATGAAGCCTGTCTGTTGCAAAGTCAGTTCGGAGAAGATTTTTTCCTCGAAATGCAGCATTTTTCACCACAGCATACTATTATCAATCTAAGGCTCCGTGATATATCGGCGGAATATAAAATTCCGCTGGCGGCGACCAATGATGTCCATTTTGTTTCACTGAAAGACTGGTCACTAAGGCGTGTTTTACATGCAATCGACGCCAACACAGTCTCAGGCAAGATCGAAACCGCGGGAAGTTCCGAGCAGCACCTAAAATCCACCGGGATGATGGAAGAGATGTTTGGAGTTTTTCCTACAGCTCTGACGAACACTCAGCGCATCGCGGGAATGTGCCATTTTGAGTTTGATCTTGGAAAGCCTATTTTCCCTTCGATTGAACTACCGGAGGGTGAAACAGGATTTTCATATTTATGGAAAAAAAGTTTTGAAGGCGCGACCAAACGTTATAAACCGTTGACCCGCGAAGTCATTAAGCGGCTTCAGTATGAACTGCAAACCATCCATGACCTTGGATTTGCTGAATACTTTTTGATTGTCAAAAACATCGTCGATTACTGCCATAAGAGTCATATTCCGTGTGTAGGGCGCGGATCAGCCGCCGACAGTCTCGTTTCTTACGTGCTTGAAATTACCCAGGTCGATCCCATCCGCCACAATTTGTATTTTGAACGCTTTCTTAATCCGGAACGCGCCGATCCGCCGGATATTGATCTGGATATTTGCTGGAAGAACAGAGACCGCGTACTCACCTATGTTTATGAGAAATACGGCAATGACCGGGTCGCCATGATTTGCACTTTCAACACCTTTCAGGTGCGTTCGGCCATACGTGATGTGGCCAAAACCTACGGTCTGCCCGAAGATGAAATCGGCAAACTGACCAAACATCTGCCGCACCGCGCTATCGAACAGCTTGAAGAAACGATTAACAGCCTGCCGGAATTACGCGAACTGCGCCACAATCTATCCCTGTATGAGGAAATCATTCGCATCGCCCATCGTATTGCCGATTTTCCCCGTCATCTTTCCATTCACCCCGGAGGTGTTATTATCGCGCCGGACCGGATCACCAATCATACCCCGCTGGAAATGGCCGGAAAAGGAATTGTTATCTCTCAGTACGATATGTATTCCATCGAAAAACTGGGGCTGGTTAAAATGGATCTTCTCGGCGTGCGCTCGCTTAGCGTTATTACGGACTGTATCCGAACTGTGAAGAAAAAAACTGAATCCGGCGATCTGAAAGCCGTTGCGGAAAAACATAAAAAAACGCCCGATTTTCTCCTAAAAAACAGCGATGAACTCTCTCCGCTTGATCTAAAAACGATTCCCGGGGAAGATCCCCATGTTACCGCTTATATCCGTTCCGGACAGACCATGTGTTGTTTTCAGCTGGAAAGTCCCGCCATGCGCGGGTTGTTAAAAAAAATGATGATCGAAGGCGTCGACGATGTCATTACGGCGGTTGCGCTGATACGGCCGGGGGCATCGGGCAGCGGTATGAAAGAGATTTATATAAGACGGCGCGCGGGACTAGAAAGAACCACATATATCCATCCTTCCATCGCTCCCGCCCTTGAGGAGACTTATGGGGTCACCATTTATCAGGAGCAGGTGCTGCGCATTGCCCATCTGGCCGCCGGCCTCAGTCTTGGACAGGCTGATACACTTCGCAGGGCCATGACAAAGTCACGTAATAAAAAAGAATTTTTAAACATTCACGGGGCGTTTATTCAGGGCGCTTTAAAAAACGGACTGGACAATCCACAGGCTGAAACAATCTGGCAATTTCTATCGCAATTCGTCGGCTACGGCTTCAACAAAGCCCATTCGGCCACATACGGCACGATCGCCTATCAGACCGCTTTTTTGAAATATTATTTCCCTCTGGAATATATGTGCGCCGTACTTAACAATCAGGGCGGCTTTTATTCCCGGATGGCTTATACAGAAGAGGCGCGGCGTATGGGACTGAAGCTTTTGACTCCGGATGTCAATTATTCGGAAGCTGATTTTAGCTGTGATAACAACGCCATCCGGACAGGGCTCGGAACGGTGTTTGAACTTACAGAAAAGACAATTCAGTCAATCATTGCCGCCAGAAAAATCAAACCTTTTTCCGATTTATTTGATTTTATCAGAAGAACCCGGGCAAACGAAAAAGAGATCGGACACCTTATCAAAGCCGGGGCTCTGTCGTCCATCCATCCCAGCGCGCCCCAGCTTCTGCTGCTCAACAGGCTGTATTTCAAAAACAAAAAAAAGACGGCTGTTGTACAGTATGTGGCCGGTGAAACTGAACTGGAACCATTTAACGATTATCAAAAAATCATCAACGAAATGGAAATGCTCGATTTTGCCGTCACCGATCACCCCCTGGCTCTTTTTGAACAGCATATTTCCGCTGACAGTATCATTCCCTCAACACAAATTGAATCTCATAAAGGTAAATCCGTCACCTGTATCGGTTGGCTGGTCACATCACGGCGCGTTGCCACATCCAAAAATCAATATATGAAGTTTCTCACACTGGAAGATCGTTTCGGCTTGTTTGAAGTCGTCCTTTTCCCTGCCGTTTATAACAGGTTCGGTCAACTAATCCGCACCCACGGCCCCTATATTATTACCGGAAAAGTGCAGTCCCGTTTACCCGGAGAAGCCAATCTGATTGTTGATAAACTGGAAATTGTTGCCATGGACAAAAAAGAGATCGAATTTCTTCTGCAAAAAAGAGAACCGCTGGAATGGAGCGATTAATATCACCCCGGCAACAGTTTTTTATTTTTATCTTGCATATATAAACACATTGCTTATATTTCATATTATATAAGTTTTTTACTTATTTTTAGTTTTATATAAGTCAATTAATTATAAACATATAAATATAATAGAAAGTCTTATAACAGCAATGCAAAACCAATATCTCGTTATAATCGGTGATATTATCGGATCAAGGGGGATCAAAAACCGTAAACAGGTTCAGCAAAGATTCATGAACGCGCTGAACGAGTCATCGGCTGCATACGGGACATTTGTGGTCTCGCCTCTGACACTAACCATTGGTGACGAATTTCAGGTGGTGTTATCTGATTCGGCAATGCTGTTCGACACGCTTTATCAGATTGAATCGAGCATGGAAGGAATCTCCCTGCGTTACGGTTTCGGGCTGGGCGGTATTGACACGGAAATCAATAGAGAAAGCGCGATCGGAATGGATGGACCGGCATTTCATTATGCCAGGAACGCGGTAGAAACCGCAAGAGATATGAACAAAATATACGTATTCAAGTGCGCGGATAAATCGACTGAAGCGAGAATAAATATATTGCTGGACTGGTTAAATGTAACAACTGCAAAATGGAATATTCAAAAAAAGAGTATATTGTTTTATTACAGAAAAAGCTGGACCCAGACGAATATTGCCGGAAAAGTCGGAATGACCCAGCCGGCAGTTTCACAACATCTCAAGGATCCGGCATTTCCGCTTGTAAACCGTACACAAATAAGTATTCAGGAAGACATGAATAATATAATCTCGGGTCGGACAAGATGAATATACAAATCATTTATCTGGCAATTTATCTGACGGGCCGTCTTTTATTTTATGACATGAATCTGATCATCTCTCCGCACGCCCGCCTGAAGAAACGATTCATCATCAAACGAATCTTATGGGGATTAACCGGAATAATGTTGGCGGTAGATTTATCATCTGCGTTGCTGATATTCTTTATTCACTCACTGATGGTATTAATAGACTCGCTTCTCGTTCCGGGAAAAACACACAATGCTAAACTTTTCTTTCTCCTTCACCTGTTTATCGGTCTTATTCTTTTGCCGCTGCAGCTCTCTTTTATGGAAAACTGGCTTCCCGCGATGCCCAACGAATTGGCGGCAATTATATTTGAAGGATTAAAAGGGAGCGCCTTTCATAAATTCACTCTACCCGATATAAAAATTGATTACGTGGTTCTCATTCTTACGGGATATGTATTTACTATCAAAGAAAGTACAATCCTTATCCGTCTGATTCTTAACCGGATTCAGGCGGTACCTACCCAAAAAAACTTCCCTGATGAAACTGATGCCGATGAGTATGACCGCGGTAAGCTTATCGGTAATCTGGAACGTACGTTTATTTATTTTCTGATCATATTTGATCAAATTGCCGCGATTGCCGTTATTATCGCTCTAAAGTCGCTGGCCAGATTCAAGGAAATGGATGATAAAAATTTTGCTGAATATTTTTTGATCGGTTCCCTGCTCTCATTATTTCTTGCCGCGTTGCCGGCGGTATTGGTACTTTTATTAATCTAAATGCTCCGTATTACAAAAATTGATAATCCGTCCCGAAATATTTATTTTCCGGAAAACGATGTTTAGGGAATTTCAGATGACCCAAAAAAGAACCTTCATTTCAATCTCATTGATATTACTTATCAGCTTTGATCTAATATCTAAAAATTTTGCGGCTGATTTTCTTAAAACCAGGGAATTTATTCCGGTTATCGGGGACATACTGGTGTTTAGGTATGTGGAGAACCATTCTATGGCGTTTAATTTACTTTCATCGATGGAAACAGAAGTACGTTTTTATACCATTCTTGCCATAAAACTAAGTATTTTACTGATCCTGATCATTATCGCGATGCGGAAAAATTCATTTTCCGTGCTGCGTTTAACCGCCTTTACACTAATAATCGCGGGCGGTATCGGTAATTTTATCGACCGCGCCGTCAATGGTTACGTAATTGATTTTATTCACTTATTTTTCTCTGACACGATAAATTTTCCAGTTTTTAATCTCGCGGATATTTTTATTTCGACCGGAATCATCATCTTGCTATTCTGGGGCAAACCGCTTACTTTATTTGCAAAAATTGATTAAAAAGGAGTCCTGATGGATCAGAATACGGCGGTAGCTTTTTCCAAATTTAAAACCAGACTAAGTTCTCTTTCTGAATTTGAGCGCTTGAAACTAATGGATTATATGGGTAAAAACCAGCCCATCGTGATGACTTACCTCATGGCGGCGACGGAAAGCCTGAAAAGCCAGACAGCGCGAAAAACTCTCTTTGATCTCGGCCTTGCGCTTTTGATGACGGTTTCTGAAAACCAAAGCAACATTATCGAATACACCGCGCTTGACGGTCATAATAAAAAAAATATCCGGATTTTTGAGTCCGTGCTCAAAGCAGACGATGATCATTTTCTTGATTCTTCAATATCGATCGTTCATGAATTCGCTCATTCCGAATTACTTCTCGAGATAATCGAAGCTTTAACAGAGTGGACAAGAGCCGAATCACAGTTTAAAAAGAATTATTATACAATGATGTTAATTTATCTTAAAACAATCATCGATTGCTTTGCGGAAACAGAAGAATAACTGTTGACTTTTCCCGTATAAGTTATCCGGCACAACAAATGAAAAGAGAATTCACGCATAAGTCCGTAAATTTAAGATTTTATGCGGAGCTGAATGATTTCCTGCCTGTTGATAAACAATTCACTCAGTTTAATCAGAAATTTAAAGGCTCTCCGTCAGTAAAAGATTTAATCGAAGCAACGGGTGTCCCTCACCCCGAAATCGATTTGATTCTTGTTAACGGTGAATCAGTGAATTTCACTTACAAAATTTCTGATCATGATAATATTTCCGTTTACCCTGAATTTGAATTATTTAACATCACGCCGCTCATAAGGTTGCGGCCGGAGCCTCTTCGTATTACAAAATTTATCATTGATGTAAATCTTGGAAAACTGGCAAAACACCTGAGAATTCTCGGTTTTGACACGTGTTACAACAATAAATTTCAGGATCAGGAAATTGTGAGAATCGCGCGGACCGAACACCGAATCATTCTGACGAAAGACATCGGACTGCTAAAAAACAAAGCCGTTACGCATGGCCTTTGGATAAGATCGGCGGATGTCAGGGAACAGCTTGGAGAGCTCCTTGAAAAACTGGACATCAAACCACAGATCATCCCTTTCACAAGATGCGTGAATTGTAACGGAGAACTCATTACCGTATCAAAAGAAACCGTCAGGGAAAAGCTGGAGCCGCGCACAAAGAAATATTTCAGTGAATTCCGGCAATGTCCGGATTGTGAGAAAATTTACTGGAAAGGATCCCATTTTAAAAGAATGCATAAAATTATTGATGATATCGTCGAAAGAAAGTCATAAAAAAAATCCCGCGTCTTTATCCTTATTTTAATTTCGAATTGACGCGGGATCATATCTGATTCTAAATATACTATTTTACGGAAGAAATCTGTTCATCCGCATGATAAGAACTCCTGACCAGCGGTCCGGATTCCACATGTTTGAATCCCAGCTCCAATCCAATGCGTTTAAGCTCTTTAAATTCCTCCGGGTGATAGTACCTTGTTAACGGGTAATGCATTTTAGTTGGAGGAAGATACTGACCAATGGTCAGGATATCACAGCCGACATTTCTTAGCTCTTTCATCGCCTGAATAATCTCTTCTTTCTCCTCCCCGACACCCACCATCATACCGGATTTTGTCGTAAATCCCCGTTTTTTCGCGTGGTCCAGAACAGAAACGGACCGTTCGAAAAAGGCCTGAACACGGAGCGCTTTTTGTAAACGCTTAACCGTTTCAACATTGTGATTCAGAATATCCGGTTCAGCGTCAAGCACAAGATCCAGATCATCAAAATCACCCTTAAAATCGGGTATCAGCACTTCGACCGAGCATCCAGGGGCCTGCTGTCTTATCTGCCGGATCGTTTCCGCGAAGATGGAAGCCCCGCCATCGGAAAGATCATCGCGCGCGACTGAGGTGATCACCGCATGACGCAAATTTAGCTTCTTTACCGCTTCACCCACCCGGTAGGGTTCTTCGATATCATATTCCGTCGGTTTTCGGACATCAATATTACAGAATGTACAGCTCCTCGTGCAGATTTCACCCAGGATCATAAAGGTTGCTGTTCCTCTGCCCCAGCACTCACCCAGATTCGGACAGCGAGCGCTTTCACAAACTGTATTAAGGCTGCTGCCTTTTACCAGATGTCTTAGTTCCGTGAATTCATGATTACTTCCCAGCTTCACTTTCAGCCATTCAGGTCTGCGTAAAGCGATATTCTGCTCTATATTTAAAGGATTTGTCTTTTTTGCCAATGATAATTCCTTTGTTATAATATCACTTAAAACACAAAAAATATTCTGATTTTGATCAAACAGATCAGAATCGAATCAGGCTCGAAGCCCATGTAAAACCGCTGCCGAAAGACGCCAGACTTACGAGGCTGTTATCTTTAATGAGTCCCATTTCCATCGCTTCGCTCATGGCGATTGGAATTGATGCCGCGGTCGTATTGCCATACCGTTCTATATTGCTGAAAACTTTTTCGGGAGGTAATTCAAGTCTCATCTGGACGGCTTCTGTGATACGCTTGTTGGCCTGATGCGGAATCACAAGATCGATATCATCTTTTGTATATCCGGTGGCATCAAGCGATTCCTGGATCACTTCCGGAAATCGTGTCACCGCGTTTTTAAAAACATGTCTGCCGTTCATATACGGATAAATAGATCCCTCTTCAATCATTTGCACGGTCAATCTGCCGGGCTTTACACTCCCGGGATCTTCGGCCCACAGATGTTTTGAAAAACGACCGTCCGCGTGAAGATGACTTGTCAGCACACCTTTTTTCTTGTCATCGGTGGCAGTCATCACCACGGCGCCGGCGCCATCTCCGAAAAGAACCGCCACATCGCGCCCGCGGGTTGTTAAATCGAGACCCGTGCTGTGAACTTCGCTGCCTACAACCAAAATGTTCTTATACATGCCGGTTTTTATAAACTGATCGGCGGTTGCCACTCCATAAACAAAACCCGTACATTGATTTCTGATATCCATCGCGCCGACTCCGTAAAGCTCAAGATGTTCCTGCATAGGACAACCGGAACCGGGAAACACAAAATCGGGACTCAAAGTCGCAAAAATTATAAAATCAATGTCTTCCGCTTTCATTCCGGCCATATCCAGGGCTTTTTTTGCTGCCTGCGCTCCCATATAAGATGTTGTTTCTTCACCCGCAGTCACGAATCTGCGTTCAACAATACCTGTTCTCTCACGGATCCAGGCATCAGAAGTATCCATTATTTTTTCTAAATCAAAATTTGTAACAACACGATCCGGGAGATAGCGTCCTACTCCCACGATTTTTGAATTTTTCATACTCACCTTCCTGAATTATGTTATTTTTTAAATTGAGAAAATATACAAATTTTTATCCTTAAATTAAAGTGAGTGATTTATGGAATCATCCCTGACTTTTATTTCATAAATATTTCTTTATAAACCGGTCAACACCTTCCACCAGTTTTGGATCATTTAATAATGACGAATGAGAATGCCCTTCCATCTTCAGAGATTCCACATTTTCCCTGTTTGCCGATTTAACAAGCGTTTCCATGTCCTCACAGGGTACAGTCTCATCGCGGTCCCCATGAACGACCAATACAGGATTCTGAAACGTCTTAATCGTATGAGAGGGTGTGAGCAGGCTAAATTTCTTTCCCAGTCTGACTTCAATAAACGTGAGGATACTGGTTGCAAAACCCCTTGGCATTTTTTTCTTTAAAAATATATCCAGCATGAACGCTTCCAGATCCGCAAATGTTCCTATGGTAACAACCCCTCCGATTCTTTTGTCATTCGCGGCTTTATAAAGCGATGCCGCTCCTCCCAATGAGTGCCCTAACAATATTATCTTTTTATCAGAACCGGAACCATTACGGACATAATCTACAACCTGATCGAGATCTTCTTTAAATTTTATCATAGACGAATAACCGTCATCATCGCTTTCGCCGTGATTGCGGCAATTCAGCAAAACAACCCTCCTGCTGTTCACAAGTCCCCGGGTCAACGTCAGCAGCCTATCCGAAGTACTTGCCCATCCATGCACCCCTATGATTACCGGACCGTCAGCGGTTGAATTGATATCCCAAATCTGAATTTTTTTGCCGTGTTTTGTTTTCAGAAACAAATTCTTGTATTTCAGCCCGTAATCCACCGGATTTTTGGAATTTGATATATGCGGCAGATTAAAAGATTTTTGCAGCACGTAATTAAACATGATATACAGCGCAATAATCCCGGTAAAGCTCAGAAAAATAATCGATAGTATAACATTCACAGCCTTCACTCCTCCTAAGCCATCAGATTTTCATGTATTGCAGTACCGGACAATAAAAAATCGAATGAATTTTATCAAATAATTTCATTTATTCTTTTGAATCTTTATATTCAGTTTCGTAATCAAATTCTTGAATGATTACTAAGGTAAATATATCCTGTACTAATAATTATTGTGCTATTTTTACGGATCAGACAATGAATTTTATTATAATGCATTTTTCTTCATGGTTCAAAAAATTATTTATATTGCTTCTGATAATTGTATTTTTTTCATGTGACGAAGACAACAGTATCACCCCGCCCGATAATAAAACACCTGACTTTCATGTGACGGCATACGGTGATTCAAGCAGCTTCGAAATCGCTACCTGGAATATAGAAAACTTCCCGAAAGCTTCGTCCACAACCATTAATAATCTGGCAAACATTATAAACGATCTCGATGTGGATCTCATTGCCGTTGAGGAAATTACAAACACAGGTTCCTTTAATTCACTTCTCACGAACCTGAGCGGCTGGGATGGAGCATTATCAGCGGATGTGTATAATGACGGATCGTATCAGAAAACAGGTATAATGTACAAAACCGAAATCGTCAATGTTTCTGATGTCAGAAATATTTTTACAAATGACAGCTACGCGTTTCCCCGTCCTCCTATGACCGCTTTTGTAGAAATAAAAGACAGTACGGGAATCAAATATGACTTTAACATCATCGTTTTGCACCTAAAAGCCTATGGAGATTCATTGTCGGTCGACAGACGCCGGCAGGCCTGTTTACAATTGAAAGATTACATCGATCAACAGATCGCATTAGGTGATGATGCTGATTTTATCATTCTCGGCGACTGGAATGATCAACTTACCGATGCTGATTCTGTAAATGTTTTTATGCCGTTTTTAATGGATTCAACCGGATATACTTTCCTAACTGAAGGAATATCAGACCAGTATTCTTATATTTCAGACTATTACAATAGTTTAATCGATCATATCCTCATCACTGGTGACTCCGCTCCTGAATTTTCTTCCGGAAATACAGATATATTGTATCTCGATTCAGAGTTTTCCGATTATGAATCTACCATATCGGATCATCGGCCCGTGGTTGCTAAATTTAAAGGTTTTGAGTTAGAATATTGATGCATTGCTTTAAATGGGTTTATTCAATTTCAACCTGATCCTTCGACCGGATAAATGATTTATAGAGTAATGAAAAAATTATTATGCCGCTGATATCGGCAATCCAGTCATAGACATCGGATGTTCTGCCCGGAACATAATACTGATGCCACTCATCCGAAAACGCGAAAATCATGCCCGCAACAAAAACAATCCACATTAAATATCTATGCACGAAATCGCTTTTTGTCATTATCAGTCCCCTGGTGAAAGTCAATCCCCAGATTCCAAACACTACAAAATGAAGCATTTTGTCGATAAAACTGATTCCAACATCCGGAAGATAAATAGAACTCACAGAAGATTGAATTGTGATAATAAGTGTCAGCAAGATCCATGGAAAATGAGCGTCAAATTTTCTTAGCAAAATCATCTCCAAATTTTTATGCAATGGGTGGTTAAAAAATTAATAGAATATACGCAATACTATAAATAATATAACAAACATTAAAAATGTTGTCAATGTGATAATTTAAGATTATTTTCAAATGAACACTATAAAATACCCACGATAATATTTCTAAAATCATTTAACCTAGCTGGTTTTGTGCCGATTATTTTTTGACATTAGGAAGGCTGTTATCTAAATTAATTGGGTTTTGAGGAAATTATGGCGATAACCAAAAAAGATAAATATACATATATTTTTCCAAGTAGTATTGACTATCTGGAAAAAATAGAGGCAATCTCGGAGAAAATTGCCGGAGAGATCGGTATGGATGAGTCTTCATCTGATGATCTGTCCATTGCCGTTACCGAATTGGTCAACAATGCCATCCATCATGGCAACAAAGATGATAAAAGCAAAAAGGTTACCGTTACATTTTCCCCGGGTAAAAAGCAGATCAAAGTCTCCATAAGAGACGAAGGAAACGGCTTTATCCCCGAAAAGGTCAAAGATCCGGTGGCGCCGGAAAATCTGCTCGCAGAAAGCGGAAGAGGTATTTATCTTGTTAGAGCTTTAATGGATGATCTAAAGATAAATATAACCGGCTCCGGCTCCGAAATAGTCATTATCAAAAAATTTTAATATTCAATAATAATTACAGGTATATAGATGTCAAACAAAACCGTAGTCGTGGCGATGAGCGGTGGCGTTGATAGTTCCGTGGCGGCAGTTCTTCTAAAAGAACAGGGTTATAACTGCATTGGTATAACAATGAAGCTGTGGGACTATGAGCTGGTTGGTGGAAATATTAACCACGAGAGCGGCTGTTGTTCACTCGATTCCATAAATGACGCGCGAATGGTTTGCGCGAAAATAGATATCCCGCATTATGTGTTAAATTTCAGCCGGGAATTTCATACCGGCGTCGTTGACGATTTTATCAACGAATATATCGCCGGACGCACTCCGAATCCCTGCGTCCAGTGCAACCTTAAAATCAAATGGAAGACATTGATTGAGAAGGCTGTGGAATTAGGAGCCGATTATATCGCGACCGGACATTACGCGCGCGTAAAACACAATGAACAAACCGGCAGGTACGAATTACACAGGGGTCTGGATCCGAATAAAGACCAGTCTTACGCGCTCTGGGGAACCCGGCAGGAAAGTCTTGCCCGGACGTTACTGCCTCTTGGTGAACTAACTAAGCCACAGGTCAGAGAATTGGCGCGAAAATATAATCTCCGTACCGCGGAAAAAAGTGAAAGTATGGAAATCTGTTTCGTCCCGGATAATGATTACAAACGATTCCTTAAAACCGTTGTCCCGAAATTGGAAGAGAAAGTAGATGAAGGAAACCTTGTCAGTGTCAACGGCGACAAATTAGGGTCTCACCATGGATATCCGTTTTTTACAATCGGTCAGCGCCGGGGAATTGGAAAAGGTTTTGGAAAACCGATGTATGTTGTGGAAACCAATCCGAAAAACAATGAAGTCATCATCGGCGAAGAAAAAGATCTTTATTCAAGCGAACTCATAGCAAAATCAGTAAATTTTATCGGAATAAGCGACGCGGCGAACGGAGTTCGGGCCACAGTAAAAATCCGATATAAGGATCAGGGCAGCCCGGCTACTCTCTTCCCCGCCGGAGATGGTAAGGTTAAAGTCACATTCGATAAACCCCAGAAGGCGGTAACACCGGGTCAATCGGCTGTATTTTATAATGGTGATTCCGTTCTGGGAGGTGGAATCATCGAATCTTTTAAACGCTAACATCAGACTAAAAATAGCAGGTTGAAAATATGTCAGTGTCCAAAAACGTAAAAAAAATAACCGTCCCAATCATAATGGATATGAAACGTCAGGGTGAGAAAATTGCTATGCTGACTGCTTACGACGCTCTTATGGCGCAGATATTGGATGACAGCGGCATTGATATCATTCTGGTCGGCGACTCCGGCGGTATGGTGATGGGCGGCCGGGATAACACCCTGGCGGTAACCATGGATGAGATGATTCAATACACCTGTTCCGTGCGGCGCGGAGTTAGTAAAGCGTTGCTTATTGCCGATATGCCGTTTTTATCTTACCAGGCTGATATGAGCGAAGCGATCAGGAATGCCGGTCGTTTTCTTCAGGAGGCAGGCGCGGAGGGCGTGAAAATTGAGGGCGGAAAAGTAGTCGCCGGCCTCGTTCAAAAACTGGTTGATTACGGTATCCCGGTTATGGGTCATCTTGGGCTGACGCCACAGTCTATCCACCAGTTCGGGGGGTACGGACTAAGGGGAAATAACAGGAAAATCGCCGAAGAATTGATAGAAGACGCAAAAACACTGCAGAACGCCGGAGCTTTTTGTATCGTTCTCGAGAAAATACCGGCTGAGCTTGCAGCAAAAATTTCAGGAATGCTTGAAATTCCGACAATCGGGATTGGAGCAGGAGTCGATTGCGACGGCCAGGTTCTGGTGAGTCATGACATGCTGGGTATGTACAGTAAATTCAAACCAAAGTTTGTTCGAAGATATGCCGAAATTGGTGAACAGATGTCAACGGCTTTTAAAAATTACGTCACCGAAGTCAAAAACAATAAATTCCCGGATCCAGATGAAAGTTATTGAAAATATTTCTGAAATGCGGGCCTGGTCTGAATCCCGGCGAATTTCCGGAAAAAGTATCGGTTTTGTGCCCACCATGGGTTATTTACATGAAGGGCATCTTAGCCTTATAAGAACAGCCAAAGAAAAATGCGATTATGTGGTTGTCAGCATTTTCGTAAATCCCGCGCAGTTTGGTCCCAATGAAGATTTCTCCAGATATCCCAGAAACTTCGAAAAGGACCGGCTTATGTGCCTGGAAGAAGGTGTTGATATAATCTTTAACCCGACTGCTGAAGAACTTTATCCCACCGGATATAAAACCTATGTTGTTACTAATGACATTTCCAATATACTATGCGGGGTCTCCCGCCCCGATCATTTCAGGGGAGTCACGACAATTGTCGCGAAACTGTTTAATATCGTTAAACCGCATATAGCTGTTTTCGGACAGAAAGACGCGCAGCAGTCCATAATCATCAGGCAGATGATTTCCGATCTTAATTTTGATATTGAGACCATTATTGCCCCGATTATCCGGGAACCTGATGGTCTGGCAATGAGCTCCCGGAACAAATATCTTTCCGAGACCGAAAGGAAAGAGGCTTTTGTCCTTTTCCGAAGTTTAAAACTCGCCAGACTGGAGATGATAAATAAAAACAGTGATGTTGAAGATATCCGAAATAAAATGACACAACTGATTACATCTGAATCATCGGGAAAAATCGATTATATTGAGTTTCGTGACGCGAATACTCTTGAGGCGAAAACCATTGCCGAAGGGAATGTGCTCGTGGCGATAGCAGTCTATTTTGGTAAAACGCGCTTGATTGACAATGTGATTGTTCATACCGATTGAATATTGGTAAAATTTATAAAAAGTAATCATCAAATTTCATAAAACGAGGAAACATAGTGAGTAAATTAGTAGCTGTTATTCTTGCCGCCGGAAAAGGTAAAAGAATGAAATCGGATCTCCCGAAAGTACTGCATAAAATAAATGACCGTCCGATGGTCCACTATGTCATTGATCTTGCAAAAAATGTCGGCTCGGAGAAAACAATCCTGATCATTGGGCATGGAAAAGAACTGGTGAAGGATGCATGTAAATATATGGATGTTAAATTCGCCGTCCAACAGGAACAACTTGGTACAGGTCATGCCGTTTCCATGTCAGCAGATGAACTGTACGGGTATGATGGAGATGTTCTGGTATTATCCGGAGACGTGCCCCTTTTAACCGCCGATACAATCCGTGAACTTATTAAAACCCAACAGGTAAGCGGCGCGGCGGCAACGATTCTGACATCAGAACTCGATGACCCGACGGGCTACGGGCGGATTATCAGAGATGAAAACAACTTCGTCAGAAATATTGTTGAACATAAGGATGCCACTCCCGAAGAATTGACAATCAGGGAAATTAATGTCGGTATTTACATCTTTAAATCAGTTGATCTGTTCAAAGCGCTAAAACTGGTCCGAAATGACAATAATCAGGGTGAATACTATCTCCCGGATGTCGTTCCCATCTTTCTTTCTGAGGGAAAAAAGGTCAATGCCGTAAAGACAAATAATTTTAATGAAACACGCGGTATTAACGATATTGAGCAGTTGAAGGAAGCGGAAACAATTTTAAACAGTGAACGTTAACGATTTATAGTGTTGATTTAGAGACCTGTGTTTAATAACTTATGTCCACATTGTAAATGGGGGTAAGTATGAATAAATTTTTTGTCAAAAGCATAATAACCCTGTTATTGATATTTATTCCGGTCGCCGGATTCAGCCAACTAAAAAAGGATGTTGAAAAACCGGATTTTACGACAATGCTCAGCAAACCGTCAACTGATTTTTTATTTGGGTTTCTTGATCCGAATAAAATGCATATGAACCATTCCTTCTCCATGTCTTACAGCACCATGGCCGGTGAGGGAATGATGTTAAATTCGTACACTAATATGATTAATTATCAATATTCTGAAAATTTATTATTAACAACCGAATTAGGACTGCTCACTTCACCTTACAACACGTATCAGGACGAAAGTGATCTGGGAAAACCGAAATTCTTTGGCGGCGCCGAACTCACATATAAAATGAGTGAAAATTCAAGTTTATCGCTGAAAGTTGAATCAAAACCATATTACATGTACACCCGGGAGCCTTTTTTAGGCAGATATCATTTTGATCAGTTTCAAAAATAGCATAAAAGGTGAATGATATTGTAGAACCGAACTTTATGTCAGCGAGGCTGAGTTCGGTTATTTTTTTGTCATCTAAAATCAGGAGTCAATCAAAACCTTGAGACATCGCCGACGTTATAACACCCAGACTATCAGAAGAAAGAACCAGACAACCACTACGCGACCTGTTGTCCGTGAAAACTCAGGTACCACAAAGAAATTCTTTACCTATGTTACCGTTTTGCTCATCGCTGCCGCTGCCGTCTATGCCATTTCTGAATATTTATTGCCGGTATTTGAACAGGAACCGAACCAGCCCGTCGTCGAACTGAAGACAAGACCGCAACAGGAAACACCGTCTATCCCGGCGAAGAAGGAACCTGCCGATCAAAATCAATACTATTCCCCTATTAAGAAAAAAATTCAGATTGAGGTGCTTAACGGATGTGGTGAGCAGGGTATCGCTAAATTGCTGTCGGATAAATTAAAATCTGAAAATTACGATATTGTTAACAGCGGCAATTATCTCGAAAAAGGAAAATTGCAGTGGAATGTCGCAAACACAAAAATTATTGATCAGATTGGAGACTTTGATAAGGCTGTTGAGCTTGCCAGGTTAATGGGAGTGAACACTTCGCTCGTTGAATCTGTTAAAAACCCTTCCCCGATCGCTGATATAACAATTGTTATTGGTAAAGATCACCAAAATCTGAACATTATGAAAAAATAAAATTGATATTTACGGAGGAAAATTTGTCTGCTACTGAACTGGCGCAGAAAGCGGTTGAACTGGCACTTGAAAAAAAAGGCCATCAAATTGTAAAAATGGATATTTCAAAACTAACGAACATATCAGATTATTTTGTGGTAATTTCCGGCGATTCAAACGTTCAAATTAAAGCAATTGCGGAGCATATAGAAGATGGATTACGCAATGAAGGCGTTCATCTTTATCATAAAGAAGGTTATCAAAACCTAAGCTGGGTATTACTTGACTATGTTGATGTCGTAATTCACGTTTTTAACAATGAATCACGGGCATATTACGGAATCGAGAAACTTTGGGGCGACGCGAAAATTGAACTTGTCACGGAGCCTGTGAAATGACGACTGAGAAGTATATTATAAATGAATTAGAGCGTTTTCTAAAAGCTCAAAAAATTTCAGATCTTGAAATCGTCCTTCAGAGACCCAAGGAACAACAGTTTGGCGATTACTCGTCCAATCTCGCGATGCAGCTTGCCCGTCATTTAAAAAAAAACCCTAAACAAATCGCGGAAGATATCAAGGCATTTTTTGATCTGAATCCTGAGTATATATCCGGAATCGAAATTGCCGGGCCTGGTTTTTTGAATTTTTTTGCGTCCAACTCAAACCTCTATCATCAATTAGAGATTATACTGGATAAGGGAGCGAGTTACGGCCGGTCCAACATAGGTCAGGGACAGAAAGCGCTTGTGGAATTTGTCAGCGCGAATCCGACCGGACCTCTGACTATCGGACACGGCAGACAAGCCGTCCTCGGAGATACGGTTGCACGGCTCCTTGATGCTGTCGGCTATGAAGTAACGAGAGAGTATTATTTTAACAACGCCGGCCGGCAGATGCGTGTTCTCGGCAATTCAGTGCGTCTGAGGTATCTGGAACTCACCGGTATGGAAATTGAGTTTCCGGATGACCATTACCAGGGTGAATACATTATTGAAATCGCGCGCGAACTCCTGAATGAATTCGGTGATTCACTTAAGGACAAAACAGACAGTCCCATTTTTAAGGACCGGGCCGAACAAAGTATTTTTACCGATATCAAAAAAACAATTAAGCGCATTGGTTTTGAGTTCGATGTATTTTTCAATGAGAAATCACTTTATGATGACGGCAAAATTGACTCAACCATTCAGGGGTTAGCTGAAAAAAAACTCGTGGCGGAACGGGACGGAGCGACCTGGTTTCTGACTACAAAACTGGGATTTGACCAGGACCGGGTTATCATCAAAAATACTGGAGAACCGACCTACCGTTTGCCGGATATGGCCTATCATGTTGAAAAATATAAGCGCGGTTTCGATAATATAATCGATATATTCGGCGCCGATCATATCGCGACCTATCCTGATGTACTGGCCGCGCTCGAAGCGCTGGGTTATGATACAAAAAAAGTACATGTTCTTATTCATCAGTTCGTTACCCTCACCGAAAATGGCGAAAAAGTGAAGATGTCCACACGGAAAGCGAATTTTGTTACCCTCGATGAACTGCTTGATGAAGTCGGCGCGGATGTTACAAGGTACTTCTTTATCATGAGACACATGAATTCACATTTAAATTTTGATCTTTCACTCGCAAAAACCCAGTCAGATGAAAATCCGGTTTACTATATCCAGTACGCCCACGCCCGGATTTGCAGTATTATTTCGCTCGGTGAATCTAAAAACATTGAATTGGACAAAAAAGCAAATCTATCTTTGCTGGCCGCTCCGGAAGAGATCAATCTGATCAAGCATCTGATAGATTTCCCTGTGGTGCTTGAAGCCAGCGCTGTAAATTACGAACCTCACAGAATGGCAAATTACCTCTTCGAGGTCGCTTCACTTTTTCACAAATTTTATACGGTTTGCAGAGTCATTACAGAAGATTCCGAACTAACTGTAGCGAGGTTGGCTTTAATTGACGCCACAAGAATTGTTATTGCCAATGGATTGGAGAAACTTGGAATATCCGCTCCGGTCCGGATGTAAAAATCAGGAGAAAAAATGAGTATATTAGTTGTCGGCTCCATCGCCTTTGATACGGTTGAGACGCCTCACGGTACAGCCAATGATTCCCTGGGAGGATCTGCTCTCTATTTCAGCGCAGCCGCCAGTTATTTTAGTAATGTAAATGTGGTCGGTGTTGTGGGATCCGATTTTGACATGTCCCGCATCTCATTTCTAAAAAAAAGAAATGTTAATTTTGACGGACTCTATGTCGAAAGCGGTGAAACCTTCAGATGGGGTGGACGTTATCATCAGGATATGAACAGGCGCGATACGTTATACACCTATCTGAATGTTTTCGAAGATTTCCAGCCGAGAATTCCAGCGCAGTACAGAGACGCGGAATATGTTTTCCTGGCCAATATTGACCCCGAGCTTCAGTATCAGGTACTTGAACAAATTAACAAACCAAAATTAGTTGTACTCGATACCATGAATTTCTGGATTAGCGGTAAGAGAAAAATTCTTGAGGAAGTCATAAAAAAATGTGATATCATTATTCTGAATGATGAGGAAACCCGAGAGCTGACAAATGAGCTGAATCTGATAAAAGCCGTCCGTAAAATCACGGAAATGGGGCCAAAAACTCTCGTGATAAAAAAAGGTGAACACGGAGCTCTTTTGTATAATGAGGACAAATTTTTCTTTACTCCAGCCTACCCGATTGAAAAAGTAATCGATCCAACCGGAGCCGGTGACTCATTCGCCGGGGGATTTTTGGGTTACATCGCCCAAAGCGGCAATCATTCCGACGAAACGCTTAGAAAGGCGCTTATTTACGGAAGTTCTATTGCCTCATATAATGTGGAAGATTTTAGCTTTAAAAGCCTGATCAGCTTAACCCAGGAACAGCTTGAACAAAGATACAGCGAGTTTGAATCGCTGACCCGTTTCTAATAAAAAAGGGATTGCGGTTAACCACAATCCCTTTTTTTTATTTTTAAATGGCTGCTTATTAAGACACAGGAAGCATTATTGTAAAAGTACTGCCTTTTCCCGGCGTACTTTCAACCGCGATTTCCCCGGAACAGGTGCTCAAAATTTCGCGCACCAATGAGAGACCGACGCCTATCCCGCCACCCATGAATCCGGTTTTGGAACTGGAATGATACATCACATCCTGGACCTCATAGAAGGGTTCAAAAATTAGATCTATTTTGTGAGCCGGAATGCCTATTCCGGTATCTTCAATCATTATAAAGACTTTATTTTTCAATGGAATTTTTTTCAGATGTAAAGCTACCTTACCATTTTCATCCGTGAATTTAAGCGCGTTTTGAGTAAGTTCCCGTATCGCTCTCTTTAATAAAGCAGGATCGGCATTTACAATCGCCGGTTCATCTTCAGGATTAAAATCAAATACGATGTTCCGCTGGCCGAATAACACCTTAAATTCTTTATAAACAGATTCCAGTATGCTATTTGCATCAAATTCGGTGTTTTTGTATTCCCTTATTGCTTTATCGAAATTTGACAAATCATGCATGCTGTCAAGCATATCAATCATCTCCTGGATGGTTCCGGACATGATCCCCATATACTCATCCAAATCAGGATCAGTATTTCTGTCGATCTGCATTTCAATAAGCTCATAATAGCCTTTCAACACGGCCAGAGGCGTTCTCAGCTCATGAGTGGTAATGGTAATAAATTTATCCTTCAGCTCGTTCAATTCGCTCAGCCGTGTGTTCAAATCCCGTAATTTTTTGTTTTCCCGATGCGCTTCGATTTGCTGATGACATTTACTGAGGACAATTTTTACATGCTCAATGGATACCGGTTTGGTGATATAATCAAATGCTCCTTGTTTCATGGCGCTGATCGCATTATCGATAGTCGCATATCCGGTCATAACGATCACTTCGATCTGGGGAGCTTTTTTCTTGATTCGTGTGAGTGTCTCAAGACCATTCATCACGGGCATGTTTAAATCAGTTATAACGATATCATAATTTTTCGCCATTATTTTTTGCAGTCCGTCCATGCCATTTTCTGCTGTATCAGCGTTGTAACCGAGTATACTGAGCATACTGAGATAACTCTCGCGAACATCCGGTTCGTCTTCAATAAGTAAAATATGAGGTCCTTTACTTTCCATATCCCACAAATTCTTTCTTATTTATGTCGGTTATAAAATAAACACAGGTATTGTAATTCTATTTATTCAGTCTAAACTTAAAATATTTCTTGATCATAGTTGTATCTGAATTGATGAGACGAAAACATACCGGATCATTCATTAACATCCCATACATTAGAAACCGCATGATCCTTATTTATGATTTTCCCCTCTGGTTCTTTCGGGGAAATCAATGATCATTGTTCTGATACGTTCAAGTTCATTGTTGATACGTTTAATATATCCATTTGTTTTATTATCTTCACAATCTAATGTATCCTGCAACAAAAAAACGGAAGCATTTAATATATTCAATCTGGTTCTGAGTAATTCTATAAATTTTTGATAGTCGTCCTGACTTCCTGTCGGCAACCCGATCATATCCTTTGTACCTTCCATATAATCTTATCTTTATCCTTAAAATATTTTTTCTGATCTGATCTTTAATTCATTGATAAAATGATCATCGACACCTAAGTATAAGTTTTGAGTTTTTTTTAATTTTTGAACATAATTAATTATATAAACATCATTACGATTTATTGTTTTCTCCAAACTTCTACGAATTTATGGCATTTTTGATTCAAAACCGGCGTTTAACATTATGAATAACCGGTCAACTTAATGATGCCGGTTCTTGCTTTCATACATTTTATTTTGCAAAATTGAATTATGGTAAAAAGCGAATTAAAATTAGCAAACTGGTGGGATGAGCTGGAAAATGGCAAAGTGTTGTGTACGCTTTGCCCCAGATATTGCAAAATTGGCAAAGGCCAGTCAGGATTCTGTTTTATCCGCCAGAATATAGACGGAAAATTATACTCCGCCGGCTACGGCAGACCAACGGGATTTGCGGTGGATCCTATTGAGAAGAAACCATTAAATCATTTTTTCCCGGGATCATCCATCCTTAGCTTTGGAACAGCCGGTTGTAATTTAGGATGCAAGTTTTGCCAGAACTGGTCCATGAGTAAAAGCCGGCTGGATGATTTAAATGCCATGAACGCAACTCCGGAACAGGTGGTAGATCTTGCTATCAGGCGAAATGTTCCTTCCATAGCCTATACCTACAATGATCCGACAATTTTCGGGGAGTATGTGAGGGATATTTCCAGAATAGGCCGTGATAAAGGCATTAAATCAGTGATGGTTACATCCGGTTATATTGATAAGGAAGCGCGAAAAGACGTTTATAAATATATTGATGCCGCCAATGTGGATTTGAAGGCGTTCACCGAAACTTTTTATCATAAGCTCACCTTTTCACATCTTGGTCCAGTTCTCGATACGCTCAAATGGCTTCGTCATGAAACTGATATCTGGTTTGAAATTACGACTCTTCTTATCCCCGGCGAAAATGATTCGCAGGATGAAATCAAAAAAATGTGTGAATGGGTTCTTAATAATCTGGGTGATGAAATCCCATTACATTTTACCGCTTTCCATCCTGATTTTAAGATGCGTGATAAAAATCCCACGCCTCCGTCAACACTCAAAAGCGCCCGAACTTTGGCACTGTCCATGGGCATAAAATACTGCTATGTGGGCAACGTTCATGATTCTGAGGGTCAAACCACCTATTGTCCGGAATGTCACACCACCCTGATCGAACGGGATTGGCATACGGTTTTCAGGAATAAAATTCAAAACGGCCTGTGTCCTGAATGCAGAACGCCTATTGCCGGTTTGGGTATCTCATAAAAACATAATATTTTTTAAAAAAAATCAACTGAATATCTTGACTCATATGCAAGTAGTCCGTATATTTTGCACTTCTATTTTGAAACAATCATTCCGGCGTAGCTCAATCGGCAGAGCGGGTGGCTGTTAACCACTAGGTTGTAGGTTCGAGTCCTACCGCCGGAGCATAAGGTCTTGTTAAAGTTGAACTTAGCAAGACCTTTTTTTTTGCTGAGAACTAAATGAGAACTAAAATCTTAAAATATGAACACAAAAAAAAGAGTCCGGAAAATATAATTCCTGAACTCTTTGTTCTTTTTTATGGACTCAAATAATAGATTAAAATTTTGACCTGATGCCTGGATAGTGTTTTTTTTATACGACCGCTTGTTCGGTTCTGGTTCAATCCTATTCTATTACAATTACATCATGTTCTTTGTGCTGAACCATTCGTTCAAGTGCCTTACCTTCTGTCCTGTCCGCGATGAACTCTATCGCCCAGCGTTCACCGGCAAGTGCTAATGATATGACCTTTTCTAATATCATTTCTCTGTGTGTCCGCCCGTCTTCTACTTCGTCCAATTTTGAATTGAGAATATCGGCAATGGCTAAACCCTTCTTAGGCCTTCCTGAACGGTTGCCTTCCTGATTGCCCTTTGCGAATTGCCCCCTGCTATTCCGATTTTTTGCCGTGTTTAGTACGGATAAATTATTCATTGTGTCACTCTCCAATATTTTGTTTTATAAGGATTTTACTTATATCGCTTGACGACGTTTAACGCATATGGTGGTACTCGCTCATACTGTGATTAATTAGGCCTGAATGCCTTGTCGCGCTCCGTTTGAGTTCTGTTAGTCCCAGGAATGTAAAATATAGATTCATTTCTTTACTGTACGCTCTACTTTTTTTAATCCCGATTTTTTAGAATGTTCATAATATTATAATTCTTTTTAGTGTACGTTTGTACATCTTAACAAGTGGGACAGGTGGGACAGGTGGGACAGGTGTCCCAGGTGTCCCAGGTGTCCCAGGTGTCCCAGGTGTCCCAGGTGTCCCAGGTGTCCCAGGTGTTACAGGTGTTACAGGTTGTTGCGCTTCAATGCTCGGCCTACTCTTTTGTGATTAGTATTTAATAATTTCGCTATCTCTCTGTTTGAATAGTCCGGATTCTCCCTTTTCATCTCGATAATATCGGTATTAAGTTTTTCTGAATCTTCTGCTGATAACTGCTTCAAATGCTCATATTCACTACCGTAACCAGTGAACGCAAACTCAATAAAATTCTCGGCCTTTTCTATCTGGCAAACCAAAACATTTTCGCTATGATATATAATTTCTGTAGCTCTTGCCTTGATTTGTTTTAAATATCTCATACCGGTGTCGCGCGTACTTTCACCGATAGCGAACGCACTATCACAGAAATTAATTAGCATTTTACTTCCCTGTAAATCATTCCTGGTTAGTGGTTTTGATAAATCGCGTTTCGGTGTGTGCGCTAAAGCCAAAATTGAAAGCCCGTATTTTGATTTTAACGCGTGAAGCTCTTTCATTAAAGGTAGTGCGGTTCTGGCTTTTTCTGTTTCATTTCGCAGGTAAGTAATATTATCTATAATGATTATTTTTACATCGTTTTCAATTATAGATTGCTCTAATGAATGTGACAGATACGATTCAAAATCATTAAAACTTTCTGGTATATCTGCATACGGATTCATTTCCGCCCTTAAAAAATTATCGCTAAAGATATAATGATTTGAATAATTTTCTGAATAGCGATTTTCAAATTGTTTGTCGCTCAATTCGAAATCATAGTATAAAACCTTTTGTGGCTCGGCGTCCATTTTTAATATGGAAATATCTTGCCCCCTGCTGATTGAATCGGCAATCTGAACGGCTAAAATAGATTTGCCTAAATTGGTATCAGCGAAGAGAATACAAAGTTCATTCTCAAACCAAAATTCACCGAATAAGGTTCTGGGAATCGGTCTTTTCTTTGCCTGCTCTATAAATCTGTTGGCTGATAAGATTTTAAATAATTCCCGTGGCTCCGGTTCATCATTTACGGTTACATCGAGTTCGCTTAAAATTGGATCATGGTAAATAGTGTTGTTCATTTTTAATTCCTTTTAAAGTTTGTACTTCCGCTTCATATTTTGATAGTCCGCCTTGATACTCCATTATCGCGGCGCGTTCTTCAAATATTTCTCTTTCATATTCTGACAAGTCCTGAATTGCCTGCTGTAATTCGCGTAACCTGCTTATAAGATAATCTGCGATGTCCCATCCTTCCGCCTGGTTACTAAAAAGATCAATTACCTTTGCATGAATAGAAATTGATTCTAATGATTCCTTTGTCCTGTCTGCGTTCTCTCGTCCTGGTTTATCATTATCGAATAGAATTGATACGTTCCTATTCCTTAGCACTTTGGCCTTGTCACGAGTTAGTCCGGTAGTTCCGCCCGTGGCAATCCAAACCTTGTCCGGCATCGCGTATGATCCGACAATGACCGTTTTCTCAGATTCTACCATTATGACCGGTGTGTTCCTTGTCCGGTTGTGAAGTTGAAATTCTCCGAATAGACAAGTTTCATAATTCTGCTTCTTTGAAAACATGAATTTCGGAAATATAGCCTTGTCCCTATGAAGATTTTCCGAGTAAACAAATTCTTTCGCGTTTACAAATCGGCCTTGTATGTCCTGATAAAAAAACAAGGTTCGGTTATTCCGCCCACGTCCCAGGTTACACCTAATCAAATGACTTTCCGGTATCCCCAACTCCATTAAACCGGCTGCGAACCTGTCGCGCTGTAAATCTGTCTGGCTCGCGAATACCTGATATTCGCTTATATATTGCCGTGGCTGTATGGACTCTGTTTTATTCGCTCCCTGTCGCGTTCCTGGCTTATCTGTGGCGCGTTTGGTGGCAGGGGGCATGACATAACCCGTCGCGCTGTGCGATGTCTTTATATGCGCTGTCTGTGGCTCTGTGTGGCTTCCTGGAACGGGTATAAATTCACCACATGCAAAGCATTTTCCGTATGGTTGCCGTTCGTGCCCGCGAATAGGTGCGAATCCGCGCCTGGCATTACAGGCAGGGCATCTTGTGCGGATATTTGAAAAGATTAATTCTGACATCTTTTAAAATCCGTTCACATATTCCGCGGCATCGGCTTCTATTTCATCATTCGATTTATAGCGGCCTGATTTATTCATAATATAGTTATTCAAATCTTCAACCTTGAAATAAATACGGCGTCCGCTCGGCTTGTAAAACGGAATGATCTTTTTAGATGATAGCTGGTATAATGATTGCTTAGGAATGCCGATATAGTCCGCGGCTTCACTAACGCTCATGAACGGCTTGTCGCGCTTGAGTGTTAAGGTTTTTAATTCCTGAATCTCGGAAAGAAGTTTCTCTAAGGTGTGTGAAATGTGTGTGAAGTCTGCCATAATTTTCCCTCATAGTTAATTGTACAACGATTTTATTAATAACTATAAGGGGCATATTGAAAACGGTGTGCCATTAGCAATTAGCAAAAATCCGCTAATCGCTTATAATATTAATAGTTGAGTAGTCCCTTCTTTTTGATATTGTTTCTTACAGTGGTGTGGTGAATACCAAGTATTCTTCCTATCTTTGTATAATTTATTCCGCCGTTATTTTTTCTGTTTTCATCAATTATTCTTCTCCATTCAATCTCGGTCATATTTCTATAGTCTAAGTTCATTTTTTTACTTTTATCTCGTAAGATTAACGCTACGTTGTTTGCTGTCGCCAACTGATTGTTTATCACTTCATTGTCTCTACGTAGCTTTTCGTTCTCACGTGTCAATCTTGAAAATTCCGATTCACCATTTTCAACCATCGCATCTATAACATATTTTGTAATACCATCATGTTTTGATTTCAACCCTGAATATTCATCTTTGATTAAATAATAATCTATGTTTTTTAATTCTTGTTCGGCAACAAATAACGTTGAATCAAATTTATCTGTGGGCTTGCGATTCAAGAAACCCTGAAAGATGGCGTGTATAGATAATCTGGTGGTATTAAAACGTTTAATAAGTTTGAGACTGATTGCGTTTGTGCGGATAAAGTTGTCATATCGTTTATAATTTTTTAGAAACACAGAAGAAAACAGATATAAATTGACAAGACAGAAATCCCTATATTCCTGAATTTCATCATCTACCAGCTTGTTTTTATTCAGTGCTTCGTTCGCGTCGTCCGGTAATTTTGCAAGAAAAGATTCGACTAAAAAGATAATATCTTCTCTATACTTTGAAATTTTTTTATTCTTTTTCTCCAATTCTTCAAATAGTACTCTGACCGCAATCCCTTTACTAACACGTATTAAGTTTAGGATTTCATAAAATTCTTTATTTTCATTATCCATTTGCTTATATTCCTTGTGTGTTCATTTTTAATTCAAGCCGGTAAGCGTGTTTGCTTCCGGCTTTTATATTTTTGGTAGTCTGTCTATCGCCTTATCTTTATCGCTGTCGATTAGTTTTGCATATATCTGCGTTACTCTCACGTCCTTATGCCCGAGTAATTTACTTACAGTATAAATATCTACTCCGGAAGCAAGTGCAAGACAAGCAAAGGTGTGTCTTCCTGTATGCCAACCTATATTTTTATTTATTCCTGCTTCTGCTGTCCATTTCTTAAGATGTGCTAATGCTTTATTCTCAGCAATCAAATTAAAGACCTTGTTCTCAGGCTCAATCGGTTCTACTCTTTGTGTGATTATAATTTCGTTTGCTGTCGCTGAAAGTTTAAGCCTTTGTACTCCGCTCGTTTTCTTCTGGATGAAATTGATATATTCACCCTGAACTTCTTTCCATATTAATTTTTTAATATCGCTAATCCGTAATCCGGTAAAGCATGAAAATAAAAAGGCTCGCTTGGTTTGCTCGTTCGCACAAGATGTTTGGTTCAATTTCTGTATCTCTCCAAACGTGAGAAATTCCCGCTGCGTTTCAATTTTGGAAATTGTCACAAATTGTGCCGGACTTTTGATAAGAATGTTTTTCTTTACCGCGATATTTAAACAGGTTTTCAACTTTCCGAAATACTCGTTCGCTGTATTCGCTGACAAATTAGATTTTAGATATTCCGCGAACTTTTCGCAGAAGTCTGTCGTCATATCTAAAAAGGTGATATTCTTATTCCGCGTGAATTTGGTTAAGTGTCTTAATGTGTGTCTCCAATTTTTTTGGTCTGATTTGGAACGGTCTTTGATCTGATGTTCAAAGAATTTAAGAAAATTCATCTTCTGATTTTCGTGCATTAATCTAAAGCCAAACTTGTTTTGAAAATATTCGCTGTCGCGTTTCTTCTGGATTTGCTCGGCCTTCGTTAGTGCTTCCTTATCCGCGCGCTTAGTGTTGCGCTTCCCTTCGTAATATATCCCCAGAAATTCCTTTTCCTGCTTTCCGCCCCGATTCAATTCTAAATAAAAATAATATCGTCCGGAGAATGCTTTTTTAACTCTAAGCCGAATGGCAGCGTTTTCATTTATTGAAGCAAGGTGTTCTTTCAGGCTCCATTTCTTTGATTTTTTTTGCTCATTTTGCGGTTTTATTGACAAAACGTTATTGGCTTTGTCCATGTTTCTTAATCCTTTACGCTTATTTTCTGAGAACTAAATGAGAACTAAAATTGCTAAAAACAACCAAAAACAATTAATATTTAGGACTTACGATTTTCGTACTAAATTACTGTTTTTTATTGCTTTTGGTAACTATCAAAAAATAACGAAAAATAACAAAAAAGGCAAGAATATTATAGGTTCGAGTCCTACCGCCGGAGCATTAAGACCTTGTTAAACTTAAACTTAGCAAGGTCTTTTTTTTTGCCCCAGAACTAAACCGGAACATTGTGTTGGTTTTCATTTCACTTCTTTATTTTAACAAACGCCTTCTGCCCTTAAAGTTGCCGTTTTATTAATTTGTCCCTATATTTTACGAAATATCCGAAAACTCTCCTGTTGATTTTCATAGCGTTTTGTATCCACCGGATGGGATTGTAGAAATTATCATGGGGCGGCGAATGACAGGAAACAAGTTATGTCCAAAAACATGAATACCCGAGCAGTTATATGGGATTATGACGGCACGCTTGTCGATACCAGACAAAAGAATTTGAATGTCACAAAAAAAATCATCGAGAAGATCAGCGGGAAAAATTCAGATGAGTTTCCTGCCCTGCAGTCCATCCCAAACTATCAAAGGGCAAATATTAAGTCTGCCAACTGGCGCGAACTTTACAGAAACGAATTTCTGTTAAATGACAGTCAGATTGATGAAGCGGGCAAATTATGGACAGAATTTCAACTGGCGGATCATACTGATGTGCCGTTTTTCCCGGGGATTGAAAAGGTGATTCGTCATCCCGGAATTAAAACTCAGGCAATCGTATCTCAAAATTCAAAATCAAACATTGTCACTAAATTAAAAGAAAATAACCTGTTGTCTTTTTTTAATTTAATCATTGGATATGAAGAAGTTGATATACGAGAGCAAAAACCCAACCCGCGCGGATTGTTGTTATGTATCGATAAGCTACGTATATCAAATCCCTGTACTATTTTTTATGTGGGCGACCATGAAACAGACGTTCAGTGCGTGATCAACACAAAAATGCATCTGGAACAGCAAAAAAGCGGATGGAACATACTTAGTATCGGCGCGCTTTACGGAGCAGAAAACAACGCGGATTCATGGCAGGCAAAACCGGATTACAAGGCGCAGAACGCGGCAGATATCCTTCAGATCATAGCCGACCATCAGTAGCAAGAAATTATTATTTCCTGAAATAAACAAGCCCTGTCCGGTTTGAACAGGGCTTTTATTTTGCGTCAATTAATTAAACAGGTAACGAATTCCGATTTGCGCCCGCCAGCGTGAATCCAGTCCCGGGTCATCAATATAAGTCTTACTCGGGCCCTGATAATGGAATATGGGATCTCCTTCCGCCGTAAATTTAGGACTTCCGTCTGTATTGGTGGCAAGTTCCAGCGGGGAAGTGGCGGCTGAACTGGCAACCTCTCTTACGCCCCAGTCCGAATTAATCAGATTCGCGACATTTAAGATATCCAGGCTGAGCTGGAATGTGTGTTTGTGACCGTTCATATTAATGGCGAAATCCTGCAGAATCCTCAAGTCGATATTACTAAACCATGGGTTGATGGCGCCAAACCGTTCGGTAATCTCACCGCGATGCTCTTTTAAATAATCATCCTGTTCGATAAATTTATTAAACCGGCTCCACTGTTCCGCAGCAGTGACAAGATTACCGTTATCATCAGTGTAATCTTCAAAATTGATTTCACTTTCATCGCGCGGGACATAAATGAGGTCATTTCCCGCCATTCCATCACCGTTTACATCGCCTGAATAGAGGAACGAATACCTGTTTCCCCCAGCGCCGAAGAACCTGTTACCCTCCGCATATTCGAAAAACATTCCAAAATGGGTGGCCCAACTCTTCGACCAGACATGACGGTAAGTGGCTCCGCCAATAAACCTGTGCCGGTTTCCAAACTCTGAATAACCCAATTCCGGTTTGTTCGGATTACCTTTTGTTGGATTCTCCGCCCATAAAACACTGGCAATCTCTGTGGATTTAAGAGTGTTTTTCGCCTCGAGGAATGTATACGAAAATGTCGTGTTTAGTCCCATATCAAATGACTTGCGCAACTGAGCGGTAAAACTGTAATTATAGCCTTTTCCGGTATTATCAATCACGTACACTCCGGCTCCGCCATCCGGATTCAGTTCGTTACTCCCCGCGCCACCATAATAAGGGCGTCCGTCAATCGGCATGAACCGGACGGGACTGACGAGATCGGCATTTCTCACAAAAACAGAGTTGATATCGTCACCATAAATAAATTCAAGAGTGCCTAATAGTCCCCACCATGGAAGTTTCTGATCAACGGCCAGGTTGGTCGTCCATACCTGTGGCCATTTGAAATCATCATCCATGGCATTCAGGTCAAACGATCTTTGATGCGCGGGTAAATTCGGATTCTGCCCCGGATTGGAGATGTTGTTTCCAACCCAAACAAAAGGTACACGTCCGGTAAAAATACCCGTTCCGCCGCGGACCTGAGTACTCCTGTCTCCCTTCACATCCCAGTTAAAGCCAAATCGTGGAGAAAACAAGGGTGAGGAATCCGGCAGTTTGCTTTGATCTACCGTCTCGGGATTACCATTTTCATCCAGCAAGGTCAATCCCCTGGAAAACGGATTATCGACTACATCATTAAAGTAGAATGGAAGATCAACCCTCAATCCAAGTTTCACATTAAAGTTTGGCGTAAGTAAATATTCATCCTGAGCATAAACCGCCAGCTGTCCCACATCTATATCTTCGCCCTTGTACGGGCCGGTCCCAACCATTCCTCTCAGATCGATCGGATCACTGGGATCCGTCGCCGCAAAAAAATCATCCAATGAGGGAAACATACTGCCGTTGGGTATCCCATCGCCTTCAAAATCAACAAAATAAGGCAGGAAAAATACCCCATGACGGAATATATTAAATGAGTTAAAGAATGAATAGGTCTCAAACGTCGTTCCCGCGGTCAACACGTGCTTACCCTTAAAATAGGTCACATTATTCGTGAACTGCCATACATCCTGATCAAGAATATTGTTAATCGAAAACGGCTCATGTCCAAGCGTGGTATAGGTTACCCCATTTTCAGCGATATCGATCGTTGGGAAATCTTCACTGAATGGATTTCTAAAATCCCTAAAACGGTTATAGCTGGCAAAGAACCGGTTTGTAACCTTCCCAAAACGGCTGTTCACCTCAAGCGCGTAGGAATTGAGTTCGTTGTTAATCTCATAACCTGAATTCTTAAAAGGCAAGCTGCTCTGATTCGGTCCCCGGCCGGTTCCGCCAAAACTTAATACAAACGGATGCGGAGGAAGGTCTCGACGCGCGTCAAGATAGTTATACCTGAAAGAGGCGTTATTGTTTTCATTGATATTCCAGTCCAGTTTAAAAAGCAGCTTTTCATTATTAGTCTCATGAACATACCCCTCATACGGACCCGGATCGTACCCATACACATCGATCATCCTTTGTCTAATGGAGTCCATGATCGCCGCTCTGACACGTGACTCCCCAAATTCGACATTGCCGTCACGATCCGCCGCAAAATTTGTTCCCGGGTCATCTCTTCTCTCAAGCTCGCCGTTAATAAAGAAGAATAATTTATTTTCAATAATCGGTCCGCTCACCGTGAAGCCCGATTGATTGAACGAGAGATCCGGATTTGCGATCACCTCCGCACCTTTAACTTTATTACCGATAAAATTCTCATTCCTGTAAAAACTATAGAGAGAACCTTTAAATTGATTTGTACCGCTTTTGGTCACTGTATTGATACCGGCGCCCGTGAATCCGCCTTCTCTTACATCAAACGGCGCCACAGAAACCTGAACCTGCTCAACGGCATCATACGGAACCGGCTCGGCATTGGCCTGACCACCCGGAGATGGATCATCCAGGCCATAGGGATTATTAAAATAAGATCCGTCAAGCGACAGATTGTTATAAAGCCAATTTCTCCCCCCGATACTAAAGTTGCCGTCACTGCGCGGATCCAAACGGACTAAATCCCTTGTACTACGTTTAACTGAAGGCATCTGTGCTACTTCTTCAGGGTTGATAAATGTTGCCGCCCCTGTTCTGTCACTGTTCATCACCTCGTCACGCTCCGCGATTACTTCAATGGTCTCGCCTGTCAATGCTTCTTCACGAATCTTAAAATCGATCCGGACGGTTTGTCCTAAATTTAAAAATACATTCCGTTCTTCCATTGTAGTATAACCGACAAAGGTCACTGAGACCGTATAAGGTCCGCCCACCCGCATATCAAGAATATCGAAAACTCCCCCTGATCTAACAGATGCGCCATAGGACGTTCCGCTTGGCTCATGAACCGCGACAACATTTGCCCCTTCCAGGGGTACACCCTGGTCATCTGTGACGATCCCGTTTAACGCGGCCTTTGTAACACCCTGAGCATGAATATTCAAAGGCATTAATAATACCATGTACACGAAAATCAAACTAAAGACAAATTTGGCAATCTTCATAAGCAACCTCCAAAATTGCATGGGATTAATTAAAATAATGATTAATTAAAAATCCCCCGGGATATCAATATCGGTCCCCTCCTTTCCTCGATATGATGTTGTCAGAGAATTATTTTAAAGTAAAACCTTATAGATGTCTTTTTACCGCCGGGAAATCTAAACATATAGATTATCTATCCGCCAGATTGACCGAAACCGCTCTCTTGGAAATCCCTTTTGTTCTCCGGATGATACAACTAAAGATTTTTGATGGGCAGAATCTGCCGTTTTCAGCTGATTAGAGTGTGAGAAGATTCGTAATTCGTTTCAGAACCCGAAATGAACACTTAATTATAATAAATCGTATTTAGCCATACAATAAAATAATTTTTATTTCCTGAACTTGTACTTTTCTCAAATCAGGTAACGAAAGTTAGATAAACTAACCAACCTTTTGCAATCTAATTATATTAGCGATTATATCTTCATGATTGATTTCCGGACAGGTATTCTAAAATGATGGGAAATATGATTCATTTTATTCGCAATTTCTTTGATCTCCGGCAAGAAAAATCGTATTTTCTCACAGTCTGAATATTATCCATTCGGAGAAATTATGCGGTTTATATATTTGATAGTAATGTTTGCAATATTTTTGAATTTCTTGTCCTGCGGGCAATCTCCCGAAAATACCATCAAATCTCAGGACAGAGAAGAACCGGTAAAACCCTATCAGTATTCCTATCTTATTGAAAATGAGCCTGACATTTTATATGGTGAAATTATTTATCTTCCGATCTATTCAGAAATTTTTTACAAGGATCAGAAGAGCACCATTCAATTATCCGCTACCCTGAGTATCCACAATACCGATCTTAACAACCCTGTCACTCTGAAAAAAGTGTATTATCATGATACAAAGGGTCACTTGATACGAAAATATATTGATACAAACAAAGAACTTATGCCGCTCGAAACATTGAATATAATCATTGAGGATACGGATAGAACAGGCGGCACCGGAGCAAATTTTATCGTCGAATGGAACACCGAGAATGAAGTGAGCAGCCCGATAGTGGAGGCATTGATGGTCACCACAAAAATGGGTCAGGGGATATCTTTTACATCGACCGGTAAAGTCGTGAAAAAATTTGGAAAAAGTATTCCGGCCAGGCATTAAAATCATATCCGGGATACATTGACACAGGTACGCGCCATAACGATCGTAATTGTAATAAACTCAATCCAATTTGACATACCGGGCGGAATCGGGTATCATCCTCCCGGTCTGTATCATTAAATTTGATTTCTATTATTCAAAATCACATTAACCAAGAAGTTTATATGGAATCCATCAAGGAAATATTCAGAATAGGAAACGGTCCGTCAAGCAGCCATACGATGGGACCCAAAAAAGCAGCGCAAATTTTTAAATCCAAATATCCCGAAGCGCGCAGATTTGAAGCAACTTTATACGGGAGCCTTGCCGCCACCGGAAAAGGACATCAGACGGATATCGCCATCACCGGAGCTTGTTATCCCAAAGAGGTCAAAATATTGTGGAAAGCCGACACTTTCCTGCCAAATCATCCAAACGGCATGCGATTCAGAGCGTTAAGCGCCGATTCAACGAGCATGGGTGAATGGACCGTTTACAGCGTCGGCGGTGGAAAAATCACCGACTATGTGAGCGATGAGAAAGAGAGCAGCATCTATGAGCTGACAACTATGAATGATATTCTTAAGTGGTCAAAGAATACCGGTAAATCGTTTTGGGAATATGTTGAATCCGTGGAAGGTCCTGAAATTAATGATTATCTTAGAGAAGTCTGGGCCGTCATGCTAGGAGCCATCAGCAGAGGAATCGATCAGGATGGTATCATTCCGGGGGGTCTCAAATTAAACAGAAAAGCATCTTCCTATTATGTAAAGGCAAAAAATTATAGCGGTTCGCTCAAAAGCAAAACACTGATATTTTCATATGCCCTGGCGGTCGCGGAAGAAAACGCCGCCGGAGGAATAATTGCGACAGCTCCCACCTGTGGATCATCAGGGGTACTGCCGGCAGTTTTGAAAACTTTAAGGGATAGTTTCGATTTTTCTGAACGGAAAATATTACGGGCGCTGGCCACCGCGGGATTGATCGGGAATATTGTAAAGAAAAACGCGTCCATATCCGGAGCAAAAGTCGGTTGCCAGGGTGAAATCGGAACTGCCTGCGCCATGGCTTCGGCTGCCGCGACTCAGTTGCTGGGAGGCACACCTTCACAAATCGAGTACGCGGCGGAAATGGGCATGGAGCATCATCTGGGTTTGACCTGTGATCCGATTGCCGGACTGGTTCAGGTGCCGTGCATCGAACGAAATGCCTTTGCTTCCGAAAGAGCTCTGAACACAGCGACTTATGCCCTTTTATCTGACGGCAGACATCTGGTTTCATTTGATAAAATCGTCAAAACCATGAATCAGACAGGGCATGATTTACCAAGTATCTACAAAGAAACTTCAGCAGGCGGACTGGCCATTCTTGATTTATAAAAACATACACTCACCGGTCAGAGAAAACTAATATTGATTCTGCCCGCCTGGGAGCGGCCGGCGATCTCCCTGATGTCTTTATTTTCAAGTATTTTTTTTTCAATATCCTCTTTTACGACATTGATCATCGCCAGCCCGATTTCTTCCAGAGTACATACATACTTCGGGAAAAGGATTTTCCAGAGCGGATAAAACGGCGCTAAAATGTGGTATATTTTATACACGTTCTTTAATCCTTTTGTCGGCTGGATGTATCCTGGACGAAACATATAAGCGGACTTAAATGACATCCTCATAAGATCATTCTCAGTTTTCCCTTTCACCCTGGCCCACATCACCCGCCCTTTTTCTGAACTATCGGTTCCGGATCCCGAGACATAGCAGAAGGTCATCTCCGGATTCTGTCGGAGAAGAGTATCAGCCACGTGAATGGTTAAATCATAAGTAACATGACGGTAATCATCTTCCTTCATTCTGATAGATGACACTCCCATACAAAAGAAACCGGCATTATATCCGGAAAGACGGTGTTCTATATCCGAAAAATCATGAAAATTGGTATGAATAATCTCGCTTAGTTTTTCATGCCGGACACCGCAGGATCTTCTGTTTACAACAAGGACCGATTCAACATCGGGATGCCTGAGACATTCATGCAGCACACCTTCGCCTACCATCCCTGTCGCGCCAAACAAAACCGCCTTTATTTTCATAATCAGTTTCTCTTTATTCGAAATATTAAAAACTATTTGACAATTAATTTAGAATTGGTATTTAACATCGGTTAAATCCTGGGAGACTTCCCATAGTTTTGCCGCGATATTATTATCATGTGAGAGAGCGTTTGACTGCACTTTTTTTGGATACCCCTTCCATTCTTTCCAGCCCGAAGGGCCAAAATAATCGGCACCACTAACATCCGGTGCCGTTGCCGCGTAGAGAGTCGGCAGCGCGCCCATATCAATCCCCTGCGCGAAAAATTTATTCATAAACATAAACAATCTGTTATGCCTTTGCAGTTCGGTCGCCGTCCAGCCGGGATGCGCCGCCGTTGCTGTGACGCCGGAATTTTGTGCGTCCAGTCTTCTTTGCAGTTCATAGGTAAAATACAAATTGGCGATTTTACTGTCACCATACGCGGCCCATGCCCTATAGCGTCTGCCTTCCCAGTTCAGATCGCTGAAATCAATATTTCCGTACCGGTGCGCCGCGCTGGAAACGTTCACGATACGTGAATCATTTGTGTTTTTTAACAGGTCCATCAGTAATCCTGTCAGCGCGAAATGGCCAAAATGATTGGTGCCCATCTGAAGTTCGAAACCATCGGTTGTTTTTGAGTATGGAGGAATCATGACCCCCGCGTTGTTGATGAGCAGATCAAGCCGTGAATATTTTTTTTTGACCGCTTCGGAAAATTTGCGGACTGATTTAAGATTAGCCAAATCCAGTTCCATAACTTTGATGTCTGCCGATTTGTGCCGGGCCATGATTTTATCAGCGGCGGCTTTACCCTTATCAAGACTACGCACGGCGATTACGACCGTCGCATTCTTTTCCGCCAATACCCGGGCCGCTTCGTAACCTATACCACTGCTGGATCCGGTGACAATAACCACCCTGCCATTCTGATCCGGAATATTTGTACTATCCCATATTTTTTGTGCCATTTGATATCCTTACTCATTTTTTTCTATTTATATGGTATTATTATTTCACTAACCCGGGAGATTTCCTGAGACACAAGCCTGACTTTTTAGAAAGTAGCATTTTTTACGGTAAAGTCAAACCATCAATTGCTTAAATGAATTCCCCATACTTATTTTTAGCGATCCAGTTTAAGAAAAAAGACAAAAGAATTAAGAGTTTAAGTTTCAACTATTGTGTTGCGGAATTCTTCGGGGCGAATTTTCTGTCCGGGATAAAGAACTAACCCTCCCCTCAATCCCCTCCCTTATGCCAGGCTGTTGCAGAGGGGGAATACTAAAGGCTTATACTCGCGTATAAGTTTTTAGCAGGGTAAAAATTTTTTCTAACGATTCTCATAACGAGTTTCGTCAGTATGATCTTT
>JBFXLE010000017.1:0-94805 GCA_050173015.1 Calditrichaceae bacterium
CTTTCGGTTGCTTTTTTGGCCGACGGCCGACAGCTGATAGCCGACAGCCGCTCCCGTCTCAATCCCCTATGAATAACGGGGGGAAACACAGCCATTAGCTCTCGGCTGTTGGCTATTGGCTTTTCTATCGGAAAATCTATTCTAAATATAGATAACTTCTCTTTCAATTTTTCAGCAAAAAAACTCAAACCTTTCGGTTGCTTTTTTGGCTGACGGCCGACAGCTGATAGCCGACAGCCGCTCCCGTCTCAATCCCCTATGAATAACGGGGGGTATTCTGACAGGGTTAATAATTACGGTCAAATAGTAGATTTCTATGAAGTCTCAATCCCCTATGAATAACGGGGGGTATTCTGACGAAGAAAATTTATAATAATTATGTCTTTGGAAAGTCCAAGTCTCAATCCCCTATGAATAACGGGGGGTATTCTGACCTCTTGGATAGCCGCTTCGCTGGAGACAACGGGCTATTCAGTCTCAATCCCCTATGAATAACGGGGGGTATTCTGACCATTATTTAACTGTGGCGCTAAATACCCTAATGGCTGGAGTCTCAATCCCCTATGAATAACGGGGGGTATTCTGACGTTTGAGTTCCGAGACAGCATTACATATTGGGAAGATAAGTCTCAATCCCCTATGAATAACGGGGGGTATTCTGACTGCCTGAAAGTCCATTAAAACATCAACTAATAGGAGTAAGTATGTCTCAATCCCCTATGAATAACGGGGGGTATTCTGACTGGCGGCAGGTCGGGCGGGACCCCGGTTCGATTCCGGGCGGTCTCAATCCCCTATGAATAACGGGGGGTATTCTGACCACTATCGGAACACCAGTGTGCCGGCGCCGCAGCCTATATGTCTCAATCCCCTATGAATAACGGGGGGTATTCTGACATCGACCTTGCCGATTGGGATCTGGAATTCCGTTACAACGTCTCAATCCCCTATGAATAACGGGGGGTATTCTGACCAGAGCTTACCATCACGTTGAAGATGGCACAGCTGACATGTCTCAATCCCCTATGAATAACGGGGGGTATTCTGACAAAAGCAAGGGGAACAACTTATACGGAGGAATTATGTCTCAATCCCCTATGAATAACGGGGGGTATTCTGACGGAAACCTAGTTTCCGGAGTACAAAGAAGTTCTTCTTTGTCTCAATCCCCTATGAATAACGGGGGGTATTCTGACAGGAGAAGTACCATGGGGAAATATATCCCAACCATTGAGTCTCAATCCCCTATGAATAACGGGGGGTATTCTGACACAAAAAGAATTATTCAATTTACACACACTTTTGCACAGCAGTCTCAATCCCCTATGAATAACGGGGGGTATTCTGACGACAGACACGGTATACTACCGAACTGTATGCTGATGTCTCAATCCCCTATGAATAACGGGGGGTATTCTGACTAGCGGCCGACGACCAGCGGATGTGGTTCGTCGGCACAACGGTCTCAATCCCCTATGAATAACGGGGGGTATTCTGACAAGCGGTTTCGAAAGAAGCCGTAAAAGCAGCACCAAAATTTGTCTCAATCCCCTATGAATAACGGGGGGTATTCTGACTGGGAAATATAATCTCCAGGAACAAGCCGATCTGGGAAAGTCTCAATCCCCTATGAATAACGGGGGGTATTCTGACTCCTGCCTGTTTCAGCCCTTGCGCGCCAAGGCCTGAAAGGGCCTGTTTGTCGAACCTGTTTTTTCGGGCGTCATTTTGGGAGTCTTTTTTCATAAAAAACGACCTAAGTGCTTGTTTTTTATAGCCGTCAAACCGTTTTTAGCTTAAACTGCTGTTTTTCATGCCTTTAACCAATTTTTCCCATTTTCCTAAAAATGGTCTGACAAAATTCGCGCCTCTGGTCTAATCTAAAAATATTTTTTTGTCATTTCAACTCAAATTATCGTTAATTGCGCTTCTTCAGGAATTTCTCCCACTCCCAGTATTTCCACATCCGTCTGCCGGTTATCCGGAATCCGGTAGATCCTTACCGAATCATGCTCTTCGTCAATTTCCTGTGATAACTTTACTATTAAAAATTCAAGCTGTCCCTCATCCAGAAAACATTCAAACACGCTTTTCTGAACATGATATCCGGATCCCTTTAAAAGTTTCATTACCCTTGTCCGCTTTTTTGTCTTCACAATATCATAGGTTACTATCACAAAAAACTTACGGACTCCTGAATCCTTCATACTCATCTGTCTCGCCTTTCAGCACCTGCATAAATTGCCATACCTGGCGCTCGATAATCTGCAGATAATTTAGTTTTAAATTTTTATATGTTAATTTGTTTTCTACCGCTTTTCTATATTGCTCAAATATGATCCCCAAACCCTCCTTCGTTATTTTAATCTTATCATTTTCCTGTTGAAAATGTTCAGGCCTGATCTGTTTTCTGTTTATCATTGTGATGACCAGACTATCCGCCACCGGGGCGCGGAACTCTTCCATCAAATCCGATACCAGCGCCGGATGCCCGTACTGAAGTTCATGCAGATAACCGCAGTATGGATCAAGCCCTGCCGCCTCCACAAAGGCGTAAACATTGTTAAATAACAGCGTATAGCATAAGGAAAGCAAAATATTAACCGGATCGGGCGGGGGATGCTTGATTCTCTTCTTAAAACCATAGGTCTCCACCAGCATGGCGGGCAAATGTCTGAAATATAAGGCCGAAAAACTGCCTTCAAGCCCGCGCAGCACATCCGTTTCACCGGCCACCGCTATGCTTCTGATCATGTTTTCCAGACGTTGTTTAAATGAATCATACACCACCGGAGCGCGTTTCTGTATCATACGGCCGTAATTTTGGGCCTTTGCCCTGACCACCGCCCCGGAAAAGCGCAGCCGGAATACCTCATCATCCAGTTTATCATACTGCAGGCGGCGGATAAATACATTCTTCGAAACCGGGGAAGCCAATCTTCCCTTGTATTTTCCGTCAATGCTTAAAAAAGCCACATCAATTCCCTTCTGCAGCAGATAACTCATCAGACCGGCGCTGATTTCCACACGGCCCATCAGTATCAGATGCTTCAGGTTAACCATCGGCTGTATAAAAATTTTTTTGGATTCCTTCGTCATAATCATTTGACCGCCGCGTCTGCTTAACCTCCCCCCCTGCTCGCTGATAACGACTGTGCTCATTATCGCTTCCTCCTTGCCGTGACCGGCAGCGGCAGATGGAAATTTTTCCATTGGCGATTCAGAATTTCAAGGATATTCTCCTCCCATGATTCGGCCACGGACGGGCCGGCGGCGATCCATACTTCATCAAACAGGACAAAACTGATCCGTAAATCTGTCTTTTCGCTTTGAATCCGGCGGTCAATCTCAATCAGGCCGCGGTTAAATAAATCCGAAGCGCTTCCCTGAATGAGCCGGTTCATCAGTTTACCGTTATAATTTGCTTCCGAGGGATCCAGGCCGATAAACTTGCCACCAATGGTAGTAACGCCGCCCTCCGGTTTTGCCCGGTCCCGCAGCTCGGTTCTCAGCTCATCCATCGCCTCAATCAGCCGCCATAAAAAAGGTTGCGGCGTAAAGGGCGGCATAACAGAGGCGCCGTTGATGATGCCGTTCAAATACCGCTTTATTTCTCCGCGGTCATAACGCTTCTCTTTTTGAGAACAGATCGCGGTGTAAATATCTCCACGAGGAACATCATCCAGACTTAATAGATGTTCACCGAGCAGAATGTTTAACAGGATGTTGGGTTCGATTGCCGCGTAATCATACCGCCAGATTTTATACCCATCGGGCGGCTGAATTTCTGTCATTCTTTTCTCTTCCGGCCAGGTCTGAAGTCCCGGATTGCGGTAGGTGATCCTGCCGGTCACCGTGCCCACGCGGATTTCGGGAAAAACATGCCTGCCGCTGACAATAACACCCTGCCGGTTCAGCTTTTCAAGAACAGGTTCCAGTGCATTGTAAGGCTCCGGAATCTCCGGCCGGATTTTTAATTTCACATCCGAAGCGATTTTCGCCGTGGGAGAAAGCAGCTTTTTCACGTCATCGCCGAGCAAATCCATTTCGCTTATTTCTTTAAGCGCCTGCGCGCATTGCCGCCGGTGATAATCCGTGTTTTTTGATGGTTTTGTGCCATTTTCCAGCAGTCCGGCAATAAATTTTTTGACGCGATCATCCGCCGTTTCATCATGATAGCGCTGAATCAGCGTGTCATATTCGGCGCGCCCATAATAAAAAATGAGCCTTTCTTCTTCGCTTTGACAATCCGATTCATGGATAACCCTGAGCAACCTGGCCCGCAGACGAAGATTTTTTTCGCGGAGTCCCTGAAAAATGACCACCCTTGCTTCACTGTCATTCAAATAGGTCGCGAGAGTATCAAAGTCCTGTAAAGCGAATAGATAGCGGAACTGTTCTTCGTTATTCAGCTTCAGCCCGTAATTTTCGATTAAATAGGCGGTTTCAAGTCGCACAGCGGGGTCATTGTCGTACAGCAGCGGAATTAACATGCGGGCTTTTTGAGAGGTTACGGAACCGGCGAGGTGATGCAGCCACTCCATTTTCTGAGAGCGGCTTTCCGTCATGCTGATCTGCTGAATCATTTCGGAAAGATTCATCTGCCCTCCGGCATTCGGATAAAAATTTCTATGTCTTTTCTTTAATTAATCCCATGAATCCATCAGTTCCGCGGCAATGGCATACTCCGCTTTTGCCTCGTTATCATTACCGGTCAGTTTATAATATTCCGCCAGGGCAAGATGCGCGTCGGCGTAATCGCTTTCATACAGTTTCTTTTTAAATTCGATGGCCCGTATAAAATAGGTTTTTGCCTGTTCCGGTTGATTCTGGGCGATCGCGGTTTTTCCAAGAGCGAGGAGAATTTTGTGTTTGCCTTTGCGGTCGCGTTTCAGAGCTTCATGATAATCGCGTATGGCTTCGGATAATTTTCCGTTATTAAAATGGAGATCGGCGCGGTGGGAGAATATATAGAATGCCGGTCTTTTTTTCAGCGCCTGTTTATAATATTCATTCGCCCGGTAATAGTCCCCGCTTGCCGCGTAAACCTGGCCGAGCAGATCATCGATATACTCTTTTTGGGGAAATTTTTTATCTAGTTCCAGCAGTATCGCAATCGCTTCCGGGTATTGTTTTAAACCGTAAAACCCTTTGGCCAGATTATAATTTTTGAACAGCGGATCGACATAATCGCGTTGATCTTCCGCGATTATTTTTTTGAAGCAGGCGATGGAATGATTGAATTTATGCAGATCGTAGTAGCATTTACCGAGATAGAAGATGGATTTATAGAAATATTTGGCCTGGGTTTTCATAAACTGCGGATTTTCGGATGCCTGATACACTTTTATGGCCCGGGTAAAGGTTTCCAGCGCGGTTTTGGATTTGAGCATATTGAACTGCGCCACCCCCTTACGGTAGAGACAAACCATATAGTCGGGAAAAATTTCCAAAGCCTGGTCAAACCACTCGATGGCCTCCTTCCACTCTTTTTCCATATAATCTATATACCCCAGACAGTAGTGAGGCTGGGCGCGGTTCGGTTCCAGCTCCAGCCATTGTTTGTAGCAATAGCGGGCCTCATCTAAGCGGTTTAACTGGCTGTAGGCAAACCCGAGATTTGAAAACACCTCGCTGCCGGCCGATCCGCTCTCCGCGACGGGTTTCAGATACTGTACAATTTCCATCCAGCGGTTCAGTTTTTTCAGCTTATCAACGGTCTCCATAATATTTACAGTCATGATGTCTCCTTCCATACCTTTTCGGAAAGTCCGTAATTTTTTAACAATGAAGGAACCACCGGCGGTGATTTTGGAATGGACGACCTGTCCTGAAATCCGCCGGCGTTCCCGTTTAAACATAATCGACAGGCAATCCCGCGTCGAATGTGTTCAAATCATTCAGGCTTTGCACAATGGGCCCGGTATCCATCCAGCTTTCATCATCCATCAGCCACACGAGCCGAAAATGCGGATACAGAAAAAAATATCCCGAATCAATCATTTCCATCAGGACGTATTTGTTTTCAACCATAATGACGGGCACATTTCTGCTGCGATTGATAAACGCGTTATTGAAGGCACACCTCCTTGATTAAGAAAGCATAATTTTGTATTAAAGTGGGGCCGAATATAAGCAACTTGTATCTGGCGGTATTAATCAGACACTTCTTCCGCGGCTGAATCTTTTTCTTTACTGGCTGAATGATCAATTATATCTGATATGATAATTACAACAGAGGCGATGGTAGCCACAACTTCGGCGATACCCTTGATGTCGGTGCTTTTTATATTCACTTTATGCTCCTTTACTCTCTAATTTTTAATCGTTTGAGTCATTATTTTTTGGTTTATTTTTTTCGTCCTTTTCCATATTATTAATGACTTCACCAACGGTTTTGGCGATACCTTCGATGATATTTACCACGATTTTTACTTTTTTCATTTTGTCTTCCATTGATTTGCTCCTTATAAAATTGATGCCCGGTGATCTCTTTATATGTAAAGAGTGGGGTTTATTGGCTTTTTTTAATTTTGGCGCCGGAATCTTTGCCTTTTGTATCGATTTGTTCCACTGTTCCCGCGATAACAGCGATGACGCTCGCGATTGTTGCCACTATTTCTACAATGTTTTTGATTTTTTTGATATCGAATTCACACCTCCCGCCAGGTTAGAATTATTGAGCTTCTGAATTTTCCTGTTCTGATTTATTTTCTTCTTCATTATCCATGTTTTTAATGACTTCACCAACAGCTTTGGCGATACCTTCGATAATTTTCATAGCGATTTTGATATGTTTTGAAGTTATTTTGAAAGCTCCGCTCCTTTAAAATTGATGCCCGGTGATCTCTTTATATGTAAAGAGTGGGATTTATTGGCTTTTTTAAATTTTGGCGCCGGAATCTTTGTCTTTTTTATCGATTTGTTCCACTGTTCCCGCGATAACAGCGATGACACCAGCGATTTTTGCCACTATTTCTACAATGTTTTTGATTTTTTTGATATCGAATTCACACCTCCCGCCAGGTTAGAATTATTGAGCTTCTGAATTTTCCTGTTCTGATTTATTTTCTTCTTCATTATCCATGTTTTTAATGACATCACCAACAGCTTTGGCGATACCCTCGATGATATTTACCACGATTTTTACTTTTTTCATTTTGTCTTCCATTGATTTGCTCCTTTAAAATTGATGCCCGGTGATCTCTTTATATGTAAAGAGTGGGATTTACCGGCTTTTTTAAATTTTCACTCATCCTTTGTGATTTTTAATGGTGTCTGATTCTTTTCAACCAGTTTTTGTTTTTAAAACACGTAAGCATCGTGCCGCTTTTAGAATCACATACGATGACGACACCCTGCCATTTATCCGGATTATCCGGCAGGAACAGTTGTTGCATTTTGCTGACCGCTTTTTTTCCGAGAAAATAATAGAGAGAATTTTTGGCGTAAATGCGCTCGCCAAAATTAATCGCCGCGCTGACCATGATCTCAGAGATATTTCGTTCGCGCATTCTTTTTGCCGCGTGTTTTGATATTGAAATGTTCATAACCACTCTCCTTCCTTTGTGCTGTTTATTAATTTCAGACAAAAGATATGGATGAGTGAACGGCGGGACTAAATATGGCAGGGCTGTTTTTAGGCTGACAACAAATTCGTCAGCCCTGACGGCGATTTAGGATTGGGTTTTTATTGAGTATGTAGCGACTCGATCAAGTTGGGTGGACTGAATTTTTACCTGTTCATAAATGTGTACATTGGTGATACCATCTCTAAAGGCCTTGTTGATACGGCTGCGGGAATCGACCAGATCCTCCCGGTTAAAAGCGGGAAGGTCACCATATCCGGGTCGTATTTGCTCATAAAATTTTTCTATGTATTCCGCGTGCGGATTATCTTTCGAATTCACAATTTTTTTTAGATCTGTCAAATAGCAATAAAATGCCAAATCAACCGGTTTAAGATGAATACTCCATGACTGATAAGGCCAGGATACATGGACGAGCTGTTCTTCAATATTAATTTCAACCTTTGGCCTGAAAACCTTATCAAATTCATTTTGACTTATTTTTACCAGATCTTCGAAACTCACATCCGAGATATCTCTCATAAAATTAAGATGATCTTTCAGTCTCAAAAATGGTATTTCCGCGTTTTCGATTTTAATTTTAGATTTTTGAATTTTTACTTTTTGATTGTCTCTGCCCGGCAATTCAAGCCACGCACCGGCCCCGGGAGGCGGATAGAAGAAATGAGGATTAAACTCTAATTCGGGAGGGGAAATCAGAACATGATACAACCTATCCGATTTTCTTGCATGAATCTGCATGGCCGATGCCAGATAGACCGACATCGTTTTCCTGCCGCCCGCAATGGTTGCCCGTATGCGTGTATCTTTTTTCTGACTTAGTTGAAAAATATATCTGTTTATAAAATCTGCCGCGATTTTGTTATCTGACTCGTTTCTGATATCTTCAAGTTCATTTTCAGGTCCATTGCCGATCACCTTTAGATTTAAAGAAATCTCATAGGTGGGGATATTATAATCATCACAAAATTTATAAAAGTATCCGTCCGGCGCGAATAACATTTTATCACACTTTTCTTTTCCGTGCAGCGTGGTTATGATATGGAGTTCTGAGATATTTATTTTTTTTTGCACGATAAAATCATACAAAGATTCGGTCACGATCTGTGGGGTCGAACCCGCCACCGCTACCAGAATGTCTTTCATTGATTTGCTCCGGGACTACGATAATAATTTATTAACCAGATTTAGGTTTCATCCAACGGGATGATCATTCTCCCAATATCTTCCTTGGGTCGAGCAATTTTTCATGATATTTCCCCGCTTCACTGTCAAACTGCAGCCATACCGGGTGCCGGGCTAATGCTTGCTGAAGAACATTATAGGCGGAAATGGCCAAGTAAGAAAATCCGCTTGGTACCAGATAAATAGTATATTCACTGTAATCAACCGCGATTTTGTGGCATTGTTTTGCGATTGTTTTTTCCTGATCAAAGTTTGTATTACCCCGCGTAAGCACAATACTCTTTATTCTATCACCGTATTGAGCTTTTAAGTTTGGGAGAATCGGATGAATACCCTCATTTACGATCACAAATAATTTCTTGTCATTTTCACCATTCAATAGCGTATTGATTTCATTATGGTATTGTTTTGCCAGCTCATATTTCGATGTCATTGCTTTAAACAATGTTTCAGATTCATTTAAATACATTTCTACATTTTCTTTCAGGTATTTAAACTTATTGGAATAGTCAAAAACAGATGAACCATCATCCACCCGCTTTCGGGGCTTTTTCCCCGGTATTTGTTCCGGCGGGCTGATATGACTGGCAAAATTTCTCACTTTTCGAATGGCGCCCCAATATTGATAATATAATTTTATCGATTCTTCACCAAATATTTTTTCCAGCATTAATTTTGTATTTTTCGCCAGTTCTATTTCAACATCAGAAAGCACCGGCTTATCCTTTTCATCGGTGACATACCAGTACACACGGTTAATCAACGATCTCTCAATTATCTCCCGGTCTTTCTTTTTAAGCAAATCAAAGACCTGAGCGAATACTGTTATATAACATTCTCTCAGAATAATTATGCTTCTTGAATACGCGCAGTCTTTAAAATTCTGCCGGGCGGATTTTAACTGGACATCTAAATTGTCACCATCAAACAATGAAATAAAATCCAGCAGATATTTATCAATCAGATTAAAGACAGGAAATTTGTATCTGACCTCATGTTTGAATTCTTTATTTCTGTAAAATTTTTGAAACTCTGAAGATTTACGTGGTAGATCCATAACATAATTGAAAGCGTAAGCATCCGTCAGCTCCCTGAAACTTTGCGCGACGCCGCTAAATTTGTCACCGGCTATATAGTTAAGTTTTTCCATCAGAAACCGGCCGCTTCCGCCCGCGGTAAAAATCTGCGCCGCTTTCATCCATTGAAGCAACTCCAGTAACTCCGTCATATCAAGAATATTTGGAGGATTGGTTTCATGCATCCCATAATACATTTTTTGAACATTGATTCTTTCGGTCATCTGATCGAGGAAATACACCGCCAGGAACACTAAAATTGGCTGAATTCGGTAACCAAACGTCAAATCCACATAAAGTTCAATATCACCCTTTTGTAACTCTTTGTGCTTAACGATTTCTTCGAATGCTTTCCAAAATTCATTCTGCGATTTCAGCGCTCCAATCTCGACTTCTGTATATTTTTCGTTCAGATGATAGGCTGAGAGACTCTCCATAAGCTGGGGATAATGAGGCCGCTTATGCTCAAAGGATTCTTTTGTTCCCAAAATCAGGATATGATCCACTTTCAGATGGTCAGCGATCAAAATAAACGGCAATCGTTCTTTTGTGGACGTACCGTTGAAATTCCATTCCACCTGATCATAGCCCGTTTTCATATTCCCCAGCCCAATTGAAGTGATCAGAATTTTCCTTCGCTTTGTTTTCATTTTCCTGTTCCTGCTCTTTACGCGTGTCCAATACAATATTTTACGAATGCATTTTTTTTTATCTGCTATATAAACAAAAAATTTTATTCCGGTTAAATAAAGAAACTGAAATCAAACTGTAATATTGAAATACTTTTAATTAGATTTTTATATTATTCTCCCCAAAACAATGACTAAAATAATACAATAAATCAACTTAGTTGAATCCCTGATAAAATAAATTCCGGCTTATTCTAATTCAACTTACCCCATCTTCGTTTTTTGTTCCTATACATTTATCATTTTCCGGAAAGATATCAAACCTGGTATGGCGTAAGATTTGCTATAAAATCAGGAAGATGCGAAAAATTTTCCCATCCTGAAAAAAAAGGAATCTTATTTTCGCTCAGTTTTTCTTCCATCGCCTCCGAAAGTTGGAAATAAGAGACGATCACCGGAATACAAAAACTGCCGCCAAGCAGATTTTTATAACTTTTGATCTTGTTTATATCCTCAGCGGCCACTTTACCTGCCTTGCATTCTATAATATATAACGAATCATTTTTAACCAGAACCACATCCAGTTCATTTTTAGGGTTGTTAATACTTTGTGAAAGCTTCCATTCAATGGTTACACCAAGTCCTGCATTATCAAACAATTTAGAATCTCTCAACAGAAGATAAACGTATTCTTCAAACCATTGTCCCGACAATACAAATTGTTCAGGTTCCGGTCCCGCAAATTTCCGATATGGAATTTCAAATTTGCCATCATTGTATTGAAAATAAAATTCGCCATTTACCCTTTTCAACAGGCCTTTATCAATATTCATGCTATAATCTGTTTCTTTTCTGCCAATGGTTTTCAATGATACCTGATTGCACATTTTATTAAAGCGGTTTGCGACTTTTCTGTTCCTGAATTGTTGAACTTTGAATAAAAGTTCAATTTCTTCTCTTCTTATTTCAGAATCAAATTCATCTGAGCGGATGTTTTGTACTTTTTGCCCATGGCTCCGGATAATTTCCCGGATCGAAAAATGTTTGCCAAATGGTTCAAATCGTCTCTGTTCCTCCGTCAGATAGATAAGCCGCAGATTTTCTGAATCCACATAAATGACCGGAAAATTTTTATTTTGGAATACCCGGTAACAGGCCAGCGACGCGATTTTGGTTCCGCCTGTCATGTTTAGAATCCAGTTGGCATCCGGATCCTCGCTAATCAGCCTGCCGCACAAATTTTCAATTGCTTCAAAATCATAAAAATCAACCAAATGCTCCTGAGACTGTATCCTTGACACTTTTTTTAAAGTCTCTAACTGATCTTTTGATTTTTCGGTGAAAAAGTAAACTACTTCTTCCGGTTTGAGTTCTTTTATTCCGCGATAATTGGGAAGGGTCTGACCGGAGACAAGACAGATCATTTTTCGCATGAATTTACCTCCCTATATTCTGAGTTTGTACCTGGTGAAGGCATTTCATGATTAAAGCGCCCCCAATAAACGGGCTTTACGTTGATCAGTTAATTCAACCATCAATGCCTCCGGTTTTTGCACTGCTTATGTTTAAGCTATTGTCTCTATCAGGTATTTTCCCATTCCATAGACCGTCCCGCGGCCCACGTGCAGAAGTTCGCCTTTTTTTAGAAGCGGGAAAAATGGTGTTATATTGCCTCTTAGCTCCATGGTTCCGCTGAATCCCTCCAGACTGATTTTTGTCTTTTGCCGGTTGGAATATCTCTGCCATTCCATGTCTTCAATTTTACTCGCGACAATTTCAATTTTTTTGGCCGCGTCCATATCAAATTCATCAACACCATTATTACCATTGCTATGATAAAAATTTAATGATTTCAGCCTTCTTTGAATGGCTTTCAACAGCTGAACAAAATCAACTTCCTTCGCGACCCGTCCGTTTACTTTGATGGCGGTTGTCGTGATAAAATGAAGCCGTAAGTGATCTGTTTCTATTGGCTGAATTTCATGTAAATTCAATCGCTGAAAACCGGTGTTAACGGATTGCTGAACATGATCATATATTGTTACATGCTCCGGTGATATCAATTCCTTCACTTTTTTTAGCCAGAATTTTCCTCTACTGGCGCCAATACCGATTTTCCCCATTTCTCTGAACGTATAGATCAGATAGGGCAGATATTCTATGGCTTTTCCGATCAGGACGAGCTTGACTTTTAGCGAATCGCCTTCCGGAAAAAGACTGTTTTGAGTTTGAGGCGGTTCTATTATAAAAGGATGGGCGACTTTCTCATCGCGTCCGTTGGTTGTTTCAAAGATATACGAATAGGCGCAGTTATCCCGCAACAGACATCCGCCGCAGTTGATCATGTTGGTCACACACACTGTTTTTCTTAGCGCGTGTCCAAACAATCCCCTGAAAGCAGAACCTTTATACGGGGGCAATTTCAACTCATTTTTAACGATGAGTTCAAATTCAAATATACCGACATCCATTTCGTCTATTTCCAATTTTTGGCTGCAATTTTAGCAGTCATGATAAAAAGAATATGTTTAAGGCAGGTCAAATTCCAAAATCATCATTATAATAATGAACAGATAAATAAAATACAAGTAGGTTTAATTAAAAGATGATTATTTTTTTATTTTTTGCGTGAATGACCCAAAAATATAGCAAAAAAAGCCGGCGATGAAACCGGCTTTAAAATCATTTAGAGATGGATTCTCAATCAAAAACGCTTTCCAGTTTCTGATATTCTGAATGCAGGGCTTCAATCGCTTTGCTGACCTTTGCCATATCGTTCTCTTTGCCGATGGTTACATTCAACGCGTCCACCGATCTCGCCAGCGCTTTGCGCGCTTTATTGAACTCATCTTCCCTGGATTCCAAACGTTTTGAGAGTCGCGCCTTATTTAATTCATTCATTTTTATCTTTAGCTGAGCGGCCGAAATTTTTATTTTTTCCGGATTCTGATCGGGTAAATAATAATGATACAACATATATAATTCCTGGTGAAAGGCGTCCACTTCCTTGAGCACCGGACGGATGGTGCGGACCAGCGCTTCGTATTGCGAATGGAGATTTTCCGCCGCCTGTAACAATCCGGCATCATCATTATCCGCGGATGCGGCTTTATAATCCGTTATAATCTCAGCCAGCTTATCCACACCGGCGTCCCATTTTTCCTGTTTATCCCTTAAGATGCCGGGAAGTTCCGCGCCGGCCAGCTCTTTATAGCCGTTTTCGATATCAGGAATCAGATCTTTTAGCAATTGCACATTTTTCTCAGGCCAGGCTTCATGCCATATCTGATAGATGGTTTCATGAAAATCATCCAGCGCTTTCACTTCGGCTTTGGTTTCATTCTCATAACTGTCCTGCCCGATCACGCATAATGGCGTCAGGAGCAAAATCATCAATGACATGATATTGAAAATTCTTGTTTTCATCGACACCCCTCTTTGTCTGTAATAATTCTCCAAATAAACATGATTGACGGTAATTTAACGGATTGTTTACTGGCTTACAACGAAACAAATTTTTATCCCGCGCTGATTTGATTACCGCTGATTTTCCAGACAATTACATGCCAATCTCATAAAGTCCAGGTATTCCGATGTACACGTGTCTGCTGATACCGGTTTTCCGGAATACTTTTCACCTCGGGAATCCCTAACGCGATCATGGATATGGGGATGATATTTTCAGGTAGATTTAATAATCCGCTCAGACTTCTCATCCGTTCCGTTCGGGGATAAACGCCAAGCCACACCGCGCCCAATCCCAGAGCATGGGCCGCCAGCAAAATGTTCTCACTTGCCGCCGCGCAGTCAAGAGCGATATAGCCCACATTTTGTTCAAGCCTCCTGTCGCCGCAAACGGTAATAACCCCCGCCGCCTTTTTGAGCATCTGCGCGTATGGATGAAACCGGCTTATGGCATCCATCGTATCCCTGTTATCGATGATGATAAATTGCCACGGCTGATCGTTTCTCGCTGACGGCGCCTGCATGGCCGCTCTTAACAGTTTATCGTACAATTCATCGGGAATACTTTCACCCGTAAATTTTCTTACACTTCGTCTTGTCAGAATAGCTTCCATCGCGTCCATCCGGACTCCAATATATTTTATTGTATATTTGACGTTCCCGGTGCATTCACGGGAAAACTCCCTACGCGGATGTCTTAACCGCCGAAAATAAAATCGACGATATCACTCAGGGTGCTTTTCCCTTCTAAAAATTCAGGATTGTACAATTCCGTGTACCCGCAGTTTTTACACGACGCGGCGATAAATGTATTGTGCTGTATATCCAAAAATTTTGAGAGACCGGAGCCGGTCGCGGCGATTCTCTTCACAGCCGCGCCACTTGTTTTGCATCTCGGGCAGGCAAATTTCATGGCGATTTGCTCGTCTAATTTCATTGGCTTTCCCCTTTGCTTTCAGATTATAACTGAAGGTAAATAATTAACAGAGAAAGATCAAAACATGATATTTTTTACAGTCGTTCTCTTTATTCTTCCGGTTCCCGGCTTCTCTCACCCTCCCCTTCCCCTCCCTTATGCCAAGCTGTTGCAGAGGGGAGGGGATCGAGGGGAGGGTCAGTTGCGGGGTTCGTTTTTCTACAATAATGTCATCCCTTCGGGATTGGGGAATCAATTTTTCGCGGTTAACTGCATTCGGTCAGCCCCGACTCTTAACTCTTTTCTCTTAACGCTTTTAAATTCTTACTTCCTACTTTCTTTGTCTGAACTATGATTCCCCTGAATAATTGAAAACTCTGATTTCCGGTTTCTTAATCATCTTCATCATTTAATCATCTTAATCAAAGTTCAGACCGTTTTCGTCTTTTTTCTTAACTCCACCTGCCGCCGGAGGTGACGCGGCTTTGGAGAACAGGGCATCCCGGAGTCATTGTTCGACCCCGACGGGGTCGCGGGGTTTCAGGGTAGCCGGTTATCTACAATAATGTCATCCCTTCGGGATTGGGGAATCAATTTTTCGCTTGGTCCGCCCTACTCTTAACTCTTAACTCTTTTCTCTTAACGCTCTTCAATTCCTACTTCCTACTTCCTACTTCTTACTTTTCTTCATTTCCCAAGAAAGCAGAAGATCCCTCCGGGATGACATGTGTGGCTGCCTGTTGTGAAATGGCCGGGCGCCCCGACTCTTACACTCTTAACTCTTTTTTCTTTTTTCTTTTATCTTTTTTCTTATCCTTCCCACGTTTTTCCAAAAAAAAAGCCCGCCGAAATGAATCGACAGGCTTTGTTTTTGTACACCTGCAGGGACTCGAACCCCGAACCAACTGATTAAGAGTCAGCTGCTCTACCACTTGAGCTACAGGTGCGTTAAAATTGAGTTCGCTAATTTAATGATCTTTGATTATTGATGCAAGTGTACATCATAAAAAAGCCGGTCTTTCGACCGGCTTTCCAAAATCCATTTATTCCTCATTCTCTCGGGGTTGACTTCCGTGTTTGTTATATAACAATACAATAACTGTGCCATTCTTTTGGCAATATTGCGTATCTAATTGTTTTTACGCCAATTATCCATAATTACCAACAGATAAAATCCTTCTATATTCTTTGTAAATATGTCGGATAATCAGACAGTTGCTGTGTTTTTCGTTCCTTTTAATTTCTTATCTTATTAGGTTTGTTTAATTAATATATTGTAACCGGGCGGTATCGGGAATATCCCACATAATACCTAACCTATGACGTCATCAGAGTTCATATCATAATCCAAAAATAAAAAAATGGTAATATACCGCTGAGTTTATTAACTTTCACGTTAGGATTTAATCGGTATCAGGATGATTTTATTTTTACAGATTATAAAGAAACAAAAATGACCAAAAAACTAATCCTGAAATGCAATCTCACGGAAACTTTTTTTAAATACCTGCCAAATCCGCTTAAGAAAGCCGGTCATTTATCATCAGGCCCGGGGAAAACCATCTTCTTCCTGACTTTATTACTTCTGTTCTCTTCACCTGCCCGGACACAGGAGAATCATTTGATAATCGCTAAAGGGGACCATAATTATCCCCCGTATGAGTATTTGAATGATAAAAATCAGCCGGAAGGCTACAATATTGATCTGATTAGAGCTGTAGCGGATGTGATGGGTCTGAATCTGCAATTGACCTTAGGCCCCTGGAGCGAGGTTAAATCAGAACTTGAAGCCGGACAGATTGACATGATCACCGGTATGTATTACACCGAAGACAGAGATTCTCTCATTGACTTCTCAACGCCTCATATCATTGTATCCCATACGGTTTTTGTGCGCAAGGATTCGCCCATCGAACAACTATCCGATTTAAAAGACAAAGAAGTGATCGTACAGAATGGCGATGTGATGCATGAGTTTGCGGTTAAACATAAAATTTCCCGACAATTATTCACCGTGAATGACCACATAGACGCGCTTCGTCTGCTGGCCTCAGGACAATACGACGCCGCCCTGCTCACCAAACTTGCGGGTCAATACCTCATTCACCGCTATAAGCTGACAAACATTGAAGCGGTGGGGCCTCCGATCAATCCGGTAAACTATTGTTTCGCGGTACATGATGGTAATCCGATTCTTCTCGCTCAACTAAATGAGGGATTGAGTATCCTGAAAGCCACAGGCAAATATGACGGGATTTACCAGAAGTGGTTTGGTGTTTATGAACGGGAGACATTTTTTAAGCAACTCATGAAATATTCCCTATATATAATCACGCCGCTTTTGGCGTTTGTCATTCTTGTTTTTTATTGGTTTTGGCTGCTAAAAAAACGCGTGGCTGTAAAAACAGAACAGCTTAGAAAGGAGCTTTCAGAAAGAGCGCGGGCGGAAAAGGCGCTGCAGGAGAGTGAAGAAAAATACAGGATACTCGTTGAAAACCAATCCGATCTCGTGGTTAAGGTGGATAAAGACGGGCATTTTTTATTTGTAAGCCCTTCATATTGTAAGGTATTCGGGAAAACCGAAGAAGAGCTGCTTGGTAAGAAATTTATTCCCCTGGTACATGAAGATGACCGGGAAAGCACTATTAAGGCTATGCAAGAATTGTATAAACCGCCTCATACGATTTATGTGGAACAGCGGGCAATGACCAAAGACGGCTGGAGGTGGATCGGCTGGGTGGACAGCGCCATACTGGATAAAGAAGGGGAAGTTACCGGAATTGTTGGTGTTGGGCGGGATATTACGGACCGGAAAAATGTTGAAAATGAGATGAGTATGCTTGGTCACGCCGTTAAGAGTATCAGCGAATGCGTGAGTATTACCGATAAGGAAGATAATATTTTATTTGTAAATGACGCATTTCTAAAAACTTACGGATACCGGCAGGAAGAATTGATCGGAAAACCGATCACAATTATACGTTCTCCGGACGATTCTCTCGCTGAGGCTCGTCAAATTCTGCCTGACACATTAGTTGGGGGATGGCAGGGTGAAATCATCAATATCAGAAAAGACGGTACGAAAATACCTGTTTATCTCTCCACCTCAGCGATCAAAGATGAACATGGAAAACCGTTCGCCCTGATCGGCGTTGCCCGGGATATCACTGAGCGTAAACGTCTGGAAAACCAGTTACACCAATCACAAAAAATGGAGGCGATCGGGCAGCTCGCCGGCGGAGTCGCGCATGATTTTAACAACCTGTTAACAATTATCAGAGGGTACTGCGAATTATTACTGTTAAAAGTAAAAGACAATGACTCCATCATAAAAAGTATCACACAGATTGATGACGCGGCCCGCAGAGCTGAATCACTTACGCAGCAGCTCCTCGCCCTAAGCAGAAAGCAAATTCTCCAGCCAAAGATACTTGACCTGAATGAAATGATCATTAAAACCAAGAACATTCTTACGCGGTTAATTCCGGAAAATATTGAAGTGAGCACAAATCTGAGCCATGAATTACTGTATATAAAATCTGATCCCGGACAAATCGAGCAGGTGATCATGAATCTCGTTCTCAATGCCAGGGACGCGATGCCGGAAGGAGGCCGGTTGACAATCGAAACCAAATTACTGTCTCTTGACGCGACGAATGTGCAACAGTATCCTGGTTTTAAGACCGGAACCTATGTTTCGATGCTGGTCAGCGACACCGGACACGGTATGGAAAAGGAAATTCAGCCGCATATTTTTGAACCCTTCTTTACTACAAAAGGAAAAGCAAAACATTCCGGTTTGGGATTGGCGACCGTTTATGGGATCGTCAGACAGAGTGACGGTCATATTCTTCTGGACAGCGAAGCAGGTAATGGGACGACTTTCCGTGTTTACTTCCTTAAAGAAGATAAAGCGGCCAGTAATTCTTCAGATAATGACAAGACATCCGGAAACGATCTGGACGGTTCTGAAACTATTTTGGTTGTTGAAGATGAAGAGCGGGTTCGTCAGGTAATCTGCGAGACATTGCGCGCGAGAGGTTACAGAGTGCTGGAATCACCCGATGGAGATCAGGCGCTTCTGGTCTGTAAACGGCATAAAGAGCAAATTGACCTTTTGCTGACAGATGTGGTCATGCCAAAAATGAATGGTAAAGAACTGGTCGAAAAATTGCAACCCATCCGTCCGGATATCCGAATTTTATACATGTCGGGTTATACGGATGACGCCATCGTTGATCAGGGTAAACTTAATCCGGACACCGAATTTATACAAAAACCGTTTACTCCTTTGGCCCTGGCGCGCAAAATACGCTCCGTTCTGGATAACCACACTGACAACGGATGATCCGCCGCAAAACATAAAATCACACCCATCAAATCTATACTTTATTAGCGTTCCGTTTTGTTTACAAATCGGGAGTATTCCAATTTATATGATTGAATATCTATTCAATTTGGCATTGCGATGAGTTTAAATCCGCATGGATAATTTTTACCATAAAAAAAGCCTGATCCATAAAAAAGAATCAGGCTGAATTTGATGTGAGCCAGCGGGGATTCGAACCCCGGACCAACGGCTTAAAAGGCCGCTGCTCTACCAGCTGAGCTACTGGCTCTCATTTTATTTATCAAAATAGAGTCACTAATATAAGGATATAATCAATATCTGTCAACCTTATCACGGGATTTTTAATCAGAAAATTTTCGCCCCGTAATCCAGGCGCTTTTTTAGCTGCTGATTGCGTCAGCTTTTGAAATAATCGTTGGTAATTTTTACTACAATTCCCGAGAGCCCCAGCAATCCGATTAAATTCGGAACGGCCATCAGGCCGTTAAAGACATCCGCCATTGTCCATACCAGATCCAGCTGAGCGATCGTTCCCACAAGAACATATACGCTGAATGTCCCCCGGTACAGAATATTGATGGTATTCAGATCAGGAGCTGTGATATTATTTCTGATTTTTGTAAAAACAAAGACGTAGGTCAGGATTATAAACAGACTCATATAAAGCGCGCCGTCGCCGGAGTTTAATACAATCCAGAGCGGTAAGACCAGAATAATCATCAGCAGGTACATTACCACTTTTTTTGTCTTTTCACCCGTCGCGACAATGAATTCCAAAGCCTTTTCACCATAATAGCTCCATCCGAGTATTGTGGAGTAAGCAAACAGAATCAATCCCACCGAAACAACCGTTCCTCCCATGTTCCCGGGCAACCCCCGCGAAAAAGCAGCGGATGTCAGTTCCGCGCCGGTTAACAGCGGATTACTCATCCATAATCCCGATGCGATAATGGCAAATCCTGTTAAAGTGCAAATAACAATGGTATCGATAAAAGTCTGCGTCATCGAGACCAGCGCCTGAGAAACAGGATGTTTGGTTATGGCCGCGGCGGCGGCGATCGGTGAACTGCCCAAACCGGATTCATTTGAGAACACGCCTCTGGCGACGCCCATTTTTACGGTCATCATTACCGAAGCGCCGAGAAATCCTCCGGCCGCTGCCGTTCCGCTGAACGCGCCATCAATCACCTGCATAAATATCGCGGGGATGGTTTCAAAGTGAATCAACAGGATCGCCGAAGCGCTGATGAAGTAGAAAACAATCATAAAAGGCACCAGGATGCCGGTCACGCGTCCGATGCTTTTGATCCCGCCCACAATAACAATCGCCGTTGAGACCATCAATATAATTCCTGTCCAGGTATTCGGAATATTAAATGAATGATTCAGCGCCTGCGCTACAGAATTGGATTGAACCATATTACCAATACCGAACGCCGCGATGGCGGCAAAAACAGCAAATACCAGCCCCAGCCAGCGCATTCCCAAACCCTTATGGATATAATACATCGGTCCGCCGCTCATGGCGCCGTTTTCATCTACTTCACGGTAATGAACCGCCAGCACCGCTTCACTGTATTTTGTCGCCATTCCGAACAAACCGGTAATCCACATCCAGAACAGAGCTCCCGGACCACCTGTGGCAATCGCGGTCGCCACACCCGCGATATTTCCAGTTCCCACCGTTGCGGAAAGCGCTGTCATCAGAGCCTGAAAATGACTGATGTCTCCGGGCTGATCACTTTCTTCTTTTCTCTTTATCAAACCGAGGTACAAGGAGTGGGGCAGTTTGGTAATTTGAATTGCCCGTAGTCTGGCTGATAAATAAATACCGGTTCCAACCAGCAATACCAGAAGGGGCACACCCCAGACAAGATCACTTAACTGTCTGAAAAACTCAAGAAGCTGATCAGCCATATTACTCCCTGTTTATCGTTTGATCGTACATGACCGCTTCCAGCACTCCTCCGGCGAGACTAAAATTATGATCAGGTATCTGCATGTGGGCGTTTTTATTAACGGCATGTGAGATTTCGGCGAAGACCACACCTGCTTTTACTATCAGTCCGCTGTTCAATAGCCCTGTAATATGCCCGGCATCAGGCGATAAAATTGGGATTTCACCGATTCTTCCGACTTCATCTTTTTCAAAGACATGATCTCCGCATTGTTTTGATGCCGTAAAAATGCCTTCAATCGGAGCCCGGATCTGAATTTTGTTCAACCGGATATCCACCGGCTTCTTCTCTTCCGTTGGGATATTATCAAGAAACGGATAGAATACCTTTCCGGTGTCGGGTGATTTTTCCCCGATCAGATAATTGGCTGTGAACTCACTCGCTTTATCTGAAAATCCGATTGATTTTGCATCCTCGGGAATCACGGACCGGATATTATGAAAAACATTTACATCTGTTATGATTATATAATCAGCATCAACAGCGTCTTTTGATGACGATAAATCCGAATCGGTAAGAATCGGGATTTTTCTGTCGGCATGCTGATATTCCATAAAAGATTTCACGAGGATATCAGGTTCAACATCACCGCTATCGATCGCTCCGGAAATGGTTAATCCCTGCACCCCTTCAATAGTCTTTGATCCGCTGTAAACAGCGCCGCTGAACGTGCGGAGATAATGAATGTCAAGCGGCCGGTCCTGAGCGACTATGGTGACGCGCATGCCACTGCGATAAAGCCTGAGGGCGCACGCGCTTCCTAAATCTTTCGATCCGGCTATCAGCACCTTTTTCATTTTGCGCTATTCCTTCCTCTTCCCCGCTCCATTCTCAATGAATTACAGAACGGAAAACATCAAAATGACGGTAAAAGAATATTTAAAAATGTAATTTGGAGTTTTTGTTACGAATCTTACGGATAAGATCAATTTACCCCGCGCTTAATCCGCCTGGGGTACAAGGGGCAATCCGAATGATTTTAATTTTCTGTCAAATGAAAAAACGATATCAACCCTTTTCCTTTTAAGGGTTTCCCTTATAAAATAATGTCTTAGTTCAAGTTCTTTATCATTTGATTTCAGACAAAAATTGAGTCCGTTTTTTCTGACCCTGCGTGAAATCCAGTCCGATCTCAGATTGATCGTCAGAATGCTTTCTTCAATAATCGACAAAAACCGCCGCGCGAGTTCGTTACCAAGATTCAATTTGATATGGTTTACCGTTTCATCGATTATAATATTATTGGTAATAATTTTGGCATCGTTTTCAATTAGATTTCTAAAATATGCCGTGGCCCTCTCGTGTTGCGGATCATTTTTGTCGATAATTGCAAGCCAGGCCGAAGTATCAATAAAACTGGTCATTATTTTCATAATTCTTCCGGCTCCTCTGTTGAAAGTTCAAGAAGTTTCATCAGCGGATTTTTTGTAATATTGATATCCATTCTCTTTGACCGGATTTTTTTTATCAGAATCTCTACCTTATCCCCTTCATTCAATTTTAAGCGATTAACTATCTCCGCCGGAATATCGATCTGATTCCTGGTGGAAATTTCAATCATAAACGTTCCTGATGGCATAATTCCTTACTCCTTAAGATACCAGTTTATAAATTCGCTTGTTTCAAAAACCCCATTTTCACAGATGACTTTATGCACAAGATTAAGCGGCACTTTCTCAAAATACACATTCATTATATCCAGATCTTTGTTTTTGCTTTTGTGCATTTCATCAGGATTCTGGGGAGTTATTTTGATGGCGCGCTCACTTTCAATTAAAATTTTTGTGGTCTCCACCGCCAGATATACCGGAACATTCAGATATTTTGCCGTCAGACAAAGCTGAAGGCTTCCAAGTTTATTTACAAATCCGGTTTCATACAGCCGGTCGGCTCCCAGTAAAACAAGATTCATTTCCGGCATGAAATAACCGGCGCCCGTATCTGAAATTAAAGTTGTTTTGATATTCTGTTTTGTTAATTCTTCCGCGAGAAGGGCGCCCTCATCCGGGGGATGACTCTTCATACAAAATACATCGAATTTTCGTTTATGCCGGGAGGCGGTCAAAAGAATGTTTCTGACCATGGTACTGTTGCTGATGGTCATTACTTTATTAAAGTTGGCGATAATCTTTGATCCAAGCTGAGAAATGGTGTCCACATTCTTATCCAGCTCTTCATCCAGGGCTTCGATTTTTACCTGAATGGATTCAATCACTTCCGCGAGCGGCTTGTCCGAATTAAGACTTCTCTTAAAATATAAAAGTAACGCGTTACTCGTTTTCCGCAGAAGCACCATATTGGGCTGGCGCTTTATAAGCAACTTGGCCATATTCTGCAAAGATTTGTAGGTGTCATCCGCCGTTGTCGCGTTCATAGCAGATGATTTTAACTCATCTCTGAAAAGATCGAGCATCTTCTTTGTCAGAGAAAGTGACCCGGAGTGATTATCATTCAGAATATTTTCTAATGTTTTGTTCATCATTTACCTTATTGTATTTTGTTTGATCCATTCCACATATTCGGGAAGACCGTTCTGAACCGTCACCGAAATAATTTCCGGCACCTCATAGGGATGCAGAATCCGAACTTCGCTTTCGAGCCGTTTGAAATTATTTTCGGTGGATTTTATCAGCAATAATACTTCTTTACTGCTTTCTATTTTTTCCTTCCAGCGGTAAACAGATTTCATTCCCGGCAGAATATTGCAACACGCGGCGAGTTTATTTTCAACAAGTTTTGAAGCGATGATGTCAGCGATCTCTGTTGATGGGACAGTACAGAATACAATAATCGCGTTATCTTTCATGAATATACCTATAATAATTATTAAATAATTTTACACATTTACTAAAAATAATGCAAGAAATTCATTTAATAGGAAACAAATCTTCTCTCCTTCCCCGGCGATTAATTTCCGGCTTTCAACGAGCGCGCTATTCATATACTGTCCAACGTGATAAATCCCTATGTATCAATGATCATATTGTCGTTTGAGTCCCGCAGTTTTTAATTTACATGTTGACCGGTTTACCGAATGGGCGGTAAATTAAACATGATTTAATCAAACCGGAGAAATATACAAAATGCCGGAATTTTCAGAAAACACAAAACCCTGCTGTGGGAATCGGAATATGGACATATTCGATTCTGAATACCTGAAATTAAGAACCAGGTTTCCAAATCATAGAGTGGATTAACAATTCATCGACAAAACATGATAAATTGATATCTTTTTGAAAAATCATCTGTTTTTAAATCAGAATCATCGGGGGTGACTATGCTGAAGCCTTTACAAAATTTTTTGTTCATTTTATTGATCATATTACTCGTCAATCCAACTTCAGCACAAAACACAATCGTGCTTACATGGAATGATGTTATCGGAATCAGCAGAAGCGAAAATCTGGACCTGGCCATACAAAGGAAAGAATATCAGCATCAAAAATTTAATGAATGGAAGGCGATCTCTGACTTTCTTCCATCGTTGGATTATCAGTACCAGGTAACAAAGAATATCGAATTGCCGGTCTTCGTTTTTGAAATCCAGGAATTGGGTCAGACCGTCCGGCAGGAAGTTCGCGTAGGAGCGGATTACAATTTTACTCACGCCTTTCAGCTTCAGCTTCCGATATTCACGGGAGGGTCGCGTTTCGCGAACTGGCGGATACAAAAAAATCTCAAAAAATCCCTCAGTGAACAACTTCGGGACAAGGAAGATGATATTGTGCTGCAGTCCCTTGAAGCCTATTTCAATCTTATGCTCGCTTCCAGTCTGATCGATGTGAACCGACAATCCGTCGAAGCGGCGAAAGCGAATTTCGAGCAGGTTGAGAAATTTTATGAGGCCGGCGCGGCATCGAAACTGGATTATCTGAGGGCCAAAGCGCGGTATTCATCTACTCTGCCCCCTCTGACCACGGCAATTAACTCAAAGAAAATGTCTGAACAAAATCTAAAATTTCTTCTCAACATCGACAAGGATGATTCTCTCATCGTACTGGATCAGTTAAAACGAATGGAGTTCATTGATGAGAAGAATCTGGCTCCCCTGGTAGAACTTCAGGAAAACGCGCTCATGGATCGACCTGACGTGTCCGGGATGGAATTCCAAAACAAAGCTGTCAGTGACCAGAAAATAATGGCCGCATCAAGATTTCTGCCAACCGTTGCCATGAACGCGTCTGTGCAGCATCAGGCTCAGTCAAACACAAGCGATGTATCTGCCGAGGATTATATCAGAGTTAAAAGCGCCACATTGTCCGTTCAGCTGCCTCTTTTTGAAGGGGGAAAACGATTGATTGATTTGCAGCAATCCAAAATCAGGGACAAGCAATCCGATATACAACTGGATTTGCTAAAAAAATCTATCCATCTGGATGTTGAGAATAATTACAACCGATTCAAAGAGGCCCGTACCAATCTCATTAGTCTCAAGGAAGCTTCGGAGGAAACAAGAGAGGCGCTGCGGCTTGCCGATCTTAACTACCGCGAAGGTATCATCACCCAGGTGGAAGTTCTAACCGCTCAGCTTTCTTTTATCACCAGCGAAGAAGAATACCGCAACGGAATCTATCAATATAATGTTTCTCAGCTGCGATTGCTTAAATCAACCGGTAAATTGAACACCATTTGGAATCAATAGGAGAAGGATCATGAAAAAAGTCTCGGTTTCTCTCATTTGGATTATTCTGATACTTTTGACGGGTTGCGGTCAGGATAATGAAGGATCGAAAAAGACCGCCGTACCGGTTCAGGTTTATCAAATCCGTCCGGACTCTATTTCCACAACTATTGAAACTACAGGAAACCTGGAAGCCATGAATGACGCGTTTGTTTACAGCCAGGTCTCGGAAAAGCTGGACAAAATTATCAAACCCGTGGGCAGCAAGATAAAAAAAGATGAAATTATCGCCGTTCTGGAAAACAAAATCTGGAAACAATCCATGAAACAGGCGGAAGCCTCTTATCAATCCATGCAGGCAAGATACGATCAGGTAAAACAGGATTATGACCGTTATCAAAGGCTATACAGCGAAATGGCCGTCAGCGAGCAGCAATGGGAAAAAACCGGATCCGCTTTGCAGGAATCAGAAGCCACCCTTGCTCAGCTCCGGGCCGCCTACGAACAGGCAAAAGAACAGTTTGAAAACACTTATATAAAGGCTCCATTCGACGGGGTGGTCGGCAGCCTTTTGTTTGAACTCGGTCAGATGGTGCCGGCCGGTCAGCCGGTGGCTAAAATTATAAATACTGATTTAATGCGGGCCAAACTCAATATCTCCGATATTTTTATGAATAAACTAAAACTTGGACAAACCGTTTACGCGGAATTTCCTCCCCTCCCGGGCAACATATATTCGGGAACCATCACCCGTATAAATCCGGCAATCGACGCGATCAGCCGAACCGCGGAAACGGAGGCCATATTTGACAATATCCGTCGTGAACTTAAATCGGGCATGTACGGCCAGTTCAGCATTGAGATTGAGATGCGCAAAAATACTTTTGTAATCCCCGATAACGCTCTCATCCGGAGAACAGAAGTAAAAGTCGATCCAAACACAGGACAGACCTATACCCATCAGCGGTTTTATGTTTTTGTCGCCGAAAGTGACACAGCGGGATTAGTGGAAGTAAAAACCGGTCTCCAGGAAAACAGCAGGATTGAAATCACCGACGGTCTGAAAAAAGACGATCGTGTGATTGTCGTCGGCCAGCAAATTGTAAAAGAAGGTCAAGAGGTAAATATTATCACTCAGTGAGAACACGATGCCTGAACATTTTCAATTGATGCACAAATTTTAATCCTGAGAGGCGCCAATGAAACTGGTAGAAATTTCAATAAAAAAACGTGTAACACTAACGATGATGTATCTCATCATCATTGGATTTGCAATTTTCTCTTATTCCCAGTTAAAAGTGGATCTGTTTCCTGAAATCGACTTTCCTGTGATTGGTATTATTACACAGTATTCCGGAGTTGGCCCCGAAGATATTGAAAATCTCATCAGCCGCACCCTTGAGGAAGCCGTCTCCGCCACAAAAAATGTAAAAAAAGTGACTTCCCAGAGTTCTCAGGGGATCAGCCTGGTGATTCTTGAATTTGACTGGGGTACGGATATTGATCAGGCGGAGGCGGATGTCAGGAAAAGAATCGATCTGGTGCGCGGATTTTTACCCGACGAATCAGATGATCCGATTACCTTCGCGTTTGATCCCGGGATGGCGCCCATTATGTTCATGCTTTTGAATTCACCATATCTCGGACCGGCCGAACTAAGGCAACTCGGTGAGGAAAGAATCGAACCTTTGCTTGAACGCGTGGAGGGTGTCGCCAGTGTTGAAACCCAGGGAGGTCTCGAACGTCAGGTGAATATAAATCTGAATCCCGTTCTGCTCGCGGCGCATAATCTCTCGCCGCTGGATGTAGTCAACGCGATCCGGGCGCAAAGCGGATTATTTCCCGCCGGAAAGATAGAGACATCAACGATAAATTTTAATCTGCGAATTTTAAGCGAATATAATTCAATCGATCAGATTAAAAAGACCATCATTAAATATGAAAACAACTATCCCTTAAAAGTGGAAGATATCGCGAACGTCGAAAACGGTTATAAAGAGCTCATCGGTGATGTCAGGGCAAACTATAATCAAAGCGTTTATATGCGTCTTTTTAAGCAGTCGGACGCCAATACGGTTCAGGCCTGCCGGAACGTAACAGAAGTTCTTCCGGCGATAAAAGCCATTTTACCTGAAGGAACGGAATTTAAGGTGGTCTATGACCAGTCGGAATATATTCTTCTCGCGGTGAGCAATCTCGGCAAAACAGCGGTGATTGCCTTTATCCTGGCATTTTTAGTGATTTATTTTTTTCTGCGAAATATCAGAGGAAGCCTGATCATGGGATTAGCCATTCCCATCTCTGTTATTTCGACCTTCGCGGTTATGATGTTGTCGGATCTGACGGTAAATATCATTTCAATGGCCGGACTTGCCCTGGCCATCGGTATGCTTGTGGATAATTCCATCGTGGTGCTGGAAAATATTTACCGGTACCGGGAAGACGGCAGCAAATTGACCGATGCCGCCTCTAGCGGAGCTTCCGAGGTCGGCATGGCGATCACCGCGTCAACCCTGACGACAATCGGGGTGTTTCTGCCGGTACTTTTTGTTCCCGGTATCGCGGGTGAGTTGTTTAACGATATGGTGGTAACGATCACTTTCAGTCTGTTTGCATCGCTTATTATCGCCTTAACTCTCGTTCCCATGCTCTCATCAAAAATCCTGCTCACCGACGCAGAAATGCCCCGAATCAGGCTTAAAAAACTAAAGGCATGGATTACCAATTTCCTTGATAGACTTACCGATAATTACGGCAAAATTCTTCACTGGTCCCTGTACCATAAAAAAATAGTGCTGTTGATGACGGCGGTATTGTTTTTTTGTTCCCTGGGGCTGATTCCGTTTCTCGGCGGTGAGTTTCTTCCGCAGGATGATCAGGGCTTTATTTCTGTTACAATTAACAGAGAAAGGGGCACTCCGCTGGACAAGACCCGTCTCAGTGTTCTTGAAATAGAAAATATCGTCAAAGAAAAAGTTCCTGAAACTTCCGATATCTTTGCGTTATTTGGAAGCACCGAAGGGATATTTTCACTTTTCGGCGCCTCCGGAAGTCATGGAATTAATCTGAGAATCCGGCTTTCACCAAAGGAAGACCGCGACAGAAGTCAGAAGGAAATAGAGAGTGAGCTGCGTGAATCATTTGACAGGATTCCCGGCATCACCTATCAGTTTATTCAACCCGGTTCCTTCTCAACCCAGCGGGCGGTTGAAGTAAAAATATTTGGATATGATTTATTGAAATCAAAGGCCATCGCAGAGCAGATAAAAAAAAGGATGGAACAGATTCCCGGGCTGGTTGACATTGATATCAATATGCAGGAAGGGGGTCAGGAACTGAGAATTATTCCCGACCGTAACCGGATGAATGATCTAAGATTGAGCGCGTTTCAGGTGGCAGATATGATTTCCACCGCCATACAGGGAAAAGTGGCCGCGCAATACAGGGAAGGCGGAGACGAATACAATGTTTTTGTTCAGCTTGACAAACCGTTCCGTGAAAAGAGGGAAGCCCTCTCCAACCTTCTGCTCCCAACCATAAACGGTAAAATGATCCCTTTGCAGCAGGTGGCCAGAATCGAGCAAAGCACATCTCCAACCACCATTTTCAGGGAAAACCAGGAGCGATTCGTATCCGTGGGATGTGAGCTTTCCGGGATTGATTTATCCGGAGCGGTCAGTAAGATCGAAGAAATTATCAGGGATACGCCCATCCCGATTGAATACCAGGTTGTAATCGGCGGATCGGCGGAAGACCAGGCGGAATCATTCTATTACCTAACGATCGCTTTTTTTGCGGCGATCCTTTTGGTATATATGATAATGGCCTCTCAGTTTGAATCGCTGATTGATCCTTTTATCATCATGTTTACCGTTCCGCTGTCAATCATAGGCGTTTTTCTGGCTCTTTTTATCACGGGAACCACCATAAGCGTGATGGCCCTTGTCGGACTTGTGATGCTCACCGGGATTGTGGTTAATAACGGCATTGTAATGGTAGATTATATAAATCAGCGAAGACGCGGGGGACAGGATCTTTATATCGCGGTGGAAGAGGGCGGCAAGATCCGTATGCGGCCCGTGTTAATGACCGCGTTAACAACGATTCTCGGTATGGTGCCTCTTGCCCTTGAGATCGGTTCCGGTTCCGAAAGCTGGGCGCCGCTGGCCCGGGCTGTCATCGGCGGTCTGACCACCAGTACTCTGCTGACTCTGATTATTATTCCGATTGTTTATATTATATTTGAACAAATGGGTGATAAAATAAAAGTCCGGATATGGGGTGACAGATACAATGAATGATAGATATTGATTTTTATCAAAAAAAAAGAGGCTTATCTTCGGGTAAGCCTCTTTTTTTTAAACTGAATTTATCCAAAATTTTCGATAAAATACCGGTGGACTCTTAAATCATCCGTAAGTTCGGGATGGAAGGTCGCGACAAGAATATTATCACTTGCGGCCATCACAAGATCATCCTTATGAAAACCCAATTGCCTGATTCCATTACCCGGGGCCGTTATTCTTGGCGCCCGTATAAAAACACCTTCGAAATCGATTGTCTCCTCTCCCAGTGTCAGCCTGACCGTATCGATAAAAGAATTTATCTGACGCCCATAAGCGTTTCTGGCCACATGAATGTCAATCAATCCGAGTGTTTCAAAGGGTAATGAATCAACATGTTTTGCAAGAATGATCAATCCCGCGCATGTACCCAAAACGGGACGCGACTTACCATATTCCACCAGCACCTCATTAAGTTCAAGCCGGTTTATCAGATTCATAAAAGTCGTTGATTCACCGCCGGGAATAATGAGCTTATCGCATTTTGCTAAGGTTTTTGCGTCCTTGACATGTATGGCTTCAAAACCAAGAGACTGAACGGCCAGCGAATGTTTATGAAAGTCACCCTGTAAGGCAAAAATTCCGATTCTTTTCAACTACCAGCCTCTGTTCTGCAGCAACTCATTTTCCGGAATTGAACCAATTTCCAGTCCCGGCATCGCGTCGCCGAGCCCTTCGCTCGCTTTGGCGACCACATCAGGATCATTATAGTGTGTTGTTGCGAGAACAATCGCTTTTGCGCGCGCTTCAGGATCATCCGATTTAAAAATACCGGAGCCGACAAATACGGTTTCCGCGCCAAGCTGCATCATCAATGAGGCATCGGCAGGAGTCGCCACCCCACCCGCAGCAAAATTAGGAACCGGTAATTTACCGTTTTCTTTTATGTAACGGACCATTTCAACCGAAGCGCCTAAATTTTTGGCGAAAGTCACCAGCTCTGAATCTTCAAGCTGAGTAATTCTTTTTATTTCACTCTGAACCATTCTCATATGCCGGACCGCTTCAACGATATTTCCCGAACCGGCTTCGCCCTTTGTACGAATCATTGCCGCGCCTTCTGAGATACGGCGAAGCGCTTCTCCCAGATTCCGGCAACCACAGACAAACGGCACTTTATAATCATGCTTCCAGATATGATTGGCATCATCAGCGGGAGTGAGAACTTCACTTTCGTCCACAAAATCGACTCCCAGTGACTGCAAAACCTGCGCTTCCGCAAAATGTCCGATACGGCATTTTGCCATGACCGGGATAGAGACGAGCTTCTGGATTTCTTTTATCATTTTCGGATTTGACATTCGGGCAACGCCGCCGTGCGCGCGGATATCGGCCGGAATGCGTTCCAACGCCATTACCGCCACGGCGCCGGCATCTTCCGCTATTTTGGCTTGTTCGGGTGTCGTCACATCCATGATCACACCGCCTTTAAGCATCTCGGCCAAGCCAACCTTGACCAAAAATTCTTTTTCAAACATCTATCATTTCTCCTAAATTTTCAACAAATTTTATATTCAATTTTTAATTTATTCAGCTCAATATTAAATGTCAAGGGATTACCGGCGGGTTGATGAGGTTTTCAGCCTTTCTGCAATCTGATTTACCGTGTAGGGGATCAATTTTACAAAACCGTGTACTACAATACTTGCCGATGTTTGATAAGCCAAAGGACCGGCAAAGAACAGACCCGGCTGCTGAATACTCTCTCCGGAATACGCGACCTCAGGAAAATTTTTGCGGTTAAAACGTAAGGGAAAGTTCTGCGCTACCTTGATATGAGGGTGGTAACCGGTGGCAAAAATAATTTTATCCACTTCCATATCCCAATCTCTGAAATAAACTCTGTTTCCTTCGATTCTCTGAATATTCTGGTAGGCGCGATACCGGATAATTTCCATACTGATGAGTTCTTTCAGATAACTCTCTGAGATTCCTCTAATATGATACAGTTTTTTTGTATCGGAAAAAAATTTCAGATCGTCTCGCGAAATCAGATATACCAAAGAATGTCCGCATAAATCAATGGCTATTTCGGCTGCGCTGTTTCCCGTTCCCACAATCAGTACACGTTTATTCTTAAACTCTTCGGCAGAACGGTAGTGATGTGAGTGCGTGACAATGGGATTGTTCTTCACCCCCGGTATTTCCGGGATAAACGGATTACCGAATATACCTGTTGCCACCGTAATGACCGGCGCGGTGTAAGTTTTGTCGCCAACCCTGACTTCGTACTGAAGACTATCGTGATTAAAGTTTATATTCGTCACGGACGTATTCAACTCAATATTCAGTTTAAAGTGATCTGTGTAAGCGTCCATGTATTTGACAAACTCAGACGCCTGACAATACGGGCGGCGTACCCCCATCTTCCAGATCGGGAATTTCCCTGAAAAGCTTGTCCAGTCACGCTGGGGATGACAAGGGGACAATAGAAACATCTCCGGACGCATTTCGCGCCAGGCCTGTCCGACATTTCCTTTTTCAAATGCGATGTAATCAATTTTATGATGTCCGGCTTCCTCGGCCGCTTTTAAGCCCGCCGGACCTCCGCCGATGATGATTAACTCTTTTGAAAAAGTACGGTCCATCACATTATTGCCCTGATATAAAAATATAATTTGAACGTAAATGTTCTAAAATCTTATCCACTATCTGTTTTCCCACCCTTTCCTGGGCTTCAGTTGTTGACGCGCCGATATGCGGGGAGGCAATCACCTTTTTATGTGCGGCGAGATTTTTATCATATCCCGGTTCATTTTCAAAAACATCCAGGGCCGCCCCGGCCAGTTTGTTGGAATCAAGCGCTTTCAATAACGCGGCTTCTGATACTATTCCGCCCCGGGATGTATTTATCAGATAGGAGCCCGGCTTAACTTTCTCAAATTCGGGTTCACCTATTAAATATGCTGTTTCAGGATTTTTAGGCAGATGTACTGAGATAAAATCTGACCTTTTTAAAAGCTTATCCAGAGGAACCTGCTCAAATTCGATTTCCGGGATCGTAACTTCAGACCGGTTATACACAAGAATTTTCATGCCGAGACGGAAAGCTTTAACAGCCGCCATTTTACCTATGGTCCCTCCGCCGATGATTCCCAGTGTTTTTCCGTCAATCTCAAAACCCGTGAATTCTTTCTTCGCCCACCGACCGTTTTTCATGCTTACGTCAGCTTCAGAAATTTTTCTGGCAAGAGAAAAAATAAAACCGATGGTAAGTTCGGCCACCGCTGCAGCATTTGTACCCGGTGTGTTGAATACTTTTATTCCCTTTTGTGCCGCATGGACCGTATCAATATTATCCAAACCTGATCCCGCACGGCCGATCGCGCGCAGATTTACCCCCGCATCGATCACATTTGAGGTGATAGTCGTCGCGCTGCGCACAATAACCGCGTTGTATTTTGAAATATTTTTTACCAGTTCGTCTTCTGACTGTCCGTAAATGGTATCATAATTTATATCCTTTGCCTCGGCAAGATTTGCCATGGCTGTATCATCAAGAGGATCACAAATCAATATCTTATACATTTTCCTGTCGTTCCTTCATACCAATTATTCTGTACTATCCTGCCTGCGCTCATCCATGATCCGGCAAGCTTCCATAATCACATTCATCGTTGAGTTACTTATATTCTGTTTTAGATTGATATCTCGTATGTCAAAACTGAAGGCTCCCGACATCAGTGAAACCAGATCATAAAATGCATCTTCACCTCTTTTATCTTCTGTCTGGGCAGCAAATAAATGCCCGTCTTTGAGATAAATTTGTCCCTTGATATCACCTTCAATTTTCAAAACACCGGATTTTTTATTCAGATTGAGCATCTGAACAAGTTCAACTATCGAGAGATCACGCAAATCTCCGGAAAACCCCTTGCGCTCATCACTGATATTTTCAATACTTTTTAATTTTTGAGTCCTGCTTAATAACTCTTCAACACGTTTAAGCAGATCTTTGCGGTCGATCGGCTTATTAAGAAATTCATCCGCTCCGGCTCTGAATCCGCGAATTTCCGTTTCCGCGTCGTCAAATGAAGTCAAAAATATAAACGGCACCAATGGAATTTCCGAATTTTCCCGTATCATCCAGCATAATTCAATACCATCCATTTGTGGCATCATGATATCTGATATAATCAGATCCGGCTGATGTTTATTCGCGGCTTCGAAAGCCATTTCACCATTCTCAGCTTCAATTATTTCATATCCCGCTTTAGAAAGACTAATGTTCAATAATTTCAACACATTTGGATTATCATCAACAATCAATATTTTAAACGCCATGGGCTACTCCATGATGGGAATTTCAGCTCTTTTTAAAATAATTAACATCTAAATTCCGCACGGCGCCGGCTTCATCAAGTCTCTTAACCGGGGTAATATGCGGTGCATTTAAAAGTAAATCCGGCGTTTCATCAATTTCCTTATCAATGGTCAGCATAACATCAACAAAATGATCAAGCATCTCCTTGCTTTCTGTTTCAGTCGGTTCGATCATTAATGCTTCCTTAACGATCAGGGGAAAATATACCGTCGGCGGATGTATTCCATAGTCCAGAAGCCTCTTTGCTATATCAAGAGCCTTTGCCCCTCTTTTCTTCTGGTTTTCCGCGGAAATCACGAATTCATGCATGGTTGGCGCGGCGTATCCGAGATCATAATTCCCGGAGAGTCTTTTTCGCAGATAATTGGCATTTACGATGGCGTGATCTGATACTTTTCTGAAACCATACCTGCCAACCATCCGGATATAAACATAAGCGCGGACCAGAAGCGCGAAATTACCAAAATAACTGTGCACGCTGCCGATTGAATCCGGTAGTTCCTCGTTAAGAAAATAGGTATCGTCCTTTTTTTCAACAACCGGGACTGGAAGGAAAGCCATCAATTTCTCGTTAACGGCTACGGGACCGGTCCCCGGGCCACCGCCACCGTGAGGGGTTGAAAAACTTTTATGCAGATTTAGGTGCATAACATCAAATCCGAGATCGGCGGGCCTTACAATTCCGAATAGCGCGTTCATATTGGCCCCGTCCATATACATGAGGGCGTCGATGGAATCGAGCATCTCCCTGATCTCACGAATTTGATGTTCAAAAATACCGAGCGTGCTCGGATTTGTCAGCATGATACCTGCCACATCATCATTGAGATTGGATTTAAGATCCGCAAGATCTACTACCCCCTGCGCGGTCGAGCGTATTGTTTTTATTTTGAATCCAGCGATTCGCGCGCTCGCCGGATTTGTCCCGTGGGCGGAATCCGGTACAAGAATAGTTTTTCGGTTTCTGTTCTTCATTTGATGATATTTTTTCATCAGAAGGAGGCCAACCAATTCACCTTGCGCTCCGGCCGCGGGCTGCAATGTAATCCCGCTGAATCCGGTCAAATCCATCAAATATTCCTGTAATTCAAAAAGCAGTTTCAGGCCTCCTTGCACCGTTTCATTCGGCTGATCGGGATGTATATTTCTAAATCCCGGGAGACCCGCTAATTTTTCATTAATTTTAGGATTATATTTCATCGTACATGAACCGAGTGGATAAAAAGCTTTATCAACATGATGATTTAGATTCGAAAGTCCGATGTAATGCCTTACAATCTCATTCTCCGCGACTTCGGGCAATCCGGCGGGTTTTTCGCGCAAATAGTTTTTTGGTATAAGATCATCCGTTTTCATTTCCGGAACATCCGGTTTCGGTAAAACATGCCCAACCCGGCCTTCTTTACTCATTTCAAAAATTAAATTAGTATACATTCTTTATCTCCCTGAAGACACCTAAGACTTAATCAGCTCCCAATAAGACATCGTCTTATTTAAACCGATCTCCTTAGATGCGCCTAATGCTTTTTTTGCCTTATTTAGCAGATCGTTCTCATCCGCTACCTCTATATTCTCCATCGGAAATGAGGCGACCCCGAGATTCACAGTTATATTACTTTGTTCAACAAGCTTCTTTTTGGAATTGGACACCGTAGCGATAAATTCGTCATCAAAATAACAGGCGCCGGCAAGCGTCTCCCGAAGCCGTTCGGCTTCCAAAAAGCCTCCCTGATCATCCGTTTGAGGCAGTATGATGTAAAAATAATCCTCTGTATTCTGTGACAGTATATCTACCGCTCTGGTTTTATTTAAAATCAGATTGGCCATTTTTATTCTAATATAATTGCTTACCTGATAACCGAGCGTTTCATTCATTCTCTTCACATTGTTGATGCTTACGATTACCAGTGAAATGGCCGTTTTATAACGTAGGGCTCTTAAATATTCCTCTTTTAAACGTCTTTCAAAAAATGTAAAAGTATAAAGCCCCGTTAGGGGATCAATCAATGTGTCTTTATCTATCTGTTTTGAGCGGCTCAGAAATGACTCAAGCTCTTTCTGCATGATTTTATTATTGTAAGTCAGTTGTTCGTTTTCGCTCCTCAGCACATACAACATTTTATTGCGGTTCAGTATGGCATTTACCCGCGCCACCAGTTCCTTGGAGTTGAACGGCTTCAGAAGGTAATCATCCGCGCCCAGTTCAAAACCGGTAATTCGATCTTTGACATCGGTATAATTCGCCGTAAGGAATACAATTGGAATATCTTTTGTATTCATACTGCTTTTTAGCACTTTACAGGCCTCGAATCCATCCATCACCGGCATCATTCCATCCAGCAGAATCAAATCCGGCCTGCTGTTTTGCGCGATTTCTATCGCTTCAACACCGTTTGAAGCCTTTTCGACATCAAATTGGTAAAATTTGAAAATCCGCTCAAGCGTATCAAGCATATCCTCATTATCATCAGCGACAAGAACTCTGGGCATAAAAACGAATCCTTACTTCAAATATTTTTTATAAAATTGAATGTATTTATCCAGTTCCTCTCTGGTTCGCTGCTCCGTAACCGCAATTAATATTTTGTTCGCGTGACCACTCTTTTTCAAATCAATTCCGGCAAAAATTCCTTCTTTCAACGCGGCTTTAATTACATCTTCAGCCTTGACCGGCAAACTGAGTGTAAATTCTTTAAAGAACGGGGACTTGGAAGCCATGGATATTCCGGGGATGGCCGTTAACTCTTTTGCGAGATAATGCGCTTTTTGTAAACACAAACCGGCCACATCTTTTATTCCCTTTTTACCGAGAGTTGACATATAAATCCCTGCCGTAAGCGCCATTAATCCGGAATTGGTACAGATATTCGATGTGGCTTTTTCTCTGCGGATGTGCTGTTCCCGTGTTTGCAATGTAAGCACAAACCCCCTTTTTCCGTCTTCATCCTTGGTGACCCCCGACAATCTTCCAGGAATTTTTCGAACCAGGCTTTCATTTACAGAGAACAATCCCAGAAACGGTCCGCCATAGTTCTGTCCATTCCCCAGGGACTGTCCCTCCGCAACGGCGATATCGACCCCAAACGCCCCGGGTGTCTTTAATAATCCCAGAGAAGTAGGGTCATAAACCTGAATAATCAGACAATCCTTTCCGGCCGCGGCATTTTTTATCGCGGCAACATCTTCAAAAAATCCAAAATAATTTGGATGTTGTACAATGACGGCGGCGATCTGATCGTCAATTAGTGACTTCAAAGCGGTATGATCGATGGTCAGATCCTTATCCGGTATTACTGTCAATTCGATTTCAGTGTTATTAATATAGGTTTCAATAATCTGTTTGTACCTGCTGTTGAGAGTGGCAGGTATGAGTATTTTATTCTTACCTGTATGGCCGGCGGCAACCAGGACAGCTTCCGCGAGGGCGGAACCGGCTTCGTACATAGACGCGTTTGTGATATCCATTTCAGTGAGTTCGCAGATCATTGATTGAAACTCGTACATCGCCTGAAGATTCCCCTGGCTGACTTCAGGCTGATATGGCGTATAAGATGTATAAAATTCGGATCTTGATGTGAGCGCGTCGATGATTGAGGGTATGTAGTGGTCATACGCGCCGCCGCCAAGAAAAGAAACATAAGTCTTGTTCTTTTCCGCTAACTGCTGTACAATTCTGCTGATACCTAATTCGGATTCGGCTTCCGGAATATTAAAAGTACCTTTGAAGCGCAGATCTTGTGGAATATTCGACAATAATTCCTCGACATTCTCAAAACCGATCACTTCAAGCATCTCCCTGATATCAGCTTCAGAATTAGAAAGATATGCCATGTGTGTTACCTTTATTTAATTTAAAACGGTAATTGTATAAAAATCGGATCAAAATCTCTGAATTTCCCCCCAGATTGTGAATCAATTTTGAAATTATGGTTACATTCTGGTTTAATCCTTAATTTAATATATTAAGCATCAATTAACAAAGGATTTTACCAAAGATTTGAAGGCTGGCGTTCAGGGAAGGGACGAAATCAGGAAATGGGATAAAAAAAAAGCCCGCGGTTGTTCAATCCGCAGGCTTGTTATAAAAATATCAGCCAATATGCTTTGAATAAGCATCCGCATCCATCAGATCTTTTAGTTCGGAAGTATCTGAAATTTTGATTTTGACCATCCAGCCTTCCCCGTAAGGATCTTTATTCACCGTCTCCGGCTCATCTTCCAGAGCGCCGTTTATTTCAACGATCTCTCCTGAAACCGGACTGAACAAATCTGCAACGGCTTTTACAGCTTCAATCGTTCCAAAACTGTCTCCCATACTCACTTTATCGCCAACTTCGGGTAATTCAACGAATACAACATCGCCCAATTCACCCTGCGCGTAATCTGTGATTCCAACGACAACAATGTCACCTTCGGTTTTCGTCCATTCATGGTCTTTTGTGTACTTTAATTCACCCGGGATACTCATATAAACCTCCAAGCTATTCTAATAAGTTGATTCGTTCTAAAAACCCTGTATCAAATTTTCCTTCAATAAATTCCGGTCTTTTTATTAACTTTTGGTGGAATGGTATAGTGGTCTTAACGCCTTCAATGATAAATTCGTCCAGAGCCCTTCCCAACCTGCTTATGGCTTCCGCGCGGTCCCTTCCATGAACGATAAGCTTGGCTACCAGCGAATCATAATATGGAGGAATCATATATCTTTGATAGGCATGAGAATCAACCCTTACACCCGGTCCTCCCGGAATATGAAAGCTTTTAATTTCGCCGGGACTCGGCATGAAATTTTTTTCATAATCTTCCGCGTTAATACGGCACTCTATGGCATGTCCTGAAATTTTAATACTTTTTTGAGAATATCCCAGTTTTTCACCCGCGGCAACAAGTATCTGATCTTTTAGAAGATCTTTATCATACACCATTTCTGTAACCGGGTGTTCCACCTGAATACGAGTATTCATTTCCATAAAATAAAAATTGGAGTCGCTGTCAAGAAGAAATTCGATGGTACCGGCGCCCTCATAGCGGACTTTTTTGGCACCGTTTACCGCCACATCACCCATCCGTTTTCGCAGATCATCCGTGACTACCACAGATGGAGATTCTTCAATCAGTTTTTGATGACGGCGCTGAATACTGCATTCGCGCTCCCCAAGATGAACAACATTCCCATACTGATCCGCCATAATCTGAATTTCAATATGTCTGGGATTTTGAATATACTTTTCAAGATAAAGTTCGGGATTGCTGAACGCGCCCTGAGCCTCCGCCTGAGCCATCTGATAATTCATCTCGAATTCATTCATATTTCTGACGATCCGCATCCCGCGTCCGCCACCACCGGCAACTGCTTTTAGAATCACCGGGAATCCGATATCGGCAACCAGTTTCCTGCCGGATTCAATGCTTTTCAAGACACCTTCGCTTCCGGGCACAACCGGGACACCTGCTTTTATCATCAGTGATTTAGCTTCAGATTTATTTCCCATTTTACGGATAACATCCGCGCTCGGGCCGATAAATTTTATATTACTGGAATTGCACATATCAGCGAATTCCGCGTTTTCGGCAAGAAAACCGTAACCCGGGTGTATTGCCTCAGCGCCTGTTATCTCAGCCGCTGAAATGATTCTTACCGGGTTCAAATAACTCTGTCCGCTTTGGGCGGGTCCGATACAAATGGCTTCGTCTGCAAACCGAACATGCAGGGAATCTTCATCTGCCTCGGAATGCACGGCGACGGTATGAACGCCCAGTTCCTTACAGGCGCGAATTATCCGCAATGCAATTTCACCACGATTCGCTATAAGAATCTTCTTGAACAACGGGCCTCCCTTTCTCAACGTTCCAGCGCCTGCTCCAATTCACTCAGGATTTTGCGCAATTGTTCATTCTCGGTTTTTAATTGTGCAATTTGTTTTTCCAAATCTGAATTTCCGGAACTTATAATTCGATCATTGTAACGAATGTTTTTTGTACCGGCATGATATAAATTTAGAATCTTTAACCAATCATTACAAGCAGAAATATAACTGCTGTTCGGGAATTTTTTTTTAAAATCATCAAACCGTTCCCGCGCGTCTTGATAATTAAAAAACGGGTTTTCGGATTCAGAATTAACCCTAAGGCGCGCTATTCTGAAAGCCGCGTCGTCACTGTAAGGCTCATCCGGATATTTATGCAGATATTTTTGCAATAATGATTCCGCTTCTGAATACTTTTTACCGGCGATCAACTTATCCGCTTTTTCAATAAGCATCGCCTGCAACTGCTGATCCCGTCCGGATGATTCCCTGGAAACAGGTGAACAGTTTACGAAAATTAATCCACAAATGCTAAAAATCCAAATGTGCTTAATTATTCCTTTTATCAAAAACATACGTGTTGCCCGTCTTCTTTTTAGCCAGTTTTTTTAGCTCTGTGGCAATGGTTGAAACTTCTGCGATTGATTCAATTATTCTGTTTTCATTTGTAACAATGGCAATCGATATACTCACAAACGGGAACTTTTGCATTTTGCCCTGCCGGTTTTTTGAAAGAATAAATCCTGTTTCCTTGTCTTCATCCCGGTAAAAATTATGAATTTCACGCTCCATAATATCAGTGATAGATAGACAAATCGATTCAACCATATCCGGCGTCGATACAATAACAAAATCATCTCCGCCCACATGCCCGACAAAATCATCCTGATTGCCAAATCTGTTGATCGCATCCACCAGTAAACGTCCCGTATAAATAAGCATTTTATCACCGGCCACAAAACCGTACTTATCATTATAAGCTTTAAAATTATCAAGATCCGCATAGGCCACCGCGAACAATTTTCCGCCTTCGATCCGTTTCTGGATCACGGTCTGAATGGCGTTATTTCCCGGCAGATACGTCAGCGGATTAGCATCAAGATTTTGCTGATAACGGCGCAGGACGGCTTCGATGCGTTTTTCGATTTCCTTAGCATCCATCCCTTTTTCCAGATATTCATCAACGCCCTGTTCAAAGCTGGTCAGCTTATCATTCAGGTCGTGGGATGCCGTCAGCATGATAATCGGCAAATTCATATATTTGGGAATCTGCCGCAGACGCTTGCAGACCTCGTGACCATCCGGCTCCGGCATACTCAGATCCAATAAAAGAAGCTGTGGTTGTACCTGATCAATCCTGTCCAGGGCATCTTGTCCGCTTATTCCAAGTTCTACTTTGTATCCGAACCGTTTGATGGTTTCCTCCCACAAGAATCTTTCATCATCCCGATCATCAACAAGAAATATTTTGATGTGTTTATTCACTATAACCAGCCCCCTTCTTCGGCGATTCGCCTGGTCCGGGGTAGTTCAATTATAAATTCCGTGCCCTTATTCAGTTCACTGGAAACGGTGATCTTGCCGCCGTGTGCTCTCACTATCTGAGATGTTATAAACAATCCCAGTCCGGTACCTTTTACCGATATTTTCTTTGAATTGGACGCGCGGTAGAGTTTTTCAAAGATATAGGGAATTTCCTCCTTTGGTATCCCGATTCCTTCATCCTTGACAATAATCTGAACAGATGAAACGGATTCCTTTATGGTAGCGTGGATAGTTTTCCCCTGATGTGAAAATTTAATCGCGTTACCAATCAAATTATGGAACACATCTTTTAATTTTTCCTCATCCGCGTCCAGGCTGATAGATTTCGAAGAATAGTTAATTTTAATAAACAATGATTTTTCATTGATAATCGGCGAGAGAATAATGAGTTCCTCGGTCATTAATTTGACGATTTTTACCGGTGAATAATTCAGTTTTATCTTACTTCTTTCATAGGTGGCGCTGTTAAGGATATTTGTGATCAATTTCTGCAAATTCTCGTTATTTGCTTTGATAAGGGCAAGAAATCTTCTTTCCTCCGTAGTGACCTTATCACCTAAAGACGATTCCAGCAATTGTGTGGCTTGTTTTATCGATCCGATAGGACTTTTCATCTCGTGTGTAAATTGTGATAACATCGCCGCTTTATAGCCCTGTGATTCCTTAAGCCTTCCGGCGAGCTGTTCAAATGCCTCTCCCAATTCGCCAATTTCATCATTCGGTTTATCCTTAATTTCAAGATTAAAATCAGTAATCGCCATTTGCTCGATGGCATTTTTGAGTGTATCAATCGGTTTTGTTAAACGGCGGGCAAAAATAATCGCTACAAAGATTGTGGCCAAAAAGATTATAATTTCGGCGGCGATGATCACCCATTGGGTTTTTTGAGCTATCATTGACATCTGAGTGGATTTACTGATACCCCGCTCGCCAATCACTTTGTTTAATTCCGCCAGCGACGCGCGAAGATTTTGAACATCCTTTATGACACGCGTATCCCTTAGATATCTGGCATCACTCATTCTGTCTTTTTTTACATAATTGATTGACTTCAAAATAGCGTCATTCACACGCGCCCATTTTTTATCCACACTTTCACCGAGGTCACTGATTTGACCGGAATAATTTGTTTTTTTCTGGTCACCAACAATATTGTACAGGAACGTGTAAATCCCGCTCAGCATCTGATCATACCATGCTTTTTCGTATGGTGTAAGCATCCTTACGCGTAATTTGGACCAGTTTGTTTCGAACTCTGTGCGTGAATTTTCTAAATTTCCGATTCGGTATTCGGATGATTTTCCCGGGATAAACAGAAGGACATAATCCGCGTATAAATCTTCAAGACTTTGCAATTGCCGGGATACCTGAATGATGCTGTGAACATCCTGCTGAACATGTCCGCGGAGGGATGTGGTCAATTCTCTGATTTCAATAATCAACCACAGCAGAGAAAAACTGAAGAGGACGATTAATAAAAAATAACTGGAAAATAATTTAGTCTTTAATTTCATTTAATAAAGTAATCGCTGAATCCGATTCAGATAAATGATCAGAATCGATTAATCATGATTTTTCTATGATGAATAAGACCTGGTTGTACTCAACAGGTTGGGCATTTTCGATTAAAATTTTCACTAGTTTACCGGAAACTTCCGATTCAATCTCATTCATTAATTTCATCGCTTCAACAATACATAAGACCTGGCCAACCGCTATCTGTTGACCAACACTGACATAAGGTTCCGCATCCGGTGAGGGCGCGCCGTAAAAAGTACCCACCATCGGTGAACGCACCTCATAGGTATTGGTCTTTACCGCTTCCACAGGTCGCGCGGCTATTTCGTCCAGAGAAGCTGCTCCGGAAGGAGCTGGGTACTGTTGAACCTGCGTATTCTGATGAGCCGCGGAAGGGAACATCTGTACATCGGGCTTATAAATCATGCCGGCATTTGAAGAAACGCTTTTAGTAATCCGGACCTTTTTACCGTCTTCTTCAATTTCCAGTTCCCCGATATTCGAGTTTTCCACCACTTTTATCAGCTGACGTATTTCTTTCAGATCCATTGCTCCTCCTATTTATTTTCAGCAGAAAGATTGAATAATTTGTCCAGAAGTTCCTTTATTTCAACATGAAGGCGCTTTTTATAAACACAACCATTGATCTCGTGTTTACCAATAAAATTAAAATTTAGGTTTTTTATCACATCATCGCAATAAATTATTACAGGAATATCCGAATTTGTTCTCTCATCAGGCCAAATCATATCCAAAATCTTTTCGGACGAACCATAATCCAGGATTAGAAAATCAGGCGCTGATTTTGCCAAAAAGCGGATGGTAAACTCTTCAGGTGATGTCACTTTGGAATCAATTCCCATGTTTTTTAAGAATCGGTTCGTCATAAGCCGCGCGATCCGGTTGGGGTCAACGATAAGCGCTTTTAACTGCTCATCCCGGCAACTTTCCTGTTTTTTTATTTCATCTTTCAGCTTTGAAGCATCCAGCAGGAGATTCGTGATATTCGCGATAAATTTCCCTTTTCCGATATCATCGCGGTCTTCAAAACGGAATGAAAGAGATGAACTACAGGCCAGTTGAAGAAAAGCATCCTCCTTAATAATACTGCCATAGGTGGCGCCAACAACTTTCCCTGAGGCAATAACAACTTCTCCGACCCGAATCCGGTTCGCGTTGTAAAAATGAAAAATCCCGCTGCGGCGGCCCTGTTCTTTTTCCTGAGCCTCAGAAAAGAAAAAATCGATGGTCGTAAGCGTATTGCGGAGACCGGCTTCATGTATTCTCAGATTGATTCGTAGCGAGGTTTCATACGCATCGGCGGGCAGATGAAGCACATCCGATGCTCCCTGCTTAAAAAAATCTTCCGTCGATTGCATGTGATCTTTCTCCGTTGTAATTCCCATTACGGGCGATCCGATCAGTTCCTGAAGGGCGAGCACGGCAGGGACAAGATGTTTCAGAACCTTTTCCTTTAGATTATCCGCAACAATAACCGCGTCCGGTTTTGACTGGGCGCACTTTTTTTTGAGTTCAAACAAGCTCGTAACCTGCGAACAATCGAAACTGAATTCTTTTAAATTGATCAACAGATTATCAATTTCCTTATTTGGACCTGCCAATACATGAATTTTTTTCATAATTTTTAATATTCTTTATTTTTTTCGTAAATCCTGGAAAATTCATCAATCAATACCGGCAATTTCTCATCACTCAGAAGCGTGGTATTCAAACGCGCGTGTTTCAGTTTAAGCATATCGATTTCAGTGGTAATCATTTCTTCTTTAAAGTATGGCGCGTGATTGATCATATTACCATCAGGCGCGATAAGCGCTGAACCGCCCCAGAACACAAGACCGTCTTCCACCCCGACCCTGTTGGCGAAAGCAACATAAGAAGTACTCGTAATCGCAAGCGCCTGCAGAAGCGTCTCCCATGCGCGCACATTCTCAGGTTTGGGATTTTCATCTATTCCCCTTGTAAGCGCGGCTGAACTTACCAGTAATACCGACGCGCCGTCTTGAGCGAGGATCACTCCCGAAGTCGGGTGCCAGATATCCTCGCAAATCAACAGACCAAAACGGCCAAATTTTGAATCAAACGCCCTGAAGCGGTTTCCCGAACTAAAATACCTTTCTTCCTCAAAAACTCCGTATGTCGGAAGATACACTTTGCGGTGCCGTGTCAGCAGTTCTCCGTTCTCAAAAAAAAGCGCGGTATTGTAAATTTCATACCGGTCATTTAATTCAACCATTCCGGCCATGATCGATATATGCTTGCTGAGTTTTTTCAGTTCGTTAAATTTCGTGTCATTTACCGGAACCGCCACATCGTAAACGGCGTCCTTCAGGGAATATCCCGTTAAAGACAATTCCGGGAATACGATGATATCATTTTTTTCTTCAATCGCCTTATTTATTTCTGAATAATGCTTTTCGAGATTTTTATCAATATCGCCAAGCACAGTATTTATTTGCGTCATGGCGACATGTATTTTTTGTTTATAAAACTTCATAACAGTGTTTATTCTTAATTATTGATACCCTTTGAAGGCGCGGGAATACGTCCGCCACGGCCGATAAACTTGGAATTATCGAGTTTGGAGATCGGCATAATCGGCGCGATTCCGAGAAGTCCTCCATAATCGGCGGCCTGCCCCACATCCATACCCGGAACAGGGATTACCCTGACAGCCGTCGTTTTGTTATTTACCATACCGATGGCGCATTCATCCGCTATAAGTCCGGCAATTGTCGCCGCGGGAGTATCTCCGGGAATGGCAACCATATCTATACCCACACTACAGACACTTGTCATTGCTTCCAGTTTTTCGATTGTAATATGTCCCATCTGCGCGGCTTTGATCATGCCTTCGTCTTCAGAAACGGGGATAAAAGCTCCGCTCATTCCGCCCACATAGGAGGATGCCATCAATCCGCCCCTTTTAACTGAATCATTCAGCAGCGCGAGAGCAGCAGTCGTTCCCGTGGCGCCCACATCTTCGAGCCCCATTGCTTTTAAAATATCCGCGACACTGTCACCCGGCATGGGTGTCGGCGCGAGAGATAAATCAACGATACCAAATGGAATATTCTGCATCGACGCTACTTTTCTACCCACAAACTCACCGGCCCGTGTAATCTTGAATGCCATTCTGCGAATCCGCTCACCGAGTGAAGCAAAATCCAGATCCGGCGCTTCCTTGACCGCTCTTAAAATAACCCCCGGACCGCTTATGCCGACATTTACTACTATATCCGGCTCGCTCACTCCGTGAAAAGCACCGGCAATAAACGGATTATCTTCCGGCGCGTTAGCAAATACAACAAGCTTTGCGCAGCCAATGCCCTGTCTGTCAGCGGTCTTTTCAGCCGTTTGTTTTATAATCTTTCCCATCAGGCTCACGGCATCCATGTTGATTCCGGCTTTTGTTGTCGCCACATTCACCGATGAACAGACATGTTTTGTCCGGGCCAGCGCTTCGGGAATGGCATGAATCAGATTCAGATCGCCTTTCGAAAACCCTTTCTGGACTAAGGCGGAGAATCCGCCGAGATAATCAACCCCCAGTTCATCAGCGGCCTTATCAAGAACTTCCGCGATTTCTATAAAGTCTTCCATAAAATATCCGTCGCCAACGATTGCCACGGGAGTGACAGATATTCTTTTGTTGGCGATGGAAATTCCATACTCAGATTCAATTTTTTGGGCTGTTTTTACATGCTCCGCCGCGACCCGCATTATTTTTTCATAGATATTACTTTTCAACTGACTGAGATTATCACTGGTACAATCTTTTAAATTGATACCCATCGTCACCGTGCGAATATCAAAATGCTCAACCTCTGTCATTCGAATGGTTTCTAATATTTCTTCCATTGCTATCGGCATAATCTACACCCTATGCATTGCATTAAAAATTTCTTCGTGCTGGACAATTACTTTCAAATCAAACTCTTCTCCTGCTCGGATCATCTCTGATTTTATAAACTCAAAATCAACATCACACTCTGAGATATCCACCAGCAGCATTACGGTAAAAAATTCCTGCAGAATTTTTTGTGATAAATCAATAATATTACAAGTATGCTTTGCTAAAATGCCGGTCAATCCTGAAAGAATTCCGGGCCGGTCTTTACCAAACGCGGTAATGATAATCCGGTTTTTGGATCTTTTGGCACTTTCTTTCTGCAGAGATTTCAAATCCTGTGTTACATTACTCTCTTTATCGATCTTACTAACCGCATTTTTAACGACTGTTTCAATGACTTCGGGATTTGCGGCTTTTCCCAGCTGTTTAAGTGCTTCTTCAGCAAGTTTACGGATATCGCTTTCAGTTATATTTGCCATAATCAATTTCCAGACAGTTAATGTAAGTATATTTAAATTTATTATTTACCTTTTGAATCATCGAGAGATTTCAGCTTTGGATCTATCAGCGCTGCATCCACATCTACCCTGTCAACGATGGCCACTACAGCCGCTTCAATGCTCACAGAAGAAGGATCATCCGGGGAGATTGCCTGCCGCGCTGCATGGCCGTAAGCGCAAATGACCACTTCTCCAACACCGGCCCCCAATAAGTCTGCTACGACAACCACATCTGTTAGCGGCGCTTTTTTCAGATTTAACGGATTTACAATCAGGAAACGTAAGTTTTTTAAATTATCCGTTTTCTTTGTCGCCCAAACCGAACCGACTACTTTTCCTAAAAACAAAATGTGTCCCTTCCCGTTATGATTTCTTCGCTCTGTTCCATCTCTGAAATCTTCCAAAAATCAGGAATATTAAAGGAATCTAATGTATTTTACATTTATTCGCAACCATTATATCTAAAGAGATTCGGAACATAAGTATATTAAATTTACTGACTTAGATATAGATTGTTATTAATAATAAAATCATAAACGGCATCCGATACAAGACTGCGAAAGGAACTTTTCTTCCTGATGCGATGTCTGATGTGCGTCGATGAAATATCTATGGTCGGGCTGTCAACATATAGAAGATTTTTATGCTGGAAGGGTTCTGTAAATGGAGAAGATGACCGGTTGAATACAACCAGGTAAGCCATGCGAAGTATCTGATGCGGTTCCTTCCATGAGAGGAATTCCTTGAGATTATCCGCGCCTATGAAATAATACAGGTCCTTGTCCGGGTATTTTTCTTTGAAGTATTGGACCGTATCTACGGTATATGAGATTCCTTTTCTGTCCAACTCAATGGAACTGATCTCAAATTGCGGATACCTATTTAGAGCAAGGCGAAGCATTTCCATTCTTACTTCACCCGGGGTTATATCCTTACGTTTACCAAAGGGATGTCTGTAATTTGGGATAAAAACGGTTTTTTGAAGACCGAGCGAATCGGTCAGCCACTCAGCAACCACAAGATGTCCGAGATGAACGGGATCAAAAGTCCCGCCAAAGAGTCCAAGCCCTTTGGCATCTTTCTTATCACTCATTCTCTTCGGCTCTCACCACACTGTCAACAAGACCAGCCCCCGCCGGCGTCAATGTGCTCGACGGAAATTGGATTTTGAACTTTTCTATCTCTTTTTTAGCTGATTGTTTGTCCTTTAATTCGAGATAGGTTTCTATCTTGCCGTTTAGCGCGTCATCAGCCCATTCAGTATCATAATATTTGCCCAGAATCAGATCGTAATAGATTAATGCCGCGGAATACCGGTGCATTTTTCTGTATATTGACGCATTTTGCAGATCTTTTTTTGCTAATTTTGAACGCAATGCCGCGATCTTTTTTTCAGCATCTTCCTTCAGCTCGTGCGTGGGAAAATCTTCTATGAATATTTGATACTCGCGGATGGCCTTAAAAGAATATTTTTGGTCGAGGGATGCCCTTGGTGACATTTCATTATAGCACTCACCTATCTTGTACTGCGCCTCCGCCAAAAGCGGGCTTTTACTCATGTCACTGACAAGTTTTCCAAATTCCACGGCGGCAACAAGATATTCGCCCATTTTATAGTGTGAATCCGCAAGATAGAATTGCGCGCTGTCCGCGACCACGCTACCGGCGAATCTTAATACTACAACGGTAAATTCATTAACCGCGTCATAATAGTCTTTATCCTGATATTTTTTCATTGCGTATTTAAAATATTCAGTCGCTGTCCAGTCCATACGGTTTTTTTTGGGCGCGCAACTGAATAGAAGTGCTGCCAGAACTGATAATATGATTATTTTTCGCAAATTCCATACTCCTGATTTAGGTACTGCATTCGTTTTACTTCCCGAAATGAAAATTTATTCTTCAATATTCAGGTTTTATATAGTTAGCTCCGCACGGCAAAAAACAAATAGATGGCAGTCGAAACCGATAAAAAAACGATTATCGGTTCAAATAGTTTCGTCCATCCTGACGCGGAAGCCAGTTTCCCCTTTAAAAAGGGATAAGTCCCGTCTTCAACTTTTTTTAATTGATCACGATCTATTAAATCAGTGAAAGAATTTGTAAATTTGATTGCTTTCACTTGAATATCACTCATCTTTGACTCAGCCCAGCCTTCCATTTCAACACTGCATATTCTGCGAACAGAACTGCTGACGCCAAGAAATTGTTTTGTATCCTGAATGTAAACGACATTAATGTTTAATTGTTCAATGAAAATAGCAACGTCTGCCGTATCGACGCTGATACTTATGCCTCTCATGGAAAAATATTGTATCATCTGGTTTTTAATGAATAGTTCTTTTTCCGCTCCGATCCGGTCAGCCTGAATGGAAAGTCCTCCGCCGTTTACGGGTAATGGCAAATCTAATGAGTCAAAATACTGTTTGATCAGTCTTCCAACTACATCGCGATTGGATTCCGGTTCGCCGCCCTGTCCGAAACAGGGAAACAGCAGTATCGACATTAATAAAATTATTCTTAAAAACACGGTGATAAAGTTAGCCACAATATGCATTCCATGCAACTATTTATAAGCGGGAAATCAGCAGGATTTTGACCATCAGGGCCTATAAACCCAAAGGGTTCTCATGAGAACGATAAAACTATTTCTGCCATTTCTGTTCAGGGCTGAATACACCATATAACCCCAGAAATCGGATCATATGGAAAAATGATACCCCGCGGCGGCCAATATGACATACACAGCGCCAAAAATAAACTCCTGAATTCCAATCGATTTCGGCAGCTGATTCCGGAAAACCGGCAAAATTCCTGTCTCTGAACGCGCCGCAAGAAGGACAACACCAATTACAGCTAAGAGCGGTATTCTTTTTATATAATACAAAACGATAAATATAATAATTATAGCTGAATGCGCTAAACGCTGAATACCAATACGGGCCTCTTCTTTACGTCTCAGGTTTAACCGGTTTCTCACGTACAGAGTAGTAGTCAATGACCGCCCCATACTGATGATCCACAGAAACAGAGCGTCAAATATTATCCAGCCGCCGGCCATTGCGATAAGTGAACTCATCATCGCGAACGCGGCTGCGCCCGACAATTCCGGCAACAGGCTTTTCGCCTGATTCAATGTGTCATAAATGATGTAAACGATAATCAACGGGAATATCATCACCATCGGTATGAGCAGCATCTGACCCGCGATCAGCAGGACATATCCAAATCCGATGAGGCCTGACAAAAGATAAAAAATTGAAAAATTACGCGCGTACCGGGCTTTAATTACATTCTTTCCGGATTCTTTTTCTCTCAGCCATATCTTTAGAGAATTTCTCGACATAAAGGCCGCCATCGCGGCAATACCAAGAATCAACCCGTTAAACGAAAAAACGATTAAAAGACCCAAAAAAACGGGTTCAAGTGTATATCCCCAGCTTCCGTGTTCCTGTGGCAGGGCGATTTTTCTTAAATTTATTTCTTGTTTTGCTGTTTTCATCCTAATGAAACTCTTTGCCGCCTGTCCCGCATAAATATTAATTCCGGACTATTACTTTTTTTGTGCTCAATGATTGAGATATAAAAAATCCCGGCAAACAGGATTTTTTTCAGACACTATCTATAGTTCCGCTATCAAAATGAGCTGTTTTCCATCTCTCATAATATCCACACTGACCCTTTGACCGGATTTAAATTCAGCTAACCGGTACATATAGTCATAGATATTTTTAACCTTTTTCCCTTCCATCGCGATAATTACATCTCCTTTTTCCATCCCGGCCTGGTCGGCGGGTCCGTCTTTTCTTACGCCATCAATTCTGAGTCCGTTCTCTTCGGTTGAAGAATAATCGGGCACAATACCGAGCGTCACCTTAAATCTTCTCCCCATCGAAGGTGTTGATTTTGGTCCCGACTCCTGGTAAACCAAATGAGTTTCAAGATTTGCCATTTTTTCGGCAAGAGCATACGCGAGTTCAGCAATGTCCTTTTCACCGGCATAATTTATCTTTTCCGCGTCATCCGCCGGAGTATGATAGTCATCATGCACACCGGTAAAAAAGAAGAGCACCGGTATGTTTTCTATATAAAATGAAGCATGATCGGAGGGTCCATACCCTTCGGGAGACATCTTTAGTTCAAATTTCTTACCCTTTGCCGCTTCATCAATTAGTTTATCAAGACCTATGGCGGTACCGGTTCCTCCCAGAGTCAGAGATTTTGTTTCGGGATCAAGCCGCCCCACCATATCGAGATTGAACATAATATTTACATTTTTTAAATCAACCAGCGGATTTTTTGTAAAGAATTTTGAGCCTAACGTTCCCATTTCTTCAGCCCCAAAGGCCATAAATAAGACACTGCGTTTGATTTTTTTTCTCTCCGCGCTCATTTTTTCAGCCAATTCCAGTACCGCGGCCACTCCGGATGCGTTATCGTCGGCGCCGTTATGGATAGCCGAAGTATCGGGTGTTCTGGAACCGGATCCCGAGCCTCCCATTCCAAGGTGATCATAGTGGGCGCCAATGATGATAAACTCATTTTTTAAGGAAGGATCATTCCCGGGTAAAAGCGCGACAATATTTTGGGTTCTGGATTTATCCTGTATGGTCGATGAAGTCGCTGAAAGTTCAACACCCAATTGAAAAGCGACGGGCGTCATACTTTCAATCATCTCCTTTTCAAGACCGATGATTGTCTTTCCTGTTCCGTCCAGCAGCATATCCGCGACCGAACGTTTGACATGAAAAACCGGAAGCCCGGCGTCCGACTGGCTCTGATCATATACAAGAGGCATCAGTTCATCTTTCTCATCAACTTCTTTACCGGATACCACCAGCACACCGGCGGCACCCTTATCTCTGGCGACCATCGTCTTGTTTCTTAATGAACTGTACCGGATGAACTCGCTATGAGGATTATTAATATCCGGGTCTTCTCTCAATATCATGACCCACTTACCGGAAACATCCACATCGGTGTAATCATGCCAACTCACTGAATCAGCGTTGAAATCGATTCCGTATCCGGCAAAAACAACATCCGCTGAAACCGAGGCGTTTTCGGAAAACGCAAGCGGAGTGAAATCCTCCCCCAATTTTCCTTCAAACTCTCCAAACGAGAAACGATTTTTATCATCCGCGCTGACGGATTTCACAACATCAAAATATTGAAATCCTTTTTCCCCGAAAAGCGTCAAGCCAAATCCGGCAAACTGATTTCTGATATATTCTGCCGCCGTGTCTCCTCCCGGTGTTCCCGGTTTTCGTCCGGCAAGTGAATCAGACGCCAGAAATTCTATTCTTGATTTAAGATCAGAAATTGTAATAGCGGTCTGGGTTTTTTCTCCGGCAACAACAGACTGTGATAAAAAAATCATTAAGAGAAATAATCCGGTGAACTTTTTCATTTCGTCTCCTTAAGTCAATTTTCGCTACATGATGTTTAGATAATTTTCATACGATTATAATTTCTAAAAACGCTGATAAATTCCACAAAATCCGTAAAATATGTTTTTTGGTTTTGCATTCGATGTTTACAACACATCAAATCAGCCGAAAAAGGTTCTCAGATGACCGCAAAATTCATCCGGAGCATCAGAATGAATCCAATGTGTGGCGTCATCAATCGTTACAATTTCGGAATTAGGAAAAATCCTTCTTATCAGAGGAAAATCTGCAGGGAGAATATATTCCGAACGACCGCCTTTTATAAACAAAGTTGGATTTTCAAAGGTGAATGTTTCATTGCTGCCCTGCAATATTTCATCTATATTTTGATAAATGCTCGGCAGGTTCGCTTTCCATGAAAATGTACCATCCCTGTTTCTGCGCAGATTTTTTAGCAGAAACTGACGAATTGGTTTTTGTTTGATTTTAACGGAAAGCCGCGTATCCGCTTCTTCTCTGCTCATTAGGGAGTCAAGATTTATGGCTGACAAAGTTTCCAGAAACATCTTGAAATAAGTATTATAGTAATTCTTGGGAGCGATATCGACAACAACCAGTTTTTCCACTTTTTGCGGGTACTTCAGGGCGTATTGCATAGCTACTTTTCCGCCCATGGAGTGTCCTATCAGGCGGATTTCATTCAGGTTATGTTCAGCCGCGAATTCCGCGAGATCATTTACAAGAAGGTCATAACTAAATTCGACACTATGAGTCGAACGACCATGATTTCGCTGATCCGGAATATAAACGGTGTGACGTTCGGCGATTTTTTTACCGATCGTCATCCAGTTGTCTGACATTCCAAATAAACCGTGCAGTATAATGACCGGTTTGCCTTTTCCAAACTTTCTGTAAAAAAGCTTCATATCCCAGTATCTGATCTAAATTTTATAAAACATTTTATAAAACAATTTTTTTGATTTCAATATGTGATCTCAAATTACACTTCTGAGAATTTCTGAAATCAAAAAAAAGGCGGCAATACTTGCCGCCTTTCACTCATTGATTTTTCAGACAACTGCACCGTGACACTTTTTATATTTTTTACCGCTTCCGCAGGGACAGGGATCGTTTGGCCCCACTTTCTGTTCAACTTTTATGGGCTGTCTTTTATTGGATCGATCCTTTGATGCTCGCTGGATATCCGATTCTTCCCCGGGCGATCCTTCATATCCCATATTTGTCGATGATTCATGAACCAATTGGTGCCGTTCTCTCTCCCGGACCTGAGCCCGGTTGACAGGCTCGGTCTGAATCTGAAATTTCCATAACCAGTTAAGGGTTTTTTCATTAATGCGGTTAATAAGTTCCTCAAACATAATATAAGAATCACGCTTATACTCGGTAAGCGGGTTTTTCTGGCCGTATGCCCTAAGGTGGATACCTTCCTTTAGCATATCCATCTCATAAAGATGATCTTTCCATTCTTCATCAATTACCCGCAAAACAAAATATCTCTCGAGGACCGACATCCTTTCACGACCGATCCGCTGTTCCTTAATATTGTAAATAGCGAGCGCTTCATTTTTTATATACTCTTTAAGGTCATCGAAAGAATACTTGCCAATCTCATCTCTAATCCTGTTGAAACTGACAAGAACGGTACCGCCCAACTCCTGCTCCAGAGAATCGAGATCCCATTCTTCCGAGTGAGATCTTGGATCGATATATTTCTCGGTAACCACATCAATATATTCTTCCAGGATATTGATGACCTCGGTATGCATATTTTCTTCCATTAGAGCTGTCCGGCGACGATTGTAAATCACTTCTCTCTGCTGATTCATAACATCATCATATTCCAGTAGTCTTTTTCTGATGGAGAAATTGCGCATTTCCACTTTTTTCTGGGCTTTTTCAATGGATCTTGTAATCATTTTATGCGTGATCACTTCGCCTTCCTGTGCTCCAAGCCGATCCATAATTCCGGCAATACGCTCACTACCGAATAATCGCATCAAATCATCTTCAAGAGAGAGGAAGAAAATACTGCTTCCCGGATCTCCCTGACGACCGCAACGGCCTCGCAACTGCCGGTCAATACGCCTTGATTCGTGGCGTTCTGTTCCCAGTACATGCAGTCCGCCGGGGATGCCCTGACTCGGGTCGCCCGCTTCCGCCACACCAGCTCCCAGCTTAATATCCGTACCACGGCCCGCCATATTTGTCGCGATGGTCACCGCGCCGGGCTCTCCCGCGTGCGCAACGATTTCGGCTTCACGTTTATTCTGTTTTGCGTTTAAAACATTATGCGGTATGCCTCGCCTTTTTAACATCCGGCTTAATGTTTCAGAAACATCCACCGTAATCGTGCCAACCAGCACCGGACGTCCGAGTTTATTCATCCGTTCGATTTCATCGATCACGGCATTATACTTCTCTCGAGTTGATCTGTAAATAAGGTCGTTATGATCAACCCGCGCGATCGGCCTGTTCGTAGGTATTACAACCACATCAAGTTTGTATATTTCCCAGAGTTCCGCCGCTTCCGTTTCTGCCGTACCGGTCATTCCGGCCAGTTTATCATACATTCTGAAATAGTTCTGCAGTGTAATGGTGGCCAGGGTCTGGGTTTCTCTCTCGATTTTTACATTTTCCTTTGCCTCAATCGCCTGATGCAATCCGTCACTGTAACGGCGGCCGGCCAATACACGGCCCGTAAATTCATCAACGATCAAAACCTTACCGTCAGAGACCACATATTCCTGATCCCGCTCGAACAGGGTATAAGCCCGCAGTAATTGAGAGATATTTTGCAGTTTTTCACTTCGTTCATTATATAATTGATGCAGTTCTTCCTTTTTTATTAGTTTTTCTTCATAGGAAAGAGTATCATCATCTTCAATTTTAGCGATTTCATCGCCTAAATCGGGCAATAAGAACATATCCGGATCACTGGGATTCATGTTCTCACGACCTTTTTCTGTAATATCAATCGTATTGTTTTTTTCTTCAACGACAAAGAACAAATCACCAAAATATTGTTCATCAGAAGCTTTTGTCTGACCTTTGTCCCGGAAATAGTCGTTTTCAACACTTTGAACCAGTTTTTTCATACCGGTGTCCTGATACAATTTGCGAAGACGCGGATTTTTGGGCATTCCCCTATCGGCAATAAGCAGCTTCATGCCGCCTTCACGGGTATTACCGGCATTCACAAGCTCTTCACCCTCTTTTATAAGACGGTTGACGAGCCGGTTTTGATTAACGACAAGACGTTCGACGAGTGGCTTCATTTCTTTGTATTTATGTGTTGATTCACTCACCGGCCCACTGATGATTAATGGCGTTCTGGCCTCATCGACAAGTACGCTGTCCACCTCATCAACAATCGCGTAATGATGCCCTTTCTCCTGAACAATATCTTCTTTTGTACCGGCCATATTATCACGCAGGTAATCGAAGCCGAATTCATTATTGGTACCATAGGTAATATCGTAGTTATAAACTTCTTTACGCTGTGCCGGATTCATATCATTCAGGATGACACCAACAGTTAATCCAAGGTATTTATAAATTTCACCCATCCATTCAGAGTCACGCAGCGCAAGATAGTCATTGACTGTAATTAAATGCGCGCCTTTTCCATCGAGGGCATTTAAGTAAAGCGGAAGTGTCGCCACCAGTGTTTTACCTTCTCCCGTGGCCATTTCGGCTATTTTGCCCTGATGAAGTACAATCCCGCCGATCAGCTGGACATCATACGGGACCATATCCCATGTAATCTCATTTCCCGCGACTTTCCATTTATGACCAAGTAATCTTTTACAGGCCATTTTTACCGCTGCAAATGCCTCGGGGAGAATGTCGTCCAGAGTTTCGCCCCGCGCCAGACGCTCCTTAAATTCCGGAGTTTTGGCTTTTAATTCTTCTTCAGTCAGTGACTCATACTGATTAAAGTACTCATTGATTTGCTCAACTATGGGTTGAATTTTTTTTACATCCCGTTCGTGTTTCGATCCAAAAACAGATTTCACCAGTTTCGATATCATAATTTCCTCTTAATATCCTTTCAATAATCGTTCCGCTAAAAATACCGGCAGGCCGGCACGGATAATCTTTTTGTACGTTTTTTCAACATCATATTCAAGACGGACATGTTCCAGTTCTCCGGCGGATTGATCAAAAACCACAAAGCAGGCTTTTGGATTTCCGTCTCTCGGCTGCCCGACGCTGCCTACGTTAACGATATATTTTTGATTTTGTTCGATCCTGAAGGGCGACTGTTTATAGGCCCTGTTGTTTGAAAATATTACCGGTACATGCGAATGGCCGATAAAACAAATTGATTCATTAAAGGCTTTCAATTCGTTTTTTGCTTCCTCGAAAGAAAGAATATAATGCCAGTATGGCGGATTGGCTGGTGAAGCATGAACAAGGATAATTCCATCGCTTTGATGAGAAAACGGTAATTTTCTTAAAAATTCCTCATTCTCTTTTTCCAGATTACTGATCGTCCAATGCGTGGACATTTTGGCGTATTCATTAAAATATTCAATATTGGCGAGACCGAGAGCCGCATAATCATGATTACCCATAAGAGTAATATCCGATCTTTTGCGGATCAGCTCGACGCACTCGTTTGGATTCGGTCCGTAACCGACAATATCGCCAAGACAATAGATCTTATCGACAGGATTCTCATCAATATAGCGGAAGACGGTTTCAAGGGCTTCCAAATTGCCGTGTATATCGGAAAGAACAGCGATAACCATAAGCCAATATTCTACATTAAATTAGAGATAAGTCCGCGACCAGATTTATTTAACCGGTTTTCTTCGCGTAATTGTTTTAATAGTGCATCAAGAACGCCATTAATAAATTTTCCGCTTCGTTCCGTGCTGTATATTTTACTGATTTCTATAACTTCATCCAGGGAGACTTCCGGCGGTATTTCCTCAAAGTACAGAAACTCTACCATGGCCATTCGCAACAAAATTCTATCGATAACCGCCACCCGCGCGTAATCCCAGTTTTGCAACTTTGATACAATCGCCTTGTCCAGATCATCCTTCTGCTCGGTGCACAATTTGACGATACCGATTGCAAAATCAGTAGCATACTGTTTTTGCTCTTCATCCATCCGTTCAATTAATGAATAATAAGGATCCGAATTATATTCACACGCGTAAAGAATCCCCAGAGCAAACTCTCGTTCTTTTCTTCTTTTCATTTATCCTATTCGTATTTATAAAAACCGATTTTCGTTTTTCTGCCCAAATGACCGGCAGCAACCATTTTCTTCAGTAATGGGCATGGACGATATTTGGGATCGCCCAATCCTTCATATAATACATCCATGATATTTAGACACACATCCAATCCAATGAAATCAGCTAATGTTAACGGTCCCATCGGGTGATTCATTCCCAGTTTCATTACCGTATCGATGGCTTCTTTTTCCGAAACTCCCTCCATCAAACAATAGATCGCTTCATTGATCATTGGCATTAAGATCCGGTTAGAAACAAATCCCGGGAAATCATTTACCTCCACAGGCACTTTACCCAGGCCCTTTGAAATTTCCTCAACTGTTTTATAGGTTTCATCGCTGGTCGATAGCCCGCGAATGATTTCAATTAACTGCATGACCGGCACAGGATTCATAAAATGCATCCCGATTACTTTTTCAGGACGGTCTGTTACCGCGGCAATTTCAGTGATAGAAATGGATGATGTGTTGCTCGCGAGTATGGTTTCCGGCCCGCAAATTTGATCCAGTTTCCTGAATATTTCTTTTTTAACATCCGGATTTTCGGTGGCCGCCTCGATAACGATCATCGATCCCGCGGCCGACGACAAATCTGTGGATATTTTTATCCTGCTCTGAATATTTTTTGCATCATCCCCGGTGATGATTTCCTTCTTTACCTGCCGATTCAGATTTTTATCAATGACAGCAAGGGCTTTTTCTAGCAGCTCATGATTCAGATCAATTAGATCAACTCCGTATCCGTTCTGAGCAAAAACATGGGCTATTCCGTTTCCCATTGTCCCGCACCCGATAACACTGACTTTTTTATCCGGCATAACAATCTCCTAAAGAGTTTCGACAATGATACTTGAGGCTTCGCCGCCACCGATACACAATGAGGCCAGGCCGCGTTTAACTTTTCTGTCTTTCATCGCGTGCAACAATGTCACCAGAATTCTGGTTCCGCTCGCGCCAATGGGATGTCCAAGCGCCACAGCTCCGCCATTTACATTAACTTTCTCGGCGGGAAGATCAAGCAGACGATTGTTTATCAATGAGACAACCGCAAACGCTTCGTTAATTTCGTATAAATCTATGTCATTGGTTGTAAGATTTGCTTTTTTTAACACTTTTTTGACTGAATCCGCGGGCGCTGTTGTAAAATATTCCGGTTCTTTGGCGGCTGAGGCCTGGGCGACAATTTTAACCATTGGCTTCAGACCCAATTCGTTCGCTTTTTCCATCGACATCACAAGAACTGCCGCGGCGCCGTCATTTATCGATGAAGCATTTGCTGCTGTTACAGAACCGTCTTTTTTAAACGGTGATCTTAAAGCGGGAATCTTGTCAAATTTTACACGGGTCGGTTCCTCATCTTTATCGAAGATAATCGGATCTCCCTTTCTTTGAGGAATCTGCACAGGGATAATCTCATCGTCAAATAGTCCCTTCTCCTGAGCGGAATGAGCTCTTTTATAACTCATGACCGTAAATTCATCCTGGGCTTCACGGGAAATATTGCACTCCGCCGCGCAAAGTTCTGCAGCGTTACCCATGTGGTAATTATTATAGACATCCCATAATCCGTCCTTTACCATGCCGTCCACCACAGCTCCGTCTCCCATTTTCATACCATTTCTGGCTCCCGGAAGATAATAGGGCACCTGGGTCATGTTTTCCATTCCACCGGCAACTACGACGTCAGCATCACCGACCATAACCGCCTGGGCAGCCAGCATGACTGCTTTCAATCCTGAACCGCAAACTTTATTGATGGTAAGACATTCAACCGATTTTGGAAGTCCCGCGCCCAATGCAGCCTGACGCGCTGGTGCCTGTCCCTCGTTTGCCGGCAGGACATTCCCCATAATCACTTCATCAACCAGTTTTTTATCAACATTTGCGCGCTTTAATACTTCTTCAATGACGATACTGCCTAATTTCGTTGCAGGAATATCCTTTAACGCCCCGTTAAAACTGCCAATCGGGGTTCGTGCCGCGCTGACAATCACAACATCTCTCATACTTGACATAACATCATCCTCATCTATTAGTAGGAAAAATTAATGTACTTATTTTTTTATGTTTTTTCAAGGTTACAAAGATTTCCGTTTAACAAAGAAGAAGGGTAACCCGAGCCATGATACTTAATAATTAATACCGGCTTTATTTCGGTTTGTATTTATCAAATTTATCATATGCTTCAATGATATCTTTGACGAGACTGTGCCGCACCACATCACTTTTGGACAATTTCACAAACGAAATCCCTTTGATCCCCTGTAATACTTTCAGACTGCTTATCAATCCGGAATCTTTGGATGAAGGAAGATCAATTTGGGTTATATCCCCGGTAATAACAGCCTTGGAATTGATACCCATTCTGGTAAGAAACATTTTCATTTGAGTGAATGTGCTGTTTTGAGCTTCATCGAGTATAACAAAAGCATTGTTTAGCGTTCGGCCTCTCATATATGCAAGAGGCAGGATTTCAATAACTTCCTGATCCAGATATTTTTTTAACACATCTTTCGGAAACATATCATCAAGTGAGTCGTAAAGCGGTTTTAAGTACGGATCTATTTTTTCTTTAAAATCCCCCGGCAGAAATCCAAGGCTTTCTCCTGCTTCCACGGCAGGTCTGGCCAATACTATTTTTTTGACCATTCCGTTTTTTAGATAAGAGGAAGCCATAGCGACCGCAAGGTATGTTTTCCCTGTTCCCGCGGGGCCGATTGCAAAAACAATATCATTGTTTCCCATTTCCTTCAGTAATCTGCTTTGTCCGTCTGATTTAGGTTTAATATACCCGTCATTGGATGTCAGAGCGATGTCTGATGATATATATTTGTTTTCTGTTTCCGCGCCATTCGGTTTTGTTTCGTTCGCTTTTACGATCTGCAATATAACCTGAACATCTTTGACCGATAAAATTTGTTTTTTTTCAGTCAGTAAACTGATTTCATCAAAAATCTTTTTTACAATAGCTACATCCTGGTTTTCACCTATAATCTTTACATCATGCCCGCGGGCAATTAATCTTACAGGGAACTGATCTTCGATCAGCTTCATATTTATATCCTGATGTCCGTAGAACAGAACAGGATCAAGATTTTCTTTTAAACTGTATATAGTTTCGATCAACTTTTGCCGCACTCCTTAAAACAAAAAAAGCTTCCGGTATAAAACCACCAGAAGCTTTTTAAATTTTTACTTAATTACACATTTTGTTCAAAACTTATTATCGGGCAATCTTGAGCACCTGATACGGATAGATCATATTCGGGTCATTGATTGTGCTCTTGTTGGCTTCATATAATTGCTGCCATTTAAACGAACTGCCGTACACATTTGAGTAGCCGGCGATTTTTGACAGATGCTCACCCTTTGCAACCAGGTGCTCATTCGGTCCCACAACTCTGGGAATCATAAAGACCTGATTCACATAAATCAAATCGGGATCTTTAATCTGATCACGGTTTGAAGTATAAATTCTCATCCATGCATAAGCATCGGCATAAATATCGGGTTTGGCAGCTATCTTCCAAAGATAATCACCTTTTTGCACGGTATATGACGGAGGTACCGCAGCCTTGCTCTTTTCTTCGGCCTGCGCAATTAAACTTTCGATTGAATTCAGCAACGCGGCATTTTCGCTTAATAATGACAAATTATTTTTCTTTAATTCCGCGACTCGCGCCTTAAAAGCATTGAGTTCATTTGATTTTGAGTAAATTTCTTCCGGAGACATACTCAGGAATGCATTTACATCAGTTTTTAATTTATTCACTTCACTAACATAGGCCTGATTACCGGCCTTATCCGATCCCGCTAAAGCGTAAATTTCATCCCAGGTATTATCGATACCGGTCTGAGTATCGGTCAATTCCTGAGAAAGAGAGGCAATTTTAGTATCTTCCTCGGTAATACCGGTCTGTGCTGTCTGCAGTCTTTGCTGCCATTCTGCCAGATAAGCGTTATATTGTTCCTGAGTCATTTCCTCATAATTATAGGAAACCTGAGCAAATGCTGTATTAAAAGTTACTAACGCTACGAGCAAAATTGACGCAAAATATAATTTTGTCAATTTCATCATCACAGTTCTCCTGTCTTATAATAAATATTTATTTACCTGTACTCATTGCTGCGCGCTCTTCGACAGCTTTGGCAACTTTTTCTTTTTCAGCTTTAACTTTTTCAAGTTCAGCCTTTTTCGCACTTACTTTCGCTTCTAATTCCTGACGTTCGCCTTTTTTGTCAGCGAGTGTTTTTTCTGCAGCGAGGGCCGCTGATTTCGTCTCTTCCAATTGCTTAATTTCTTCTTCGCTCGGCTTCCATCCGCAACTCGTTACGGATAATACAGAGACAGTGAACAGCAATATCATGAAGAGATTAAACGACTTCTTTACTTTTCTCATGAATCGAGCCTCCTAATGGTGACAGTTCTGGGATTTCATTTAATGATGAAAGTAACAAATTAACTAATTTTTGTCAAGATATATTTATTCCTAAAGCTAAGTGTTTCTTATCTTTATACAATTTTTAAGCCTAACTCTTTTAATTGATCCGCCGATACATCCGAAGGCGCTCCATCCATCAATGAAAGCGCGGAACTCGTTTTCGGGAAAGCAATCACATCGCGAATTGACTCGGACCTTGTTAATAACATCACAAGACGGTCGAGTCCAAATGCGATTCCTCCATGAGGTGGAGCCCCATATTCAAAGGCTTTCATCAGAAATCCGAATTTTGCCTCCGCCTCTTCGTGACTCATTTTAAGAACATTGAACATTTTCTGCTGTAGATCTTTTGTATGTATTCTTATGCTGCCACCGGCAATTTCATTCCCGTTCAAAACCAGATCGTATGCTCTGGCAAGCACTTTTTCCGGCTCTTTATCCAGCTTATCAATATCTTCCTTCTTAGGACTGGTAAACGGATGATGTCTGGCAACATATCTGTTTTCATCTTCACTAAATTCCAGCAAAGGAAAATCCATAATCCATAGAAAAGAAAACACATCTTTATTTATAAGGTTTAGCATCTCTGCTAAATAAGTGCGAAGCTGACCAAGGACAGAATAAGTGGTCTCATATTTATCCGCTACAATTAAAATTAAATCATTTTCTTCAATATTCAAAGCATTTATTAATTTTCTTTTTTCATCTTCTCTCAAAAACTTAGATATTCCCCCGGCGAATTCGCCATTTTCATACTTAACATATGCTAAACCTTTGGCGCCGAGTTTTTTTGAATCTTCTACCAAATGATCGATTTTTTTTCTGCTTAGACCGGCTCCTGCTGGTAAACGAAATCCGGCAACCACACCTTCATCAGCCAATATTTTATTAAACGCGACAAAATCTGTCGTTGCAAATATATCGTTTAAAGTATGAATACGAAGCCCAAATCGAAGATCGGGCTTATCGGATCCGTACGATTCAAATGCCACTTTATAGGTCATTTTTTGAATTGGCTCACTAATTTCATAGCCGATTGTTTCTCTAAATACCTTTTTTACAAGCCTTCCTGCCATCTCCATGATATCTTCTTCGTCAATAAATGACATTTCTATATCAATTTGTGTAAATTCCGGCTGCCGGTCTTTGCGGAGGTCTTCATCTCTGAAGCATTTTACAATCTGAAAATATTTATCAAATCCGGCAACCATCAGCAGCTGTTTATAAGTTTGCGGAGACTGTGGTAATGCGTAGAAATTGCCCGGATAGTTGCGGCTCGGTACGAGAAAATCTCTGGCGCCCTCCGGTGTACTCTTCATTAAAATCGGAGTTTCGACTTCAACAAAACCATCATCATTCAGAGAATCCCTTACAATTTTATAAACCTTGCTGCGGGTGATCAGATTTTGCTGCAGCGAACTCCGTCTTAAATCCAGATAGCGATATTTAAGTCTGAGCTCTTCGTTGACTTCCAAATTGTCAATGATTTCGAATGGCGTCGTTTTGGAAATGTTTAGTATTTCCAGCTCACTGATAAGAATTTCGACATCACCCGTATTCATTTTTTTATTGACAGAGTCCGGTGGTCTTTTTTCAACAATACCTTTCACGGCGATCACGTATTCTGTCCGTAATTTTTTCGCGCTTTCATAAACAGATTTATTTAATTCGGGATTAAAAACCACTTGAGTAAGTCCGTATCGATCCCGAACATCGATAAAAATCAATCCTCCGTGATCACGCCATTTATTCACCCATCCATTCAATACAACTGTTTGACCAAGGTGCTCCAGGTTCAACTCAGCGCAGTTATGCGTTCTCTTCATCTAACTTTAACTCCTTTTAAAAAATGGCGATTAATTTACGCAATAAACGCAAAGTTAACAAATTTGTCATAAAAAAAAGCCGCTGAGAAGCGGCTTTGGAGTTCCATATTTTTTAATTGAGTTATTAACTGCTGAAAATATATTTTTGTCTGAAGGAAACATCTCCTTCACTTTCATCAATTTTATCAAACCGCCATCTTCTGATTCTTGAGATGACACAATTTTCAACATTTTTATTCCGAATTGTCGAATCGATTATCCGGACATTTTCAACCCTGCCGTCGGCCTGGATTGAGAACTGAACAGTGATACTGCCTTTGAGATTGGGATTAATCCTTGATTCTTTTTTATAGCAGTTCTCGATCGCGTCCGCGTGTTTGGCAATAATTCTGCTGATCGCGTCTGCTGAACGGTTAGCTGATTTTGATCCTCTTCCCGAAACAGTTCCTTCTTCCATCTTAATGGCAAAGGAACCCTGACGCTTTATTGAAACAGAACCGCTTTGACCGACACCGCTCTGTACGAGATCATCAATTCCGGCGCCACCGGAACGATTTCCACCTGAGGACCGTGCTCCCAGCACAGATCTGCTCGCGCCCGAAGATGCCGTCTGCAATCCGCCTACGCTGCCCAGAACCTGTTCCAGGTCACCTACGCCGCCGCCGCCGCCGGAACCCAAAACATCGTAAACAGCATCACCTGAACCACCGCCGCCACCGGCCGAGAGTTCAGCCAAAATTCCGGAACCTGCCACTGCCTGCTCCATGGCCGCGCGCTGCGCTCCTCTTCTGGCCGCCGCTTCACGCCGCATATTTCTTCTTTCAGAGGCTGATGTACCTGTCGCTTCCGCGCGTTTTCCTTCGTCACGTTTTGCGCGCTCATCAACTTTTTCCTCAGGCTTTTCTTCTTCTCCCAAACCTGCTCCCAGATCCTCGGTTGTATCCTGTACAGGTTCTTCAAACTCTGCGGCATAAAATTTTTGTATATATTTTCTTTTTATTTCTTTATCGATCAAGTCCTGCGGATACTCATGATTGGCTAAATATATAACCAGACCATAGATCAGTGCTAATGAGGCCAGAAGAATTGTGTAAAATCTTCTGTCGATACTTTCCCACACATTCCTTTCGAATTCTTTCGGGAAAGACACGAGTCGATAGCCACCTGCACCTGCCGGTCTTGATGCGCCCTGCACATTTGGTGTTTTCATTAACTCACCTTCTTGTAGTTTGATACAAATCTATTAGCCTGCTTTAATCGTCAAGAGACGCATTTTATAAAAATCTGATCTACTGCACGTAAACATCACCTTAAAAAGCAATTCGAAGGGAATTTTTTCATCCCCCTGGATAATCACCTCATGGGTGAATTCCTTACCGATATCTATTTCGAGATCCCGTTCCTTCTGAGCATATTCAGCCAGCTTACTGAACAATGATGCTATGATCATCTGATCTTCCGGAATATCTGCAATCGTCGCGATTACATTATCGTTAACGAGAATTTCATCTTTCGATATCGAAACGCTTAATTCCTTTTTTGGCTTTTCACCCTGAACTGAAGTCGGTAATCTCAAAACTTCCGATGGTGTAACCAGCGCCCCTTCTGTGGAAAACGATTTTAAAAGAAACAGAAGGATAATGGTCATCATGTCCATCATCGAGTTCATATTGAGAGTACCTTTTTCCTCTGCAAGGTGTTTCTTTGATTTTGACGGTTGGTAAGCCATATAATGAACGCTCCGTTATTGTCTTCTATAAAATACTGCCAAAATTTATTTCGGGGAATAAGGGCAATATCGCATTTTCGTCTTCATAGGTTTGTGAGGTATCCATAATTTTGATGATAACCTGGTATTCGATTTCCCGGGAAGCCGTTATCACCGCGCGATTTTCGTCCTTGAAACCTTTTCCCTTTACTTTCTTTTTTATTTCGATAAGCTTTTCTTTTAGCTTATCATAGTCATACGTTCCGTCTTCTTTCACGGCAACTGTCGGACCGTCTCCTTCATCTCCGGCGAGTAAAGTCTGGGCATTGCCAATGGTTATACCATCTTTGGTAATCGCAATCTTTAACCCCAGCTTGAGTTCCTTCTCTTTTACTTCATTCTGTTCACCTTCACCGGCGCCAGCGTCTCCGACAGATTTACTTGGAGGCACATTTATTTCGATCACTCCAAGCTTTACCCATTCGGCGCTCGCGATAAGCAACGGAATCAGCACAACCATCAGATTCATGACAGGTCTGATATCCAGCTCCATGTCTACTTCTTCGCCTTTACGGCGAAGTGAAGGTTTATATGCCATTTTTTATTTTCCTTCGTCTCTTATCTGTTGCCGGTTATCAAGTTGATCAGTTTTACCAGATGTTCATCTAATTCATCGATGATGGTACTTGTTTTGCTTGTGATATAAGTATAGACCATCAGAGTCGGGATCGCCACCATCAAACCAAATATGGTTGTATTCATAGCGGTTGAAATACCTTTGGCCAGAAGTTTACTTTTTTCTGATTCAGGAACACCCTCGCTACCCACGGCCGCGAATGAAAGAATAAGTCCATAAATCGTGCCCATCAAACCTGTCAGTGTCGCGACGTTTGCAAGCATTGAAAGATATCCGGTCCGTTCTCTCAATTTTGGAATAACTTCAAGAGTACCTTCGTCAACAGCATTCTGGATGGCTCTGAAATCAAGCGTTTCACTTTCATTGGCCCGTTTTAATCCACGCAGCACAACAAACGGCAGAGCTTTTTGCTTACCTTTTTCACATAATTCTATTGCCCGTTCAATATTGCCTCCCGCAACCAGCTTTCTTACTTCAGTCATGAATTTATCAGCATTGACGTTTGAACGAACGACAATATAATATATTCTCTCAATCGAAATTGCAGCCGCTATAGCAGCAAACAAGGCGATCGCATACATGTAAAATGATCCTTCAGCACTAAGTGCGAATGCATCACCAAATTGAGTTAAGAATAACATAAACTAATCCCTCCTTAAAATCATTTTCAGCCTATCTAATGGTATTTATTTATGCACATTTAATAATTGCTTGATGTTAATCTGATCTACCGGTTCTTTACTGTTTTTAAAATCGAATACAAATTTTTCACCTTCGCCGACAATCTCGCGGTAAAAGGATTTTTCGAGGTTTGTATCATCGAACTCTGGTTTTATTCGGTCGGAAAACAGGGTAACTTGAGGTTTTTCTATAGTTATTTTTATTTCGCTTACTTCCAGCTCAATCACATCATCGGTCGTCTGGTTTTGCGTTCTTACCTGCGGATTGTTCGTATCCTGCGCGAGGAGACCGCCCGCGAGCAAAAAACTCAAAATAATTACCAAAAAAACAACTCTCATAAACCTATTCCTTTATTGATTGACAGAAATTCGGTTTTTATTCAATATATTAATATTTCTAAGTATCGAAACATCGACATCATATGTTTTTACTTTAGCTTTTTCTTGTGCCGCGGCGGTAATATCTGCAGGCAGGATATCGAAGGTTCCGTAGAATTTTAAACCGCCTGCCGTCAGATCTTTGTCTTCAACATCAATGGCGATTTGGTTTTCACCGGGCTTCAGAAAAATATCGAAAGTATAGTAATCCAGCGTATCAAGTTTCGCGAATGAATTATCGCGGTCATCAATGATATATTCTCCATTCAGGTAAAACCTGAAATCATCATCGGCGGTAACATAGATTTCCCCGGACACGGGCGTTCCGTCCAGTTTGAATTCCTTTCTGAAAAATGCGACCGTATCCGCCGATACTAACGCTGATGTGTCAACCACAACCAGGGTTGCGGATGTGTCCGGCTGCAGGGGAATCAAGTTTAAGGAATCGGCTGCGGCAAGAGTATCCGCGGTTTGCGTTGATGTGAGCGGAATCTGACGGACCCAGATTGCTTTGGGATTAATCCCAAGGGCCGCGAATTGATTATTATAATCCACCACTGTTTGAGGTTTAAACCAGGTGGAATCATTAAACTCTGACCGTGTCCATTGATCCCCATAGTATTTCGTTGTATACATCCAGGATTCATCTGAGACAACAACAATTTTCTCTTTTTCAATGCTGGCCGAATAAGTAACCGGATCAAGCTTTATCAGCTTATAAAGAAGCTTATTCGCCCAAAGATTCTTAATATCATAATCCTGTCGAACCTTATAGGCATTTTCAAGTATGGACAATGAATTATCGTTAAATGAATAGTAGTAAGTTTCAAACATTACTTTCGCGTCATCAAAATTGTAATTTTCTGTTGAATCAAATTTCGTGGTGTAATTTTCACTGATCGTATTGGCGGAGTCCGCGAGCCCGCTCATGCGATCTGTTATTTCAACAGCGTAACGGAGAAGGCGGTCCTGCGTATTACGGACGATATCATTTTGAATCCCGTTTTCTTCTGCAAGCACTAAAGTTTTTGTGTATGATTCAATTATTTTTTCAGATAGAATTCGTGTAAAATCGATCATCTGGCTTGCGCTGTTGTCCAGCGCGTAATAGTCTTGTCCCTTTGCATTTAAGGTTCCAAATTCCTTCTCCACGAGATCCATCGTCTGGCGGGTGATGGAATTATATTCACCCAATGCAACATCAACCAGTGACTCAAATTCCTCGGCAAGTATATTGGATGTTAACAGCACCTGACGCTTGGATTCTTCCACATATTTATTGGATAGACCCATCGCTTCCGCTTCTTTTATATTGCTCAGATGCGATTCAATTGTTTGCGCGATGGCTGGACTGACGGCCTGCTGGAACAACTGAACTTCGAATATAATTTTTGTCAAAGGTTCATCATTCGGCGGTTTTACGTCGAGCGCATAATATATATTTTCTGATGTAAGCGATGCCATTGTATACTGGAGTTCAGAAATTTTATCCCTGGCTTTTTCCTGAAATTTTACTCCCAACTCTCTGGTAGAGTCTCGTTCCGCCGCTCTTGTGATCGCTCCGGAAGTGTCACCGACCGCCGGCTCGGTATCCATCGTTGAATCTGCCGAGGCGTAGAGATCTACTCCCAATTTTTCCGCGATAACAGGGATATTTGATACTACATTCTTATATTCATCAACTGATTTTTGAAACAGAGCTGCTGATTGTTCGTTTATTCTCTTCTTTTCGATGAAAAACTTGTTTACATCCAGAGTCGGATCAATTTCCTGAGAAGCATAAATATGGGCGAATTCCTCATAACTTCTGGCCGTATTAAAAGTGGCTTCAAAACTACGGGGTGAACCGAAGGTCAGGACTTTTGAATAAGTTTTATTTAATTCAGTCAACAGTCCGCGCAAACGCTCCTGCTGATAGTCTATATTGCTTTTTGGCTGTGTAAGCTTGATAGATGTAAATTCGTTATGAAGGATCCCGGCCAGCTTATTGACAGCTTCCCCGGCTATATAGGCGTTCGGGTCCTTCCCGCTATTTCTGAATAATTCACTTTTCTGGATGGCTTTATTGAACTCGACTTTAGCAGCTGTTTCCTGCCCATTGTCAAGATAGTAGTTACCGCGTTCATAAAACGCAGTGACCGTTCTGGGATCATCCGGGTAGCGGGTTGCAAATTCTTCATATATACGGTTTGCTTCCGTGATATTGTCAGAATTCAGATATAGCTGCGCGTTTTTGAAATATAAATCAACCGAGTACGGTTGCGTCGGATACGCGGCGATATACATATTATTGACTCGGATAGCATCTAGCCATTCTTTGCCTTTTTCAAAATAGTAACTCGCGTTATACAATGCTATTTCAGCATTCTTGGAATCTGTGTAATTCGTGTAAATTCTCTCATAAGTCTGCCCGGCATTCAAATATTGCTCAAGCTCTTTATAATCATCCGCCATATTTTCAAGAGCGTCGATAGCGAATTTTGACTCCGGATGCTGATTTGCCAGGATATCAAATGTTTCAATGGCTCTGACCCAGTCTTTGGCTTTCTGATAATTTAAACCGCCATTATAAAGGGCGCTCTCCACAAGCAGGGGATCATTTGCAACTTCATTATTTATACGTACAAATTCACCCGCCGCCGCGAAATAATCTCCTTGTTCGGAGAGAAATTCAGCATTCTTAAAAATGGCTTGTCCCAGACGCTTTTCGGCAAATACCCTCTGTTCATCCGGAATTCTGTCATCACTCATAATACGTTTAGCTATAATTTCGCTATCCTTGAATTTTCCGAGCGCGAAATACGAATCCATAATTGAGCGCAATGCCAGACTTTTCTCTTTTGCTCCGGGAAAACGCTTGACAAGGGTCTGAAAATATACCTTTGCTTCGGCGAATTTTTTATGATTATAATAGATACCTCCCGATGCCGCGAGGAAATTCGGTGTAAATGAACCGGTTGGGAATAGTCTGATATAGTTATCGTATGCTTCGATTAACCTTGTTTCTTCCGGTGTCAGGGATTCAGGACTGAGCTGCGCTATATCCGCGAAGTTAAACCGGACGGTATCCCCTTTTCCGTATTTAAGAACAACAAGTGTATCTGCTGCCTTTACCGCATTTAAGGCCGCCGCTTCCTGGTGGGAAGTTTCAAGATAATCGTTGCTGACTCTCATATATTCTTCAAAAGCTTCATCAAAACGCCCGAGTCTGCTGTCGAGCATAAACGCGTACGACCAGTTGATGTCATAGGCATTGGAATCTGTCGGGAACGCATTTAGATAATCTTTACAATTTCCCGCGAAAACTTCATACTGCTCCGTACTGGCAAGTCCCTCTGAATTAAGTTGTTCAGCCTTCTCCAAATCAAGCAGAATATTCGTCCGGAACGCGGCTTCAGCGATATCGTAAGCGGAATCAATATATTTAAGCTTGTCGGTTTTATCTGAAGTCTCTAATTTAGTGTACCATTCGGAATCAGGATTATACATCCTGAATAATTTATCCCGTTCCTGGTAAGCATCGGTATCCCTGCCAAGTGAATAAAGCGCATTCACTATATTTTGCCTCATAAGCGGAGCTTCTTCGTAAAACGGATACATATCAAGCAGATTATTGAACGCGTACATGGCTTTATCCTGCTCGTCGATCTTTTGATAAGTCTGACCGACGGCGCGCATGATTTCAACACCATACTCCTTATCACCGAGACGTTCAAGCAGTTTTCTTGCCTTATCCACGCCATTCATCGTGTATGCTTCATCGGTAAAACTGATACCGATATACTCGATCGCTTCATCTCTTACATTGGGATTCGAGATTTTATCCGCGGGGTCCAGTTTTTTGGCGAGCGTAATATCATCGGCGACGGCCATAAAGTATGTAATCGCGTCATTATAGTATAACGGATCCCGCGCCGCCAGTTTATAATAACTCCATCCCAGCTTGTAAAGAGCTTCATCATAACGCTTGGAATCGCTGTATTTTAAAACTTTTTTGTAAAGCTGAATGGCTTTTTTAAGCTCAACGATACCCTGTTCTTCATCATCTTTGTCATCACGGGGTGAGAAGTAATACTCGGCCAGCTGGATATATGATTCCGGCGCGAACGGACTATCCGGGTACTTATCGATAACCTCCTGATACAGCCTGCGGCTCTCGTTGCCCCTCCGCATGCGTTCAAGCAGCCAGGCTTTACTGTAAAGAGCATCATCCGCGTAATCACTGGCCGGATACTCATCAAGTAAACGATCATACACTTCTATGCCTTTAGTGTAGTCGTGAACCGGGAAGGATGGCATCACAGGTTCTTCCTGAATCTCACCGGCATCAAAAAGAGCCAGTTTTTTCTCGTATTCCAGGATAGTATCATCATATTTTTCAACCTGCTCATCGTAATTTCTATCGGCGTCCTCTATATAGTATTCAGCAATTCTTATGTATATATGATCTCTGTTTTCAACTTTGGCAGCTTTATTGGTCAGAAAATCCTCGCCAACTTTCATCCCTTCGCTTCTGGACTTTTCTTCTTCTGACCGTAGTTTATTGACGTTTTGCTCATAATATTTTTTAATTTTAATCAATTCATCAAGATTAACTTTGTCAAATAGGCTGTCTCTTTTAGCATCGGTTTGATCTGCCTGTCCATAAACCGTTTGCATGGACATAAATCCGTACAACAGCATAAGGATAAACAAACGGGTCAAAGACATTTTATTCATCATAGATTTCATAATATTTTTTCCAAAATTGACAGTGTTTTTATGAATCGATCAAATTATTCCTCAGAATCCCTTCTGATCACCGGTGGTACGGTCGTATTTTGTGTGCCTCTTGCTTCCGTCTCGTGAGTATCGAAATAAGATTCTTCAAACTGTCTGTTCAGCTCTTCTCTCTCACGAAGTCGTTCCTGCCGTCTCACCCTTCTGGTCATCAAAGTAATTTCACTCTCAATTAAACCAATCTTATGTTCAAGATATTCTTTCCTTTCCATCAGGAAATCATTAATCTGTTCAATCTGTTTCTGCATATCGGAAATATCCTGCTCTTTGCTGTTTTTTATGGAAAAATTAACGTTTGCCACGCCAAATGCCCCATAATCACTCCAGCGACCCAGATTAATGTTGGAATGCATCATATCAAGGTTGTATGCCCATGATTCCAGATAGTCAAATTTATTTAGCAACTCCGTAAATCTTTCTTTCTGGAGCTCCAGTTCCACTTCACGTTTATAATTTCGCGATCCTTTTGCCTTCTGAATATCCACATCGAGTTGAGAGATTCGCTTCATTATATTTTCATGCTCTAATCTCGACTCATCACGAAGCGATTGAATTTTCGCGTTCTCGCTTTCGATCACGCTTTCCTTTCTGGCAAGCGGATGTTCGTCAAAGTAATTAATGCCGAGAGGAGAATTTTCCTTCCCGGGAAAAGCATTTATCGAGCGATAGATCTTTAATTGTAAATCTTCAATTCGATTCTTTATTTTCTTTTCGCCTTTTTCCTCGGCGATGACCTTCAGGCGGTCAAGTTCTTCGATCTGCTCATTCAACCGTTTTATTTCATTTTTCGCGGCAATACCTTCCGAGCTGACATCAGAATAGGATAGTTCGATCAATGGTTTTTCAATTTTATCCTTCATCTCTCTGGCCTGGTAATACCCTGATAAGTTATTTGTCGCGAGCGATTTTTTCTCAAGATTATCCGCGACTCTGTAAGACGCGCGCATACGTTCCCGCTCTTCATTCATTCGGTCAGACAGTTCTTTTACATCCTTTGTACCGTAGGCGTATTCAAAATTATCAAGCGCTCCTCTGACATCTTCTTCGAGCTGGTTAATATATCCCAGCAGAGTGCGCGCTTCGAGATAATAATCCGATCCGTTAAAAGATTCTATAATCGCGTTCAGATAGAGTTTGGCCGTTGTAAAATCTTTTACTTCATCCGGTAATTTTTTGAGTTCAAGTTTATAATAGCTCCAGCCGTAGCCGATCAGAACACGGTCATACTTACTAAACTGTGAGCTTATCAGATCAAAATATCGGATGGCTTCATCAGCATTTCCTGTTTCATAACTCAGGTAACCCAGTTTTAACAATACGGCAAAACGAAACTCCGGATGCAGGCCGGAAATTGAAAGAAGATTTGTAAATTGCAGGATCGCTTCTTCGTAATTATTGGCGCCGGCATAGGCCTCCGCAAGCAGGAATTTTGCCTGACGGGAATATTCCGATGCCTCGGAAATTTCATAAGCGTACTTTACCGCATTTTCATAATCACCGCTTTTCAACCCTGCCATGGTCGCCAGAAGCAGCGTTTCATCATAATACGATTCACTTGGTGAAGAAATCACTTTCATTTTTTCAAAATATGTGAGTACATTTGAGTAATTATTAAAATGATAGGATAAGTAAATCAATCTTCTGTAAGCTTGCGCGGTATAAACGGAAGAAGGATATTTTTCAACCAGATTTTTAAATCCTTCGGCGGACTGACTATAACGCCCAAGCGCAAAATTGGATTCGCTTTGATAATAAAGGCAGTCATCAAGATTTCCAAATGTGCTGTATCTGTTTAATATTTCTTCGAATGCTTTTTCCGCCAAATTATAAAATCCAAAATTATAAGCGTAAGCGGCCTGCCTTAGTTCATTCCTGAACATTCTCTTTTTTTGATCCGCGGTGGCATTCTTAATCAATCTGTTTTTTATGATCTGAATGTCTGTCCATCTCAGATGATATTTAAGCCTTTCGGTATGTCTCCACTCTTCATAAACATCAAAAATAGTGGCGGATCCATCGCCGGCGGTACCGGTGGACATTCCCATTTCACCTGTCTCACCAAAAGACTGCACAAAACTGCTTTTTGTACGGTTAAGGCCTTTCACAAAACTGGGATTTTCCTCCAGACGGGCGCCGGTATCAAGTTTGGTCATTTCCTCGGCAAGGTACAGAAGCTGAATGGCATCTTCGATCACCTTCTGCTTTTTGAAATCAATCGTGCCCGCCCGGATAGTCTCCTTGATCCTTCTCTGCAATTCATCAATAAACTGATTGAGCTTGGCGGAACTACCAGAATTAAGTCTCTGTTTTAACGCCTGAATTTCAACAAGATGCTCCTGTAATCCTTCGAAATACTGATCGCGTATTTTTGAGGCATTCGTTACCCGGAATTTGATTTCATTATTGATCAGACGAATCTGCTCTATAAGAAATCTTTCATTATGGATGCTCTCCTTACTCAGGTCCCCAATCATGCTATTTACATAAACCTGGAGGGCCTGATTAAATTCCAGATCAGTCTGTGCAGCATCCTGCGCGGCTGCGGGAAAGAATGAAATCAGTAAACAAAAGAAAATACCGGAAGCCAGAGAAAGGGTCTTTGAAATCATATTTTTGACCTACTTTTTATGAACCCTTTTGACAAATCTTTGGGCCTAATTTAATATTATTTTATACCCAGTCAAGGATTATAAACAAATAGCATATTCTAAATTATCAAATAAGATCGGTAAATATTAACGAATAAACGTTATCGCAATTCAGATACTTTAAGCCTGTTTATAGCTCTTTCGAGAGCGAGACGCGCTCTATCAAAATCGGAATCGGTGGAGTGAGAAGCCAATCGTTCAGCGGCTCTTTTTTTAGCATTTTCAGCCCGGGCCACATCTATAGAATCGGCTAATTCCGCGGATTCAACAATCACTTTTATCAAGTTGTTCTTAACCTCGCAAAATCCGCCGTTTGTCGCCAGATAGAGTATTTTACCATCCTGTTTCTCAATCTTTATGACTCCGATTTTGACAACAGAAACCAGAGGAGCATGATTATTTAATATCTGGAACTGTCCCATTTCTCCCGGAACCACACAGCTGTTAACCTTTTCTGAATAAGTAACACCGAATGGAGTAACAATTTCTAATTCCAACTCCGATGTCATATGATATCTCCCTATAGGTTCGACTGTTCCTGATAAAACTTAAATAAAAAGATGACGACATGAGTCATCATCTTTCCATGATTTTTATTGAAATATATTGTACTGTATTCTATACTTACTTGATTTTCTTCGCGGCTTCAATGACCTCATCAATTCCACCGACCATATAAAACGCCTGCTCGGGTAAATCATCATATTCACCATTCACAATCCCTTTAAAGCCTTTAATTGTCTCTTCAAGCGGAACATATTTTCCGGGTGTTCCGGTAAACTGCTCGGCCACAAAGAACGGCTGCGATAGGAATTTTTGAATTTTTCGTGCTCTCGACACCACCAGTTTATCTTCATCGCTCAGCTCATCCATACCTAATATGGCGATGATATCCTGAAGATCTTTGTATTTTTGAAGCGTCTCCTGAACACTTTTTGCTACATTATAATGCTCGTCGCCAACCACTCTCGGATCAAGGATTCGCGAAGTTGAATCCAGGGGATCCACCGCCGGATAAATACCAAGCTCAGAGATTTGTCGTGACAAAACCGTTGTTGCGTCAAGATGCGAAAAAGTTGTCGCAGGCGCGGGATCTGTTAAGTCATCGGCAGGGACATAAATAGCCTGAACCGAGGTAATTGATCCCTTTTTAGTCGATGTAATTCGCTCCTGAAGCGCGCCCATTTCCGTGGCCAGAGTCGGCTGATAGCCAACGGCCGACGGCATACGTCCAAGCAGCGCCGAAACTTCAGAACCGGCCTGTGTAAACCGGAAAATATTATCGATAAAAAGCAAAACATCCTTTCCCTCTTCATCACGAAAATATTCTGCGACGGTCAAACCGGAAAGCCCGATTCTCTGTCGCGCTCCAGGCGGTTCGTTCATTTGTCCGAATACCAGAGCCGTTTTTTCGATAACGCCGGATTCCTTCATCTCCAACCATAAATCATTTCCTTCACGGGTACGCTCTCCAACTCCGGCAAATACAGAATATCCGCCATGCTCAGTGGCGATATTACGGATAAGCTCCATAATAAGAACGGTTTTACCTACACCCGCTCCACCGAACAGCCCCGTCTTACCACCCTTGGCGTAAGGTTCCAACATATCAATAACCTTAATACCTGTTTCAAGAATTTCATCCGATGTGCTTAACTCTTCCATACTCGGCGCCGGTCTGTGAATCGGGTACCTTTTTGCGGTTTTGATCGGTCCCAGTCCGTCAACCGCCTCTCCCGTAACGTTCATCAGGCGGCCAAGCGATTCCGGACCCACGGGGACAGAAATCGGTTCACCTAAATCAATTACTTCAGTGCCGCGAACCAGGCCGTCTGTGGAATCCATCGCCACGGAACGGACAAGGTTTTCACCCAGGTGCTGCTGGACTTCTGTAATCAATTCACTGCCGTCTTCTCTGACGATCTTTACCGCGTTATAGATAGCCGGAAGTTTGCCCTCGCTAAATTCCAAATCCAGCACCGGTCCGATTATCTGACTAATTTTTCCTTTATTCATAGAAACTTGTTCCTGCGTTAATGAGTCTTCTAACCTTCCTTCAGAGCCTCCGCGCCGCCGACGATCTCAGAAATTTCACTTGTAATCGCGGCCTGTCTGGCTCGGTTATAGTAAAGTGTTAATCTGTCAACCATTTCTTCCGCGCTCTCAGTCGCGTTTTCCATCGCGGTCATCCTCGCGCCCTGTTCGGCTGAATTACTTTCCAGAAGTATCCGCCAGACCTGTACATTCAAATCTTTCGGGATGACTTCATTCAGAATGACATTCATGTCCGGCTCAAAAATAAAATCAACATGTGATTTCTGCTCCGTCATTTCAGGATCAGGCACAAACGGAAGGAATTGTTCCACAATTACATTCTGCTGGACTGCAGATTTAAATTCATTATAAATAATCTCGATCCGGTCGAACTGTTTTTGCGTGTAGAAAGAAATCAGATTCCGGGAAAGTTCAAGAGCATCTTCAAAATTCAGATGATTAAAGAAATTTAGTTTCCTTTCATGAATTTTATAGTCTCTTTTCCTGAAAAAATCATTCGATTTACGGCCAACGGGATAAATATATACTTCTTTTGAACCGTAATCCGCGACCCTTTTAACCGCTGTTCTGAGAATATTTCCGTTAAACGCCCCGCACAGACCCCGATCTGCCGTCACAACAACCAGAAGTACCTTTTCAACCGGGCGTATTTCCAGAAGCGGGATTGACTGAACATCCGTCGAAACCGCGGTTAGATGAGCAATTAAATCACGCATTTTATAAGCATACGGTCTGATGGCCAGAATATTTTCCTGGGCGCGCCTTAATTTAGCCGCCGCTACCATCTTCATCGCTTTGGTAATCTGCTGCGTGCTGCGCACACTCGTAATTCGGCGCCGGATCTCCCGTAGAGTAGCCATTAAACTTCCTCAACCTTAAAATTAGCGACAAACGATTCGACTACCTTTTTCAATTTCTCTCTAAGTTCATCTGATAATGTCTTTTGCTCGCTGATTAACTTCAGCACATCCTGATGTTTCATATCGATATAATCCAGCAATTCTTTTTCGAAACGGCCGATTACACCTACCGGAAGCTTATCAAGATATCCGTTGGTCGCCGCAAATATCACCGCTATCTGTTTGTCGAATTCCATCGGAACATACTGGCCCTGTTTTAAAACTTCAACCAGGCGCTCACCGCGTCTTAACTGCTGCTGAGTCGCGGCATCAAGATCAGAACCAAACTTTGCAAACGCTTCCATTTCACGATACTGGGCAAGTTCGAGACGCAGACGTCCGGCAACCTGCTTCATCGCCTTAATCTGGGCGCTTCCCCCTACGCGGGATACCGAAATACCCACGTTAATCGCGGGACGAACCCCCGAGAAGAACAAATTTGATTCAAGAAATATCTGCCCGTCAGTAATCGAGATCACATTGGTCGGAATATATGCTGAAACGTCACCGGCCTGAGTTTCGATAATTGGAAGAGCTGTCAATGATCCGCCTCCCAGTTCATCGCTCAATTTCGCGGCGCGTTCAAGCAACCTTGAATGCAAATAAAATACATCACCGGGATATGCTTCACGGCCGGGAGGACGACGCAACAGCAGCGATACCTGACGATAAGCCCAGGCATGCTTTGTAAGATCATCATAAACTACTAGCGCATGACGACCGCTGTCTCTGAAGTATTCACCCATTGCCGCACCCGAGTAAGGAGCTATAAACTGCAGCGGCGCCGGCTCACTCGCGCTTGCCGATACTACGATGGTATATTCCATCGCGCCGTACTCTTCAAGCGTCCTTACCACTTTTGCCACGGTTGAAGCTTTCTGACCGATCGCCACATAGACACAAACCACATCTTTACCTTTTTGGTTGATGATGGTATCAAGAGCGACGGCTGTTTTACCTGTCTGACGATCGCCAATTATCAATTCACGCTGACCGCGTCCAATAGGAATCATCGAATCTATGGCCTTAATTCCGGTCGCCAGGGGTTCTTTAACCGGTTGCCTTTGGACTACCCCAAGAGCCTTTCTTTCCACAAGCACAAATTGTTTCGCATCGATATTTCCTTTGCCGTCAATCGGCTGCCCGAGAGGATTAACAACCCTGCCCAACAACTCTTCACCGGCCGGAACTTCGACAACACGCTTTGTTCTTTTAACAATATCGCCTTCTTTAATCAGCGTATCTTCGCCGAAAAGAATAACACCGACGTTATCTTCTTCCAGGTTGAATACCATCCCCATAACCTCATGCGGGAATTCAACCAGTTCGCCGGCCATAACTTTTTCAAGACCGTGTATACGAGCAATTCCATCACCAACCTGAAGCACAGTCCCTACTTCATATACATCCGCCTCTTTCTGGAAGTCTTTTAATTGCTTCTTTAAGATTGCAGAGACTTCATCTGGTCTCACTGCATTACTCATTAATTACTACCTCTTTTTTTAAAATCATCAAGCCAGGAGTTTTTCACGTAACTTAGACAACTGATACCGAACACTATTATCAATAATAATATCCTGAACCTTTACAACAAAACCGCCCAATACATCCGCATCAAGACGCTGTTTGAGAATCACTGTTTTTCCGATAAGATCTTCGATATTTTTCTGAATACTTCCGATCTGCAAACCGGACAACTCCACCGCGCTGACCACTTCACCTTCAACCTGATTGCGGTGACTCAGCAGCAACGAATTGAAACGTTCAATCATCTCCGCTAAAAGGGAAATACGGTTTTTTTCATTGATCAGGAGCAAAAATCTGTATGTCAGGTCATCAAACTTAGCTTCAAACATTTGCTTTACAGCCTGATATCTCATGGATTTGGAGATTAAAGGATTGGTGATAAAATTATTGAATCCATCATGCGTATCAACCAGTTTTTTAAGCTCCAGGAAATCCGAATCGATTTTGTCCAGTTTATTTTGTTCTTTTGCCAGCTCAAACAAAGCCTTGGCATAACGCTTCGAAACCCGATTCAACAGTTCTTTTCCTTATTAATTTTTAGACGATTTTGGCATCGACTCAATATAATCGTCGACGAGCTTTTTCTGTTTATCCTTATCCAAAGACTGGACAAGAATTTTTTCCGCCGCGCCGATTGCCATATCAGCAACTTCCGCCTTCAGCGAAGCGATGGCGCTCTCTTTTTGCTGATCGATTTCTTTTTTTGCTTTTTCGATAAGCTGAGCCGAATTCGCCCGCGCGCTCTCAAGAATTTCCTGTTTTGATTTTTCAGCAAGTTCCTGATTTAACTTCAGAATCTTTTGAGCTTCCGTTTCCGCGTCAGCCATCATTTTCTTATGCTCTGCCAGCAACTTTTCAGCATCTTCACGCTGACTCGCGGCCTTCTGCAAATCATCATGAATCGCTTTTTCCCGATTCTGAATTGCCGCAAGCATTGGTTTTAACGCCACCTTATAAAGGATGGTGATGACAATGAAAAAGGTGATCCATGTCCAGATCATCATCCCGGGATCTAATTCAAGCATTTTTATTTCCTCTTAGCTCGGTTACTTGCTGGCCAGAAGGAAGCAGACGACTGCACCAAACAGCGCCACACCTTCAATCATCGCCGCGGCGATAATCATTGTGATACGAATTGCACCGCCGGCTTCCGGCTGCCTTGCTGTACCGTCCATTGCAGAAGCGGCAATCTTACCAATACCTAAACCCGCGCCGAACGTAACAAAACCGGCACCCAGACCTGCTGCAAGATACGCTAAAGCTAATGACCATTCACTCATTATTAGATTCCTCCAAAATATGTAGTTTATTGTTTACCATAGTGTCAATTATTATAATTCCGGCTAATGTTCCGGATTAACACTCATGCCTATGAACAACGCCGATAAAACCGTAAAAATATACGCCTGAATGAACGCGACCAGCAATTCAAGAAAATATACAAAAATCGCGAATCCAATCGAGACGGGTGAAACAAAATATGACTTAAATATCATAATGAGTCCGAGAAAGGCAAACAGAACGATATGACCGGCCGTCATATTAGCAAATAGACGGATGGTGAGCGCCACATGCTTCGCCACGAGACCCATAATTTCGATTACAAACATCAGCGGCCAGAGCAGTACCGGCACCCCATGTGGAACCAGCGATTTATAATACCCGATCAGTCCGCTCTCTTTAATCCCAAAATATTGTGTAGAGCCGAAGGTGATTAATGCCAGAGCCGCGGTAACATTGATATTGCTGGTCGATGTACTGAAAAGGGGAATTAATCCCATCAGATTGCTGATGAGAATAAAAAAGAAAAAAGTGATCAGAAGCGGCGTGAATCTTCGCCCTTCTTTCTCTCCCATATTGGAGATCGCCACTTCATCCCTTATAAATACAACCAGCAGTTCGAGCAACGCGCCCGCTCCGCGAGGCACTTTTCGCGCCGGCTTGAATGAGAGTTTAAACATAAGAATCAGAAATATGGCTGCAATCCAGATCATCACCACATGATTAGTGATGGACAAATCCAGCGTCACGCCAAGTATCTGAATGGGTTCAAAGTGCGGCAGGTGAATATGCAAGCCGGGTATATGCCATTGATTACTGTTTTGAAGATGATGTTCTATCCATTTTCCGATATTTTCGCCCTGGGCAGCAACGGTATCCGCAGAAGCAGTATTCGCGGCAACACTTAGTAAAGACATACAATCAATACCCTTTTTTAAGAGTCCTGTTGAGGATTAAGATTTCCCATATTTGATAAATAAAATATAATATAAACAAGCCGGATAAAAAAACAAAATCTTCTACCTGACTATAGCTAATAATTATGAAAATTATTAACAATAAAATTAAAATCCTGACCACCATACCCGTCAAAAATATTTTTGCAAACTCTTTTTGATCTTTTTTTAGTGAATACATTATGATAAAATAGGCAGCAACGATATTCAACGTTGCAAATATTCCCGCGAGGAATAATCCAAAGTCCTGTTGTTCATTAAAATTGAAAGTTCTTGAAATCCCCCATGATAAAGACGTGTAAAATATCAGGATAATACAAAGACCTAAAAAGAAATTTTTAACCTTCAAACCTATTTTCGCTCCAATTCCTGAATCACTTTTATCATATTATAAAATCCCAGTATCAGCCCCACAAAAACGCCTATAATTAAAAACAAAGGCTGGTAATCAAATTTTTTATCAAACCAGTTCCCGGCGACTGCGAAAAAAACCACGCTTCCTATCAGGACATATCCGATATTGAGATAAGGCGCCGCTTTATGAAACGCGTTATTCAGGTCACTTTTGCCTGATTTTTTAAAATTTACCATTTAACTCCGGGAACTTATTTTCCCGACGCGGCTTCCGCGGGGGTAATTTTGATTCCCATATCAGACACGCCGTCGAAAATCGCGCCCTCATCGATAATCAGTTTTTTAGCCTTCAGTTCGCCGACCAGGCTGGATCTGGCTTCCAGAACTAATTTTTCCTTTATAGTAACCTTGCCTTTGATCTTGCCTCCGACAATGGCGTTGCTGGCATCGATATCACCCTCAATCTCGCCGCTTTCACCAATGGTCAGGGTATTTTTACAGCTCAAGGATCCTTTTATTTTACCATCGATTCGAATACTGCTGTCGGTGCGGATGTGTCCTTCGATCACTGTGCCCTTCCCGATAAAATTAAGCTCAGTCGAACCCGCTTCTGAATTTGTTCCTTTAAAAGCCACTATATCTCCTTTTAACTCTTATCTTTAACGATTTCACCAATATAAAATACCGGATCTACCGGGTTACCGTTTTTCCATACTTCGAAATGCAGATGCGCGCCTGAACTGATCTTTCCGGTATCCCCCAAAAGCGCGATCACCTGCCCTTTACTCACTTTTTCCATAACACCCACCATATTTCTTTCATTATGCTTATAGAGCGAAGAAAATCCGAATCCATGCTCTACAATCAGCACATAACCGGCGTCATCCGTCCAGCCCGCAAAAGTTACAACACCGTCAGCGGTGGCCCGGATGGGAGAACCCATGGGCGCCGCGATATCAATACCCAGATGAGGATCCGTAAGCAGAGAATTGACATCCAGACCGCGCGTCATAAATCCTTCAACCGGTCGGACGCTCGGGATTGAATTAAAGATTGTCTTTCTCTGATCAAGACTCATTTGCTCAAAATTTAATTTTGATAACACGAGTGTGTCGGCATCGCTTACTTTTTCCACGGAAACATAACCACTCAATGACGAACGGATCTGTTTTTCAAATTGCTGAACCTTGTTCAGATCCGCTTTTAACTGCTCCATCTGATTCAGACTTTTATGAAGTTTAAAATTCTCCTCCTCCAGTCTGTTGTAATCCAGCGCCACCTCCGCGACTTTCCAGTAACTCGCGGCGCCTGCCACAATAAGGACCACAATAGCGATGCCCGCTCCGATAAGAAGACTCAATATGCTTGTACGCAACTTGAATGATCTCGGCGCGTCTTTGTTGTCCGGAACAATCAGAAATGAAAAATATTTTACTTTACGCTTTTTATGTCCCATGAGAATATTCTCAACTTATCTGTATTTTTTCCAAAATCTCAACAATACGATTTAGATCTTCCGGCGAATAAAAATCGATTTCTATCGATCCGCCTTCTTTGCGTGATCGTATACTTACTTTAGTACCGAACAGTTCCCGTAAATCTTCCTCAACTTTCTGAACAAATACCGAACGCCGGGCGCCGGAAGGCTGATTATTATCCGGTCTTTTGCCGAGATCTTTTATCATTTTCTCGACTTTTCTCACCGAAAGATTATTTTTTACTATTTTTCTGAATATTTGATTTTGAACATCCTGCTCATCGATAGCCAGAAGAGCGCGCGCGTGACCCATCGAAATCTCATTTTTTTTGACGCTGGCCTGGATATTTTGCGGTAATTTCAAAAGACGGATGATATTGGCGATTGTCGTGCGATCCTTACCGATTTTTTGAGCGACGTCATCCTGTGTCAGATTACATTCATCTATAAGACGGTTGTAGGCGGTAGCCTGTTCAATGGGATTTAGTTTCTCTCTCTGAACATTTTCGATAATCGCGAGCTCCAGCATCTCCTCTTTTGTATCAACCACAATGATATATGCCGGGATTTTTGGCAAGCCAAGCTCCGTGACTGCCCGTAAACGACGCTCGCCCGCAATCAGCTCATAGTGATTATCCACTTCACGAACGGTGATCGGCTGAATGATACCTTTTTCCTGTATGGATGCCTTTAGTTCCCCGAGGGCAATCGGGTCAAAACCCAATCGGGGCTGATATGGATTGGCTTTCACCGCCGCCACGTCAATTTCAATCAGTTTTTTATTATCTGTGGAATCAGAGCCATCTGTTTCCGGTATAAGCGCGCTTAACCCGCGGCCCAGCCTATTTGTTTTTTTCACCTATTACTTCCTCAGCGAGACTGATATAATTTTGACTTCCGATGCAAACCGCATCGTACATAATTATCGGCTTTCCGAAACTAGGCGCTTCACCAAGACGTACATTTCGGTTGACGACCGTATTATAGACTTTTTCTTTAAAATATTCTCTGACTTCCGCGGCAACCTGATTACATAAATTCAGCCTGTTATCATACATCGTGAGTAAAACTCCTTCAATAACCAGATTTTTGTTCAGATTTTTCTGCACAAGGTGAATCGTATTCAGAAGCTGAGAGAGACCTTCAAGAGCATAATATTCGCACTGGATCGGTATCAAAACCGAATCCGCCGCGCTCAGGGCGTTTAATGTCAACAAACCAAGAGATGGAGGACAATCGATGATCACATAGTCATACTGTTCTTTTAATTTTGACAGACTGCCCGATAACCGGTGTTCCCGGCTACTGACTTCGACAAGTTCAATTTCGGCTCCGACCAACCTGATATGTGAAGGCAAAAGATCAAGATACGGGACATGAGTTTTTATCAAAGCGTCTGAAATATTCACATCCTCCAGCAATACCTCGTAAGTTGAGTATTTTTGACCATCGGGATCCATTCCGAGGCCGCTCGTGGCATTTGCCTGTGGATCGATATCAACCAACAGAACCTGCTTTTCGGCAATAGCAATACAACTCGCCAGATTAATAGCCGTCGTTGTCTTGCCTACGCCGCCCTTCTGATTCGCAATCGCAATAATCCTGCCCATAAACTCCCATTCGCGTTTATAATATATCCTGGGTAAACGAAATTCAGCAATAAAAAACTGATTTAAATTAAGTTTTCAATTTAAATTTATAATCACCTCAAATCAAGGCAATTTCGGAAGGCATTTATTCTGAATTTGATTTGACCGCTTTTTTCCGGCTTTTTTCCATAAGCTCCCGCGCCTGTTTTAATCGCTTCTCATCTTTTTTTGAGAGATTTTCACCGTAATGGCGGTCCAGCGCGAGCTGACTATGTCTGAAACAAGCGGCCTCATCGCCAAGACGATGATATATTTCAGCGAGCCGCACCTGACAGTCAAGATAATGCATCGGATTGGACTCGGGATTTTTTTCCATCAAAGATAATATCTTCCGGTATGAGATGATTGCCTGCCGGTATTTTTTTGATTTGAAATAAGTATGCGCGTTTGCCCACCACATGAACTGACTTTCAGGATAGGCCTTAACTACTTTCTCAGCTAAAACTTCGGCTTCTTTATAGTCCTTATAATCCAGTAACACATAGATCAGCTGATGCATCGCCATGTATTTACTGTATGAATCATTGCGGACCGTTTTTTTTATATAATCGATCCCCTGCTCACGATTATCGGAAATAAACGGGAGCCAAAGCGCATGTTTCACCCTGGAACTGACCCAGTAGTTATATGTTCCGACACCAAGATACGCGTCATACAACGCGCTGTCGAGTTCAACGGCGCGTTCCAGATATTTTTTGGCTTTAATTCCATTGGACAGAGCCGGATACCATTTCCCACACTGTCCTTCATAATAAGCAAGATACCCATACGCGCTGCCCGCATAAAACGCTATTTTTGCAAGCGATGTTGAATCCATGTCAGGATTAGAATCAATTAATCTATCTGTTTTTCTGATCACTTTGTTTAACGCGTTGATAAACTCTTCTTCACCTTTTTGATTTTCAAAATGAGTCATTTTCGAATTCAGCACGGAAGCGTAGTAAAAATTAACATCGATGCCCGAATCACCGGCGGCCATTTTTTTAACCAGAAGAGATTCCGCTTCTGAAAAATGAGTATTGATGGTCAGATCAATGCTTTGCCTGATCCAATCGTCTTCCCCCGCCCGCAAGTTATACTGAACAAGGAGTAGAATAATGGGGATAACGCGCGCTGCTTTTATGGCTACAAATTTCATTTTTTTCTAATAACCGCGAATTTTCCAATTTTTTCAAAACCATACGCTTCTATGACGTAAATATAAATACCGCTGGCAAGTCTTGTATTATTATGATCCCGTAAATCCCACGCCAACCTGTTGGTCTGCTCATCGCCGGAATTTAGTGTCTTCAGATGTCGGCCGTTTAAATTATATATGTTAATGCTGCTGTTTGTCGGCACATTATAAAAATTTAATCCATCGTCACCGCTCCGGACCAAAACCGGATTTGGTCCTGTCTGAACAAGAGTTGTATCGGCAAAAAGGGCATATTCAAAATCCGCGTCAACTTCTACGGGGTTGGATACAACCACAGCCAAATCACCGGATACAGACAGATTAACGGACTGGCTCCGGTTAAAGGAAACCGGATTGTATGCAGCGCCGGATGATTCCACGTGGGTGTAAAGCGGTTCATTGCTCTCACTCCCGGTCATTGAGACATAACGTATCTCACCCACATCCTTAAGCAGCAGGTGCTTCATCGCGAGAGCTTTAACGGTCTCATTAAACTCCGCGCCGCTCGTAACCGTATAAATTTCGGAATCGCTAAAGCTGATCTCAGGATATTCGGAGGCCTCATCAAAAAACATCCCCGGGATGGCTCGTCCACCTGTAAAATAAAGCCACACCCCGTATTCGTTCTGGCTGCGCGCCCAATCTGAATTATACCCTGAAAGAATTGTATTAATCGCTTTGAAAGAGTCTTCCCTTAATATACGATCCCAGATCCGCGTGACAATCTGAACGCCATACTTCTGTTCGATCATATGGAGATACAACGCGTTTGCATACGGAAATAAACCGGAGTCACTTGTGAACGCCTCTGTATCGAGGCTATTGTATAGGGCGGGCAAATAGAGGTAATAATCGTTTATATAATCATAAACAATATCCTCCATCCACGTGGAGGTCATTTCCAAAAAGTATAAGTCCTTAAAACCGCCGTACTCATCAGTCCAGACCCGGTATCCAAGCTGGATCGCGTGATTAAATTCATGCGCGGCCGTAACCCGCAGACCATCGAGCCCCTGCGTATATAAGGCGGGATCATCGTAGTTATTTCTCAGCTCTATATAGCTCGTATAATTCAGACCGGCCAGTGATGGAATATCAGCCATATTTACAATGGTCTGGCCATAAAAAGACGAACCAAGATTTTTGAAATAGACAGAATAAGTATCCACCGGTTTTCCGTCCATACCGGGCGGCGGCTGGAATCCCATTTCAGCCACTTCAACCTGCCAGACCTGATCGAGGATAACCGCGGCGGAGTCAATATAATCCGGCACGCCGTTTCCTGAAATATCTTCGGTCGATACGGCATGAATGCCGTCGATATCAAAATAGAGCGTGAAATGCCCCGAAGGACTGACATAGGTTTCCTGCATTTGCGGCGCGGCGGTCAGCATTTGTTTCGCCAACGCCTGATATTCGGGCGTCAGCTCGTTGAAATGTTGAATGACGCCGAACTGATATCTGAAACCACAATGATCGGAGCCTTCGAATTCAATATTGCTGACACGGGAATCAATGTACGCTTCAAGCTCCTGTTGGACATCAGCAAATAGAATCACAGGGATGGTCAGAACGAACAGAATTAATAATTTTTTCATTCAGATTTCCGTTGATAAACCATGCGCTCAATTATTTTTTTCTGAATACCAGATTGATGGGAACACCCTTGTATCCATACTGTTCACGTAATTTATTTTCTAAAAACCGTTTGTAACTTTCGCCAATCAGATTGGGAAAATTAGAGAAAAAAACAAACATCGGCGGATTGTCCATAATCTGAGTGATATAGTTGATCTTAATCTCTTTTCCTTTTACCGCCGGCGGAGAGTGTTTCTGGATTAATGGTCTAAAATATTCATTAAGACCGGACGTATCGATCCGTTTTTTGCGTTCTTCATAAACTTCCGTGGCAAGATCGAGAACTTTAAAAAGTCGCTGCTTTTCGAGCACTGAAACAAAGATTTGCGGGATATAACGCAGCACGCCCATCCTCTCCTCATGATCCCGGCGGTAAGTTTCCATCGTTTTATCATCTTTCGAGATCAGATCCCATTTATTGAGAACCAGAACCACGCCCTTCCGATTCGCTGCCGCTTCCCCCAGGACACTTATATCCTGCCGGCTGATGCCGTCATTCACATCCACCATATAGATGACCACATCCGCCCGTTGAATGCTTCTAAACGTTCGAAGATTACTGTAAAACAGTATATTTTCTTTGATTTTTGCTTTCTTTTTGAGTCCGGCAGTATCAATTAGAATATAGTCGCGCCCGTAATACGTCAATTTTGAATCGATTGAATCACGGGTGGTACCCGGGATGTTTGTGACAATCGACCGATTTTGCTCGAGAAAAGTATTCACAAGAGAAGATTTCCCCACATTTTCTTTTCCGATAATAGCCAGCTTTATGTCAGCGGTATTCACTTCTTTCACATCATACTGTTTCAGCTTTTTTATCAGCACATCAAGAAAGTCACCGGTCTGCCGACCGATCATGGCTGAAACCGGCTGCGGGTCGCCCAGACCCAGCCTATAAAATTGTCCGACTTCAACATCTTCCCTCGCGTCATCAACCTTATTAACGACAACCATCGTATCTTTATTTGATCGAAGCAGCATGCCGGCAATGCGTTCATCGGTGTCTGTGATTCCGGTTTTAGCGTCCACCACAAAAAGCACCACATCCGATTCATCGATCGCGATATCCACCTGTTCGCGGATGGCGGCATCGATCATACTGTCCCCTTCCGGAAGATATCCGCCGGTATCGATGAGCGCGAACTGACGCCCGTTCCAGTTCACATGACCATAATTACGATCTCGGGTCACGCCGGGCTTATCATCTACAATCGCCTCACGGCTGCCAATTAAACGGTTAAATAGTGTGGATTTCCCGACATTGGGTCTTCCCACAATCGCAACAATCGGTTCACTCATTCTGATTCCTTCTCAGCATCTAAAATCCTGGCAGGATACTGTACTGTCACTAATTTTCATGGTTGTTGATAACAAAAACTGTTTATGAAATCTCAGCTCTGTTTTTTATAATTTTCTCTGAAAGAAGCATATCCGCCACATCTTCCAGTTCCCCAAGTGTTTCTTTATAAACATGACACGGCACGCCCAGTTTTTGCTGCAGATCATCCACAGTCCAGTCATCAAGAAACAACCCGTCCTCATTCAGAACCCGCGGAGGAAGCAGGACAAAATCGCCAAGATCCTCATCTTTCAGACGGGCATAGATATCCTGAGCCACAAGTAGTCCCGAAATTTGGATGGTCGGTCCATAAAATTTATTGACCACCGGAACAAGATTGATTTCAAGATTCTCAATTTTCCTCAGCGGATCGATGATAAATTTATTAAATGGTTCGCTCGCGAGAACACCGGTCACCCATGTAACACGGGTTTTCCTCGGCCATTTTTTCGCCATTCGCGGCCATTCTTTTTCAAAGGTATCAATCATATCCCGGAATTCACCGACACCGTTCTCGATCTGATAAAATTCATCATAATAATCCGCATCTGGCATCGGCTGATGGGCCTTGATGAAAAATTCATCCGACAGATATACATAATTGATTCCGATTTCTTTTTTGATTTTTATGCGCATATCATCAACAATGTTGATCATATCCTGCAATTCCGCGGGCGTGTGGATGCGAAGCTGCATCAGCTTTTCCCTGAATTGCGTCAAACCAAGGGGCACTACGGCAATCGACTTGACCCAGGGATAATATTTTTGAAGATCATTCACCGTTTTTTCAAAAACCTTACCGTCGTTGATTCCCGGACATAGTACAATTTGCGTATGCAGTTCAATATGATGACGCGTGAGGAATTCAATTTTATCCAGCAGCTTATCATCACGCTTGATGCCCAAAAGCAGTTTTCTCGCTTCCGCATCTGTCGCGTGAACCGAGATGTACAAAGGACTTAACCTTTGTTCGACAATTCTGTCAAGATCCCTCTGTTTTGTCGTCGTCATAGTCACATAATGACCATACATAAAAGAATAGCGGTAATCTTCGTCTTTAAAATAAAGGGATTTGCGCATACCCTTCGGATTCTGATACACAAAACAAAATACGCAGTTATTGCCACAGGCCATCAGATCCATTTCTTCCAGAACCAGACCAATATCCTCACCGGCATCCTTTTCTATCTCATAAATGATTTCCTCGTCCCCGCGTCTGATGAGCACATCCACCAGTTCATCATCTATATAAAACCGGTAATCCAGACGATCCCGTATTTCGTTTCCGTTAATTCGCACAAGATGATCTCCGGCCTGAACTCCGAGCTCACTGCCAATGCTGTCTTGTTCGATATCTATAATTTTGACCATGATTTTTACTTTCATTTAAACTATATCAGGCAAAGGCGAATTTAAAGATTGCCCTGCCTAAATGCAAGGTATGTCCCGGAGGGGCTCTACGTCACTGTGAGAAAAAAGATAAAAGATAAAGGATAAGAAGTTGTGCTGCTGTATTGAATCAGTTGGAAATGGACTTCCTGCTCTTTACTCATACACGCTTAACTCTTAACGTTCTTAAATTCTTGCTTCCTACTTTCTATCCCTACTCTTAACTCTTTTCTCTTAACGCTCTTAATCTTTTTTCTTTTTTCTTTTTTCTTTTTTCTTAATTCCACCTGCCGCCGGAGGTGGCGCGGCTTTGTAGAGCATGGAATCCCGATGTCATTGTTCGACCCCGACGGGGTCGCGGGATGTCGCGGGGTCCGTTTTTCTACAAAAATGTCATCCCTTCGGGATTGAGATTGATGGATGCATTGAAAACTCCCGAAATAATGATAAATATTGCTAATTTGATAAAAACCTGATAGTGCCGCGGGGTTTTAGGGTAGCCGTTTTTCTACAAAAATGTCATCCCTTCGGGATTGGGGAATCAATTTTTCGCGGTTAAGTGCATTCGGTCCGTCCCTACTCTTAACTCTTAACCCTTTTAAATTCTTGCTTCTTACTTCTTACTTTTCTTCTCATCCCAAGTAAGCAGAAGATCCCTGCGGGATGACGTGTACGGTGGCGTGTCGCGTAATTCCAAGGCGCCCTGACACTTACACTCTTAACTCTTAACTCTTTTCTCTTAACGCTCTTAAAATTCTTACTTCCTACTTCCTACTTCTTACTTTTTTGTTCTCAGCATTTTCCCAAGCAAGCAGAAGATCCCTGCGGGATGACACATCTGTGTTGATCGTCGGGCGCGAGTTCCCCTGCTCTTTTTTCTTTTATCTTTTTTCTTTTTTCTTATCCTTCTTACTTCCCACTTCCTACTTCTTACTTCTTACTTATCCTCCTCCTACTTCAAATACTCAAACCTCCGGTTCAGCATGATAATATAAATCATGCTGAATATGAAAATGATCAAAAACGTCGCGATGGAAACCATGGAACCGTACCCGAACTGAAGTGTCTGAAACAGTAATTTATAGGCGTAAATACTCAGGGTTTCAGTCAGATTGGCTGGACCTCCGCCGGTCATCACATAAATCAGATCAAAGACTCTGAGCGCGTCCATTGTCCTGAATATGGCTGTAATTAAGATGATTGGCATCATTAGCGGTAATGTGATATAACGAATCTGTCTGAACGCGCCCGCCCCTTCCATCTTAGCCGACTCATACAGCTCACCGGGTATGGTCTGAAGTCCGGCGTACAGTAACAGAGCCGCAAATGGGGTGGTTTTCCAGACATCCGCGAAAATAATACTCATCATCGCCCAACTGCGGTCGCCGAGCCAGTTTACCGGCGCGTCAACCATACCTGTTTGCAATAGAATAAAATTCAGTATTCCAAAATCGCCATTGTAAATCCACTCCCACATTTTGGCAGAGACCACGGTCGGAATCGCCCAGGGTATTAAAATCAATACTTTCAGAATCCTGCTGGCAAACAGGGGCAGATTCATAAGGAGAGCAATAATGAAACCAAGAAATATTTCAAGCGAAACGGATATAAAAGTGAAAAATGCCGTGTTTATCAGACTTTGAAGGAAACGGATATCACTGAACAAAAACCTAATATTTTCCATACCGACAAATTCTGAAACGCCAAATACGGGCATTTTTCGGTAAAAGCTGAGAATAATCCCGTAACTCAACGGGAAGAACGCCACCAGGCCAATAACGATCAGAGATGGAAATAAAAATTTTCTGTACTCGTTCTTTATAATCATGGTTTTTGCATCCGTTTTTTCAACGCGCTTTTTTCCAGTGCGAGAATATGCTCGATTTGCAAAGTCGCGGACCGCATGGCTTCATCCACCGGGCGTATATCTCCAAGCACCGCGGAAAACTCAATCTGCAAAATCTGTGAAATCTGCTGATAAAAGGGGGAAACCGGTCTGGGCCGGGTCATTTCAAGAATCCCATACAATTCGGTGATGAACGGCTGATCCTTCATAATCTGAGCATCACTGTATAATGCCTTTCTGGCCGGTTTTATGCCAACATTCAGCGCGAATTCCTTCAGAATTTCCGGCGTTGTCATATAGCGGACAAACTTTTTTGCCGCTTCTTTGTTTTTGGAAAATCTGTTCACCGCAATCTGCCAGCCACCCAGGGTGCTTAAACTGCTTTCGCCGTCAAGTGATAACATGGGACTCACACCCACCTTCCCTTTCACCGGCGAATCTTCAAGTTGGAAAAATGTCCAGCAGTAGGGCCAGTTTCTCAAAAAAATACAATTACCGTTAAAAAAACTTAGTCTTGTGGTTTCTTCATCAGAGGTGGTCACCCATCCGGGACTTATTTTATAGAGATGGATCGTGTCCCTCATCCATTGCAGGGCATTTTTTGTTTCCGCGTCTTCCAGATGCAGGCGGTTGTCTCCGTCAAGGATCCTTCCCCCGAAACCGCCGATAATTTCATTCGCGGCGCAAATCAATCCTTCATACTGTTTACCTTGCCATAAAAATCCATAGAGATCTTTTCTGTTTTCACCGGCAAGAATCGTCTGTGCCTGATATACCATCTCATCAAATGTTGCAGGAGGCTGAAAACCGTATTTTCCCAGAAGATCTTTACGGTAGTAAAAAAGACCGCCGTCAACATACCAGGGCACCGCGTAAAGACTTCCTTTATAGGTGTCGGCCTGAATGGGCCCGCTAAAAAACTCATTCCGCTCTTCGGGTGGAATCAATTCGGAAAGATCTTCGAGCCAACCCGCCAGACTGAATTCGGGCGTCCAGATCACATCTATGAGAAAAACATCAAACTCGTCTGAACGCGCCTCCAGACTGGTGGCATAATATTGATGCTGTATATCGGTATTCGCGGGTAGAATTTCTTCTTTGACTGTAATATTTGGATTTAAATTTTGGAAAGACCTGATTGTTTTTTCGAATTGTTCGGACGAATTGGCGAGTTTGAAGTGTTTAAAAATGATTGTTTGATCCGAGTCGCGCGGTTCACCGGAGTTTTCATTTTTCCCGCAGGATATGCAAAATATCAAAATGATCGAAAAAATGCAGGGGATAATTTTCATCATTTATTTACTAAACTCCAAATCAGCAGCCAATTAATGGATTTGGCAAATTTAGCGAATAGTCATGCTGGCCGCCGAAAAATAAATCTTTCCGCGGGGCATCTTATTTTCACACATTTGAAACACGAAGCATTTCCCGATCATTCCTGATGATTTATTTGTCTCCGCGTGTTTTATTCAAGGCAGAAAAATATCTCTTCTATAAAAACGTCTCTGTCGGGCGCAGACCGGTAAGTCCCTACTCTTAACTCTTTTCTCTTAACGCTCTTAAATTCTTACTTCTTAACCCACCCCGGGCCTGATAAATCATGCCCTTCCCATCCCTTATGCATAAGGGTGGGGATCGAGGGGAGGGTCAGTCGCGGGGTCCGTTTTCCTACAAAAATGTCATCCCTTCGGGATTGGGGAATCAATTTTCCGCGGTTAACTGTATTCGGTCCGTCCCTACTCTTAACTCTTTTCTCT
>JBFXLE010000018.1:0-91293 GCA_050173015.1 Calditrichaceae bacterium
GATTTAATTTTAGCATTAATTAGGGAGAAACTAGATTATGGGATTGATCAGTCTAGCCACATTTATTCCGTTGCTTGGCGCTTTGATAATTATTTTCTTACCCAAGAAGCAATTGTTGGCGATTAAAGTTATTTCGGTTATAGCAACGTTTATCCCGCTTGCTATCACCACGTATATGTGGACGCAATTTAATTACGGAGCCGCAGGAATAAACAATGAAAGTCAGTTTCAGTTTGTAGAACATTTTAGTTGGATCTCAGCTTATAATATCGAATATTTCGTTGGTATCGACGGTCTGAGTTTCCCGATGGTCTGGCTGACAACGCTGTTAAGTTTCATCGCGATTTTTGCATCATGGAATATTTCCAAAGCGCAAAAAGGCTATTTCAGCCTGTTTCTTCTGCTTGTCACCGGTATGATGGGTGTATTTGTCGCGCTTGATTTCTTTTTGTTCTATATATTTTGGGAAGTTATGCTTCTTCCCATGTACTTTCTCATTGGTATCTGGGGGGGACCGAGACGTGAATACGCGGCAATTAAGTTCTTCCTCTATACCCTTTTCGGTTCGGTTTTGATGCTGCTCGTTATGCTTGCTCTTTACTTCAATGTTTCTGATCCTGTGACCGGCGGGCATACATTTAATATGCTGCACATGATGGATCAAAGCAATCATTCCGGCTGGATGCAAATGTTTGATGTGCGTTTATGGCTGTATATCGCTCTGTTTATCGGTTTCGCCATCAAAGTGCCTGTATTCCCATTCCACACATGGCTTCCTGATGCTCACGTTGAAGCGCCGACTGCCATTAGTGTGATTCTTGCCGGTATTTTGTTGAAGATGGGAACTTACGGACTGCTTCGTATCAGTTATCCTATCTATCCGGATATCGCCAAATACACCGCTTACTGGCTTGCGGTTCTCGGTGTAATCAATATTCTGTACGGGGCATTTGTGGCAATGGCCCAAAAAGACCTGAAAAAACTTGTGGCCTATTCCAGTGTTTCCCATATGGGATTTGTGTTACTCGGAATGTCGGTTTTCACAGATGCCGGGATAAACGGCGCCGTTTTTCAGATGTTCAGTCATGGTATGATCACTGCCATGCTCTTCCTTCTGGTGGGTGTTATATATGACCGCGCCCATCATCGTGAAATCGAAGGATTTGGTGGTTTGGGTGTGAGTATGCCGGTTTATACAGGGGTTGCCAGTCTTGCATTCTTCGCGGCTCTCGGCTTACCGGGTATGAGTGGTTTTATCGCCGAAGCCATGGTATTTATCGGAGCCTTTACTGTCTACCGTACTTTAACCATACTTGCTGCTTTCGGCATCATCGTTACAGCAGGGTATATTCTATGGACTGTACAGCGGGTATTTCTTGGAAAATTGAATCCAAAATACGAAAAAATTGATGAAATCAATAAGCGAGAACTATTTACACTCATTCCGCTTGGTGCTTTAACTATTTTCTTAGGTGTTTACCCGATGCCGGTCCTGAACCTGATGAAAACATCGTTAAATTATCTGATCGCTCTAATACCATAAACGAGAAGGCATGGAAATAATGGATAATATCAGTAGTTTACAATATTTTATCCCTGAGTTGTTCCTGACGGCGGCAATTATGGTAATAATTATCGTCGATCTGATCCTGAAGGGCGAAAAGAAAATTATCACGGCGTATCTTTCTGTTACGGCACTGGTTGTTACTATATTTTTGTCATTCGGACAATATGAATACGCTTCGGGATCATTGTTTCAGGGTATGATTGTACTGGATTCTCTTGCAGTATTTTTCAAAATAATCACCGCGTTCTCAACTATTATTGTCATCTTTTTTTCAATTCCGTCATTTAGAACTAGATCGGAATATTATATTCTCCTTCTGATCGTAACTGTCGGAATGTTTTTGATGGCTTCCGTCAATGATCTTTTAATGATAATTCTCGCGATGGAAATAGTCGGGATCGTTTCATATGTTCTTGCCGGGTTTAACAAAAAGGATATTAAATCCAACGAGGCTTCACTAAAATATGTGCTTTACGGCGCCGCCAGCACCGGTATTATGGCCTTTGGCTTTTCGTACATCTACGGACTTACGGGTCATACGAACCTATTTGAAATTCAGCAGTCGATAATCGCGAACCAGCCAAACGCCATGACAATGTTTATTGCCGTGGTGCTGGTGATGGGTGGGCTTGGCTATAAAATAGCAATGGTGCCGTTTCATTTCTGGCTGCCGGATGTTTATGAGGGAGCGCCGACGCCGATTACCGCATTTTTCTCCATCGGGCCTAAGGCCGCCGGTATGGCCGTCCTGATTCGATTTATGACGACGGTAATTGCGCATCCTCTTGATTATGCAGGTACCGACTTTATTCAGAATCTCCAGGTGCACGCGCCTATGATTCTCGCGATCCTGGCTGTCCTGACGATGACTCTCGGAAATTTCTCTGCGCTGCAGCAAAAGAATATAAAACGAATGATGGCATATTCATCCATAGCGCATGCCGGATATATGCTTATGGCTTTTGTTGTCTTTAATATGCAGGGTTATGAAGCGGTATTATTCTACCTGGTTGTGTATTTATTTATGAATTTCGGCGCCTTCTGGGTGATCGAAAGCATGACACCAAAATTGGGAAGCGAAGAGATAAGCGCCTACACCGGTCTTGGTTACCGGGCGCCGTATATGGCGGTTGCAATGGCGGTATTTATGTTCTCATTAACCGGTCTGCCGCCTCTTGCGGGTTTTGTAGGAAAATTTTTCCTTTTTGCGGCGGTTGTGAATGCTGAATGGTATGTTCTGGCTGTACTCGGTGTGCTGAACAGTGTTGTTTCGCTTTATTACTACGCCTATGTTGTCAAAGTAATGTTTCTTAACACGGTTGAAGATGATTCCCCTATCGCGGTCGGTTTGTACGATAAAGTGCTCTTAGCCGTATTTTTGGTTCCAACCATCATATTTGGTGTCTATTGGAGCCCGATTGTTGAGTTTACAAGCCGTTCCATCGGAATGGTATCAGGAAAGTAAAAAAGGGGCTTTTGAGCCCCTTTTTTTTTCTACATCTTCCGACCACCCCAGGAATCACTCTTTGAATTTTAAATTCGATGCGTCCACTAGTTAAACAGCGTGATATACCTGTACATCACCCAGAAATGGGAAAAAGTTCCCAGCATTACAAACACATGGAAAATCTCATGAAAGCCGAAAATGCCCGGCCAGGGATCGGGTGTTTTTTTTCCGTAGATCAATGCTCCCACACTGTAGAATAGCCCTCCTGCCAACAACCATATCAGCGCCCCGGTCTGAAGGGATGTCACCAAAGGCCAGATCCCTACGATAACCAGCCAGCCCATCAGCACATAAAGCATCGTGGAAAGCCATCTCGGCGCCTGCAGCCAGAACAGTTTGAAAAAAATTCCGGCGATCGCCAGTCCCCAAACACTGCCGAATAGGCTCCATCCCCAACCGCCCCGTAATGGTATCAAACATATTGGCGTGTACGACGCCGCTATGAGGATGAAAATCATGATATGATCCAGCTTCCGTAATCTCTGATTTCCTTTTTCAGAAAGACTCAGCCAGTGATATAAGGCGCTTGAAGTATATAACAAAATCATCCCTGCGCCAAAAACAGAAAATGAGACGATATGCCATACTTTTGCGGGATGAACTGATTTTAAAATCAATATTACCAGACCGGCGATTGAGAGAATGGCACCTATAAAGTGGGTTAAACCGCTAACAGGATCTTTAAGCTTATGAAACATATAATTCCTTACTGAATGGATTGTCAGTGTTCATGAAGGGAATAGTCTAATCAAACAACCGATATAATACAAGAAAAGAAATTATTGTCACTTTAAGCCAAAATTATAAGATTCGCCGACCCGATTTGATGCTGAGTATTTCAGATTTAGCGGGTTCCTTTATAAATTACGGCAATACCGTTGAGTAATTTCCAGTGATTAAGATTCCGGAACCCCGCTTCTTCCATCCATGAGGAAAAATCGCCGATCGATGGAAACTTTTCGACTGAGGCAGGCAGATATGAGTAAGCGGCTCCGTCTTTGCTAATCAAGTTTCCGATAATTGGAAGTATTTTGTTAAAATAGAACAGATATAACCAACGAAACGGTCTGAATGTCGGAAGTGAAAATTCTAAAATAATCGCCTCGCCATCCGATTTTAGAATTCTGTACATTTCCGCTAATGCGTCAGGGATTGTCCCCATATTTCGAATCCCGAATGCGATCGTCACCCCGTTAAAAATACTGTCTGAGAAGGGTAATCCTTCTCCGTCCGCGTTTACAAACCGGCACTGTGATGATAGATTTTTTTTCTCTATTTTTTGATAACCAAATTTTAGCATTCGCAATGCAATGTCAGCGCCGATCACCTTGCATTTTTTTTGTGAAATTACTTCGATGGCGAGATCACCTGTTCCGGTGGCAAGATCGAGCACAAGCCCCTGCCCATCCACTTTCAGTTTGGAGATCGCTTTTTTTCTCCAGTAGATATCGATTCCGCCGCTCAACAGATGATTTAACAGGTCATAGCGGTGCGCTATTGAGTTAAACATCTTTGTTACATATGTTTTTCGCTCTGATCCTGCTGTCAGCACCATTTCATCTTTCAATTCTTCTTTTCTCCCCATCCCCGGACCAGATTTTGTGGAATATTCAACGCGTTCAATACCCTGGCGATTATAAAATCAGTAAGCTCTTCAATATTAGCTGGATTATGGTAAAATGCCGGTGACGCGGGCATGATGGTTACTCCCGCCTCTGTCGCCGACAGCATGTTTTTGAGATGAATCCGGTTATAAGGCGCTTCCCTGACGACCAGAACTACCGGACGGCGTTCTTTCAGGTTCACATCCGCCGCGCGTTCTGTCAAAGTCTGCGCGTATCCATTTGCTATACCTGATAATGTTTTCATGGAGCATGGTATCACAATCATTCCATCCACGCGGAATGATCCGCTTGCGATCCCGGCGTAATGATCATCCTGCGAGTGAAATATTATTTTTTTGGGATGGATATCTTCCCGGTAATATCTTTTTATATATGTCTCATATGGTTCTCGGTCCGCATCCCATCCGGTCTCGGTCTTCATTACTTTTTTCGCCACATCGGAAAACACAACATGCAGCTCAAAGTTATCCGGCAGGGCACGGATTAACCGTACCGCGTATATCATCCCGCTCGCGCCGCTGATGCCAATTACAAGCCTTCTTACAGCAGCCATAAGTCTCCGATAACTGAAATAAAGAAAACAATACTGATAAATCCGTTCATATTAAAAAACGCCACATCCAGGTCAGCTAAATCATCCGACTTGACCAGCGAGTGCTCGTAGGTCAGCAAACCGGCAATGATGATAAGGCCTGCCGTATATATAAAATTCAGCGGTACAAGCCATGCCAGATATGCAAGCAGCAGGAACGAAATCAAATGGCTGAACCTGGCCAACATCAGAGCATTTTTTAGTCCGATCAGTTTGGGCACCGAAAAAAGGTCGGTCTGTTTATCAAAATCGATATCCTGGCAGGAATACACAATATCGAATCCCGCCACCCAGAAGACCACCGCGAGACTGAGCAGAACCGGCGCCCAGGCAAAATACCCCGTAACAGCCAGCCAAGCCCCGATGGGTGAAAGCCCCAACGCAATTCCCAGCACATAATGCGAAAATGAAGTAAACCGTTTTGTATAGGAATATAAAAAAACAACCGCCAGAGCAACAGGTGACAGGACAAAACACAGCATATTTAACTGGTATGACGCGTAAATAAACCATCCCGAAAAAAACAATAAAAATATGACAATCTGTCTTTCAGTGATTTTCCCTGAAGGCAAATGTCTGTTTTTTGTTCTTGGATTCTGAGCATCATATTTTTTATCGATAAGACGATTAAATCCCATTGCGGCGCTTCTTGCCGCAACCATCGCCACGAGAATCCACATTAGCACAGGCCAGGTGAGCGCTACTTTCTGATCTGCCAGAATCGCGCCTGATAACGCGAAAGGAAGAGCAAAAACGGAATGAGAAAATTTAATCATATGTCCAAATTCAATTATATTCCTGATCAATTTCATGAACATCGAATCTGACTCCATTCTTTATTGACAATAAAATCTTCCGGAGTGTCAACAATAGCATCTTCTCCGGTAAAAATATTAAAACTGGCTTTCTTCCCCGCTTCAAGGCTTCCGAAGTCACTCTCTCTTCCTAAAGCCCGCGCCCCGTTCAAAGTACCCATTTTTATCAAAATATCTGAATCATTCATACCGGAGTTGGTTTTAAGAAACCGCAATTCATTCAGTACATCCAGGTCAAAATTACTCGCCAGGCTATCCGTGCCTACGCAAAGAGGAACACCGGCATGAATATATTTACTAACCGGCGCCCGGCCGACATCCAGATAGGCGTTGCTTCTCGGACAGACACAAACAGACGAACCGGCACTTTTAATGACTTCTATATCCTGATCCGAGACTTGTACCCCATGAACCAGAATTGTATCGGATTTTATAACCCCAAGGCGGTGTAAATACGCTACGGGAGTATTCGCCGGTGCCGACCATTTTTCATCCAGGAGTTTCCTCCTGGTGAGAAATTCTCTTAACGGGCCGGTCCCATCCTGAAGAAATCTGCTCTCATCCGGACTCTCGGCCAAATGGACAGATATCCGCTTGTTTTCACCAATGATTTCTTTGAATAAATCCGGAGATACCGAATAAGGCGCGTGGGGACTGATATGCGCTTTGGGATTTAAACGGCCCTTTTGGATTTTCGCGTTATTATAGATTTCCTTAGACTGTGAAGCATTAAATCCGAGAATTTCATAAAACACCACTCGTTCCGGTCCCTCTGAATTTCCGTTATTTTCCAGAAGTGAACCATTGGTTACATCTCCCACAAGAGCAGTGCCGCTTTTTGCCATTTCTTTCAGCTGTTTTTGAGCCGCATGATGAATGTCATCAGTTAAGCCAAAATTCTGACGTAACTGAATTAATTGTTCCACCCAGTCAACAAAATTATGAAAACTCTCGATCGCATTTTGATAATAGCTCAATTCAAGATGGCAATGAGCATTAACCCAGGAAGGCGCGATAACAGACTTATCGAAGAGAAGTTCTTTTCCCCGGAAATCACGCAATATATGGTCTTTTGGTCCGACTGCGATAATTCTGCCGTCTTCAACCGCCACCGCTCCGTTTTTAATCGGTTGCTCAGACACCGGAATGACCCAGTCAGCAATATAAATTTCTGTGCTCAACGAATTTCTTTTCTCTAAGATTCTGTGAAAATCAGTTTAGTATTCTGTATTCCATATCTCGTTTTTTAGGAATATAACCTGCTTCGGAAATAACCCGTTTTAACTCATCCAAAGACATTCTGAATGACGCGCCGGCCGCGGCCACCACATTTTCCTCAATCATCAGACTTCCAAAATCGTTACCGCCAAAGGTCAACCCCAGCTGCGCGACTTTCGCTCCCATTGTTACCCACGAAACCTGTATATTTGGCACATTGTCGAGCATCAGGCGTGAGATAGACAGAGTTTTCAGATAGTCATGCGCGGAGGTTTCTTCACCGCCGAGTTCCGTGTTTCCCGGCTGATAAGTCCATGGGATAAACGCGGTAAATCCCAATGTATGATCCTGAAGATTACGTATATTTAACAAATGTTCTATTCTATGTTCATAACTTTCCACGTGACCGAACATCATCGTAGCGGTGGTTTTCATGCCCATTTTGTGAGCGGTCTCCATAACCCCGAGCCAGTCTTCGGTTTTTGTTTTATTGGCATTCAGCTTTTTCCGGACTTCATCAACCAGTATTTCAGCCCCTCCGCCCGGTATCGATGCAAGACCGGCGGCTTTTAACCTGATCAAAGTCTCTTCGAGAGACAATTTTGATATTTTCGCGATATAAGTAATTTCCGCGGGAGAAAGCGAATGAATTCTAATCGTAGGATAATTTGTGCTGATGAATCTGAAAAGATCTTCGTAAAATTCTATCTTCAGCGCCGGATTTAATCCTCCCTGCATGAGTATTTGTGTACCGCCTAATGCCAGCGTTTCATCAATTTTTAACGCGATCTGGTCATTGTTCAGAACATAACCATGATCTGACCCGATTTTCTCATAGAAGGCGCAGAAATTACATTTCGCGACACAAATATTTGTATAATTAATATTCCTGTCAATAATATAGGTCACCACCGGATCCGGATGCATCCTCTGACGGACGAAATTGGAAAGCATACCGATTTCCAGTAAATCACCGTGTTCAAAAAGAAAAAGTCCGTCTTCGCTCGAAAGACGATCCCCTTTGTATATTTTTTCCTCTATTTCCGCAAATTTATCTCTCATAAAAATATAACTCCGGAATATGTTCTATTAAGCCCAAATAAAAGGCATAATGATAAAATTCGTTTAAACCTTCTTTTTCATTCTCGCCAAATTCATATAAAATGTTATTAGTCAGATAATCTCTGTAGAAGCGCCAATCTTTAGGATTGGATTTAGCGAATTCCTTTGATATTTCATCAATATTTTGCAAACCAATCTCTTTTGACTTAATAATTACGTTGATATCATCTGAATTTAACGCGAAGTCCTGCCCCGCCCAAAAAGCATAAACAAAAGGCAGTCCTGTCATATCAAACCACTCTTCGCCGAGATCCAGAGACAAAGGATATTCATCCTGATAATGAAGCGCCTTATCGCCTATGATCAGAGCTGCGTCCGCCTTTTCCAACATCGCGGGCAGATCAGGCTGCATTACTATAAATTCAGGTGAAATCTGATATTTTTCATTTAGTAATATTTTTAGTAAAGCAACAGATGTTCGTGAGCTCGTATCCAGCGCGATGGTTTTTATCTCCTTCAAATCCGCTTTAAAAAACAACATCACACTTTTAACATGCACACCCGAGGAAATACATACATCCGGAACAATTTTCCAACTACCCTTCCCATGAACGTATTCGATGGACGGTATGATTCCGAGTTCGACTTCACCCTCGATCAGCCGTCTGGAACAAACGGATGGCACATCCTTTAGAATATTAAAATGATGCTCTACAAGATTGTTTTCCATGCCATAAACGAGCGGCTTCGAGTTTAAATAACTAACCAGACTGATATTTCTGACCTGTGTCGTGATTGTGTTGGTATCCTGTTTGGCCGGACCAAACAAACCTTCTATTTCCATGAGAACCTTCTTCAAATAATATTATGCGACATCTTTTACTATTTTATTATATAGAGCATCCCGCTCAACAGGGACATGACCGCTGTCGGTGATCAGCCTTTTCAGTTGCTCTTTTGACATCATCTGCGCGGAATCTGATCCTGCCATATGATATATTCTCTCCTCTACCACTGAACCGTCAATATCATCCGCGCCGAATGAAAGGGCTACCTGGGCTAATTTTGTTCCGAGCATCACCCAGTAGGCTTTTACATGATCAAAATTATCCAGCATGATTCTGCTAATCGCGATATTTTTGAGATCTGTCATGCCGGTCGCTCTCGGCAGTTTACGCATTTTTGTATTTTCAGGGTGAAAAGCCAGCGGGATAAATGTCAGAAAACCACCCGTTTTGTCCTGCGCTTCACGCAGCTTCACAAAATGTTCGATCCGTTCTTCCAGAGTCTCAATATGTCCGTAGAGCATGGTTGCATTTGTCCTGACCCCTTTATCATGAGCTATATGATGAATCTTAATCCATTCATCGGCCGTGAGTTTATCCATAAATAATTTCCGCATAACTCTCTGGCTAAAGACTTCGGCTCCACCGCCGGGCATGGTATTCAGACCCGCCTCTATCAGGTCATCAATAACTTCTTCCCAGCTTTTACCGCTTCGCTCGGCAAAATAAGCTATCTCTACCGCGGTATAGGCTTTGACATTCGCCTCCGGTCTTATTTCCTTCGCCACACGAACCACATCCAGATAATATTCATACGGCAGATTATCATCCAGTCCCCCTACAATATGAATTTCTCTGATATTTTCATTGATCCGCTCCTTCAATTTATGACTGACCGTCTCGATAGACATCCGGTAAGCCCCTTCCTCTCCATCCTTACGATAAAAAGCGCAGAACAGGCAGTCATTACGGCAGACATTGGTATGATTAATATGCTGATTCATGGTGAAATAGGCATTCTTACCGTTTTTGCGTTCACGGATAATATTTGCCATTTTCCCAATCATCAGGATATCGTTTGACTGAAACAAACGCAAACCGTCTTCGGGTGAAACCCGTTCACCGTTCACAACGCGATCGTATATGTCCCTTAAGGGTGATAAGTTTATGGCTTTGTTCATCTGGTGGTCCTTGTTAATTTTTAATTTGCCGGTTAATCTGAGAGAAACATCGTCGCCCCGATAAATAATCCTGCGCCATGAATTTTTAGAATATCCCTGCCCGTATCGATTTCACCATATTGAAAAAAACATTCCGCAAACAGATTGTACGATTGCATAACCTGATATTCCATACCAAAAAACACAATGGGCAGCAGCGCCTCATCATTATAATCAACATAGCGGGTGACAGCGGCAGCCGTCATCAGATCTACGCTCAGACCGGCATAAAGCGGGAATCTGTTTAAACCAAGGTAGGAAATGATTAATCCAGCGGAAAAATTAGTAAACTCAAAGTTTGTAGCACCTGAGTTTGGTAAATCTATATTATTAAAAAAAAATTTAACCATATACCGGGCATGAATACTGTAATTTGATGCCGGCCTGTATAAATCATGCCGGAACAAAAAACCATATCCGGGCCCTGTGCTGAAACGGCTATCGAAATTCTCCGATTTACTAAAACCGGGAAATTGCGCCCCGCCCGAAGCACCAATTCCTACCTGCGCGTAAATCATGCTTAAGTTTATAAAAATCAGGTAACTTGTGAATCTGATTATCCGCATACATTTCCACTGACTAAATCATAAATTTAAAAGGTAAGCACTGTAAAAGCAAATCATAAATCGGACAGGAAATATCTGATTTTTTGTGGAACGAATGCGAATTTGCGGTAAATTTTTTCTGTTTAGGATTCAGCGTAAAAAAGAATAGCCGTTATACTAAAATAAACGCAAAAAGACAGACAAATTTCTGTCTTTTTGTGTATTAAAGTTGTTAATCAAGTTCATATGGAGAATTCTTTTCATCTTCATGGCGTATTTCATCGACAGGCTCCTGTTTATTCTCCCCCGCGAAAAGCCTGTTTGGAGCATTGAATACGGTACCCGGAACTTTTCCAATATTTTTATACGCGTGGACCACCCCCGGCGGCACAATCACCGAGCCGGGTGACTCTTCACCTAAAACCAGAATTGTTTTGTTCTGATAGGTTTTTGAGTCCTTGCGGCTATCCCATAAATATATCTTAAAATTCGAAGGTCCCACGAACATAAAATAATCTGTCTGATCGACATGTTCATGCGGCCCCCTTGCTATTCCCGGCAAGGTCTGGGAAATATAACTCATTACAGGCCACGCGGGTTTTTCTATTTCATCATGGCGGAACAATTCTATGAGCCAGCCCCTGTCATCTTTATACTTTTTAAGGTCTTTTATAATTACACCATCTATATTTCCTTCTTTGAACATCTGAATCTCCATGAATTTTAAGATTGTTTTATCTAAGTTACCGGAATATTATGTTCATTTAATGCTATTGTCTATTCCGAAATAGACTCATAACATTTTTCAACCAGGCTGAACAAGGGAAAATTTATCGTCATCGAATAAAATCCGACAATACTAAAAACGAGAAAACTCCCAAACTGCAGGGCCAAAATATAATCTATAAATCCGATTATTACGATTAGATTCGCCAAAGACCATACTACCATGAAATATCTCCGCATAATAATTAATGTCTTGGCCATCAGATCTCCCTCCTTGCCAAACTCCTGAACAAAATCAGTAACATCACCCGGTTCAATGTTCAGCTCGTGGCTCTTCGCGCGTAAAACCAATTTTTCTGGTAACAAATAAGTTCTTTTTAAATAGAGAATTAAAAAGGCCAGCAAAACCGCAATTATAAGCAGGATTTGATCAATCATGCTTTCAGATCCGGGCGAAACAGGTTCGGAAACAATATTAAAAAATTTTAAAACCAGGGTTATGAGTACGATACCGACCATTCCTGAAAATATTGATGCCCACAACAATCTGTTAATCCTGTGAATACGTCTTAATTTAGCCCTAAAATGAACATCCATCTTTGTTTTCCCATCCTTCTTAGATTAAACTGAAGATGACCGTTAATCTATATATATATTTTCCCTTATCTCGGGAATTCTGTCTTTTTTTTCCAATACATCCTGTCCGTCCAAGGCAAAAAACGGACTAATTTCCATATTTGTGATATTCTCCGGCACTTTGATTCCCGCATGCGAGAGCCAGGCTTTGTAGATTCTCAGTAAATCATCCCGGACACTTTCAGGACTGTCTTTCCCCTCTTTATTTTTTAAAGCGCTGAACTCCATATCGCGTTCTGCTTCAATAGTGATCGGGTTTTTACTATCCGCCAGCGCGTCAAATACAAACGTCTCAAATTTATATCCGTTCTTTTCTTCCGGCAGGACACGCCTGCCATTATCGTCGAGATAGGGGATACTTTTTTCGGCGATATGATACGGAAGCCTGAATCCTTTATTGTTCTCTCTTTCTATGAAATTCACATTTATTACATGAGAAGCGATTGATCCCGCCCAGAATTTCAACGAACCGTCCGGATTCAAGGCATACATTTCTTCATTTGTCATATCACTGTATTCCAGAACCCCCATTTTGCCTTCCATTGAACAAATTACACCCATTTTCTCTTCCGGATATGCTTTACGAACAACTTTACTGGACATTTCCGAGTGACCTTCTATATGATATCCAATAAATACCGGATCGCAAATATTGGTAAGCACATTATCGATTTGAAAATAAAAGATATATTCTATACCCCTCTTTTGCATGTCATTAATTGCCCCGCTTTCCCATAATGCTTTTATGGAGCCCCCATGACCATTCGGACTCACAAAAATATGTGAAACTGAATCCAGTATGAGTTTGCCGTTTTTATCAAGAGCCGGCATCATCCCCTGTTTAAAAAACATGATATTTTCACATGAATACCCAAAATATTTGTTCTTCTTAAAGAATGTCCTGGTGGATTCGTCATTCGTTTCGCTCGTCATAATATACCAGGGTATCTCAACACCATACTTTTTTCCAGTCGCGAGTAATTTTTCTGAGTGAACCTGGAAAAGTGATTTCTTCTTAACGGGAGAAATAGGATAAATCCCTTTCGGACCGTTAAATCCCAATCTTGATCCCTGACCTCCGGCCACTAAAAAAGCAGCCACTTTGCCATCCTTTAGAGCATCTTCACCTATCTGAACCATACCGGAATCATGTATTTTTCTTTTATCGAGAGTCATTATATTGGCCGGTTCCGGAATCACGTGTTTCTTTACAGAATTTTGTGATTTGGCCATTTGATATAGTTCTTCAAGATGCTCAAAATCAATGGATCTGATCTGCGAAATGAGTCGATCTTTTTCCGGGAGATTCAACTGATTCCAGTATTTTAAGATATGCTGTTGACCAAATTTTGTTAAAAATACAATGAGTTCATCTTTGGAGCTATGCATGATAACCTTTACGTTTTTGCACATACCACAGGCTGATAAAATATAAAAAACTAAATGATTTGAAGCTAATTTTTAGCAAATAAACACCCGTATCGACAAGCCGAAGTTTATTAAGGTCCGGCGATAGATACAGAATATCATATTAGTAAAGACAAAAAATCAAATCCATCACATTTGTGCGGGTGGGACCGGTTATCACCAACTGATTCAGCTTCCTGAACAAATGATAAGAATCATTGTTTTTAAGATATATTACGGGATCAAGATTATTTTTCACTACCTTGCCATATGTATCCTGATCTATCCACGCGCCAGCCGCTTCCGTCGGGCCATCAGATCCATCCGTTCCAATGCTGCAAAAATAAAAAGGTTCTTTGATATCTTTCAGTTCCAGTAAAACTGCCAGCGCCATTTCCTGATTTCGGCCTCCGAGTCCCTTCCCTTGAATGGTTACAGTCGGCTCGCCCCCGAGAATCAGGCAGGCCGGGGAGTCATCCGGAATTCCCGATTTTATCCCACTTTTAATCATCCCTCCAATCAGCCGGGCAATTTCTTTTACTTCACCTTCCATACGATCTGTCAAAACCAGGGGCTTATAACCGTTTGACAGGGCTATATCCCGGGCTTTTTCAACTGCAAGCCGGTTATTACCGATGATGACATTCTGCACCTTTTTAAAAATCGGATTCATCATATCCGGAGTATCCGCGATTTTGCCGGATTTACCGTCCGACAAATATTTAATAACCGATTTTCCTATTTTTTTTTGAATCTGATATTTTTGAATTATTTCCAGCGCCTGTTGATAGGTAGTCGGATCGGGAGCCGTAGGTCCTGAAGCGATACTCTCAATCGGGTCACCGATCACATCCGACAATATTAGAGTGATAGTCTGAGCCGGAGCGATGGCGTAGGCCAGCCTACCGCCCTTGACCAGCGAAAGGTGCTTCCGGACAGTATTTATTTCATTTATGGAAGCCCCGCAGGAAAGCAAAACACGGTTCAAATTTGTCAGATCGGAGAGGGAAATTTCATCAGGGAGACATTCAAGCAGAGCGGAACCGCCACCGGTTAAAAGCACTATCACCAAATCTTCGGGACCGGTTTTTTTGACGAGTTCAAGAATATGTTTTGTCGCGTCGAGTCCGTTTTGATCAGGTACGGGATGTCCCGCCTCAAATAATTTTATTTTTTTAAGATCCTGACCGTGTCCGTATTTTACAATAATCGCGCCTGCGGTGATCCGTTCCCCAAGTAATCCTTCCACCGCGGAAGCCATCGGCGCTGTACCCTTCCCTGTTCCGATAAGATAAATATCATCATATAGCGACAAATCAATCAGATGTTTTTTTTGAATGACAAGTTTCTCTCCATCCAATTGCATTTGACTATTAACAAGTTCGAAAGGATCAACAGCCTTCAGGGATGAATCAATGATTTTACGCGCGATTGATTTCATGAGACTTAAGACTTATTTGGACTTTCTGGTTTTCGATGACGCCAGGCGGCGGCTTTTAACCCGCTTCTTTTTCAATAAATCACTATTATTTTCGATATTTCGTTTTTTCCTGACAGTGACTTTTTCTGATTTTTCATCTTCAGGAAGAGGACGATGAATCAAAAATGTGCGCCCCAGAACCTGAACAACTTCCGTTTCTGGAATTTCTTTTAGAAAAACCGCGATTTCTTCCTTCTCCTGAGGACATGTATCAAGTAACTTTACTTTGAGCAAATCATGGGTACGGAATGCCGCGTTTATATGATTAATTGTACCGCCCGTAAGCCCTTCTTTTCCGACGGTTATGACAGCTTTTAAACGATTTCCCCGAGCGCGCAAGGCTCTTTTTTCTTTTCCGGTCAATTTCATCTCCTTGTTTTTGTTAGTTTACTTCAGATTCGCCATAATTTCAAGCCAATTTGACAGGATTTCTTTTTGTGCTTGTCTTTAATTTTTAATCACATAAATTAATGTAGGATGAGAATTTTATACTAAATATTTTTATAACACTGTTTCACAGTAAAATGTCCTGAACGGACATAATATCATCTAATCATAAGAGAAACATTCAATTTATGTCTATCTTTTACAGATTATTCATCGGAATTTTTATCATCTCCTGGGGATCCATACTCGTTCGATGGGTTGGCGATGTTTCTCCTGTACTCATCGCATTCTACCGCCTGTTTTTCAGCATTATTATCCTTATTCCGGTATTATTAATCCGCAAAGAAGCAATTAAAATTGAATCAAAAAAATCACGTTTTTATTTTGTCGCGGCAGGATTGTTGCTCGCCGGTCACTTTTACACCTGGATATATTCGCTGCAGCTGACCACCGTCGCTAATTCGATTTTTCTGGAAAGCACACACCCGATATTCGGGTGGATATTATCGGTCATTTTTTTAAAGGAAAAAGGTACGCGCCTGATTGCAGTGGGTATGATTTCCGGCCTGATCGGTATGTATCTGATTATTTTAGGTGACATCAGTCAATCATCCGGCGCGATTTTGGGCGATTTAATGGCAGTATTATCCGCTTTCTGTCTTGCGGCTTATTTGTTAATCGCGCGAATGATGACGTCTAAAACCTTGCTGATTCCATATCTGTTGTGGGTTTACGGAACGGCCGCGTTCTTTTTATTGCTGACAGGAATTATTACCGATCTTAATTTTGCCGGATTTGGGTGGGAAAGCTGGCTGTTTTTGCTGCTTCTCGCCTTGGGTCCGAATCTGATCGGACATTCACTGCTTAACTGGGCGTCAAGAAAGATCGAAATATTTAAAATAAACATCGCGCTGCTCGCGGAGCCGGTTCTGGCAACAATTTACGCGGTATTTTTTTTCAAAGAATATCCTGATCTCATTTTTTTTATCGGGGCGCTGTTCATACTTAGCAGTATACTTACTATATTTTCCTATGAACGGAAAACACTCTGACTAAGTCCGGGACCTGATTGTATGGGCCCGTCTGGACTGCCCTTTACAAATTGTCTGACTGCCGGTTCACCCGTAGTCTGAAGTTCACTAACACTTCCGTTGAACATAATGATCCCGTCATGCAGCATCACGACACGATCAGCCACTTTAGTGACACTCTGCATATCATGTGTGACGACAATTGAGGTTACGTTCAATTTTTCACTCAATTCGATTATCAACTTATCAATATTTGCGGCCATAATCGGATCCAGCCCGGTCGTGGGTTCATCGTATAAAATATATTTTGGTTCCATAATGATTGCTCTGGCCAGCCCTACTCTTTTTTTCATCCCACCCGATAATTCTGCAGGCTTAAGATTTTCGATGCCCGGCAAACCGACAAGATCAAGTTTTTCCGCGACTTTTACGCGCATTTCATTTGGCGACATTTTGGTATGCTCGACCAGAGGCAGGCGAATGTTCTCGGCAACGGTCATGGAGTCAAATAAAGCGGCTCCCTGAAAAAGGAATCCAAATTGTTTCCGTAGCGTGAATAAATCTGTCTGTCCTACTTTTTTTATCGCGATATCATCCACCAATATGTACCCGTTATCCGGTTGCAATAAATTGAGTATCAACTTTAAGAGAACACTTTTACCGCATCCGCTTTGTCCGATAATTACGAGTTTTTCGCCGTCAAGGATATCAAGATTCACACCCCGAAGGACAGATTTTTCTTCAAAACTTTTTACTATATCTCTTATTATTATCATTTTATCAGAACAAAATTACTGAAAGGATATAATCATTTAATAAAATTAAAGCAGATGACAACACAAAAGCCCGTATCGTAGCCTTTCCCACGCCTTCAGCGCCACCTATCGTGTTAAATCCGACGTAACACCCGATGATGGCGGTAATTCCTCCGAAAAAGAAGGCTTTAATCAAACCGGACATCACGTTAAGTATAGAAAAAAATTCTTTTACACTGCCAAAAAATATTTCCGGTGGAAGATCCAGATTGATATAAGCGACAGCATATGCTCCCAAGACTCCCACAAAATCGGCAATGATGGTCAGTATCGGAATCATAATAAATCCGCTAAAAATACGGGGCATAGCCAGATAACGAATGGGATCAATGGCGAGTGCTTCCAGGGCATCAATCTGCTCGGTGACTTTCATCGTTCCGATTTCAGCCGCGATGGACGCTCCCACTCTCCCCGCAATAACCAGGGCCGTAAGTACCGGACCTAATTCGATAAAAATCGCGACACTCGTCGCCGCGCCGAGGTAATTATAGGAAATATACCCCTTTAGCTGATATGCTGTCTGCACTGATGCCACTGCTCCCGCAAAGACACCGACGAAGATTACCAGCGGAATCGAATTAACTCCAATTTCGAGCATCTGATCAAATACAAGCCGACGGTTAGACCAAAGACGGGAAAAATAGCCGGCTGTTTTGAATACTAAAATAAAAACAGCGCCTGTCTGTTGCAGAAAAAATATTGCCCGCCTGCCAAGAACACTAATTGCTTGAACCATTTTTAGAAGTCGATACCCAGCGAAATATAATGTTTTGGTTTACTCGATGACTGAAGATCCCATCTCCAGGCAAGATCGTATTTAAGTAATAATCCCAGGAAATATAAGCGCGCGCCGGTACCATATCCAACAACTAAATCTTTTGTCCGGTTACTACCGAATTCGTCTTTAGCCACCCCCTTGTAGGGCTCATCTGATGACCACGCGGATCCGACATCGGTGTAGAGCACTCCCATGATGTTTCCCAGACTGATGGGCGGAAAACCCAATTGCATGAACGGAATAAGGGGAAATCTGAATTCCGCGTTGGTGAGCGCAAAATTATTTCCAACTTTCTCATAAAAATCAGCGCCTCTCAATGGCGTGACAAATTCTGAAAAATATACATCCCTGATAGAATTAATCCGGATACCATCCTTGTAATGCCTGTTAAGCCAGTTCGACACGCCGCCGAGATAGAACTGTTGTGGATCCGAACCGCGGCTCGCGCCGGCATAAAACCTTAATGCGAAACTGTACCCGTTTGTTATCTTATGATATTTTCGCAGATCCGCTTTCACAGTTGTAAATTCAAGGCTTTCGTTTGAATATTTTGGGCTTGATGTTAAGCTGAGAGCCCCACGGAAGCCATCCTGCGGCCCCGTATACCACCATTCTGCGGTATCATATACTAACTGAATCCCCGGCAATATACTTTGGACGGTTTCTGTTGGTATATCATACTCAAGGTATTCCAGGCTTGCATTCAGGAAATACAATGAAAAATCTACTCTTGAGAATTTGTTAAACGGCCGTGATGCTATCGCGAAAAATCCGTAATTTCTGAATCTTTGCAGACCGTTTGTAGATGAATAATATGTATTGGAATAATGAAACAGGCTGGCGCCATAATCAATCCGTTTAGGAAGATACCAGTACTGGGCGTTTATATAACTGTTTCTCAGGTCAAAAACAAGATTTGTACCCAGAAAAATTTTGTGATTACCGAGAACATCGCTATAAGCAATAGATGTGTAGCCCTGAAATCCCCATAGCGTATTATATTGTGCCGCGCCGTTTACAATATCAGGGGAAAATTTAACTTTGTAATTTCTAACCTTGTAGTGACCGTCTTCAAGTTTATAATGGTCTTCATCAAGCGCAACATCTTTAATTTCCGTGGTGGTCCGTCGTTCAAGATCAGCAAAAACATAATTACTATAGTCTATGGCGCGCGGTATTTTGACCACTCTCTCAGATGTATCCGCCTCAACTTTTTGATTGGGATTGATAGCCAGGATTTCGTTCAGATCCTGCTTTTCAAGTTTTTTATAAAATACTGTTTTATCTATACTTACTTCAGGTAATTCAAACGGATTCCGGATGGTGAACAAATCCCAGCCACCTTCGGAAAAGGATGAGAAAGCAAGAGTATTGCCATCCTTGTCAGTCGTAAGCTGAAACGCTCCTGTTAACAAATTGGTGATGGGATAGCTTTCGTTTGTGGTTAAATCATGTCTGTACATATTGTAAATTCCGGACCGATCACTTACATAAAGCAGTTTTTGTCCGTCCGGAGAGAAAACCGGATCTGATTCCCGGTCATTAGTGTCGGTGATCCTGGTCAGACCGGATCCGTCCCGATTAACAATATAAATATCCGTATTTTCAAAATTATGGTGGGCTATGTTAAAGTTCTCCGGTATCAGATCTTTACTGATGTACTTATTTCTGTCTGAAACAAAAGCCAGCCTTTCTCCGTCTGCTGACCAGGTGGGATCACTGTCTGAAAAAACATCATTTGTAATATTTTCCAGTTTTTTTGATTTAATATTATATACATAAATATCGCTTGCCCCATCTATATTGCCGATAAAAGCGATCTCATCCCCTTTAGGAGACCATGCCGCAGAAAAAATTCCGTCAAGCCCGAATTTAAACTGTTCAATCTTTTCGCTGGCTATGGTATAAACATAGAGCGCGTCCTGGTCTCCGGCCTTAGCTGAAAAACTGATTTTATTGCCATCAGGTGACCAACTCATACCCGGGCTCAGCCAATGTAACTCTTCAAAATCAACGCTTGTTTGCCCCTTAATCAGCTTTTTTATAATTTTATTTTCCATTATATCCATAAGATAAATGGACTGCTTGCCATCCATATCTGAGAGAAAAACAATTTTATCTCCGTTTGGTGAAAGAGCGGGGCTTATGTTCAGATAGTTTCTTTTTTCCTTATGATCTGTGATGGCTCTGGCAATTTCTTTAGTTTCTTTTCTGTCAGCAATATCCGGCCAGTACTCCTTTCTCATCTCCTTTCGCCAGTTGTCAGAGAGCTCGTCAAGTTCAATCCCCAGCGCTGATTTGAACGCGGCTTCAAATCTCAGGCTGCCCTTTATCTTTCCGATTATTTCACTGATTTTTTCATTCCCGTATTTCTCGGCAATATATCTGAACAGACTGTTTCCACCCTGATAGGCAAGATAGTAATTTAGGTAGTTTATCGGTGGAAGGTAGCCGCTAATTGTCGCGTCTCTCAGAATCATGTCCGTCCTGGTATTCCATCTTACAGAAAGATACTCCGCGAGCCCTTCTGAAAACCACAAAGGGACCGGCGCCACCTGCCCAGACACGAGTGACTGCACCGATCCGCCATATAACATATCATTCATAACCGCGTGGACAAGTTCATGGTGGATGACATGCCTGAACTGCGAGAACGACCCTTCATAGGGGATGACGACACGATTTTTGTAAAGTTCTGTGACCCCCCCGATGCCTTCGGTAAGATATACATCAATAACGTTTGTTTGCTGAAAATCATTGTGGGATTTATAAACAATCAGAGAAACGCGTTTTGTCAGCTCATAACGGAGATCATTTTTCAGGGATACATACGATGATTCCGCTATATTTGCTGTAAATACAGCTATATCATATCCGCCGGAATAGAAATAAACATCAAAATGCTCCGACTGTAGATAATGCCAGTCAAACTCACGATATTGGACTTTATTTTTACCAAAACCCTGTCCAAAAACAGAATTACCGGAAAAAACTAAAATCAACAGGAGCAGTGAAAATGTATGCTTCAAGCTGGACATGTGTAGCCTCCAAAAACTTTTAACTAAAATAAACCATTAGCAAAATCCAGTCAAGCCTATTAAACAGACAAATAATTGCTAATTCTTACATAATTTTATTAAATTCATGACACAATCAATCAAAAACGGTAAATTAATGAATATGAATTTCAAAAAAATTAATTATGTCTTTTTAGGGTTAACGATTTTTTTTACGATTTTCCTCTCAACTTGTTCATCTGAACCCAAAAAAAACTTGTCAAAGGATAAATTCAGCTCAATTTTAGCAGAACTATCAATCATTGAAAACCTCGCCGTTGAAGATACTGAAAAATTGGCATTAATAAAAAAACTCTTTCAAAAATACAACACAACTACGGATGAATTTATTCGCACAATTGAGTCGAATAAGAAAAACAGCGAGTACTGGATCGATATATACAAAAGGACTTCAGTAAAAATTAAAGAAAAAAGTGATCCTGAATAAATGTTTAATGCCACAATTTATATATATATTTAATCAATCAATAGATTTTTCTATCTACACAATAATTCGTTATGGATATTGAGTTAAAAATTTTTAATTTTTAATTCACCGGGGAAGTGTTAAGAATTTATGTTTTCAAAAATAATTCAGTTAAAATGGATCGCAGCGGCGGGAATTTATCTTCTATTTATCATCTACGGCACAACTATTCCTTTTAGATTTACATTATCTCCTGAAATTATCAATTCAAATATTCATCGTAGTCTTGAAATTTTTCACGGAAGATTTTTTCTCTCTCCGGATGATAAAGCGGATGCCGTCGCGAATATTTTGTTTTTTCTCCCATTCGGTTTTTTCTTTCTCAGCGCCTCAATTCAGAAAAATTTAGCGAATTTTGAACTTAGTTCATTATTTAAAACAACACTTGCAGGTTTACTTGTTAGTTTTTTTGTGGAATCCGTACAGGTATTTACTCCGAACCGCTCCGCGTCATTTCTTGATGTTATTACAAATACATCCGGTACATTTATCGGGGCGCTGATCGCTTATTTTTTAATAAAGAAAAAAATATATATCCGGGTGTACCGGTTTGCTGAGAAATGGATTAAAGATCCTGATATGCTTATCATCGGATTTTACCTGTCACTGCTTCTGATATCGGGACTTGCCCCTTACAATTTCACACTATCTCCCTCTATTCTCTCCAGACAAGTCAGACTCATATCGGATATTAAAACTGGAATCCCGGCCAGCCCGACCGATCTGTTCAACCTCATATTTATTTTTGGTACCGGAGGGTATCTGTTTGCCAGAACCATCAGAAAATATTTCATCCATCTGACGCATGCGGGTCAGACGATTCTGAGTATTAGCGTTGGATTCTTTGTTTGTGCCGGTATTGAGACTATGCAAATTTTTGTTGCTTCCAGATTTTTTTCGTGGGCAGATCTGCTGGTAGGCTCAATGGGGATTATTTATGGCACTGCTACCTATCAGATCCTTCATCCGAATTTGTTTGGAAGAAATATTCATATCGACTGGAAATCAGACGACAATAACGTCAAACTTATCATTTTCTTTACGATAAACTATGCCCTTTTTCTCATATATAAATTTTCCTACCCGTTCATATTCAGCGCTGAACCGGCCTACATAATGAAAAAAATTAACTTTTTATTATTCAATGTGCATTCGTTCATTCCATCATCAAGAGCCTTTGATATTTTTGTTCTCTTTACAAAGTATCTGGTCTTGTTTGCGCCGGCCGGGGTGATATATTATGAAATCCGGAATATAAAACATAAAGTTATATTTATGCTAATGTCTTTACTTTTTATTCTCATGTTGAAGACCCTGCAACTGTTTAACACTGACCAGGCGCCGATGTTAATAGATTTTACGGGTATTTTTATCGGAATTTTGGCAGGATACTATTTCTGGAGAGAATTCCGGAATCTTTTGTTGAGCGCCAAATAGATTCCCCGGTTAAGAACCGAGTACTTTTTCCAACCTGTAATATGCCCATACCACGCCCGCGAGCGCCGGAGTGTAATCGGCAATCCCCTGCTGTTTGATATACCCGTTTGTGTTGACTGCTTCCGGGATATATCCCAGTAGCCCATTTTGACGAAGCTCAAGGATCGGCTTGAAATATTTTTCGAGTTTTACCGCCAGGTCTTTTGAATTCCCGGACACCTTCATCACCGTTTCCACATAAATACCAACCGTCCATGGCCAGATTGTTCCGTTATAATATTCCGGCGCAGACCGGTCCAGATATTCAAACGGGCTTTTTAAAATAAAGGTGTCGTCATTTTTTGAAAGTGATCTTAAACCGTAAGGTGTTAAAAGTTCACTGCCGATTCTTAAAAGAATACTCTGAGCGATTTTTTCATTAACAAGATCATAGGGGAGCAATAATGGTATGATTTGGTTAATTCTGAAATCTTTATTTATAGTTTCACTGTTGATAAAATCATTAAATTGATTGGCTTCGGAATCGACAAACACTTTATTAAAATTTATCTTAACTTTATCCGCTAATCTACCGTACCTGGACGCCCAGCGCTTTTTATTAATTTTTTTACTGATGGATTCCATCGACCTTAACGCATTGTACCACAAAGCATTAATTTCCAGCAATTTTCCATACCTTAATACCTGACCACCTTTATCCCGAAGCGGAATCCAGCTAACGGAACTCGATTTATCTCCTGCAAATACCAGGTCATCCTTGTCGCAATAAATATTAAATAAGGTGCCTTTTCTGTATTTTTCAATTATTGAAATATAGGCGTTTAAAAGATCCTCTTTAATAAAATCTGTATGACCGGTTTTCTTTAAATAGTGATCTCCAAAGATAATATACAGCAAGCTTAAATCCGCGCAACCATAGAACATATTTTCTTCAGAACCGTTTTCCACTAACGGAAGTAGTCCGTTTTTAATTTTTGGCAACAGAGAGGAATAATATTCCCTGAAAAAATCCGGGTTCTCATTAATAAAAAACAATCCCGGTATGGAAACCATCATGTCACGAAGGTTATGTATATTTTCGATGGTCGAAATACTAATTGTCGGCAGGTTATTTATCCTGTTTATGGCATTCTCAAGGTTTGTGTTTAGACTTTTTACATCATCATTTTTAATGATCTGTCTTGCGAACCTGCTCTTATGGTCAGCATTTTCACTCCGGTATATATCTTCGAAACATAGATTTGATCCTGTCTGTAATTCACGTGTTGAAATGAACAAATCAATCGTATCATAAGGTTTCAGTGTTATTTGGAAAAATCCCGGATTAAAAAGATCTTCACTGTTCAGGTTGTGTCTGCCGTTATCATTCGGATAATAAAAATTATGATACCACAAGGAAGCGGAAATAAATTCACCGCTACTATAATATACATAGAGTTCAGGCATGGTGGCTCTCGGAGCCCAACGTACAAACCGGTGCCCCTGATAACTATCAGTATTCAGGCCCTGGACTTCCGTTGATAAATCAGTATTGTACCTGTCCGCGAGAAACGGTTTGAGAACCAGTACAACGGGTTTTCCCTGATTCCTCAACTCATATCTCACCACCAGAACAGGCTGATCCGACATGAGAAACATAGTCTTTCTTAGCAACCGGTCTTCAATTTTGTAATCAAAGGATGGAAACGGATTTCTGGTAAATTTTTCCAGATAATTATACCCGGTGGGATAGACGCTTCCTATAAACTGATTCGTGGAAATCTCATGAACACGGTTTTCAATAAAAACCGATTCTTCAAATTTTGAAAGCACAACAATTTTTTTATCGGAATTCTTATCAGGAACGACGAGCAATCCATGCTCTCTCCTTGTATTCATCCCGATACTTGATGACGATGCGTAAACTCCAATTTTATTGCGTTCCAGCCACTCATATCCGGAAGCAATTTTTAAATTAGTCAGCGCTTCCCTTTCCAGACAATAATACATAACCCATCCAAATCCATTTATGACAGTCAGAATATTAAATTATTGAGGAACTTTTTTCTAAATATATTAACTGATTATAATAACCTTCATTGTGATGAAAATCAAACTTTTTTTTGACCGCGATGCATACCCTTGTCATGATATTTTTAGCGTCATGCCAACCATGACAGACACAGCGCGGCATCTCTCTCTTCTCACCGGTTGATCATTTTATTCAGATAGAAAAGACTATCCTTTATCACGGGAAAATTGAATATTTTCTGCAACCTGCTGATGTCCGCTGTGAACCGGACTACTTCGATGGATCTGGGCGGATCAACAATCACTTTTTGTTTTGCGCCGGACAGCTCCATTATACAATTTGCAAGATCGAATAGGGTTGTACTTTTTCCGCTGCCGACGTTTGTAGGGCCTTGCGGCGCCTTATCATTATCCATTGATTGCAAAAGAATGTCAACAACTGCGTCAATGGAAATAAAATCTATTATCTGATCGCCTCCATAAATATGCAGGTCTTTGCCACCGGCCACATTTTTCAGAAATATAGGAATCACCCTGTCAAAATCCCGCTCACCATATACATTGGCAAAACGCAGTATCACCACTTCCATGGTGCTCATATTTTGAAATACTTCACAATATTTTTCCCCTGCTACTTTACTCGCTCCATAGGTATTTTTTGACGATAAAGGGTGTTTCTCATCCACCGGCAAATACCGCGCCTCTCCATAAGCCTCTCTGGAAGAAGAAAAGATTAATCTTCTCGCGCCTGATTCCTGGGATGCTTTTAGAACATTAAATGTACCGACCACATTTGTTGAGAACGAATAGTCAAGGTCATGAACAGCACCCATAACATTTGATTGAGCGGCAAGATGGTATATGGTATCACAGTTATAAACGGCTCTCTTTACCGTGTCGAAATCGCGAATATCCCCATTGATGAATTCAACGTTTCCCAGATCCATATGCTTCTTTATATTTTCCGTTTTTCCCCGGTGTAGATTATCAAGTACAACAACCTGAAAGTCATTTTGTATCAGTCTGTCCACCAAATGACTCCCTATAAAACCGGCTCCTCCGGTAACGAGTACTTTCATTTAATTTCCTTTTATTTTGTTGTGAATCTCACGTTCAAATCTCTCATAAAACAAAAAAATACTTAATTCGTGATTAAAAAACACGCGTTTCTCATCGATAATATCTTTTAATTATTTTAACAATTTTTCTTCCCCGCCCGCCTCGACACAAACTCATCCGGAAACATTTTTTTTCTTCCATCTTTTTTCTTTTATCTTTTTTCTTTTTTCCCCCGATACCCGCGACGATAAAACTCAGTATCGTGATCAGGATGCTCGATTTCCCGGCCCAGTCACCAAATTGCGTAAAAAATGTAAATTTTTGTCTTAAAGGCAATATAGCATGACCTGATTTTATTTCACCCGATTTTGATGATACGGTTTCTCTGCCCCAGGGATCAATAAAAACAGAAATACCCGTATTAGCGCTTCTAACAATCGGGATCCGGTTTTCAACGGCCCTCAGAATGGCAGATCTTGAATGTTGGTACGGTCCTGAAGAACCTTCAAACCATCCGTCATTTGTGATTATGGCCAGCAATTCCGCTCCATTCCGAACAAATTCTCTCACATGCCCGGGAAATACAGCTTCGAAACAGATTAAGGTACTAAATAAACCGTTGCGAGCCTGTGGGGTGGAAGGCTGTTTAATCTGCCAATGAGGATCCTTCAGAATGATCTCTTCAGCCTTGAAGCGCATGTTGAAAACGGTATAAATTTCGCCTTTTTCATAGAACTGATTTTGTCCTGAAAAATATTTGAGAAACCCGAAATACTTCATATAGGGTATGCTCTCGGTGATGGGAACAAGATGTATCTTATTATAAATCTGAGTTGATCCATCCCCTGACGGATCAAAATAAAATGCTGAATTAAACAGCCTGCGCTTCCCGTTTATCTCTTTTGCATGCATTGCGCCAACAAGCAAATTGGCGCCTGAGCCGGAGGCGACTTCCTTTAGTTCGCTTAGTAATTCAGGATAGTCATCCAAATAAACCGGGATCGCCGTTTCCGGCCAGACGATCAGATCCGGTTTGCTCAATGCGGCTTCTCCGGTCAGATCAAACAAAATTTTAACATTTTCATCCAGAAATTCCGGCTTCCATTTGTTTTTGGAATCAATATTCGGTTGAATATAGGCGATCTTGATACCTTCAGATTCAGTAGATTCAGAGAGCTTATAATATCCATAACCCAATGAACCCGCGATGATCAAAATGTAAGCAGAAACCGGCAATAGTAATTTTTTACTGATATTCCGGGAAGAAATGACTGAGTATCCCAGCTGGTTTAATATCAATACGATCAAAGTCAGACCGGAATATCCGGTCAATTCTATCAATTGAATAAAAGGCAGAAAGTATGTCTGGGAATGAGCGAGGTTCAACCAGTTATATCCCAGATCGGTAAATTCACGGGAGAAATCAATGGCAGTCCAGATAAAAGGATTTATATACGGAAATAATTTGCCCAAACGCTTTTTTAGAAGGACGTACAAATATCCGTACAATCCGAACTGCAGGGGATTTAGAATCAAAATGGCTAAAAATCCTGATACGGAATAGAGAGAAATCCAATACAAAGCTCCCGCGTTTACCAGGAGGCCGATCAGATAACCTGTCCTGAAGCCCTCTTTTGCGTTTAAATCGTCTAAAACCATAAAAAAGGGTATAAATGCAAACCATGCCAGGAAACCCGTTGGAAATGGAGGATAGGCAGCAATCAAAAGCAGGCCGCTAAGGAGTATATTCAAATGATAAGATGACGCAAAAAGACTATTCCAGGCTAATCTCCGCGCCTGTTTTGGCAGATTCATATAAGGCATCCAGGATTTGCATTACGTACACTGCATCGCCCGCCGAAGACATGTTTTTTGCATCTCCGTTAATAACATCGACAAAATGCACCAGTTCGTTTTCATATGCTTTTTTAAATTGATCAATATTTTGTTCCACCAGCATTGGTGTGACATTTACAAGGTTCCCGTGCAATTCCTTGTTGATTCTCAGCGGATTCAAATACGCGGAACCTTGTTTTCCAAATATATGGGTGTAAATAGTATCCCTCTCGAGATGCATTCGCCAGCTAACCTCAATCGTTATTGATATTCGCGATTCTGTTTCGATGACGGCCAGCGCAGCATCTTCCACATTTATTTCGGGATTTAGCCGGTAATCGAATAAACGTACCTTTTTAATTTTTGGAAGATTTAAAAGAAACATTGCCAAATCAATCAGCTGGATGCCGATATCGATCAGTACACCGCCTCCCGCAAAACTTTTTTTCGCGTGCCAGCCGGGAACAATATTTCGGGTCCATTTTTTCAGCCAACCGGTTTTTATGTAAAAAATATCACCCAGTTCACTATTGTTTAAAAAATCTTTTAGTATTTTTACATCATCCCGGAAGCGATTATGCATCCCCACCATGAGAGTCAGTTTTTTCTCTTCGGCCAGTTTTGAAAGTTTCAAAGCATCCCGGTGATTAAGAGCGACCGGTTTTTCAATAAAAACATTCACCCCGTTGCTCAGCGCGAGGTAAGCCATGGGGTAATGATAAAGACTCGGTGTGCAGATATGTATAGCATCAAGTTTTTCATTACTGATCATTTCATCAATAAGATAGTACCATCTCGGGATATTAAATTTCTGCGTAAGAAAACTGACTTTGCCCTGATCCACATCGCAAATGGCGACTAATTCCACATTTTCGAGCTTTTTCAATAAGGGGATATGAACAATCTGAGCGATGCTGCCTGCTCCGACGACTGCCACTTTTAGTTTTTCCATTCTATGACTCCCTGATATAAGCGTCGTAATTTATGGATTTCATTATCCTGACGGCATCTTTGGCTTCCCGAAAAGTTGAAAAGGAGAGACGGAAGACTCCCCCTTCTTTTTCCCGGATCTTCAACAATTCTATATCACGAATATCGATATTTTTTTCATATAAAGCATTAGAAATTTTTGAAACCACTCCAAGTTCATCATTCACGTAAACAAAAACTTCCGTGAGTGGCGACAGAAACCCTTTGTTCACATTTGGAATTTCATGACGATACATATTCGCGCTGTTAAAGGCTTCATAAAGGCTTCCGAGTTGATCTTTCTCTGACCGGATTAGTGCTATGAGTTCATCCAACACCGATTTGATATTGGATTGATTAGAATTGACAATATCCTGCCATATATTTATGGAGCTTGAAGCAATACGGGTTAAATCCCTGAATCCACCTGCGGCCAGCTCAAAGTAAGGAGAACCCTGTTCATTTTTACGGCCTACAAGATTTACAAGCGCAATGGCAAGTAACTGTGGAACATGACTAATCGCGGCCATGATCTGATCATGCGTCTCTGAATCGATAATAAGTACACGCGCTTTTAACGCTTCTAGCACAGGTAATAATTTTTGTTTCAGGACCGGGGTTTCTAAGGAGGTGATACCTGTTAAAACATAAACGGCATTTTCATAAAGCAAGGGGTTTGACGCGGTCAGCCCTGTTTTCTCGGTACCTGTCATTGGATGTCCACCGATATAAATTCCATTAAAATTCAACTTGCGGACAAATTTTTCCAGTTCCGACTTTGTACTTCCCATATCAGTTACAACTGTCTCCGGGCTCACCACATCCGCAAGCTGGTCTAACTGTTTTTTGATAATATGCAGAGGCGTTGCGAGAACGATGATATCGGCATCAGCGCATTCATCAGGCCAAGCCGTGATTTTCCGGTCGATGATATTTTTCTGCATCGCCATATCCATAATTTCGGGCAGGTCATACCCGATAATTGTGAGATTTGATAAACGTTGCTTTAACGCGCGCGCCATCGACGCGCCCATCACGCCCAAACCAGAAATAACAATTTTCATCATCAACGGACTTTTTCGGCTTTATTCGAAATATTTCTACCTATTACTTCGGCAATGACCCTGATCTGGTCCATTAACTCTTCAAACTGATCGGGGTAAAGTGATTGCGCGCCGTCAGACAGCGCTTTTTCAGGTTCCGGATGTACTTCTATCATAAGGCCGTCCGCACCGGCGGCGATCGCCGCGCGAGCCATAGGAATCACTTTATCCCGTAATCCCGTTCCATGAGAAGGATCGGCAAATATAGGAAGGTGGCTCAATTTTTTCACCACCGGAATCGCGCTGATATCAAGCGTGTTACGGGTATAAGTTTCAAAGGTGCGGATGCCTCTCTCACACAGGATAACATCCTTATTGCCTCCGGATAATATATACTCTGCAGACATCAGCCATTCTTCTATTGTGGCGGATATGCCTCTTTTAAGAAATATCGGTTTGTTTACTGTCCCCAGGGCTTTGATAAATGAAAAGTTCTGCATATTTCTGGCGCCGACCTGTATGATATCAGTATACTCGCTGACCAGCGGAATCTGATCTTTGTCCATCACTTCGGTAACAACGAGCATATTAAATTTATCAGCCGCCTCACGTAAATATTTTAAGCCCTGTTCACCCAGGCCCTGGAATGAGTATGGTGAACTCCTCGGCTTGAACGCGCCTCCGCGTAATATCTTCGCGCCGGCTGCCGAGACACGCTCAGCCACGACTAATGTCTGTTCCTGCGACTCAACTGAGCAGGGGCCCGCCATAATTACAGCTTCAGGGCCGCCGATTTTTATGCCTTTAATATCGATCACCGTATTGCTGTGTTTAAATTCCCGGCTTACCAGCTTGTAAGGAGCAGAAATCCGGTACGCGTCGCTGACTCCGGGTAATATTTGCATATCCCGGACATCAATTTTTGACGTATTGCCGATCACGCCAAGAAGGGTGTGATCCACGCCGGTGGACCGGTGAACATCAAATCCAAGCGAATCCAGCCGCTCGATCACGTACTCGATTTGCTTTTCGTCAACCCCCTTCTCCATTATTATAACCATGGGTCATACTCCTATATTAAAATTTATTTTTATCCAAAAAAGTCTGCAAAATAAAGACTGCCGCAATCTGGTCCACTTTGTCCTTGTTTCGACTTGGTTTTTTCCCGACGGCATGAAGCGACTGATGCGCCATCTGGGTCGTCAGACGTTCATCTATCCTGATGATCTCTATATCAAGTAAGATAGATAACTGATCTGCTATATCTGATATTTCAGTTGTTTTTTTTGAAGAGGTCCCTTTCATTGTAAAGGGGATCCCGATAACAACCCGATCTACATTCTGCTCTTCGATTATCATTTTAAGTTCTGCCGCGAGGAGTTGAACATTTTTCCATTGAAGGGTTTTCAACGGATGAGCAAACATGCCAATTCCGTCACTGATAGCCACTCCGACACGGCGTTCTCCTATATCAAGTCCTAATATTTTTTTCATATACCTGCTTTCAGATTACAAATACAATTATCAAGCGCATAAGATAATTAATTTAGTCAACTTTTCAAAATATGACGCGGGGAGTATGATCTCACATCGATATTATGATTAGTATGGGGGATCACAATTTTTTGTAACAGATGATACCAATAAAAAAAGGGATCAACCAATCCCTTTTTTATTTATTAAATTTTGTAGCATATTTCTTAAAAATTCATATCCATGAGTATTTACTTTTTCATTTTATCAGTAGGATTTTTTAAAACGTCTTTTAATAGCTTACCGGCCTTAAAGTGTGTTTTTCGTCTTGCGGGAACATAGATGATGTCGCCGGTTCTGGGATTCCTCGCTTTTGGCTTTGGTTTGGTTTTTTTGACTTCGAAAACGCCAAAATCCCTGATTTCAATCCTGATTTCCGGATCGGCTTCGCTCAGTATTTTTCTTAAAACCGTAAAGACGGCATCAACAAATTTCTCAGCAGTATAGATTTTCTCATTCAGTTCCTGAGCAGTCCGTTTAGCGACGTCTTTTTTCGTAACCGTCCTCATCCACACGTCCTCCATAAGACAAAAAGCAGTTAAATTGACTTAATTACTTAATTAATATAAACATACAACTTCAAAATATGCAAATCAAGAACTAAGTTTAATAATCTATAATAGATATTAGACTTATGCGACTTTTTTAAAGGTTAAAGAACATTTAGTAAACCGATCAATTATATTATTCGGCCTCTTATTGGCAATCTTTATCAAATTATTTATAAGTGGAATATTCACCTGCATTTATGTTCTCTCTTTCATCAGCCGTTTTAATTCATCCAGTTTTTTCAGTGCTTCAATAGGCGTCATATTGTCAAGATCCATCTTTTTTAACTCTTTTTCGACTCGAGATGGCTGAAGATCGGCAAAAAGAGTCAGCTGGTTGGTATCGACATCTCTGCCACTTTGTCTCTTTGCCAAACGAGGTTTTCTTGAATGTGGTGTCAGCTCATTTGCCTCCAGATTTGTCAGAATTTCCCGCGCGCGTTCAATAAGAGCCGAGGGGAGCCCCGCCATTTGAGCGACATATATACCGTAAGAATTATCTGTCCCACCCGGAATAATTTTTCTTAGGAAAACGACCTGATCTTCCCACTCTTCCACAGCGACATTGTAATTTTTTATGCGTGGATATATCAATGCGAGTTCTGTCAGCTCGTGATAGTGCGTCGCGAAAAGTGTCTTTGAGTGGATTTTCTCATTGTTAGTGATATATTCAGCGACTGCCCAGGCAATTGAAAGACCGTCGAACGTACTGGTTCCTCTTCCAATCTCATCCAGAAGAATAAGGCTTTTGGGAGTCGCATTATTTAATATATTGGCCGTCTCATTCATTTCGACAAGAAACGTGCTTTCTCCCCTCGCGAGATTATCTGAGGCGCCCACCCTTGTAAAGATTCTGTCCACAATTCCCAGGGATGCCTTTTCCGCGGGTACAAAAGAGCCTATCTGCCCCATCAGGACTATTAATCCAACCTGCCGGATAAATGTGGACTTACCCGACATATTCGGACCGGTAATGACCCATAACTGTTCGTTATTAGTATCCAGATTTGTATCGTTTGAGATAAAATCATCGCCCGGAGGAAGATTCTTTTCGACAACCGGATGACGGCCCGCGGTAATCCTGATTTCCCTGCTGTCATTGATAATGGGTCGAATGTAATTGTTATTAAAAGCGGCGGTGGCAAAGCTCAGATAACAGTCCAGTTCGGATATCAGACGGCTGTTCCTTTGAATCGGTTCTATATAACCGGATACACCGGAACGGATTTCCTGAAAAAGTTTGTATTCGAGCTCATTGATTTTTTCCTCAGCGCCAAGGATTTTATCTTCCCATTCCTTTAACTCCGGAGTAATGTAACGCTCCGCGTTTACCAGAGTTTGCTTGCGGATAAAGGTTTCCGGTACTTTATCTTTATGCGCGTTGGTAACTTCAAGATAGTAGCCAAAAACTTTATTATAGTTAATCTTAAGTGAAGGGATTTTTGTCTTTTTTCGTTCATCTTCCTGGTACCTGATCAGCCAGTCTTTTCCGTGTTCGGAAATATCCCGAAGTTCATCAAGTTCCTTGTTATATCCGCTCTTGATCAGACCGCCTTCCTGAATCGTGAGCGGCGGATTCTCTGTGATGGCCGCATTGATGATATCTGATAATTCTTTCAGAGGTTCCAGAGAAACAAAGGTTTTTTCAATTTTTTTTAAACCACTTCCCTCTATAATTTCCTTCACCGGTGAGATGGCCTCCAGTGAACTTTTCAGATTGAGAAGGTCTCTGCCGTTTGCCCTGCCGGTGACGATTTTTCCTAACAACCGTTCCATGTCATGAATTCTTTTTAATTCCGCGGTCAGATCATCACGAACTTCGCGGTGTTCAAACAACTCATTGACAACATCATGACGATTAATAATTTCCTTTTTTTCCAATAAGGGCTGCTGAAGCCATTGCTTGAAGAGTCTGGCGCCCATTGGTGTGACCGTATGATCCAGAACTGTCAACAGAGTATTTCCTTTGCCGGTCCCGGTCATTGATTCGGCAAGCTCAAGGTTCCGCCTGGTGCTTTCATCAAGCACCATATATTTTGAAAGATTTGAGACCTGCAGCTGGATAAAGTGTTCGAGTCTGGTCTTATAATTTTCCTGGAGATAATGTATGACCGCCCCGGCCGCTGTCACTCCCACGGTCATCTCATCGCAACCGAATCCTTTTAGAGAGTGAGTTTTAAAATGATTTATCAAAATATCATAAGCGTAATCACGTGAAAATATCCAGTCATCGCGTTTTGTGTACAAAGATGAGAGATGATGATTTGTCAATTGAAATATTGTCTCATAATTTTTATAGGATATCAATATTTCCTTGGGCTGGAATCTTATAAGCTGCTCGAGCAGAGTGTTTTTATTAAACTCACTCACCATGAAAGTTCCGGTTGAAACGTCCGCGATTGCCAGTCCGCAATCAGCTTCTGAAAAATCGACGGCTATCAGGAAATTATTTTTTTTGCTGTCAAGTAACTTATCCGATAAGGTTGCTCCGGGAGAAGCGATCTCAACAACTTCCCTCTTAACGATTCCTTTCGCGAGTTTCGGATCTTCCACCTGTTCACAAATGGCCACCCGCAGACCGGCATTCAGTAATCTTGGAAGATAGTTATCCAGAGCATGATATGGGAATCCCGCGAGAGGAACATCCGCGGCTTTCCCGTGAGCTCTTTTGGTGAGAGCAATTCCGAGAGTTTTTGCAAGCGCTTTTGCGTCATCGTAAAAGGTCTCGTAAAAATCACCCATGCGATAAAGCAAAAGTACATCTTTATAATCCGCTTTGATGCTCAGATATTGATCCATCAAAGGGGTTGTTTTTACATTTTTTTTTGCCATTTAATTCTGATTGATTAATTGTGAAGGGATACAATCGGCAGACTAAAATAAAAGGTACTTCCTTTGCCCGGAGTGCTGTTGAACCAAACTTCACCTTTATGCAGAGATATAATTTCTTTGCAGATCGCCAGACCAAGGCCGGTGCCTTTTAGTGAGGCGTCTTTTCCCGCTTCGGTTTGTTCATACTTGTTGAACACCTTGTTTTGCTCTTCAACCGGTATTCCAACTCCATGATCTTTCACCCATACCTGTACTTCTGTCTCACCCTCTCCCGTAAGCTCATTGTGTTTTTTACCAAGCTTGCTGCCAATCTCAATTTTTCCGCCCATATCCGTAAATTTCAGCGCGTTGCTGATATAGTTTGAAATCACCTGTTCGATACGCAGTTTATCAAATTTCATGAGCGAAATATTTGGATCAAGACTCAGTTTCATTTCAATATTTTTGTTCTCCGCGAGGACAAGATGCTGAGCATATACTGACTCAATCAACATATTGAGTGACTGTACTTCATTCTGTAGTTTAAATTTACCCGCTTCAAGTTTTGATGCGGTCAGAAAATTATCAATAAGCTTGAGTACCTTGTACACATTTTCTCTGGCGATGGTCAGAAGTTCTTCCTGCTCTGATGTAATTTTACCGACCACCTGGTTTCGCACAATATCGATATACCCCTGGATAATATTTAACGGGGACCGCAGGTCATGAACAACCATAGAATTAAAATCAGCCTTAAGACGCTCGAGTCTTCTTTGCGGCCTCAGATCGGATAAAACACCAAGAAAACCCACTTTTTTTGATAGCTGATAATAAGGAGTCATATAAATTCTGAGAGGGATAAATTCATTATTGTTATCAAGCAGATCGATTTCGATACCGGAAACGCTAATTTGAGATAATTTTCCCGATCCGTTTTCATCTGATTTAAGGATCGCGAGAATGTTTTTTTCCAATTCACCCGTTGTTTTATCAGAACAGAGATCAACAATATTCTGACCGGTGAGATTTTCAATTTTTTTGTATTTTAATAATTTCGCGAAGCTCTTATTGGTGTATAATATCTCACCTTTCATATTACATGTAATCAAACCCATCGTCATTGTTTCGGCCAGTAATCTATATTTCAACTCGGATGATTTTAAATTCTCGTATAATTCGGCATTTTCAAGAGCAACAGCGGCCTGATTGGCAAAATATTCCAGACTCCGGACTTTATCCTCCGCAGGTCTGAGTCTTTCAACGGGATCATTAACCGCTATCACCCCAAGCTCCCTGCCACGGCTCTCTATAGGAATAAAAAGCCAGTCGAGATCATTCCATTCCTTACCGATCGTCGTATCAAAATGTCTGCTCAGAGATGGACGGATTCTGTCATCATCATAATTATGATCATAAAAATATGAATTACTGATTTCAAAACAACGATCTCTTAAGGCGGAAAACATAGAATCCGGATATTCTTCCTTTAGCTTTTTTTGAGCATTTTCCTGAAGTCCGAATATACAGGCAGTCTCATATCTTCCCTGGTACGGATCCTTCCTGTCCAGCACAATAATATTCCAGCCGAGAGTTCGTCTGATAGCAGAAGCTATATTCGTAAGTAATTCGTTGATGTCTTTTTCCAGGGTGAGCTCTTTACCGAGTTCAAACACCCTGTCAAGCTGCTTTATTGTCTGCTGGGCATGGCGGATCAACCTGCTTTCCATGAGAACATCGGTTGCCTTCTGAATAAGCTGCTCCGCCTCACGGATCGAAGTGCCTGTGAATTTTCTAACGGGATTTTCATCTCCGACCAGGAAAAATCCCTTTATCTCATTTCCTATCTTCAAAGTAAACAATACAATAGACTTGTATTTTCCCCCTCCGAGAGCAGCCATATTTTCCAAATCCGGCGCCACTGACTCGCTTAGGTTATAGGAAGCATTCATCTCCTTGTCCTGAAGATATTTTTCAAATGTCGGGTAGTCTTTTACGAGCAGAACGGGAGGTTTGTCATTTTCAAAAAGATTATTCTCATTTTGCTTGGTATAACAATATTGTGGATATAAGAAACGGAAACCTTCATTATAATTTAAATAAATGCACATGTTCGCATTCAATTGTTTCAATAACTGTCGACTCATATAGTTGAAGATTTCATTCTCATTGAGTCTTTGAAAAAGATTCTGAATATCCGCCGCGGTTTCCCTTTGCGGCGCCCTTCCCGAGAATAATTTTCTCAAGTTAAGTATCCTGAAAGCGAGCGAGGTGCTAAGATTGGCTATCTGATCAAAGCGAGTATCGCTCAGAGAATTTTTTTCATTGACACCGATCAGCGTTAACCCGACCTGCCTTTCCAAAGCGCGATGGGGAAATTGATAAAAAATTGCGGATTTCAATCCGACCGTCATAAAAAAATTAAGAATATACTGATCAGAGATGCGGTCCGCGGCTATTCCGGGGTTTGAAAAGAAATATTGCTGCCAGATAGGATGATCAAATAAGGATTTATCAATATCGGCGTCCCCGGTATTCTTTGGTATAATATTTTTAAAATCGTATTGTTTCGTGGTTGAATTAAAAATTAGAGTGATAACAAAATCGGGTTGCAGTGTACCCACTATAAAGTCATCATAAATTTCGCATAACCGGTTCAAATCCTGAGTGATAATCAAATTATGCTGCAATTCCGCAATATTTTGAAGACCTTTGACTTCACGGTTGTAGCGTTTTAGACGGCGGCTGTTCGTAAGATGAAACCTGATTTTTGCTTTTAAATCTACAAGGCTTCCCGAATCACCCGCTATTTCACTGATTCCGTTTTTTTCAATCTCTATTCGGTCATATAATTCAAGATCGCTGATCAACGCGATTATGGGTATTTCGGAACCCACAGAAGCGGATTGTATTTTTCTGATGATTGCTTTTGATTGAGAAGATAAGGATTCCCCCCACAGAATAATGTCCGGCTTCATGCTGCGGGCCAGATCATAGGAATTTTCCGTATTGCTTGCCATGATAACAGCGAACCCTGTTTCACGCAGATATTCTGTTATTCGTTCACGGACAATCGGATTTTTATGAAGGATTAATACCTTATCTTTATAAATCATAGCTCACTTTAAATATTTTTTGCTTTCCTGTTTCTATAATATATTTCTGCGATGCCCTCTAGACTTAAATAAGGATCCACAATATCGATCGAATTGGTTCTTTTGCTTATCACCGTGGAAAGACCTCCTGTGGCGATAACTTTTGTATCTCTTCCCAACTCTTCTTTAAGTTGTCTGGTCAATCCTTCAATGATATGCACCGTGCCATATAAAATTCCAATTTGGATGCTCTCTTCTGTCGTACTGCCTATCACTTTTTCCGGAAACTGAAGTTCAACCCGCGGCAGTTTTGCGGCCCGAAGATGCAGAGCATTTATTGATGTTTCAATGCCGGGTGAGATAACACCGCCTACATAATCACCATTGGAATCAATACAGTCAAATGTCGTCGCGGTGCCAAAATCGATTATGATTAAGGGTTTTCCGTACTTATGAATCCCCGCCACAGCATTGCTCAGCCGGTCGGCGCCGACAGTACTCGGATCACGGTATCTAACTTTTATTCCCAAATCAAGTGTCGCGTCAATAATGAGCGGTTTAGTCTTGAGATATCTGTGACTCATTTCCGCATATATTGAAGTCAGATCGGGCACGACAGATGAAATGCAAACCCCTTCAACTTCATCTGTTTTGTAGCCTTTCTGATTAAAAAAGAAACTTAACAGGCCGCCGATTTCATCCTCAGTGCGCATTAAATTTGAAGTAATCCGCCAATGGTAAACCAATGTTTTTTCGTGGAGGAGCCCAACAACGGTATGGGTATTTCCGATATCAATGACTAAGATCATGCCTTAAGAATTTCTCCGCTGTGAAGAGTTTTATATTTCCCGTTTTTCAATCTGTAGATTAATAGCCCGTTCTCATCAATGTCATGAAAGACACTTTCAGTTGTCCCATCAAGTGTTTTAATTTTTATTGTATGACCAAATTGTTTGCAATGTCTTTTCCATTCAGATACTACATGATTATAATTGGTTCGCTCCAACTCGAGATATCTTTTTTCAAATAAATTTAAAAAATGACTGATAAAATCTTCAATTTGAATCGTTTTTTTTGTGTTTTCTATGAGCGAAGTGGCCATATTTCTTATCTCAACCGGCATTTTTTCAAGCGTTGAGTTGATATTCAATCCAAAACCGATGACGAGCGTTTCCACCTTCTTGTCCCGTAAAACAGATTCAGCCAATATTCCTGCTAATTTTTTACCCTGTACCAGCAGATCATTCGGCCATTTAACCTCTATATCCGGAACCGATATTTTATGTGATTTTAGGTATGATTGAATTGCTTCAATAAGAATGACAGCCGAGGCAAGAGTAATTTTCTGCACAGAATCAATCAGCATTTCCGGTCTGACAACTATACTCAGAAGCATATTTTCTCCCGGATTTGCAAACCACTGCCTATCGAACCTTCCCTTTCCACCCGTCTGGTACCCTGTGCAAACAACCGTCCCGTCGGGAGCCCCCTCCTTCGCTAATTTTAACGCGTATCTGTTGGTTGATTCTGTTTTATCCAGGAAAACAAAATTCTCACCGACAATTCCTGTAGTGAGATTCTTTTTTATACGGTCCGCGTCAAGCATGATTTCTCCGAATCAATCCTTCCCGGATTGGCTCTGATTTCATTATTAAATTTAATATAAATATCATAAATAACAATAGCTAAATTTATAAACGAATTAAATTTAGATCAATTAATTTATAAATTCCGGCGACTATAAATTTTTCATGTTCTTTAATATCGGACTGCTGAATCGGGCTTAGTGAAAAAGAGAATAACCTCGATTGAACCGACCGGGAAATCTTATGTGTGAAATATCAAACTTGTCATCGACACTTTCCAATAAAAAGGTACATATAACTTCGCTTATTTCCATAACTCCGCGGAAATGATTTATCTATGAAAGTTTATAATGATCATCTTATACTGTTTTTTTACCGCGCAGTGATGGTACAGGCCAAAGAAACCGCCCAGTTTTTAGATAACTCTCAATTTGCCGAATACTTTGTTCGGCTTTTCTTTCTACCGATTCTCTCGTATTAAAAGCATTATGCGGCGTTAAAATTACATTCTCAAAATTTGCCAGATCAAGGATAGCCTCAACTTCTGGATTATCACTTTTTTTCTTGTTCCTTAGTGCAAATGCCAAAGCGCTCTCATGATTGTACACATCAAGAGCGACTCCTCCCAGGTGATTTTCTCTTATGAGCCGGATGATATCACCGCCGGGAGATAATTCTCCTCTTGCCACATTCACAAATATAACACCCGGTTTTGATTTTTTCATCAATGAATAATTAAAATAAGCCCTGTTTTGCTCTGTCAAATTCATGGCGCTTACGATTATGTCTGCTTTATCGATGCCGTCCAGGATTTCTATGTACGACACATCATCATGTTTTTTTACAATATCCACGCCCAATACATTCATACCCAGTCCCCGGCCAATGCGCACCACTTCATAACCGATATTTCCCACACCAACGACCAGCAGTGTTTTATTCTCACATTCATAACCGGTCAGGCCGTCACGATGAAAACTCTTAAACTGCCTCATTTGAAGCGGTAATTTCCGCAGGAGGGACATCCACAGGAGCATGGCCTGCTCTGCAACAGCCCTGTTGCAATAAAGCGGCAGATACCCGCAATCGATAGTGGATCGCGATTTAACTTTATAATCTGTTAAGTGATCGTAACCTGTACTTCTGGAGAGTATCGCTTTCAGTGATGACGCCCAGGAAATCGGTATCACCGATTGCGTGCGAATGCTTATTATCGGTGCCGCGGGCAGGCTTTGACCGTATTCCTGAATGGTTTTCCACGTAAAACCGGCCTTGATATCCGGATTCAGATATTGTTTTATCGCTTCGGCTTCTTCTTCAAACGCTTCGTAAAAAATAACATCCACTTCATTTCCCCGCAGTTCGGTCGATTCCGTCTGTTGATTACAAATATAATTTTAATCAGTAAAATATAATGGATTCAAACATTCTTCAATGAAAATCGCTTATAACCTTTAATCCTACGATTTTGTCATGAATTAAACGTAAATTTTGATCATCAGATTTATCTGAATTGTGAGTGATCTGATTGGATGATTACTATTCTCAAATTTGTAGATCAAATATCATACGCGTAAAAACTATTTGATTCTCAAAATTAGTACAAAAAAGTAAACTCTTACAAGTTCTTAAAACATTTTTTTGACATTTACCGGGTTAAATAGTTTTAATTAGGTCAAGAAATCGTTTATAGGGAATGGCGGTCAGACTCTCCGCTTTCACCGCCCCTTTGCTCATTGTAATCATTGAGACTTTAGCGGCAATCTCTTCATTGGGAGCTTCATAAATATCCATAAAATCATACGGACCGAGCAAGGCGTAATGATCGATCCATTTCACTTCAGGACATTTCTCGTTAACGGTGTGAATCCAGTCACGACCAATAGATTCGCGGCTTTTTGAATCCCCAAGAACCTGGGGCGCAAGTTTTGTCAACAAAACATAAGTAGGCATAGCCCGCCTCCTTTTTGTTTAAGGATACCCGGCTAAGACCTCCCTGTTCAATCATTCTTCCATGCTTCAATGAAATGCCGATTTTATATCTATATCATGAAACTAATCTGTTTAATCTCACAAGGCAAAATAAAAATTAATTAGCTTCATGCCGCTCAGCGGGAATACTTTTTAAGAGAGTTTTCGAATAATTTGAGCAGATAATCCGCCGCCGCGGCCGGTGGAATATTTCCCTCCATTACATCCTCTTCCATTTTTCTCATCACTTTTTCGACTTCAGGATCATGAAGGAAGAGATTCTTGAGCTGTTCCTGCACCAAAGAGTTCATCCAGTCCCTTGCCTGCAGACGGCGCCGTTTTCCAAAAACGCCGGAAGCCTTTGTGACTTTTCTAAATTCTTCAATCATATCCCAGATTTCAGCGATTCCTCCACCAGTCAACGCCGAACATGTTTGAACTCTTGCTTCCCACCCCTCTGTTGCCGGTTCCTGATAATGCAGCGCCATGGCAAAATCCTGCTTCGCCGCCTCGGCCCGGGACTTATTGTCGCCGTCAGCCTTATTTATTAAGACGGCATCCGCGATCTCCATGACTCCTTTTTTGATCCCCTGGAGCTCATCGCCTGCCCCCGCGATTTGCATCAACAGGAAAAAATCGACCATTGAGCGTACGGTGATTTCACTTTGACCGATCCCAACGGTTTCAATGAGAAGGACATCATATCCGGCTGCTTCACAAACAAGCATCGTTTCACGTGTTTTTCCGGCCACGCCACCCAAAGTTCCTCCGGAGGGGGAAGGACGAATAAAACTATTCTGATTCTTTGACAGCTTTTCCATTCTGGTTTTATCCCCCAGAATACTGCCTTTTTTGATGCTGCTGCTTGGATCTATCGCCAAAACAGCTACCCGGAAACCTTTTTCAATCAGATATATTCCAAGTGATTCGATGAATGTGCTTTTCCCGGAACCGGGGACACCGGAAATGCCGATACGAATTGAATTTCCTGTATGGGGAAGTAAGTGTTTTAATACTTCTCTCGCCTGCTCTTTATGGGCTTGCGCGTTACTTTCAACCAGTGTAATCGCCCGGCCCAGGATCGTCCTGTCGCCATCAAGAACGCCTTTGACATACTCTTCAGTATTCAGGGATTTACGGGACTGAGTCCCATTCGTGGGTATTGAATCCGAATTTCGCGACATTCCGTCATGACCGCCTTCAACACCCCCGACCACGTTTGAAGCAAACGATTCATCGGGATCGGCCGGAGCCCATTCCGGTTTTTGCTTTTTTGGAGTCATTGGCTTTCGCCTTCTATCTCGTTGTAAGATGAAATTATACTTTGATTAATGTAAGATCACTAAAAAAATCCAACAAATCAATCTTTACGAACCGGAATTTTGATTGAAATGCGCTATTTAACGATATATAAGCAAAAAGGCGAACTATAGTCCGCCTTTTATGAAACCTACATCATATATATGAGAATTTTACCGGATTCTCCTGAATAATTCATCCAGGACTTTTTGCGCGGCAACCGGAACGATCGTTCCGGGGCCGAAAATTGCCGAAGCTCCGTTTTCTCTCAGAAATTCATAATCCTGGGCAGGAATGACCCCACCCGCGACAACCATGATATCTTCCCGTCCAAGTTTTTTTAATTCAGCCATCAGCTGCGGTAAAAGGGTTTTATGCCCTCCGGCCAGAGAGCTCATCCCAATTACATGGACGTCATTTTCAATCGCCTGCCGGGCTGTTTCTTCAGGTGTCTGAAACAACGGCCCGATATCCACATCAAAACCGAGATCGGCAAAGGCGGTGGCAATCACTTTCGCGCCCCGGTCATGACCGTCCTGTCCCATCTTTGCGATCAGTATCCGTGGACGCCGGCCCTCAATTTTTTCAAACTCATCTGCTGATTCGCGTACTTTTTTCACATCATCCTCTTCTGAATATTCTTTACTGTAAACACCTGAAATGGATCGGATTGTCGCTTTGTGCCGGCCGAAAGATTTTTCCATCGCGTCCGAAATTTCACCAAGTGTCGCTCTGGCGCGCGCGGCTTTAATAGAAAGCTCAAGCAGATTGCCATCACCTGATTCAGCGCATTTAGCAAGTGAATCAAGCGCTCGCATGGTCTCAGTTTCATCCCTTTCGGATTTCAGCTTCTGAAGTCTCTTAATTTGCGTTTTACGAACAGCTGTGTTGTCAATTTCGAGTATCTCTATCGGGTCTTCCTTTTCCAAACGATACTTATTAACACCGACAATAGTTTCTCTTCCGGAGTCGATATGCGCCTGTTTTCTCGCCGCGGCTTCCTCAATTCTCATCTTTGGAATACCCGTTTCAATCGCTTTGGCCATCCCGCCGAGAGATTCGATTTCATCGATATGATCAAGAGCTCTCTGCATCAACGCGTCTGTCAGCGCTTCAACATAATACGAACCTCCCCAGGGATCGATCACCCGGCAGATTCCTGTTTCTTCCTGTAGATATAACTGGGTATTTCTTGCTATCCTCGCAGAAAAATCGGTCGGTAAAGCGATTGCTTCATCCAGGGAATTGGTATGCAGGGATTGTGTATGTCCCATCACGGCTGCCATGGCTTCAACGCAGGTACGTATCACATTATTGTACGGATCCTGCTCCGTGAGCGTCCATCCGGATGTTTGGGAATGGGTTCGAAGGGCCATGGATTTCGGGTCCCTCGGATTAAATTGTTTAATTAATTTCGCCCAGATCAGCCGCGCGGCTCTCATTTTTGCGATTTCCATAAAATAATTCATTCCCTGCGCCCAGAAGAATGACAAACGCGGAGCGAACGCATCCACATCGATTCCCGCCTTTATTCCCGTCTTAACATACTCAAGTCCGTCGGCGAGCGTGTAAGCCATTTCCAGATCCGCTGTAGCGCCGGCCTCCTGCATATGGTATCCCGAAATGCTGATACTGTTGAATTTCGGCATATTCTTCGAAGTAAAAGAAAAAATATCGGCAATGATCTTCATCGAATGTTCGGGAGGATAAATATAAGTATTCCGGACCATGTATTCCTTCAAAATGTCATTCTGGATCGTACCGGAAAGCTGATCCATTTTTACACCCTGCTCTTCCGCCGTTACAATATAAAACGCCAGAATAGGAAGCACGGCGCCATTCATAGTCATGGATACCGAGATCTTATCAAGGGGGATGCTGTCAAAAAGAATTTTCATATCAAGAATCGAATCAACGGCGACGCCTGCTTTCCCCACATCGCCCATCACTCTGGGATGATCAGAATCATACCCGCGGTGTGTGGCGAGATCAAACGCGACAGACAATCCTCTTTGTCCCGCCGCTAAATTTCGCCGGTAAAAAGCATTACTTTCCTCAGCGGTGGAAAAACCGGCATATTGTCTCACAGTCCATGGACGCATCGCATACATTGTAGCATAAGGGCCTCTCAGAAATGGAGCGATGCCGGCAACATAATCCTTGTGTTCCAGCGCATTAATGTCATCATGGGAGTAAAGAGGTTTTACGGGAATTTGTTCGTTGGTCTGCCAGATAAGCTCATCGAGGCTTTTACCGGTTTCTTTTTCAATTTTCCCGCGCCATATTTTTTCATCTGTATCCGCGGCGTCAAACTTAAAATCTATTTTGGTAAAATCAGGCATCCGGCTCATTCAATAACTCCTAATTTTTTCTGTAAGTCCAGCAATATCTCATAGACATTCGAACGAACATGGATGAAGACATCCACTCCGGCTTGCTCATATTGATCTATCTGATCTTTCGGGTAACCGGCAAGGACAACAATTTTCCCAGGAGCAGCTGTTTTTATTTTTTTCGTTAGCGGAGGTACAAATTCCGGATATTTTTCATCCGATGAACAAATTACAATTACACCGGCCCCTGACTCAAGAGCCATTTCCGCGGCTTCTCCTGATGTTTGATATCCCTGCCTGTTCATTATTCTAAATCCGCCGGTTTCAAAAAATCCCGCCGCGAAATCGGATCCGGCTTTGTACGAGGAGAGAGCGCCCATATTCGCGAGAAAAACTTTGGGAACCTTTCCTGTAATCTTTTTGTAGTTTTCCATATTCTTTCTGAGTTGTTCAAACATTTCAGCGCCGCGGAATGGTTCAACGGGAATGATTTCAGGAAGTTGATCGTCCCCTTCTCGCAAAGCTGATCGGATCTCGCCAATGGTCGCGCTGGCAAGAACGGCATCGATCGCGGCATCCATGACTTTTTCAGAAGATGCTTTTTGTATTTCAACAAGTTTTTCAAGAGGGAGTATATGTTTTTCCACATCTCCGGTCGTTCTGTATCGGTTAAGATACTCCACTCTTTCATCATATATTATTTGAGCATCGGATATCTTATGTTCCATATTCTTTTCATTTAGATCCGGATAGACATTTGTCCCAATAATTTTATCTTTCCGGACAGCGATATTTTGAAGACGCCTGTCCGCGATTTCTTTGACCTGATCCTGCGGGAATCCTTTTTCCAGCGCGGACTGCATTCCTCCCAGCTGTTCTATTTCCTGAAAAAGCTTCCAGGATTTTTCGGCCATCTCTTTTGTAAGGTTTTCTATAAAATACGAACCGCCGGCCGGATCGATTATGCGATCCAGGTGACTTTCTTCCATTAGAATAATTTGCGTATTTCTGGCAATCCGGCGAGAAAAATCATCCGGCTCCCGGAGAAGTTCATCAAAAGCGCCCACATGCATGCTGTCAATTCCGCCGATGATCCCCGCAAACGCTTCCGTGGTGTTCCTCAATATGTTCACATACGGATCATGACAAGTTTTATTCGAGGATGAAGTTTCCGCGTGGATATGCATTTTTCCGGAAAGATCATTCCCATCTAGAACTTGAATAATTCTGTTCCATACTATACGCGCTGCTCTTAGCTTGGCTATTTCCATGAAAAAATTTGAACCCTGCACAAAATTAAACCGTATCCGGGGCGCAATTTCATCTATAGTAAAATTCTTCTCCAGCATCTGCCTGATATACTCAACGGCCGTTCCGACAGCAAAAGCCAGTTCCTGTACCGCGCTGCATCCCCCGTGGCGATACGGGGATGTATGGATTCCGATGGTCTGCAAATGAGGAGCGTTCTTGATTGCCCACGCGGTCAGACGCGCCATTTCATCATAAGACATTTTCATAGAAACCGGAAGAATTCCGTTTTTTGCGAGTTCTCCGAGCGGATCCGTTTGAATGGCTCCGGTAAGAATTTTTGTGGAGACGCCTTTTTTATGAAGAAGGGATGCAAGAAATACCCCCATCATCATACCCGAAGAATAGGCTTCTATAAATATGGGAGTTGATTTAAAATCTACCCCATTCAGCGCTGTCTCAATATCTTCAAGAGTTGAAAGAGCAACGCCGTCCTGACCAACTTTCCCTGATTTGCCGTAATCGGAATCAAGACAGGAAACAGATATTTTGTCCGGAGTCAGATATACAGCCGTTTGCCCCAGTTTCAGATCCTTTATCAATGAGCGGTTGAAGCGCTCAGGCAATCCATACGGCAGACGTTGCGCAATTTCCCAGCCGTTCATCACAGAGCCATAGGACTCAATTGCCCTGTCATATGGCGGGAAGCCGGGAAAATGGTCTTTCACGGTCATCCAGTCAACATCGTTCTTCAGATACAACGGTTTTAATCTGATATCTTCATAGGTATCTGTCAGCATGATTTTATCGAAAGGCGCGCCTTTAAGCAATTTATCAACCTCCAGGCGCCATTCATCATAGGTAGGTATCGGAAAATCTTCCGACAGAAATCCAATTCTTCGTTTTGATTTATTAACCTGTTCTTTTGCTCTCATGGAATTGCTCCGGTTTTATCTGTCCGCTTCCACTGAAACCCAATTTAAGTCGAAATTTAGTCCTGAAACAAGAATTTAGGATATAGAAAATATGGGCGCAAAGATTTTTTTTAATATTTTGATATTTTTTTCACATGATTTTAGTGGTCTGCAATGACTCAAATTTAACTGGGAATTATTTGAGGGATTTAATCTTAATGAGAACCTGACCTTGCTGAACTGTTGTATTTTCCTTGACGGCCACCTCTGTCACCAGACAATTATAAGGCGCTTTGATTATATTTTCCATTTTCATCGCTTCCAGAACGAGCAGACCGTCTCCGTTCATAACTTCTTGTCCAGCCTTCACATTCACTTTGACGACAAGACCCGGAATCGGCGCTTTGATTACCTGACCGGCAGGGGCGCCCGCGGATTTTTCGACCAATTCTTTTACTTTGCGGACCCGTTCATCTTCCACGTGAACATCAAATAAATCTCCGAGAACATGGACGTGATAGCTCTCTTCTTTTTTGATCAAATGAACAAGATATGATTTATTCTCCTTTATCAGAGAATAGCGGCCGTCACCAAGGGAGACCATATCATATGTAATTTCCGTCCCGTTTTTTATCACAATTTGATCATCATCCTTCAAAAATGACTCAAATTCAAATTTATTTTTTTGGGTGTCGGCAAATATTTTCATCATTTCCCCAGATTTTTTTTTCTGTTTTTCATTTTCCATGAAGAAACACATTTTGCGGTATGATTATTTGATGTCATATTAATACGGCTTTTTTCGTACAGCTGATCCAAAACCGCGGCAAAACTGGCGATCTCAGCTCCGACACTGTCTTCAGATAATAGTTTTTCTTTATTTTCCTCTATAAATTTTGTTGTAAACTTTCCCTTTTTGAATAAACGGTTCTCAAGAACTCGTATCAGAAATGGAATCGTCGTGTGAATACCAAGAATTTCATATTCTTTCAGCGCGCGCAGCATCCTGTTTATCGCATGTTCCCGGTTGCTTCCCCAGGCGATCAATTTTGATATCATGGGATCATAATACAGCGATATCTCACTTCCCTGCGTAACCCCGCTGTCTTCCCTGATGCCCGGGCCATCGGCGGATTTTAAAAATATGATTTTCCCCGGGGAAGGTGAAAAATTATTGGCGGGATCTTCTGCGTAAAGCCGGCATTCTATCGCGTGGCCCCAGAACTTTTTAAGACTGGAGTTTACCGTCATTTTTTTACCGGCGGCAATTCGGATTTGCTGTTCAACAAGATCCAGACCGCTGACCATCTCAGTAACGGGATGTTCAACCTGTAAACGTGTATTCATTTCCAAAAAATAAAAACACAAATGTTTATCTACCAGAAACTCTATCGTCCCCGCACTGACATAACCACATGATTTTGCTGCTTTTATCGCTGCTTCACCCATTTTTTCACGAAGCTCTTCAGTGAGAAGCGACGACGGTGATTCTTCGATCACTTTTTGATGACGACGCTGGATGGAACATTCCCGCTCACCGAGATGAACCACCTTTCCAAATGTATCCGCCAGTATCTGAAATTCAATATGCCGCGGCTCTTCTACAAATTTTTCAATATAGACTGATTCATCGTTAAAGGCGGATTTTGCTTCCCTTGCAGCCCCTTCAATCGCTTCAATAATTTGAGAATCGTCCTCAACCAGCCGCATCCCCTTACCGCCACCGCCGGCCGCCGCTTTTATTAGAACGGGATAACCGATTTCTTTAGCTATGATTCTCGCCTTTTTTACATCGGTGATGGCATCTTCCGTTCCGGGAACGGTGGGCACTCCGTTGGCAATCATCAATTTTCGCGCTTCGGTCTTGTTCCCCATGAGACGGATCGCGGACGGTGGCGGTCCGATAAACACTAAACCGGCCTTTTCAACCGCTTCCGCGAATTCAGCGTTTTCTGATAAAAACCCATATCCGGGGTGAATGGCTTCAGCGCCGCTTGCGATCGCTATTTCAATGATATTCCGCCATTTCAGATAACTTTCCTGGGAGGTTGTGCCTCCAAGAGCATACGCCTCATCGGCATAATATGTAAAGGGGCTTTTTCGGTCAATATCGGAAAATACGGCAACAGAGGATATTCCCATCTCACGACACGTGCGCATAATTCTCAGGGCAATTTCACCGCGATTGGCAATCAGAATCTTTTTAAACATAGATTTTCTCATTCTTTTCTGGAGGTTAATCATAAAATATATGTTTTTGGGATATTAAAAGCAATCACTTTGCTGATCCCATGGATGATTCATTTCTCCCGATTCATCGGATATGGCTTTTCATATGATATGGCCGAACAGATAAATTAACAATTATTTTATCATTTTAAGAATGGACTCTAACTTAAAAACGCGTAGTTTATCAATTTGAGAAGAACTAATGGCGGTACAGAACAAATTTTATCAATTTGATAATTATTTGCACAATTTAAAGATATCAAAAATTTATATCTCTTTTAAATTCAACAACTTAGAGAATTTCACATCCTTGGCACACCCTTTGTAATCATATTTTCAGCCTTTAACAAATAGGAGGAAACATGAAATCTAAGGCATTCATTATATCCCTATCTTTAATTGTATTAGTAGGGTTGGTTACAAGTTGCTCTGAGGCTCCTCAGACTTTAATTGACGAAACAAAAGCTGCTTTTGATGCCGCGAATCAGGCCGAGGTAAATCGCTATTTACCGGAACTGTACAATGAGGCACAGAGTAAAATGGACTCCGCCATGACTGAAATCGAATCTCAAAATTCGAAATTTTCATTGATGCGCAGTTATTCCAAGGCCACTGCCTTGTTGCAGTCAGCTTCAGAAACAGCCGGAAAATCGGTTGAAGCGGTAGCATTGAGGAAACAGGAAATTCAAAAGGAAACCGAAACATTGTTTCAGGATTTAGACAATTCAATGAAAGAATCCGGAATTTTGATTTCTAAAGCTCCTAAGGGTAAAGAGGGGCGCGCGGCTCTTGAAAGTATTCAAAATGAGCTGAAAATTGTCGAAACGGTTGTTAACGAAGCGAAATCAGCTCAAAACGGTAATGATTTCCTTACCGCCCGTGATAAAGCCAGAGCAGCGCTGGACAAGGTAAATTCACTAAATGCTGAACTGCAGACCGCGATTGCGAAAAAAATGGCGCTTCAGGGGAAAAGGTAATCCTTTTCTTAACAATTTTAATTCATTAACTTGCGTTCCGCCGCAGATGTGTACGTGGCGGAACGTTTTTTTTAATTTCCTGAATTTTAACAGATTTACTAAACCATGTTTATTAAAAGAAAATCAAAAAAAAACATATATATCAAGATTATACTGACGGCTGCTGGAATCTTACTTATAACCCTGTTTATTTTTTTTGCGTTCTATAGAATAAATAAACCACCCGTGAGCGCGTTTATAAAAATGGATACCGCGGTAAATCAGGCCAGAAAAACCGGATCGGATCGATATACCCCGCTCCATTGGCAAAAATTAATCGCCGACCAGGCAAAAGCAAGGCAATCCTGGGACGCGGAGAATCTTAAACCGGTTTTTCTTCGCAATTACAGGGATGCACTGTTAATGGCGGACCAGACTGTTATAGATGCTATCCATCTAACTTTACTGGTGCGCGCGAAGAGCGACTCCATAAAAAATTCATTAACCATAGGGATTCCATATCTCAAAAATGTCCTCAGCGATTACAAAAATCGGTATTCACATCTGCCTGTTTCAAAAAGTTCCCAAAATGAAACCATCACCGGTGAGTTGCTGCTTTTGGAAAGCGAATACGCCGCGGAAAGAGGCGATTATATTCTTGCCTCAAAAAAAATGAATCTGGCAGCAGGAAAAATTGAGAATGCAAAATCAACCATTTCCGGGATAATAACCGAATATCTGGCCGGAATGCCTGTGTGGCAGAAATGGGTCGAAGAAGCTTTGGCAGAATCAAGAAAAGAAAAGACAACATTAATTGTCATTGAAAAACTTGAGCATTTTTGCACCGTTTATACAGCAGGAAAATTAAGCGACCAATATAAAATTGAATTAGGCCCGAACTGGATTGGGCCAAAAAGCTTTAGCGGCGATAAAGCTACCCCGGAAGGAATTTATAGAATAATCAAAAAGAAAATACCGCCGCAGACAAAATATTATAAAGCGCTTGAATTAAATTATCCCAACGATACGGACCGGCAGCGATTTGAATCAGGGATTAAAAACGGAACCCTTCCGTCGTTCTCTCAAATCGGGGGATTGATTGAAATACACGGCGGAGGAGGCCAGGGTTTTAACTGGACAGACGGATGTATCGCCCTGCACAACAGCGACATGGATAGAGTGTATAATTCAGTTGAAACAAATGCAAAGGTAATCATTGTTGGATCACTTAAGCTGCAGCATCATCTGCTATTTGATCCATACTTGTCAAAATAACTAGTAGTGAATGTCGAAAATGAAAAATAATATGGATAATACATCACCCGATGCAGAAAACGCCAATGGTGAACATAAAAAAACCGGTCTCACGGGCCGCTCTTTTAAAAGGGACGGATTTATTTTGGGCCTCTTTCTCTCGATCATCATTATGATCATTTCTCCGGACCTGAGAGAATTTTATTACACCATTTCCAATCGTTTTAACCAATCTGTTCCGGCTGAATTATCAGCTAAGGAAGCGATAAAACTAAAAAGAAATATTGAAAACCTTAAGCACCGGTACAACCGGTTAATCCCCTACTCGCCATATATGATTGTAAATACATCCGGAAATGAATTTTATCTCAAAAAAGGTCTGAAAGAATTATACAGAGGAGTTTGTTCAACAGGAAGCTACACTTTGCTAAAAGCCCGGGACGAAAGGCAGTGGATATTTAAAACGCCCAGGGGTATGTTCCGTGTTCAGACCAAACTTGTTGCTCCGGTATGGAAAATGCCCGACTGGGCCTTTATCGAAGAGGGCCTGCCCGTTCCTCCTCCCAATGCCTCTGAAAGATTTGAATATGGTGTTCTCGGGGACTATGCCCTGTCGTTCGGAAAAGGTTATCTTGTTCACGGCACTTTGTACAAAAGAATGCTGGGAATGCCTGTGACACACGGCTGTATCAGGCTTGACGACGACGAATTAAAACAAACGTATCAAACACTTGAATTAGGTTCGAGGATTTTTATATACTGATATGAAAAATAAAATATTAGAAATCATTGTGACATTAAAGTCGAAATTCAAATCGTACTATACTGAATTAAAAAAAGATAATCGTACACTCCGGAAATTCCTGATCAGTCTCTTTTCACCCGTGATTATCGTTATACTACTCTTCCTTATCTTGCCGCTGACATGCGCAAATAATGAATCCCTTTCTCCGGAAACCTCTGGTGAAGATACAAAATCTGTTAAAAAGTCCGAAGCAAATTTGGGAGAATTGGAAACAGAGGAACATTTCTGGAAGAATCGTATTAAGCTGGCAAAGGATGATTCAATTTATCTGGTGATTAATCTCAGGGACAGCCTGGCGATTCTCGAAATAAAAGGCGTACCGCTTAGAGAAAGCAGGATTATCACATATGACAAAAGCAGCCTTTTGGCCGCCGGTAACAGATTCATTCATGTAGAATCCGCTTATACGCTTCAGAATGACTGGGCGACGGTCACAAAAGCTCCTATAAAAGTGAAAATAGCCCCTAAGGACACCATTGAAGCCGGAAAAGCTGAGCAGCAACAGATTTACAATGAGGAGAGTGATGTCAGTTATACGCTGCTTTTTGATCATGATATGAGAGTCGAAATCAGACAATCCGATGAATCCTTTATTCACAAACGACTGCATTTTATGTATTACCATTTGAAATCCGTATATTTTCAATTAAGCGGGGATTTCAAAGAATTCTCGCGTTTAAGGCCGCCCAAAACCCAATTATGGCTTGAATTGGATCTCGCGAAGGATGACGCGAAAGCTATTTATCGCGCCCTGCCTGTGAACGCGAAAATGCTGATATATTTATAGATTGAAATTCAGGAAATGATTGAGATGAAAAAGATACTGTCCAAAAGCAATTGGACAGTATCTTAATCTGAAAGTCCTGTCACGCGAAACCCACGATTGAACTCGTGGGCTATTAAGGCAACGGTGTTAGTCTGTTAACCCATGCGCTTTTTTTGAAGCTGATTGATTGATTTCCAGGTCACCCTGTATATCAGATACTGCCGAATGGAGACCTCTTTTAAATTCATTTACGCTGCTTCCAAGAGCTTTGGCCATTTCCGGCAGCCTTTTTGATCCGAAAAACAGCAAGATCACTAAAAATATGACCATCAGCTCTCCAAATCCGATGCTCCCTAACATTTCTTCCTCACTTTTATTAATGTTTTCTCTAAAAAGTATATTTATGTATTTTATTTAGCCCGGATTTGATTAAGATCCGGGCATATCAGACAGCTCAACACACTTGATATCCTATCTGATCACAAAAATATGTTTCACTGTTAAATGAATACCTGATGACCAGATCAGGCCTTTTTTAATCTTTTCACATTTTTTACGGGTGGAAGATCATTTGGTTTATTTTTCTTGGTGTCGGAAGTTAATCCGATATAAAACACATAGACCATCAGACCAAATAACGTGACGCCCATCGTAACCACCAGGGCTATATCAATAATTTCATTCATTGGGGTACTCCTTTGATTGATTGCAAAAACTCAAAACACCTGTTTTTATCAAGCATTCTTAAAATCAGAATGTAAAATTAAAACAAATTTTGAGAGCGCACTCAACCATCCGAAGTATGGAGAGCTAACGGAAGTTTATAAATAATAAACGGGGAATTTTTAAATAAAGCATTGTTCTGCAGGTAGTCGCGGATGCTTTCATCCTGAGTCGCGTCGACACCAGATCTTGAATTTAGATAGAGAACCTGAATTTGATTACCCTGGAGAGTTCTCGTCTCCTGATAATTCTGCGTCCATGTGTATTCATCCGCGTTCATAATCGCCAATGAATTCATGTTATCAGAAATACCATCCGGTTCTGAACACGCATGACTCGCCTGTCCGTGATTGAACGGCAGCAACAATAATACCTGGACCAGTATCACGGTTATGGCGGTAATTTTCTTTATCAGATTCATTAAAGCTTTTCTCAAATGATATTCGTATAAACGTAAAATTACGAATATTTGTTTCCAATAAGCAATGGCGATTTTAAAGATTTTAAAATTTTATTGGTTTATTTTTCTCGCCGCGAGCCGCATTATTCAGATCACAAAAAATTAATTATCAAACGGACGGGCATGCTTGAAATTTTATAAAAAATCAGGTAGCCGGATTTACGGCATTGTAAAGCGCCGAATAGTCTTCTTCCTTTAATCCTTTTTCAATCGCATCGACAAGGATCTTTCGCACACCTTCAAGTTGCGCAGTATTCAAACCGGCCTTTGACGATGAGTTAAGAATTAGGTCAACGTCTTTCAGGAGATGCTTCACCGGAAAGTTAGGAGGAATAAAATTACGGTTCTTCATATTATCCAGTTTTTTATCAAATGTCGGCGCGTACAAGGCGCTGTTTCGAAGTACACGCATAAAAATATCGGGATCAACACCGGCATGGAGCACCAGCCCCAGGCTAAGTGAAAATGAGGCGGTTAGTGAAGCAATGAGTTGATTAAGGGCTAATTTTAATGCGGATGCCTTTCCCACTTCCCCGATATGATAGACAGTTGAACCAAAAATTTTGAATAAACTCTCGTAAGTATTGAATTGTTTTTTTGTGCTTCCGGCCAGAATAAACAACTCCCCCGCTTTGACCTGCTGAATACTGCCCAAAACCGGGGCTTCAAGATATTCCGCGTTGTAATCTGAAAATTTTTCCATAAGACGCCGGCTATCGTCCGGCGCGATTGTCCCCATCTGGATGATGGTTTTTTCTGCGAGAGACGTTTGAATTTCTGCAGACAACATGGTTTCATTAACCGCTTTAAAATCCGAAAGCATCAGGATAATAACATCGGAGTTCATCACGGCTTCCCGCGGATCTCCAGCTAAACGCGCTCCCTGCTCAACCAACAAACCGACCTTTCCGGCTGTCCTGTTAAAAACAGTTAATTCATACCCGTTTTTTAAGAGCCTTTGAGCCATGGGAAAACCCATTAATCCTGTTCCCACAAGGGATATTTTCATGTCGCTGCCTCCCGTTCATTTTTGTCTTCTCCGAACTGCGTCAAATTGCCAATCTTCTCAAAAAAAAAGCCCCTCGATCGAGGGGCTTTTGGCTATATACATTAATTCTTTTGGTCGTCGTCAACAACTTCATAATCAGCGTCTTCGACTTTTCCTTTTTGAGCTTTTCCATCAGCGCCGCCGTCTGTTTGTCCCGCTCCGGCAGCACCTGCTCCCATATCCGGCCCGGGCTGTCCCTGAGCCGCGCCCTGAGCGTACATTTTTTGAGCTGCTTCATTCCAAACCGCATTCGCGGCATCAAAAGCTGACTTAATTTCATCTTTATTGGTGCCTTTCAAGGCTTCCTTTAGCCTGCCGATCGCCGTTTCAATTTTTGATTTATCATCGGCGCTGATTTTATCACCAAGTTCTGTGAGCTGTTTTTCTGTCTGGTAAACCAAAGAATCAGCCTGATTGCGTGTTTCGATCTCTTCTTTTTTCAATTTGTCTTCAGAAGCGTGAGCCTGCGCGTCTTTTTTCATTTTTTCAATTTCCTGCTCAGACAATCCGCTGGAAGCTTCGATACGAATGCTCTGCTCCTTACCCGTGGCTTTATCTTTTGCCGATACATGCAGAATTCCGTTCGCGTCAACATCAAAAGTCACTTCAACCTGCGGAACGCCTCTAGGTGCAGGTGGAATACCGTCAAGGAAGAATTTACCGAGTGAACGATTTCCGGCGGCCATCTGACGCTCACCCTGCAGAACATTAATTTCTACCGATGTCTGACTGTCAGCCGCGGTCGAGAATATCTGTGATTTTTTCGTTGGAATCGTCGTATTGGATTCGATCAATTTTGTTGAAACCCCGCCAAGTGTTTCGATACCCAGTGACAACGGGATCACATCGAGAAGAAGAATGTCGTTTACTTCACCGGTTAATACCGCGCCCTGAATAGCCGCGCCGAGAGCGACAACTTCATCCGGATTCACACCCTTATGCGGTTCTTTTCCAAAATATTGTTTTACGATCTCCTGGACCTTTGGAATACGTGTAGAACCGCCAACGAGAATGACCTCGTCTATATCGTCGGTTTTCAGATTCGCGTCTTTTAACGCAATTTTACATGGTTCAAGCGCTCTCTGCACCAGGTCGTCAACAAGCTGTTCAAATTTTGACCGGCTGAGCGTAATATTTAAATGCTTTGGACCGGATTCAGTTGCCGTAATAAACGGCAGATTAACCTCCGTCTGCATTGATGAAGAAAGCTCAATTTTCGCTTTTTCCGCTGCTTCTTTCAGTCTCTGAAGCGCCATTGGATCTTTCCGAAGGTCAACCCCTTCTTCCTTCTTAAAGTGATCCGCGAGAAACTCAATGATTCTCTGATCGAAGTCGTCACCACCCAGATGTGTATCACCGTTTGTCGATTTTACTTCAACAACATTGTCACCGATTTCAAGTATGGATATATCAAAAGTACCACCGCCAAGGTCGAATACGGCAATTTTTTCATCTGATTTTTTATCAAGACCGTACGCGAGAGATGCTGCCGTCGGCTCATTGATGATTCGTTTAACATCAAGACCCGCTATTCTTCCGGCATCTTTAGTAGCCTGCCGCTGAGCATCATTAAAGTAAGCGGGAACCGTAATCACCGCTTCAGTCACCTTCTCGCCAAGATAATCCTCGGCAGTCTGTTTCATTTTCTGCAGAATCATCGCGGATATTTCCGGAGGTGAATACTGTTTATCTGTGACATCTACCATCACAACGTCATTTGTGCCTTTTTTAACTTTATAAGGAACTTCTTTCATTTCATTGCTGACTTCATTGTAAAAGCGACCCATGAAGCGTTTAATCGAGAAAACAGTGTTCTCAGGATTAGTAACCGCCTGACGCTTTGCAGAAGCACCGACAAGCCGTTCACCTTTTTTTGTAAAAGCGACAACCGAAGGAGTTGTACGACCACCTTCCGAATTTGGAATCACAACCGGTTCCCCGCCTTCCATCACCGCGACTACCGAGTTCGTCGTTCCAAGGTCAATTCCTATGATTTTTCCCATTAGTTATTCTCCTGGTTATAATAAATACACAATTTTTACATAAAGAACTACAATAAATATGCCAAAACCATTTCAACTCCTGTAAATCTTATATTTACAACGTCTTGGACGCATTTATCCACTCAAGTCCTTATGAATTCCCCAAAATCAAATTCCGACATATTGACAGATTTCACGTGATATGTCAGGTTGCCCGCAATAATCACTGCCATCTTTGGTAACGATCATTTCTAAAATAAAAATGCCGCCCGGATGGACGGCATTTTATTTATCGCTTTATAAAAAATATAATTTACGGAATCTGTATGAACAACAACCGATCAAAATTCTGTCCGGTCATTTTTCTTCTTATTTTCAGTTTTATGACATCACCCTTGCTGTATTTTGAAAGGCGATTATGAAAATCATCGACGGATTCAATATTTTTACCTTCCATCTGATAAATGATATCACCTTCACCGATGCCAGCTCTTACCGCGGCGCTGTAATTGGTTACCGAGTAAACTTCAACACCACTTTTTAACTCGAGATTTTTTAACCGGGCGCCGGTCAGATCCCTGACTTTCATACCCAGGTTAGGAATATTTTTCTCCATTTTTTGTTCCGGCTTCTCCGCGATCCCCTGGGTTTCCAGATCGTCCCTTCCCTCAAGAACGGCGCTCAGACTCATCTTTTTCCCGTTTCGCCAAACTTCCAGCTGCACTTTTTCCCCTGGATTATAGGTTCCTATCTTAGCCTGAAGTTCGTTTGGCTGGTTTACTGCTTTTCCGTTGACGGTCAGGACAACATCCCCTTCTTTCAGTCCGGCTTTCTCCGCCGATTTTCCGGGAATGACGCTTGAGATAAACACTCCGCGCGGTTTATCCATTTTGACGCCCTTAGCTTTTACGGGATTCATCGCTTCGATATAAACACCAAGATATCCGCGGCGAACTTCACCGAATTTTAGTAAATCGTCCACTACGCTTTTCGCGATATTGATCGGCACAGAGAATCCATATCCCATGTAATAATTTGTCCGGGTCGCGATGGCTGAATTTACGCCGATGACTTCACCCTCCAGATTGACAAGCGCCCCTCCGCTGTTACCGGGATTGATCGCCGCGTCGGTTTGAATGAAATTTTCAATGCCGTTCGGCATATTCTGGTCACGAAGAATATTAATATCTCGGCTTAGAGCGCTAACGATACCCGCCGTCACGGTTGATGTCAGATTCAACGGACTTCCCATTGCCATAACCCATTCACCGATTTGAACATTATCCGAATTCCCGAGAACGGCAATCGGCAGATCCTCCGCCTCTATTTTTATCAGGGCGATATCGGTTGTCGGATCGGTTCCGATGATTTTTGCCTCATATTCGGTGTTATCGAGCAGCTTGACATTGAGCTCATCAACATCGTTTACCACATGATGATTTGTCAAAATATATCCGTCTTTGCTGATGATAATTCCTGATCCAAGTCCGTTTTGCGGCACTTCGCTCTGGAACTCATCTTCCGGTACATCCTGCCGGTCCCTAAAGAATCTGTAAAACGGATGTACTTTGATATTTTTTGTGGTGTATATCGCGACGATCGACGGACGTACCTTTTTTACCATATCCACGAACATAGCGTTGGGATTAAAATTTCCGGCGGTCGATATCTGTTGCGGTTGATCAGCCTCTCTGGATTCGGTGTAAATTTTATTCTCATCAACAGCCGCGTTACTTTTCGAATGTATGTTAAAATTGGTAGTAAGCACCACACCGATAATGATTCCCATGGTTACAAACCCGGCGATAACGATAAATGAGTTCTTCAAATTTCTCATGATCAGCCCTCACTCAGAATAGTAATTATTATATCATTTTATAAATTAATCTCTTCCTCTAATAAGCAACAGTCGAATTAGCTGCATCAGCGCCATAGCGGCAGCAGCCACATACGTCATGGCAGCGGCATTCAACACTTTTTTCGCGCCGGTTATTTCCTGACTGACAAGCAGCCCGTTTGATTCCAACTGCACCAGGGCGCGGGTGCTCGCGTTAAACTCGACCGGCAGGGTTACCAGGTGGAACAGAACCACCGCGGCAAAAAAGACGATTCCCAGATCCATCAGAAAAGGCGTGTTCATAAACATACCGATCAGAAACAACGGGAACGCCGCCCAGGACGCGATATTAGTTACCGGCAAAATGGTGTGTCTCATCTGAAGCGGGGCATATCCCACATTATGCTGTATGGCGTGCCCAACTTCATGCGCGGCGACGGCGAGAGCCGAGAGAGAACGGCCGCGGAAATTGTTTTCCGACAAACGTACCTTTTTCACCCTGGGATCATAGTGATCGCTCAACTCACCGGCAACCGGTTCAATCTCCACATCGGTAATGCCATTTTGATTTAATATGAATCTGGCCGCGTCCGCGCCTGTCATTCCTCTGGATGAGCTGATATTCTGGAATTTTTTGAATGTTGATTTTACCTTAATTTGCGCCCAAATAGCAAAAATAAGTACCGGAACAAGCAGCAGCATGGTCGGATCGAAAAACGAAAAAGGCATTTCTTTCTCCTTAAAAGTGTTTTTTATTTTTTTTAATAAACGATTTTTTATTAAATTTGTTCATCTGTATCCTGATAATAACAAATTTTGTGCCGAACCTGAAATAATTACGTGTAAATCAGCAATATTCAACCGATCTGTTGCAAATCGATGGTCACAAGCTGTCAAAATTCGTCTTCTTTCGACGATTTTTTTTAAAATAGCGCGTTTGCAATCATTTTAATCATGATCGGGCCAATATGACGCATTTTACTACGCCTATTTGACAGAGTTCCGGAGACAGAAAAAAATTTTCAGGTTCTGAATGTAATAAGCGACCATTATTTGCTGCTTAAATACATGTCAACGGCATAAACGATGATTTGGATAAAAATATTCGCATGAGAGATAAGGTTTAAAAGGATGAATGAAAAAATAATCATAGACGGATTTAACCTGGCGCATAAATTCCCTTCCATTCAACAAAAAATAAAATCAGGTGAAATTGACACCGCCCTGACCTTAATCCTAAATCAGGTAAAAAAAATTCTCTCACCGAAGGTTTCAAGACTCATTGTAGTGTTCGACGGTACGGATAATCCGCATCATTACCCTTCCGGTCACCCGAACATAAAGATCATGTTCTCAAGAAAACCGGAGACCGCGGACGATATCATTCGTAACTTCATCCGCAATACAAACGATGTCAATGAATGGACTGTGGTCAGTTCGGATAATGAAATCCTGTTTACCGCGAGGGATCACGGCGCCAAAACCGCAAAATCCGAAAACTTTAAAAGGCGAATAGACCGGGCGGGCCGCCCCGGACGGACCACACTTAACCCGGAAAAATATAACCCCGATGATGTGGATATTGACTACTGGAAATCTGTTTTTGGCGCGCAGGATGAAGAATGAAAATTTCAACAGACAAAAAGCGGTCTAATCAGTATGCCTTTGTTTTCTGGGCCGGTCTCGGGATCGTGCTTTTGTTTAATCTTCTTGTCTGGATTTATTTAAATCAGGTGGAAGAAAAATTCAGCGATGAACTTAAAGATAAGCTCAATATCGCGGGTCAGCTAATGAACCGGTTGATCGATGAAGAACAAGTGAGTCTGCTAATCCCCGGTGAGCAGAACACGCTACCGTATCTCTACCATCAGCAGCTTCTTGAGGAAATCCGCAAAACAAGCGCTCTGCAATCGATCGTACTCGTTTCGCCCCTGGGAGAAATCCTGGTTTCAGCGCCTGAACGCCTGTCTTCTCAGCAGGTATCCGTCATCACCGGAAGCCGGTATTTTAAGCAGGCCATGAGCGGCAAGAGCGCCGTCTCCGACCTGCAGGAATTCGCCGGTGAAAAATTCATGACGGCATTTATGCCCATAAAAGATATTGACGGATTCCCGCAGGGTGTTCAGATTATAGAGGCCAAAGCCAATTATTTTGATGTGATCGTCGTACTCAGAAACCGGCTGCTCCTGTTTAGTTTTATCAATCTTACAGTGATATTGCTGATCGCCATTCTTCTGTTCCGGGTGATCAACCGTTCCATGAAGTACCGGGCGGCAATAAAGGAACGTGAACATCTTGTTCAACTGGGTACCATGGCGGCGACGGTCGCGCACGAATTACGCAATCCGCTGGGAATAATCGATGGCACGAATGATATTATCAAAAAGAAGTATGGGGATACCGGCGATGAAATTTTTGAATATATCCCTCAGGAGCTGAAAAGACTGGTCACGATTATTGATCATTTTTTAAAATTCGCCCGTACGCCTCAGTTACAGCTCAGCCGTTTCAGCATCACAAGCCTTTTGCAGAGAATCAGTGTAGGCCTGAATGAAGACGAGCTGAAACGACTGGAAATCACTCCGGTTACGGATGATATGGAAATTTACAGCGATGAAAATTTGTTGGAACAATCCTTATTAAATGTAATCAACAACGCGCTTCAGGCGGCCGGAGATCACGGAAAAGTGTCCCTGGAATTTAAATCGGGCAGAAAAAACATGTGCCGTATTGTCATCAGGGATAACGGTCCGGGGATTCAACCTGAAAACATGGATAAAATTTTTGAACCTTTTTATACCACCAGAGAAAAAGGAACCGGTTTGGGACTGGCCATCACAAAAAGACTGATAGAAAATATAGATGGACACATTTCGGTCAGCAATCTTGAACCGACCGGGTGTGAATTTGTAGTGGAAATTCCGGATTTGTCGGGCCGGAAAGGATTGAAAAATTGATATTCCCTATCTTTCTCCCTCCGGTTTTGTACGCGGAAACCCATTACCGGTTTAAATACTTTTTCAGCCTTCTCAAAAAACCGGAACCGGAAATTATCGCGGATGTCCCCCATCGGATACTGTCGGGTGGCCGACTCCCCATTCTTCTAATCATAAGGGATGCCCACCTTTACCCGGTCATTCTTGAACAAGCCGAAATCTTTATCGACAATATTAAGAAAGAAAGTTTTAAATTTTCAAAGCGGATCGATGCACCCTATTTTGAGTCCCTGCTCAAACTCGATGTCACGGACATAAAGCCGGGGCAGCATTCCATTGTCGTTAAAATTGAATATAAGATTAAAGGGAAAACAAAAATCTGCGTTAATGACAATCACCGCGGCACGACTCACGAACCATTCCCCTGCTATTTTTCAGCAGAAGCGCTGCCCAACTTTGATGGTTTCGCGCTTGGCGAACCTCACGCGCATACAAACTTCACCTCCGATCAGATCGAGTTCGGGGCATCGGTCCAAAACACGGCGGAAATGGCAAAAATTCTCGGGCTGCAATACTTCGCGGCGACTGATCATTCATACGATCTTGACGATATGCCCGATAATTATTTCATCAATGATCCCGAGCTTCGTAAATGGCATGATTTTAACCATCAGGTTTCCCTGTATAATGACCAACAAGATGATTTTTGCGTCATCCCGGGTGAAGAAGTCAGCGTCCGGAACACGGATCAAAAGAATGTGCATCTTCTGGTTTACAATTCCGATACATTTTATCACGGAACGGGTGACAGCGGCGACCGCTGGCTAAATTACCGGTCCGAACACGACCTGAGTTCCATTTTGAATGACCTTAACGGACAGACGGCGGCATTCGCGGCCCATCCAAAGGATCCCACACCGTTTTTGCAGAGTCTGCTTTTAAACCGCGGCGGATGGAATCATGCCGATGCCGTCCACAATAATCTGACCGGCGTTCAGATTATCAACGGGAGAACGGAAGAGATTACCAGGTCCGCTCTGACCTACTGGAAAGAACTGCTGCTTTCCGGTGTTAAAGTCTTCGCGCTGGCGGGAGACGACGCCCACGGTAATTTTGGCAGGTACCGGCAGATCGGTTTTCCGTTTGTCTCCATGCGTGAACACTATAGGCAGCTTTTCGGCGCCTGGCGTACCGGAATATTTCTCGGGAAAGAATCATTGAATGTGAGTAATCTCATCACCGGTTTACGCAGCGGAAACTACTTTATGACCAACGGCCCGGCGATCCGGATCCAAATACGAGACGACAATAAGACCTATGAAATGGGTATGACCGCGGCAAGCGGATCGGAAGCGGTTATTCAGGTTAAATCAGGAAGCGAGTATGGCGCGATCAGCCGGATCATGCTGTATCGCGGGATTATCGGCGATCAGGATGAAACACTATTGCTGGATCAGAACATAACCGAATCAATATTTTCAGTATCAAAAAAGGTTTTATTACCCGATGATCAAAAATCGTATTATATCCGCGGCGAAACTGTCACAAAAAATACGCGCGGCGTATTTTACGGATACACCAACCCGATTTGGATTCAGCATTGAAATTTTGTAAATACATCGAACTGAAAAAGAGTCATTTCCGTTAACGGGATTCCACATTTAAACGAAAAGCAACTATGAAACTCAAATATATTATTATCTGGGCGACGCTCTCATTTTTGGCTTTACCGGCTTTCGCGCAGAATACTTCCCCAAAGAAGATCTCTTCCATCCTGATTATCGGAAACGATCATACCAATGAAGATATCATCAAACGCGAACTCCGGTTTGGAGTCGGCGACACCCTAAATGATTCGCTGCTTAATGTTTCAAAAAACCGACTTTTAAATCTATGGATATTTAATCGCGTTGAAATGTACAAAATACCCGATCAGGATGAAGTCTCGCTGCTGATTAATGTCACCGAACGTTTTTCGCTTTTTCCATACCCCGAATTTCGGGTGGAGGACCGGGACTGGAGCAAACTGACTCTGGGATTCGGATTCGCGCACATGAATTTCCGCGGCCGTAATGAAAAGTTGTACGGTTCCCTGTTATTCGGATACCGTCCGGGATTTAAAATCGGCTATTTTAATCCCTGGGCAGGCGGGGATCTGCATCTTTCCACCGGTCTTTATGTCAAGAAGTTTACCACCGAACACCGTACCCTGCCGTTTGACGAAGACCATGTGACTATCGGGTTCGCGCTCGGGAAATACTGGACGCTTCATTTCTATAACATGGTCAATTTCACCTACGACCAGGTGACGGTGCCGAAAGAGTACGCGCCGCTGATGCTGACCGGGGATGATACCGAAACCCTGAACAGCCTGCGTCTTTCGACCGTTCTGGATACGCGTGATTTGTTTGATTATCCTTCAAAAGGGTGGTATAACCGCTTCGTCATCAGTAAGAACGGATTGTTTGAACCGGACATCGATTACTGGCAGTATATCACCGATTTGAGGCATTACAGAACCTACTCACCGCTGACCTTCGCCGCCCGTTTTTACACGCTTCAGAGTATTGGCACTTTGCCCTTGTATCAAAAAGTTTATATCGGGTTTGACGAACGGGTGCGCGGACACTTTTTTGATGTGTACGAAGGCCGACATTCCATGCTCGGCAGTTTTGAAATACGGTTTCCGATCAAAAAATTAAAATATTATAATTTCGCGAGCGGAATCATGCCAAGTTACGGAACGTCCAATTTAAAATTTGGTATCAATGGCGGGTTGTTTATTGACACCGGTACCGTCTGGACCGGCCGGGAGGGTTTGTCCACCCAACATTTTGTCACCGGATTTGGCGCGGGTCTGCATTTCCGCCTTCCCTATATCCAGGTACTCCGCATCGATGCCGCCTTTGACGAAGATTTGAATTCCGAGATGATCATCGAGCTGGGTATTAATTTCTGATGGATTGTCGGAAGATGATTTTATTGTCTGAACTGTGACCTGCCCGCCTCTGGCGGGTGGAGATGATTAAATGATTTCATGATGAAGAACTCCCAATCAGAGTCCATCACGTAATCACACGAATCATGGTTCAGACCATTCTTTTTTGTCTGAACTGTGATGAAGATGATTAAATGATTTCATGATGAAAAACTCCCAAATCATAGCTCATCTTGTAATCACACGAATCAGAGTTCAGATCTTCCATCAGAGTCTATCATGTAATCAAGCGAATCATGGTTCAGACCATTCTTCTTTGTCTGAACTGTGATGGAAATGATTAAATGATTTCATGATGAAGAACTCCCAATCAGAGTCCATCACGTAATCACAAAAATCACAGTTCAGACAATTTCATGATGAAGAATCTCAATTCACAGTCTTTCATGCAATCACAATTATCATAGCCCGGACAATCCCAAAATTAAGATTCTTCAATTAGAGTCTATCACATAAGCACACGAACCTGCCATAATCGGGCATGTCAGAGTTCAGACGGTTACCTGTAAACCGCGATATAATGTCCGCCGTTTAACTGAAATTGCAAAAATCCCGCCGCGTAGAGATTTCCATTCGAATATACAAGTTTATTGACCCCGCTATAGGCGTTTAAGCCAAGATCCGTCCAGCTGTTTCCATCCCATTTGGCCACATAAAATTTATTTTGGCTGTTGTAGAATTTTCCACCGGCGTACAGATTGCCATCGGGATCCGCGCAAAGTGATTTAACCTTATCGTTGGCGTTTAATCCCAGATCAACCCAGCTGCCGTTGCTCCATTTGACCGCGAATCCGCTGGTAAAGTCGAACCCACCGCCCGCGTAAAGATTACCGTTCGCGTCCGCGCAGAGCGTGTAAACTTTTTCATAGGCGTCTAAATTGCTCATCTTGTCCCAGTCGCTGCCATTCCATTTAACCACATATCCGCCATTGGGAGCGGCAGAACCTGACCCTCCACCCGCATATATATTACCGGTCCCGTCGATGCATAAGGCGATGATGTCAGTATATAGAAAACTGCCCACCCTCTGCCAACCGCTGCCGTTCCATTTGACGACACTTACATTACCGGCGAGCGTACCATCAAAATTTAATCCGTCCGCGGCCATGTAAATATTGCCGGCGGCATCAGCGAAGAGATCATTGATATAACCGCTGTATGTCAAACTGCCGAGACTGACCCAGCTGCTGCCGTTCCATTTCGCCACATAAGTGTTTCCGCTGTTATCGGTGAAAGCGCCTCCGATATAAAGATTACCGTTGGAGTCACCGCAAATCGCGAAAATATTGCCATTGATATCCAGTGTGCCGACTTCTGACCATTTACTCCCGTCCCATTTGGCCACATAACGTTTTCCGTTGCTGTTGGTAAAGGCGCCCGCCGCGAATAAATGACCATTATTGTCCACATAAAGATCATAGACACCGTTGACATCCAGATTTCCTAAAACGGACCAGCCTGTGACGGGAGTCTGATTGCCGCTGGTGGGATCACCGCCGTCATCGCTGCTGCAGCCCATCGTGAACAACATCATCATTCCGGTTAGAATGAACGGATAAATCCAGTTTTTGATTTTCATTTTCTTTCCACTTTCCTTGTTGAATAGTTCCTAATTTATTATTAAAACCTTTTTTCTGTTTACACGCCGCGCAGCCTACACGCGTTTATCACCGCCACTCGAGGTACGTTTCTCTCATGATCACCGGATTTCCAAGCATTCTCTCAAGCTCCGTAAAGAGTTCCCGAAGGTGTTGGCTGATTCTGTTGTTGACGTTTCTGTTGACGGTATCCTTATGGCCATAGCCGGTCGGATCGTTCCAATTGACATCAAACTTCACGGACACAGCTGTGGTCCCGGGCATACTCTCGGAAACGAGAAAGTTCATCCTGTAATTCGCCTCGAGTTTGCCAAAATAAAAAGTCGTCCATTCCGTGCTGATCACCCCGGAAGACCTGTCGGTCGAACGAATCATATAGCCCCGCGTATGGAGCGCGCCGACGCATCCGTCAAATACCCGGTCGCGATTTTCGGATTTCCAGACTCCGTGATCAAGTACCGGCTCGAAAGGAATGCGGGTTGTGGCGCACCCGGACAGGAAAATTGCCGCGAACACCACGATGCTTAGCGATACGTTTTTCATTTTTATGGAATCTCCTTATATATGACGGGAATAACCGGTGATACATGCGATAACCCGTTCCATGGATTTGAATGCATTTAAAAGGCCGGTAAAAATCGTTCTTCCATGACGACTCCTGATTCTCCTATCACTCAAAACAGCTATCTTGATAAATATTCAGAATCATTCACTCTATCTATTATACAATGACTATAATCGTCCAAATTAAATCAGGTATTAGAAAAAATGCCGAGGTAAATATATGTCAGGTAATTACCTTTTGACAATAATTATTTTCATTCTTTTAATAAAACTTTTCTGACCGTATGATTTTATCTTAAATCAGCTTTTTTTTGTGTCAAACCGTTTAAAAATGTCCTTCGACCGCGCTTTCAGGGCGAATTGACGGTAAAATCTGAGAAGTAACGATTTTTTTTGATGGATCACCGGTGGAACTGGTTCCCGACCGGTCAAATATCGTTCCTAAGCGGTCATATATGCTTCCTTCCCGGTCAAATATTGTTCCTAAGTGGTCATTTGTCGTTCCTAAACGGTCAAATATTGTTCCTTCATGGTCATATATCGTTCCTTCGTGGTCATATATGATCCCTTCGTGGTCATTTATCATTCCTTCCCGGTCATTTATCGTTCCTTCGCGGTCATATATGGTTCCTTCCAGGTCATATATGGTTCCTAACGGGTGATTTAGCGATTCCGCGCGGCGGCGAACGACGGGATCGTGGTTTTGAATAGAATATTAGGGGTGGATATTAATGGAAATACAAAAAATGGTTGTGTAGGCCGGAAATGGCTTGAATAAAGATGATAGTGATTCAGTTGAAACCGGACTTTTGTCTGTTATTATTATCAATTTACAAAATACAATTATTCATTTTCACTGCGTTAGAATTCTTTATTCCATCGTGGTAAATGTCCGTAAAGTTCAAAAAATTTCTGAATTAATTTTGCTTCAACATAGAGAGGAATATCCGCGGCTTTGTTATTAAATGTGTCATACCAATATACGTCCAGCGCTTCAATATTTTCTTCTTCTAATTTTTGAGGCCAGGACTTTTTTCTTGGAATATCTCCAAATTGATGTCCATTCACAATTCTGTCAAAAAGTCCGCCATTTCGATGTTTGATTTTTCCATCATTTTGAACTTTTCCCGAAGAACCTATGTAAACAAGCTCGATTTTTCCATTTTTTAATTCATACACGATATAAATTCCACTTTTGTTTTTTGGCGCATTACAAACATCTGTAAGATTGTCATCTTTTGTAAAAATGAAGTGGCCGTTGTTTTGATATTTTTTTAATTCATCAAACATATGTCATCCTCTTTTAGAATTGTTAGTATGAATCCCAACGGTTTGTATGATAATCCCTGCCGATTGCGGGCTTTATACTTTTCAAGATACACGAACACACTTTATGTGTGCTACAAAGCCCCTGGATTTGCTGTTAACATAGCTATTATTGTTATTCAACATCAGTTATATACACCGTTCCTTTACCTTTCCCGACACTAGTTATCAGCCGCTCCTTTCTCATATATTGCAGATCCTTTTTTATGGTATTGATATTAATATTATCAAACCTTTTTGCCAAATCAGATATTTTCAATGGTTGATTTTTTATTAAATAATCCCTTATTTCTTTCTGTCTTTCATTCAAATATCCACCTTTTGACTTAAACACATCATATTTTTCGTCAAGTCGTTGAGTTAATTCACTCAATTTATCAAGAAAATACAATATCCATGTAGATATGTTTTCATTATTTTTATTTCTGTTTTTTTGCCCATCCATTAATGCCTGATAGTATTCTTTTTTAGTATTTTCTATCAGGTTTTCAAATGATACATATTGGATAAACCAATAACCGTTTTGCAGTAAAAGCAGGGTGATTAATAATCTGGATAATCGGCCATTTCCATCCTGGAACGGATGAATTGATAAGAACTCGTAAATAAGATTTGCTACAATAATTAAAGGATGAATTTCTTTATTTTTTAATTGACGATTTGTCCAACTAATCAAATCGTTCATTTCACTACTCACTAAATGAACTTCTGTTGTATTAAAAAGAACTTTTTGAATTCCATCAGGATAGTTTGCTACTACTTTGTTTGAAATTGATTTATACTCTCCACGATGTCTTGTATCTTTATCGCTATATCGTAATAAACTCTTATGTAATTGTTTTATATAATTTTCAGTTAATCTTATATTTTCATAGTTTTCATAAATTGTTTCCAATGTGTCATAATAACCAATGACTTCTTGTTCATCTCTTGTCTTTAATTTGGTTATTTTTATATTTTTCAGGAGTTCTTCTATTTCTTTGTTTGTAAGAGTTCCGCCTTCAATTCTTGTTGAAGAACCGATACTTTCGATTGTGGCAATTTTCCGTAATTCTTTTAGATATGTATTCTCTTGATTTTCAATACTATTCCATTTGCCTTTATATAAGTCGATTTGAGAAATCAGGTTCAATATTTTCTGATTTGTTTGAAAATCATAGTTTAATTTATTTATATATTTATCCATTTCGTATCCATATTTTATCTGAATACAAAAATATATTAGTTTTTACGAATATCCAAATATTATCCGCATTTTATCTGATTGGGATTGTTTTAAACGCGTTATAACGATTAGCAGAATGAAATCGTTAGCAGTGCGCTAAATCCCCTCTAACACTTTCCTCACATTTCCCTTGCAAACAAATAATAGGCCGCTAAGAAAGCTCTAATTGTTTCCCCGCATCTTAACACATCGATTAAAAGAAGCATCGATGATCAGAAAAATGACACGCAAAGATTTATACATGGAATATTTACGCAGGGAGTTTCATATGTTTAACAAAATTATACAAGTCAATATCATCCTTTCCCTTCTTATTTTTGGCCTCCTGGGTGCTACCACTCCAAATGATTCCGCGGCATCGGAATCTCTGATTATGGGCAAAATAAGCGGGAAGCTGGTGGACGCCGAATCCGGAGAACCGCTGATCGGCGCCAATGTCTATCTCGAGAACACCATGCTCGGCGCGGCGTCGGATCTGCAGGGAAATTATCTGATCCCTTCCGTACCGGCGGGCTCATACACCATGGTGGTCATGACCATCGGCTATTCCGAGACAAAGGTGGAAAATCTGCGGGTCAAGGCGGGCAATAATATAAAAGTCGATCTCACCGTTCAACCGGAAATTATGACTTCGGAAGTCGTGGTAGTGGAAGCCCGCTCGGTGGATAATACGGAAGCCGCCCTGCTCGGCAAACGACAGAAATCGCTGGCCTTTAGCGACGCCATCAGCGCCGAAGCCATTTCCCGTTCGGTAAGCGGGGACGCGGCCTCGGCCATGAAGATGGTCACCGGCGCTTCGGTGGTGGGCGGAAAATATGTGTATGTGCGCGGTCTCGGTGAACGATATTCCAGCACCCAGTTAAACGGCGCCGAACTGCCCAGCTCCGATCCGGACAAAAAAGCCTTTCAGATGGATATTCTGCCATCCAATCTGCTGGATAATATCGTCACCCTCAAAACTTTCACACCGGATCAACCGGGCAATTTTTCCGGGGGAATCGTTGATATCGGCACCAAAAGCTTCCCCGAGTATCTCACCGTAAATTTTTCGGCTTCCTCATCTTATAATTCAAACGCCACTTTTAATAACCGTTTTCTAACCTATGACGGCGGTTCATCCGACTGGCTTGGATTTGATGACGGGACAAGGGCCATCCCGGGCGCGCTGGACCATAGTTCCGTTCATGTCCCCGATTATGGCGAAGCGATCAGCGATGACACGGGAGAAGCGGCAAACGAACTGGACTCTTATTCCAAATCGTTTAACTCTCTGATGTCACCGACAACGAAATCCGCGCCGGTAAATCAAAGTTACGCGCTTTCCATTGGAAATCAGACCAGGTTGTTCGGGCGCGAACTGGGCTATCTCGCCAGTATGAGTTATTCCAACAAAAATGATTATTACGATAACGGACGTATCGGGAAGTATAAGCTAACCGGCAGCGTCGACACCAAACCCACCCTGGATAATGAATTTGATCTGACCGAATCAAAGGGCGTCAACGATGTCAGTTGGGGCGGTTTGATGAATCTGGCCTACAAAATAAATAATCACCACGAATTACACAGTAATTTTCTTTACTCCAAAGGCGCGGAATCAAGCGCCAGGTATATCAGCGGATTCTATAACGAAGGCACCATCGATGACGCCGTGTATGAAACAAGGGTGCTGAAATACACGGAACGGGATCTGTTCTCTTCACAGTTGCGCGGTGAGCATTATCTGCCAAAGCTGCTTGACGCGAAGGTTGAATGGATCGGTTCCTACGCGCTTTCCAAACAGTACGAACCGGATATGCGCTTTTTCAGCGATCATTACCGGGATCTGCCCGACGGCACGCGGGAATATAAAATCGCCCCATCGGCCTACCCTGTTCCGGCCAGATATTACCGTGACCTTAACGAAGATAATTTCAGTTTTGACATTAAACTCTCTGTCCCCTTTAAACAATGGAACGGACAAAACGGTAAAATAAAAGCCGGCGCCCTGGCGAGCAATAAAACAAGGGAATTTCGTGAACGAATATTCAAATATGAAAACGCTTCCCAGTTAAGCTACGATGGTGATCCCCTAACCTATTTCTCAGAATCCAATACGGGACTGCTCTATAATCCCGACGGCAGTATTCAATATAACGATCTTGGTCAGCCTGTTTTTGGAAATTATATCGTGGATGCCTCCGAAGACCGCTCCAACTACGATGGATACGAAAACATCACCGCCGGATTCGCCATGATTGAACTACCGCTAATGAACAAACTACGATTCGCGGGCGGAATGCGCCTGGAATCCACCGATATGGAGGTGGAAACACTGGCCTCCGGATTTGATAAAGGTGTCATCAGCGAAACTGATTTACTCCCTTCAGTCAACTTTATTTACTCTCTTAATGACAAAATGAATTTGCGCGCGGCTTACGGAAGGACACTGGCCCGCCCGACCATCCGGGAACTGGCGCCTTTCCAGTCGGAAGATTTTGCCGCCGGTTACATCGTCGCGGGTAATCCCGATTTAGAACGCGCCTTAATCGATAATATCGACCTGCGCTGGGAATGGTTTGAAAGACCCGGTGAAATCATCGCCGTGAGCGGATTCTACAAACTGTTCAGCAACCCGATCGAACGGGTGATCAGGAATGACAATAATGAAATACGGTATGAGAATGTGGATAATGCCATTTTATTCGGCGCGGAGTTTGAAGTCAACAAAAAGCTGGATCAGTTCCATTCTCTGCTGAATAACTTCCGAATCAACGCCAACCTGACCCTGGTGTATTCACAGGTGGATATTCCGGAGAGTGAACTGATCCGCATCAGGGCCAGCGATCCATACGCCGAAAGCACCCGCGAGCTCCAGGGACAATCCCCATATATTCTAAATCTGAACATCTTGTATGACACGGTGGATACGGGAACTTCCGCCGGCATTTTCTACAATGTGTTCGGAGAGCGCCTGTCGGAAGTCACGCTCGGGGCAACGCCAAATGTTTACGAACAACCGCGAAGCACACTAAATCTCATGCTCAGCCAAAATCTGACCGACCGGTTGAGTCTCAATGTTTCGGCTAAAAACCTACTCGATTCGCAAACTCGGAAAGTGCAGCACTATAAAGGCAGCGATTATGTGTATCAAAGTTATAAAACAGGCCGGACATTTTCCATCGGTCTGAAATATTCCATCTAAACAGAATACCGAAAGGATCATCATTGAAATCAAATATCACTTTAAACAATCTAAATTTATCTAACTTAGGAGGTATCTTATGTTTAAGCGTTTAACAATTTTCATGCTGCTGATCACCGGTCTGGCTTTAACGATCGGATGCAGCGAAGACAGCAGCACATCCGTCACCCCGTCTCTTGACGCGACCGAATACACCGCGGTGGACACGCTGCGCATTACCGTTAAAGATCACGGAATGGGTACGGGAACGATGACCTGGACCAGCGACAAAGTATGGATTCTGGACGGCTTTGTATTTGTCAATGACGGGCAGATTCTTACCATCGAACCGGGTACGGTAATCAAGGGCCGTTCCGGACAGGGAGCGAACGCCAGCGCCCTGGTTGTGGCCCGCGGCGGTAAAATTCTCGCGGAAGGAACACCAACCAGTCCGATTATTTTTACAGCCGAGTCGGATGATCTTTCCAATCCGTTAAATGTACGCGGCTTGTGGGGAGGACTAATTATACTGGGTAAAGCGGGCATCAACACCGCCGCCGGTGTGGGTCAGATTGAAGGAATTCCTGAAGATGAAGCCCGCGGAGCTTACGGCGGGGATGATGATTCGGATAATTCGGGAATATTGAAGTATGTCTCTGTTCGTTATGGCGGTACGGAAATCGGTTTGGCCAATGAAATTAACGGGGTAACCTTTGGAGCGGTCGGTTCCGGCACCACCGTTGAACATGTGGAAGTGGTGTTTAATAAGGACGACGGCTTTGAATGGTTTGGCGGAACCGTCAATTGTAAATATCTGGTCGGCGCCTATAACGGAGACGATACCTTTGACTATGACGAAGGTTTCCGCGGCAAGGGACAGTTCTGGCTTTCTCTCCAGGCGGCCGATGCCGGTGACCGCGCCGGAGAGCATGACGGCGGTACCGATCCTGAAGACGGACTCCCCTATGCCATTCCGGTCATCTCCAACGTAACCTATATCGGTTCAGGCGCGGGCAGTTTCAATTCAGATAACATGACCTTTAAGATCCGCGACAATGCCGGAGCGAGATATTACAACAGCATTTTTTATGATTTTGCCAGTATGGCGATTGACATCGAAGATTTGAGCAGCGGTGAAGACAGCCGCGCCCGTCTGGATGCCGGCGATATCGACTTCAGAAACAATATCTGGTACGCGTTCGGCAACGGTAATACCGCGGCGGAAATGTGCAAACATGACTATGAGCAGATTTTGTTCAGCGACGCCAACAGAAAAAACCGGATCATCGATCCGCGGTTGGCCAACAGCAACCGGATGAGCGGATTTGATCCAAGACCTGCCGCGGCTGAAGCCACAGGGGATGTATATTCTCTTACAGATGATTTCTATACAACGGCTGATTATCAGGGCGCGTTTGATCCCAACGCGGAATTATGGATTAAAGGATGGACTTATTTAAGTCAGTTTGGATTCTCAGCCGAGTAGAACGGACATTCATACTACCCTGCAAAAGAAGACAGGCGGCGCTCTTTTATTCAGCGTCGCCTGTTTTTTATTTATGATTTGATTGTATCAAAGGACTCCGATGGAAACTTTAAGACGCCGTGTTGTACCCTTTTTCACCGAACGGCTGAAGTTTTTCAAGCCAGATCTGTTCCAAAAGCGTCAGTTCATCATCAAAGTCAAATCCGGGTTCATCCTTGTCTTCCACCATGTCCAGTATTTCGAAAAGAAAATTTTCTTCACCGAATTCAGTCCATTCCTGCTGAAGCGTTTTATTCTTATGCTGACCGAGTTTTAGCTGAAACTTCTGCCTGTTTAAAAATCCTTCCGGATTCAGGCTGCTCCCGAGAAACACTTTACCGTTTTGAGTGTTCTTTATCTGAAAGACGCCGCCCTGTTTCGGACGTTCTTTATATTCCCGTTTAATATCCTTTTTTGATTTCATGATTGTCCTCCCCTCGGATTAAAATACAGTATTAGCGATTCTTAACCGGTAATTTTCATCAATTGATTTCAGCAACAAAAGGTAAGTCGTTATCAGTGTTCCACCTGATCATTGCCTTCCCGTCCGGGCCCATATAACCGTGCCCCATACCCGTGTCATTCAGCGATACAGCCACATTTCCCCTGTGATCGATTGAGATAACGGCGCCTTTGCCGCCCGCCCTGTTTAAAACACCCAAAACCACCGAATCCGCCGCTGCTTGCAAGGTATATCCCGCGTATTCCATCCTGGCGCTGATATCCCGGCTCACCGTGTAACGGATAAAATATTCCCCGTGTCCGGTTGCCGAAACCGCGCAGCTGGCGTTATTCGCGTAAGTACCCGCCCCGATAATCGGAACATCGCCGACCCGGCCGTAGCGTTTATTGGTCATTCCGCCGGTGGAGGTCGCCGCGGCCAGGTTTCCGTTTTTGTCAAGCGCGACGGCGCCAACAGTGCCATAGACATCGTGATCATCTTTCAGTCTTTTTGGTGATTTATTCTTAAATGCTTTTTCGCCGGTCTTCTCTCTATTTAAGATTTTTTGTAGATCTTCCCATCTTTTATCGGTATGGAAATAGCTTTCCGGAACAAATTCTATCCCGCCGGTCTCCCGGCCGTAATTTTCGGCCCCTTCCCCGATCATCATCACATGAGGGGAACCCTCCATGATTTTCCGCGCCAGCCTGATAGGATTTTTGATATGTTTAAGCCCGGCGACCGCTCCGGCATTGAGTGTTTTTCCGTCCATGATAGCGGCATCCATTTCATTGGTGCCTTCATGGGTAAAAACCGCGCCTTTCCCGGCATTGAACAGCGGGCTGTCTTCCAATATGACAATGGCTGCTTCGACCGCGTCTATGCTGCTGCCGCCTGCCTTTAAAATCGCGTGCCCGGCGGTAAGCGCTTCCGTCATGACGGGTGTTCTGTCCTGAACGTCGACCTCATCCAGATCATCAAGCGTAAAACTACCGGCTCCGGTGTGTATGGCGATTCCCCATCGGGGCGCGAGGGACTTTTCAGGAGGTTCCGGTGTACAGGATAAGAACAAGACCAAACTTAGAAAGGTAAGGGACATTTTAATCATTATTTGCATGTCATCTCCTTAGAGTAGAATGTTTTTATCCGCATCAAATAGTGCTTCGCGACTTCCGGTGATCTACTTAAGTTTCGAATTCTATAATTAAATATTGGCGGCTAGTCCCGGAATATTGATCGGCTATAAAATTAACAAAGAATTTCAGATGTTCAAGACTGTGGAAAAATTTTGCCAAATTTCACCGGCGCATCAGTCTCTTTTTCATCCGGGTTGGATTTGGCGGCTGATGATCCCCTTCGTCACCAATTGGCTGGGGAAAACATTTTGTCTCCCTTAAAAAATAGGGTTGTGGGGTTGTTTTAACAATGTGGAATAAACGGGTACCGGTTGGTATCCGTTTATTTTTTGATAAGATTTAAGATAAAAAAACTAATCGCGGTCAATTCTAAGTTTTTCCGGACTGTGCCGGGCGATAATACCTTCAACCATGTAGATAACATCTTCGGCGATATTGGTCGCTGAATCTCCGATACGCTCCAGATATCTGGAAACAGACAAAAACTGCGTGTACACAAAAATATTCTCCGGTTTCGCCAGAACAGCATCACGAACCACATGAAAAACATGTTCATGCATCTGATCAATCTGATCATCGGCGGCGCAAACCTGCCGTCCCTGCTTAGAATCAAGATTGATAAGAGCATCCAGGCTTGACCGCAGCATGCTTTTTGCTATTTCCCCCATTTCCCTGAAGTTAAATTCGAAATCAATGGCGGGATAATCATGAAGATCGACCGCGCGCTGAGCGATATTCGATGCAAGATCTCCCACTCTTTCCAATTCGCTGTTTATTTTGAGCACGGCGACCACATAGCGCAAATCGATAGCGACCGGTTGATGCAAAGCCAGAATTTTAAGACATTCCTCTTCGACTTCGACTTCCATTTCGTCAATTTTTGTATCATTTTTGATGATATCTTTGGCCAGTTCAATATCATCACTGTCAAGCGCCAGAACCGCGTTCTGAACGGTCTCTTCAACCATGGCGCCAAGCGTGAGAATTTTTTTCTTTAAATTCTCGATGGCCTTATGTAAATGGATTGTCATAACACTACTCCTTTAAATCAACCAAATCGACCGGTAATATAATTTTCTGTTTGTTTTTCTTTCGGATTTGTGAACAACTGATCGGTCACTCCGTATTCCACGATATGCCCTTCATAAAAAAACGCGGTAAAATCAGAGATACGCGCCGCCTGCTGCATATTGTGGGTTACGATGGCGATGGTATAATTTTCCCTTAGGGCCAATATCAGTTCTTCAATTTTCGCGGTCGCCACGGGATCGATGGCCGATGTCGGTTCATCCATCAAAAGAACTTCCGGTTCGACCGCTATCGCTCTCGCTATACAGAGGCGCTGTTGTTGTCCTCCTGAAAGCGCCGTTCCGGGGCTGCTCAGCTTATCCTTGACCTCTTTCCATAAGGCCGCCTGATGAAGCGCCCCTTCCACTTTTGAGGCGATCTCCCCTTTACTCAGTTTATAATGCAAACGTAAACCGTAAGCCACGTTATCAAATACGGTCATCGGAAACGGAGTCGGTTTCTGAAAAATCATTCCCACGCGTTTACGCAGATCGATCAGATCCTGATCTTCCGACAAAATATTTACACCGTCTAGCAGAACTTCACCTTCGGCGCGCTGATCCCTGTACAGCTCATATATCCTGTTGTAAACACGTAAATGAGTCGATTTACCGCAGCCGGAGGGTCCAATCACCGCCGTCACTTTACCCGGTTTTATCTCAATGGAGTTGTTAAAAAGCGCCTGATGTTTTCCGTAGAAAAAATTCAGATTTTTAACGGAGATATGGCCCCTGATTTTTTCCGGTACGGTCTCCGTCACTTTTGACATTTGTCTTACAGTATCGGCTATCTGGTTCAAACTATTGTTTCCTTTCCTTTAAAGCGAACCTCGTCAGTAAGGTCACAAACAAAACCGCGAGGGTGATCAGTAAAGACGCTCCCCAGGCCATCTGCTGCCAATCGGGATAAGGCGACATGGCGTAATTAAATATCGTGACCGTCAAATTCGCGGTGGAATCGTTTAGCATCCCCGGCCAGTATGGACTGTTTAAAGCGGTGAATAAAAGCGGCGCGGTCTCTCCGCTGACACGGGCAATCGCTAACAGCACACCGGTGATCATACCTGTTTTGGCTCCGCGAAATACAATCGTCAATGTAACTTTCCATCTTGGTGAACCGAGCGCCAGAGCGGATTCCCGCAGCGCGTTCGGTACCATTTGCAGCATATCTTCGGTTGTTCTCGCCACCACGGGGAGCATAATAATCGCCAACGCGACGCCTCCGGAATACCCGGAAAAATGTCCCACCGGCACAACCAAGATGGTGTAAACGAAAACGCCTATAATAATTGACGGTGTACCCATCAGAATATTGGAAAAAAATCTCACCCATTCCGAAAACTTTGACTGGTACCCAAATTCACTCAGATAAATACCCGCTAATAGTCCAAATGGAACTCCAAGAATGGTGGCCAGGAAGGTGATCAACAATGTTCCGATCATCGCGTTGGCCAATCCGCCGCCTTCCATTCCGGGCGGTGTCGGCAATTCGGTAAAAAACGATAGATTGAGCGCGCTGACGCCCCTGATCATAATCTCGTAGATAATCCAAATGAGGATAAACAAGCCAAAAATCGCTGAAATTCCGGACAGAATGCTGACAAGGGCATTCTTAAATTTCCTGAAACTGTGGGAGCGTCCGTTCACTGTACCCCCATGGATTTTTTGACTTTCCGCAGCCATAACTGAGAAACCACCTGAATGATAAATGTGATCACGAAAAGTACGAGTCCCAGTTGAATCAAAGAACTCATGTACATCGGTTCCGAAGCTTCGGCAAATTCATTTGCCAGCGTGGCGGTGATACTGTTGGCCGGCGCGAACAGGGATGGCGATATATGATGACTGTTACCGATAACAAAGGTGACCGCCATGGTCTCACCGATGGCTCTTCCGAGGCCCAGGAAGGTCGCGCCGATGATCCCCTGAATTCCATACCTGATGGTCACCTTTTTTGTCACTTCCCAGGTCGTCGATCCCATCCCGTATGACGACTCCTTTACAACCGCGGGAACCATGATAAACACATCCCTTACCACGGAACTTATAAACGGCAGAATCATAATGGCCAGGATAATCCCCGCGGTAAACATCCCGATTCCTATCGGAGGGCCTTCCAGAAATATATTATTCCCGAAAACCGTCTTGAGAGCAGGATGAATATATTTCGAAATAAAGGGCGCGAATACAAACAGTCCCCACATTCCGTATATGATACTGGGTATGGCAGCGAGCAATTCAATGGCGGCCCCGAAAAACTTGCTGACCGCGGGGTGAGCCAGTTCGACAAGAAAAAGAGCGATGGCGATGCTCAACGGTACGGCAATAATCATGGCGATCAGTGTTGAGACAATTGTTCCGTAAATACTGCTGGCGGCCCCGAATACACTTTTAACAGGATCCCAGACATTGGTGTACAGAAAACCCGCGCCGAATTTTTGAATGGATGGCCAGGAGTTAACAAGGAGCTGCAAAAATATGGCCGCCATGATCAGCAAAATAAACGCCGCGCCGATGATGGTAATGGCCTTAAAAATGGCATCCGACCTGTTTTGAGTGCTTCGTTCCTGAAAAAGTTTGCTAAATTCCATTATTTCCTGTCATTATTTAAAAAGGAAAGAGGGCGTATCAAACGCCTCTCTTCTGATCAATTCACTTATTCCGCCGGCTGTTACTGCCAGACACTATTTCCTTCGGATTTAATTTCATTCTTCCATGTTTCCTCGACCAGTGATATCACATTCTCCGGTATCGGCACATAGTGCAGGTTCACCGCGAGTCCCTGACCATGGCGGTAACTCCATTCAAAGAATTCGAGCACCCTTTTCGCGGTCTGTGGGCTGCTTTGTTCTTTGTGCATGAGAATAAACGACGCTCCTGTGATGGGCCAGGAGGTTTCTCCGGGCTGATCGGTTAGAACCAGGTAATATCCGGGCGCGTTCCGCCAATCGGCATTTGCCGCGGCCGCCTGAAAGGATTCAATGGTTGGAGCGACATACTTTCCCGATTTGTTTTGAAGAAGAACATAATTCATTTTATTCTGTAACGCGTAGGCGTACTCAACGTATCCAATGGCACCGTCTGTTTTTTTGACAAAAGCGGCCACACCTTCATTGCCTTTTCCGGCAAGACCGGCGGCATCAGGCCATGCGGGAGCTTTCCCGAATCCGACTTTCTCTTCCCATTCTTTCGATACTTTTGCCAGATAATTTGTAAAAATCCATGTGGTACCGGAACCATCCGCCCGGCGCACGGTGGTTATCGCCTTATCCGGCAGTGTCAAATCCGGATTATTCTGCATAATTTGAGGATCATTCCAATTTTTAATTTTCCCAAGATAAATATCCGCCAGATTCTGAGCGGTAACTTTTAGAGCTCCTTCAGCGATTCCCGGAACATTGATCACCGGAACAACACCGCCGATGACCATCGGAAACTGTATCAAGCCTCCTTCATTAAGTTCATCGACCTGTAACGGCGCGTCAGACGCCCCAAAATCAACGGTATTGGCTTTTATTTGCGCGATACCGCCACCGGAACCGATGGACTGATAATTGAGTCTGGCGCCATATAATTTTTCGTATTTATAGGCCCACTGTGAATAGATGGGATAAGGAAATGACGCGCCCGCTCCGTTAATAACAGCGGTTTCCGCTTTTTCTTCAGATGTTTTGGATGTGCAGTTTGTCAGTGAAAACGACATAAACACCAATATAAGCAAAGCTGATGTAAGGCTTAAAATTTTCTTCATGAGATACTCCTGTCAATTCTAATTTTATTAACTAAGCCCGATATTAGCCCGTGATTATTAGGTTATTGTTAGGATTGTGTTAATTTTGAGATTATTAACGAAAAATCAATAGAAATGAGTTTTGAAGAGTAGAAAAGAATGAAAAAAGATTTAAAATATGTAATCTCTTCGTTTTTTTTAAGAAGTCGTCCATTGCCCGGAGAATGCCGGTCACAGCGCTTCTTTCATTTCTCCCCCGAAACGGACCCCTATCTGTTTCATCAGCTTAAAGGGGGGCTCGCCCCCGGCGAAAATAAATACATAGGAATTAGCAAGCTCATCTTCTTTGCCGCCATCTTTTAGAATGACAGTTGATTCCTGAATACTGACAATTTCGGAGTTAAATTTAACATTGATTTTCCCGCTCTCTGTCATTTGCTGAAGTCTTTCTTCATTCCGCTTTTTTATCCTGAAAAATTTATCTTTTCTATAGGATAACGTGACTGTGTTGCCTTCCTGGCTGGCCAATCCGATTGCCGCCTCGATCGCGCTGTCACCTCCGCCTACCACAATCAGGTTTTCGTTGGTATAGGCTTCCGCGTCGATTAATTTATACATTACCTTTGGAAGATTCTCCCCGGGGATATTTAATTTTCGTGGTGTGCCTCTTCGGCCGAGGGCAAGTATCACATAACGGGAATGATAACTGTTTTCTATTGTTTTTATTATAAAACCATTACCGTTTTTTTCGATGTGTTCGAGTTTTTCTTTTGTATGAAGATTCAGATCGAATTTTGATTCGATTTCTTCCCAAATTTCCAGTAGCTCTTCTTTGGTATATTCAGGGTGTTTTAACCATCCGTACATGGGCAGTTCCACCGGTTTTGTCATCACTAATTTTTTACGGGGATAATGCAATATCGTCCCCCCCGCTCCCTGCTGATCGATGACCAGAAAGGATAAATTGTGCTTTTTGGCCGTCAGAGCCGCGCTCAGCCCGGCCGGTCCGGCGCCGACGATTATCAGGTCATGCATGGAATAGTCCGATCCGTGATGATCCATCTTTGAAGCAATGTGCTCGGCCACCTTTCGTCCCTGATTGATCGCGTTTCTTATCAAAGCCAGTCCGCCGAGTTCACCGGCGATATAGAGTCCTTCGATATTTGTTTCATTAAACTCCGTCATCACCGGGATGTCGTCACGGGATTTAATATCTCCCAGACCGACCTTGATAGCGCCCACCGGACAAGCTTCCTCACACAGACCATGACCAACACATTTCAGGCCGTTTATAATCGTTGCCTTGCCGCTGACAATGCCAAGGACACTGCCCTCGGGACAGGCAGCGACACAGGATCCGCAGCCGATACATTTCCACTGGTCAATCTGGGGATACTGAGCGACCGGTTTATCGGCCCCCAGGCGAACCGCTTCTTTTTTCCGGTATAAATCTTTCTTTTGTGTCTTCCTGAAACGGATATAGTACGGTAAAAATATTGCCAGACCTACGACCAGCGTCAGGGCGTATATTAAGATTGTTTCCATTTATTTGACTTCCTGAGATTGTCAAGTTGAAGACGATCGCTGTATGATATCGATGTTAAAATCTAAAGCCGGCTTCGGCATTTACGCGATGGCCTCTTGTATCATCTCCCCAATCATATTCATACTGGGAAGATATAAAAAAATGTCTGGTTAATTCTATTTGTCCGTTGACTCTGAGCCATTGATTTAGGTAATTGCTGTTTGTCGCTTCCAGATTGTAAAAATAGTTCCCGTATGTGATGCCTGCAATATGTCCGGCGTTCATTGTCTTGCTAATCCTGATCGAAGGATTATATCCGCTTGTATAATAATTTGAAAAACCGGATAGATTTAGCTGAAGCAACATTCCGGAAAGAAAAAAATTCATCTTATTGAGTCCCGCTGAATACGAGTACGTATTCTCTGAATCATTTTCGCGGTTACGGATGCCGAATCCGGCGGATAACCGGTAATCATCCAAAAGTTTGATATGAATATTTGTTCTTATGCCCTGCCTGAAGGCATCATCAAAAAGGCTGTCCGCCATTGTGCGTAAATCGTAGGTATAATAATTTTTGCGATTGTCATAGGATAATGAGGCATTCACCCCGTCGGAGAACCGGTACCGGCCTGATAGATATAAACCCGACAATGATAGATTTTCATTTGTCCGGTCCTTGCGCCAGTCGCGATTCAGATCAATTTCGGCGCTTTGATAGAATGACCATTTTTTCCCGGAAACATAATTATTCTGCAGGTAGAGAAATTCACGGCTGACGGTGCTTCCATGATATTCCCCCGCCAGCGCCAGTGTCGATTCCAATCGCTTTGTGCTGTAATCTCCGGTAAGATACGTAAGATACCCGCCGTATTTTTGGATGGATGTTTGAAAGTCTGAATACTGCCATTCGGGCTGGGTTCCCGCGAATACGCCGAGACTCAGATTTTTCAGCATATTGTACTGCAGCAACAGCCCGTCAATATACCCCACACCGCTGAATTTATTTGATATGATTCGCCCTAATTTATAATTGATAACAGACGATTCATCATCGTATGAAAAAGACAGTTCATAAATCCGGTTGCGCCATTCTTCAGAGGGTACATGACTGTTGTAGCTTCGCTCCCTTTTATCATAACGGGTTCTGGTTTTTAGGATAAAATGATAGCTTTTACCCCAGAGTTGCCGCGCCTTCAAATTTACACGGAAAGTCGGTTGGCTGAAGTTCAGCCCGGCATCGGTTAAATCTTCAAAATGATACAACTGCATCGAGATGGTCCCGTGTACATTTGATCTGGAGCGTCTGCTGCTTTTGACGGGAAGTTGCGACAAGGCGCGCTGCCGGGATTTCAGGGTATCCTGAGCTGCTTCTGATATTTCGCCGCGGTCAGGCAAATGAACGATGTCTCCCGCTTTTACAGCGGAGGATGATTCAATAATCTTGCATGAAGATGAATGACCGGCCACAAATACGATTTCCATTTCAGCGATGATTTTAGCTTGCCTGATCACGGACAGACGCATTCCGGCCGACAGGCCATCCGTTTCTCCGGCATCAATATATACATGATCGGCGGACAGATATTTTACCTTCGCGGTCCGCTCTCCTGTCTGGGAAAATCCCATCCCAAATATCAGCAGGACGATAGTCATTAGTATATATTTAACGCTTCTGTTGTTCATATACTTTCCTTACTCCGCGCGGCCTGTCGGATGACAGTTGTAACAGGCGTTACTTTCATAGGCATAATCCGTGACTTCTTTGTGTTTATCGTTCAGATCAGCCTGATTGCTGTGTTCATGACAGGTGATGCACTCAAAATGTGTGTAATCATTGGCATTAACATGACAATCCGCGCAAGTATTCCATTCATTCTGATGTTTCCCGCTATAAATGGGGAAATACTGACCGTCATGATCCCAGTTTGCAGGCTGCCACGCGCTCATCGAATGACAATCTTCACAGGTTGAAGGAAATTGGGCCGCGGCATGATTGGGATCATTTGTATTGTTATAAGCGCTCTCATGACAAGGGAAGCAGTCTGTGGGCGTATTTGTATAACCGGTGGAATGACATTCCGCGCAATTTACGCTCACATGCGCTCCCACTAATGGGAAATTCGTCTGATTATGATCAAAGGAAGAAGGCGTCCAGGCCGTTGTTGAATGGCAGACCAGGCAGTCATGATCAAAATTAGCGGCGACATGATCAGGATCTTTTACTCCATTAAAATCCGCTTGGTGACAGGAAAAACAGTCCGTGGGCAACATAGAATACTGCCCGTCGATGTGACAATCAACGCATGCTAATGACGCATGGGCGCCGGTCAAAGGGAATCCGCTTGAAGCATGATCAAAATACGCCGGAATCCACGCGGACTCCGTATGGCAAATGCTGCACTCGGTGGAAAACTGTCCCTGAGTATGATCCGGCTCTTTTGCCGCATAGTAATCCGATTCATGACAGGCAAAACAGGTATTATTGATTCCACTGAACTGGGTCTGATGACAACTGTTACAATCAGCTCTAAGATGCGCGCCCCGCAGCGGGAATTCAGAAGTATGCTGATAATTTGTCCGCTCCCATGAGGAGGAATTGAGCAAATGGCACTCTTCACACCGGTCATCAAACTGAGCTTTTCGATGATCCGGATTCAGGGTTGCCTTGAAAAGTTCACCGTGACAATTTTCGCATTCAATCGGGGTATTGGAAAATTCGTTACGCTGTTCCGTAAAATGGCAAGCCCTGCAATCCACGATGGAGTGAACGCCTACCAGCGGGAACCGGGTTTGATTGTGCTGCTGAAAAAGTTCCTGACGATTTTCCCACGACTGCGGGGAATGACAGTTCTCGCAATCGGATCCGAATTCGGCTTTATGGATATCCTGATGGCAATCGGCGCAGGCGTGACCGATATGCGCGAAAACAGGATTTTCATGACAACTTTCGCAATCGACGTACCGGTGCGCTCCGGTTAAGGGATATCCCGTTTGATTATGATCAAAATCCTTACCCGGATGAATATCAAACCAATCCGATGTGTTATGACAGGTTGTACAATCCAATTTGATATCCCCATGAGGATTGCTCAAAGTCTCCTGACCGTAAACCCGCGGCAAAATCAGTAAACTCGCGATGGCTGTAATGATGAATGCTCTCATAGGCACCTTCAGTTATTACTAATGATATTGGCGTGACAGGATTTGCATTCTGTCGACATTGGTTTGTAAACAGTGAATGTAGTCTCATTTTTGACTGCATTTTTATGGCATTGTTCGCATCTGACCCTTTGATGCGCCCCATCCAGTTTGAACACAGAATCCCGGTTATGATCAAATTTTTCCGCCAGCCAGTCTTTTGAAGTATGACAGCGTTCGCAGCGGATTCCGTCCGGCGCCCCGGCTTCCTGAAATTGTCCCAGATGAATATCCGTATGACAGTCTCTACAAAGCGGAGTCATCCCCAAAAACTGAAGCCGCTCCAGCTCCGTACCTTTCCGGATGGGCCGGTGGCAGTCCCCGCATTTCGCGGAAAGGTGACGTCCTTCAAGCGGAAATTTGGTGGCCTGATGATCAAAACTAACCCGAGTCCAGCTATCGACGCTGTGACAATGTTCACACCCGTCCATATTGGTAAGAGATGATTTTTTACCAAGATAATTATCAACCTCGCCCTTGTGAGGATCTTTGTGACATTCTACGCATCTGTCTGATTGATAGGTGAAACGGACGTTCCCTTTTCCGTTTGACAGGACGATTTTTTCATGACATGCCACACATGGCACCGCCAAATGGCTGCCCGTCAACGGGTAATCGGTTAAGCGATGCTGTTCGATGGTAAATGATGAAGGGCTGAAACCGTTGACCGTATGACATTCTTCACATGCCCCCTTCATTACTCTGCTGGCAAAATTGCCGTTATGGTAATCACTGTGACAGTCCGTACAATTTTGAAAACGGCTAATTCGGACCGACCGGCCCGGCGGATGACATTGGCTGCACTGTACATTCGCGTGTTTTCCGAGAAGAGGATAGGCGGTTTTACCGTGATCAAATCCGGTGAGTTCTGTGCTTTTCCACCCGGCTGTATTATGACATTGTGTGCAGTTCTGCCCGAATTTGTTCCGGTGAATATCCGCATGACAGTCCGTGCAGGTATTAAACGTCAATGGGGCGAACTTTAGAAAATCAGGATCATCCGGATACTTGTTATCTGTGATCGTCACGTGACATTTATCGCAGGCAGTCTGCGCGTGGAGACCGGTTAATTTAAATTTTGTTTTATTGTGATCAAACTGTGTCGCGGGTTTCCACGATTCCATTCCGTGGCATTTAACGCATGATTCGCCGATCTGCCCGCGGTGCTCGTCATGGTGACAGCTTACACAATCCCGGTTCAATCCAAGAAAGGTCTGTTTGAGATCCTTACCTTTGCTCTTATATTTTTCAGGGGTTTGAATATAACTCTCCCTGTGACACTTTTCGCAGCTTAAAGTTGCATGCTTCCCTTCAAGCGGGTAACCGGTTAATGAATGATCGAACTTATCTTTTCCGTCTTTCCAGTAAATCAGATCGTAATCCCGTCCCTGGTGCTCAATATGGCAATTTTCACATTTTCGGTAATCTTTCCCGGCATGGAGTCCTTTTCCCTCGGAAATTCTTTCCTTCAACAATACATGACAATTAAGACAATAATCACCGGAGAGCTGTTGACCTATTTCATGACATTGGGTGCAATTCATCACCCCTTCAAGATGGGCATGCGATTTATGCAGATCTCCCGGGGATAGCTGAGCGAAAACCGATACCGCAAATAGGAGCGGAAACCAAAAATATAAGATTCGATTCATAGATTGCCTGTTTTTTATACTTTTATTTTATTCAGAAATCAGAAGATCCATCGATAGCCGAGGAGAACCGTTACAATGATATGGATAATCATAATCAGATACATGATGATAGCGAATGGTTTATGAAACACATGCCAGTGGTGGAACAATTTATGTGTGCTGCTCCAAAGTTTCAGACGATGTCTGATCATGGCTTTCTGCCGGGCAGCTTTTAATATGGGATTTAGCTGATTACCGGGGATGTTGAATTTTTTGCGCACTGCGCGCTTGATAAAAATTGAGCGGACTGACCGCGCAATATCGCCGGTTATCATGGAAAACAGTGTCCCGATTGCCGTTTTATGTGATTTTTCTCTGCCGATGATCAACGTTTCAATCTCGCTGAGAGCGTCATCTTCCAGCCAGAATTCATTTCTGAGCCTTTCGGTCATCTGCCGGTCCATTTCTTCGGCTTCGCTTAGCGTAAGCTCATGTCCTTTGATATTTCTCGGAATTTGCAAATACAGATAACGACCGACAATGCCGCTCAGTGATACCGCGATCATGGACCAAAAACTGACGGCCACGAGACCGTTCAGCTTAAATGTGGTATGCAGGATAATAAACAGGGGCCCCATTAATCCAAAATAGATATGGATGTCCAGCCAGCGGCTTAGTGAACCCCACTTTGAAAATGCCCTGAATCGTTTTCGAACCGAATACAGCAGCATTAAAATCATCATGGATGAACCCAGGATACCGAAACCGTGCCCCAGCAATCCGCCCGGCTTCAGAGTACGGTAGTCCGCATGACGCGGCCTGTCGGCATATGACAACAAATAATAATTTAATCCGTCCATTAAATAATAAATAACCACCGCAAAGGTTGTGATGTAAAGAAACGCGAGAAATATTCTAAAGGCTTTGCCCTGCTGCTGAGTTATATTTTTCCTGGTCTGAATTGTCATTATCCTGCTCATCTATTTGAATACAGTTTCCGTATTTTGATTGCAACAACCGTGCTAAGAACAAAAATTAATAATCAGGTGAACAATGTTATTCGTTTATCCCCTACCGGTTAATAGAATATATATAGATTTGATAATTCATACAAATGCGCTACAAAAAAAATCGATCAAAGACCGTTATTGGATTTAAACAATAATTCCCCCGGTTCATACAAATGCTTAAAAATCGGGATTACCTTAAAAGTGAAAAAAAATTACTCACATTTACAAAAAAACTCACGGATCATGAGTGATCCTTATCTGCCGGAATTTTGTTTTTATTTTTTGTGCCGAAGCGCGTCCTCCGCCATTTTTCCCCATTTTGATTTGGGCGCGGCATCGACGGCGAGTTTAAAATTACTTTCGGTTTCTTCCTTTTTATCCTCTTTTTCAAAAGCCCGGGCATAATGGTAATACACCAACGCTTTCATCTCACCTGGCGCGGATTGAAATGATTCACCGTCAATAATAAATTGGAAATCAATAAAGCAAAATTTCCTGCGTCCGAGAAAGCCGGGCAGATTTAAACTGTTCATGGCCCTGACGAGACGAACGTCCGGGTCGGCAGGAGCCAAAGCAACCGCGCTGTCCATGATCGCTGTGCCTTTTTTGACATGTTTGATTTTATTCCACGGCATTTTGGAATCTCTTCCGTACAGGGAATGGACGCTGCCAAGATAAGCCATCGCCAGAGCATTTGAAGGACTGACCTCCAGAATTTTTGTCAGATATTGTTCACTTTTCTTCACTGCGTCCTTATCGCCATCTACACCCTGATCATGATAGATGACGGCTAATTTCAGCATGGTTTCTGAATCATGGGGATTGTTTTTTAAAATAGTTTTCAACGAATCTTCTTCATATTGAGCGTGACCGGAATGAACTGACATAACCAGGATACCGAAAAGAAGAATTAATGGCAGATTAAACTTATACATACTTTTTTATCCCATAAATTTACTTACTATTTTTAATTAAGAATATAAATTGAACCAAAAATAACCCACATTCATTCCGTTACAGTAAATATTGTCCGGTCTTAGCAAACTTAATTTTTTGGCGAAGATATAAATTCGTCGAATTTTGTTTTGATGATTAAAAAAATTTGTTATGTTTGAATAGATCACGAATAATGACCGGAGATCGTATCCGTCGGTAATAAATTTTAATAAACAGTAATTATTTAAATCAATGGACTAAATTTTCAGGAATGAAAAAATGCCACTTGTACCTGAACACATTAAAACGCTCGAACCGTATAAGGCGGGAAAATCGATTGAAGAGCTGAAAAGTGAATTAAAACTTAAGCGCATCGTAAAACTGGCTTCGAATGAAAATCCGCTCGGATCTTCCCGGAACGCTGTACAGTCGATGATCGATTCACTCCAAAACATTCACCGTTACCCCAATCCGGCCAGTTATGAAATGCGTAAGGCGCTGGCGGACCGTTTTGATGTAAAGGTTGAAAATGTCATTACCGGGCATGGTTCGGAAGGGATCATGTCGGTGATTATGCGAACGTTCTTCCTCGACGATGAAGAGGCGCTCACTTCCGAGGGAACATTTATCGGTTTTCGGGTGCTCGCCCATTCCCGCGGCATCAGGCTCAGAACCGTGCCCTTGAAGGATTACAAATTCGATTTAAACGCGATCGCGGAACAGATTACGGATAAAACAAAGATCATTTATCTCGCGAATCCCAATAATCCGACCGGCACGATTTTCACGGTCCGCGAATTTTTGGAATTTATAAAAAAGGTGCCGGAACATGTTCTGATTATACTCGACGAAGCCTATTTTGAATTCGCCCAGCATGACCCGGTATATCCCGATTCCATGAAATACCGGCTCGACAACGTGATCACCTTACGAACCTTTTCCAAAGCGTTCGGTCTGGCGGGAATCCGTATCGGCTACGGCTTTGCCCATGACCATCTTATCAGCAACCTGATGAAGGTTAAATTACCGTTCGAACCCAGCGTTCCCGCGCAGGCGGCCGGATTAGCCGCCATGAATGATGAAGAATTTCTGGAGAAGTATCTCAAATTAAATTATCGCGGATTACAATATTTTTATCATTTGTTTGACCGGCTTGGCATTCGCTATATAAAATCGCATGCCAATTTTGTCACGATCATCATGGACTCAGAAGACCGGGTCAACAAGTTAAATGAAAAACTGCTTCATCAGGGCGTGATTGTCAGGCCGCTGAAAGCGTTTGGTTTGCCAAACTGCATCCGGATCACCACCGGTCTTGATGATGAAAACGAATTTTTTGCCAAAGCGCTGGAAAGAGTGTTGTAAGTTTAATACCGACCCGGGCTATGCCCCAACATAACCCGGGTTTATTTTTTTACATTCATAGGCATCACCTATCCTAACTATTCATTTATCTGATTACCATGTAAAATGCGTGTATAATTTCCGGCATGCTGGATTATAAAAACATAATATTCTTTACACCAGATACCATTAATTGTATCATTTAAGTCGTCTCCAAAATCCAATTCTTTCCAATTATCACCATTAAAGTGATAAAATGAACTTTGAAATCCACCGGCAAACACATTGTTGGGAGAGCTGCCAAAAACACTGTAAATGGTTGAGGAATAAAACTCGTTTACCCATTGGTTATTGATATACTTATAGACTCCGTTCTCGCCTGAATAAAAATTATTTTCATCGTAACCCCATAAATCCATACCAAAACCTTTGTCGTAATGGTCAGCGGAAT
>JBFXLE010000019.1:0-85729 GCA_050173015.1 Calditrichaceae bacterium
AGGTGTTCACGAGGGTGTGCGCGGCGCTCGATTTGTCCGCGTCACGCAACTGAACGACCGACTCAATCGGGTCGAATTGGATAAGGTCTCCGTATTTCATGCTTGTCCTGCCTCTCTATTGTTTTTTTGCCGAATCGACCGTGGCCGAGCCATCCATGCCCACAATCAGCGCATCAACCGAGACATAACTTCGGTACTCTGAATGACCGGTTTCGGCATAAAAAAGTCTACCACCGGTATAGGTCCCGTTCCATGAAGCCACCACGACCCGATTTCTCGAAATGCCCTGCAGCAACCGCAATGGATCCTGTTGGAGCCCCTTATCGAAAAGGATCTCGAGATTATCCAGCACAACGGGTGCTTGAGCTTTATCCGCGATCTGATCGAGGATACCCGGCAACCGCAGCGACCGCTGCTTCACTGTAAGTTCAAGCAGTTCGTTTGAAAGCAACAGATTTACGTTATTGACGACAGTCCCAAACTCCTTAGCAATTTCCCGAAGAACGCCGGTCTTGCCGGAACCTGTCTCCCCCACAACCAAAACAAGGCGGTGATACAGGCCTTCTGCTGACTGTAGGGATCGTTTTATCTTGTCGTGTATCGGCTCTGCCATAGTCGCTCCTTACTACCCGGTGTTTGGTTTAGCGGTTTTGCCAGCCAAACATACCTTTAACTACGTATTTATTTCATATTTCTTAAAAATCAGGAAATAGTCCATGCGGCGTATGGCCATAGCATTTTTGTCGTCCCGTAGATGAACAATGTCAATACAGATAATGTGTTTGCGACATATTTCATTGAATGATAACCAGTGATGCTCCATCTCATACATTTTCATGCTCCACTGGTGTCTTATTTTTTAGCCTGCTTCACCGGATGCTGACGAAGAGAGCACGGTTGTAGTTCGTGAAAAAACTTACCTCTTCAAAATATACGAATCTAACTTTTTAATGCAAACGCTCTTTGCTGATTTGATCCATATATTTTTTAAAAAATCACAGACAGACACGAATTGGAATGATAATTTTATGAAATTTTATCTAAAAACAAGAAAAAAAAACCCGCCAGATCAGAGTTTTGCTCTGAATAGACAGGTTGTGGTTTGTTAAATGGTGGAGACGCCGGGAGTTGAACCCGGGTCCGAACATGGATCAATATAAACATCTACAATCATAGCCGGTTATTAGTTCTCATTTTGCAACAGGCTGACCGACAGGCCAGTCACAAAACCAGTTCATAAAGTTATTGAAACTTAACGCATGAACATCATTAAGCTCAAATCCACCCAAATACGGCGCTTAACTTATCCCCGGTGAATCAGAGAAGAGCAAAGCGTGACAGCATTATTAAGCTGCCATTGCATAATTATAATCGGCACTTATCGTGCTTCTGACTAATTACGGGGTAGTCAGGATCCCGGATTGCCGTTCATACCCTTCACATGCCCGTCGAATCCAAAATCGTCCCCGGACATATTTTTCTTTCAAAGAACAAAAGGAAGGTGACCTTGATCAGGGGAAGGCCGGGGGAGGACCTTTTATGCTGAACTTTAGTCACCTTCCTTTAATTCTCTGAAAATTGTATTTCAACGATCATAAATATACAAGTTATTTACAATTTTATCAAGTATCGGTGTTTGTTTATATGATATATTTTCGACATATAAATCATATAAATTAATTTATTCCATTTATCAGGTCAAAAACCGATCCATATCTCCCATATCAGGCACCGGGCAAGATTCAAATTTCCCAAACCAGCGGTACCGGTGGCCGGCGATCAGATCGTAAACCCAATCCCTAATTATTCCGGGAATCAATATAAAAACATACAGTACCGGCCACAGCCCGTCAAGCTCTTTTGCAATCCTCAGAGCCGCCGATGATCTTATGAATGTCCTACCCTGGTTGTACAAAACGATAGAATGCGTATAATGCTCAGGTATCCCGGACAATTTCAGTATTTCCTTCGCTTTATCAGTACCCAGATGCGCAAAACGGAATTTTTTAGCCGAATCTCTTTTTATGATAAATTGAACACTGCCATTACAAAGTTTGCAAATTCCGTCATATAAAACAATTGGTCTATCCACTTAAAGCCCTGCTGTTCCATTTCACACTATTTACTGAACGATTTAAGCGATTGTAAAGTTCATTCCGGTCCAGGGAAATCCCGGTATATTTCCGGAAACGATACAGAAAAGAATAATAGTTATTCCGCATTTCCTCCGCGGGTAGCTTTTACAAGAACATTACTGAGAATATTCGCGTCAACCGGCTTTTCCATAAATTCAAAAATATGATATTTTTCCATCATTTCATCAATATTGATATCCATCGTTCCGCTCATCAGAATCACCGGTAATTCCGGCCTGTAAATGTGAATCTCACAAGCCAGATCAATACCGGTCATTCTTGGCATATTCATATCCGAAACGATCACATCATATTTTGATGGATCTTTCCTGAAATTTTCGAGCGCGTCGAGACTGCTGTCAAACGCTTCAACCGAATATCCGATTCTCTTCAGCAACTGACTACCGGCCTTAATTAACTGAGATTCGTCGTCCACCAGCATAATCATCCCTTTGCCCCTTTGAAGCGGAATTTCTTCTGCTTTAGAATCGGATGGTTCATCTGCTATCTTCGGAAGCAGGACCGTGACAGTGGTCCCAATCCCCGGCTCACTTTCAACAAAAATCTCTCCATTATGGCTTTTGACAATGCCATGAACTACGGACAATCCCATACCCGTTCCTTCCCCCGCCTCATGTGTGGTAAAAAAAGGTTCGAATATCCTGTCCATGATAGATTGATCAATTCCTTTGCCCGTATCCCTGACTGAAATTGAAGTATAATTCCCACTATCCACATTTACTTTTTCAGGAACAGTCATTTCTTCCGGTACCTTTACAGAATTCACTCTGATCTCTATTATCCCCTTGCCTCGTTCAAGCATGGCCTGGTATGCGTTTGTGCACAGATTCATCAGTACTTGCTGTATTTCAACCTCATTGGATAATATAGTCCCGCTGTTTTTATCTATTTCCAGCTTAATTTCCATGTTAGTCGGTAAAAGTGACCGGATCATTTTCATAGAATCTTTAATAGTCTCAGCAATACTAACCGGTTTATACTCCCTTTCCACTCTCCTGCTAAAAGTAAGAAGCTGCCTGACAAGTTCTTTGCCCCTTTTTCCCGCCTCGGCAATTTCTTGCAGATGCTGCTGAGATCTATGATCCATGCCCAGATCATCAGAGGCCAGAAATGTAAAACTTTGTATCGCGGCAAGAATATTGTTGAAATCATGAGCAATACCTCCCGCCAGTGTTCCGATCGCGTCCATTTTTTGCGATTGCCTGACCTGAGCTTCCAGTTTTTTATTTTCACGTTCGGCTTTCTTTTTGGCGGAAATATCAATACTCAGAGTCAATAGTCCGGCAAACTCGCCGATTTCATTGAGGATGGGTTGTCCTGCTCTTATGACATCAACCAGATGGCCATCTTTGTGGAGCATCTGCATCTCAATTTGAAGCGCTCTGCCCTTCAAAATCTCATCAAACCGCTCTTTGAATTGTGAGAGATATTTCGGGGCAATAAATTCTATCATCGGCCTGCCAATAACCTCTTCCCTCTGGTATCCCAATAAGCGCTTGATCCCCCGGCTGCAATCGGTAATAATTCCATTTTCGTCAATCATTTCCCCACCGTAGGGCAAGAGGTCAAATAATAGACGGTTCCTTTTCTCACTAATGGCCAGCGCGTTGGCGGCTTTAATCTGCTCGGTCATATTTCTGGCGATTCCCCGCACGGCCATCGCCAGGCCTCGTTCATAAATAACCGAATTTCGGTACTCGAAAATGAACTCTTGTCTCTGATTACTCATCAAAAACAACAGCCCGTTTGACTCCGTTTTCTTTAGCACGGAATCAAGGTATTCAGTGTATTCAGCCGCGTGCTCCGGACTGACCAGTTTAACGAGCGGTTCATTGATTATTTCATCTCTTTTGTATCCTAAAATTCGGGTGACCGCCTCATTTATCTGCAATACATAACCGTCAAGAGAATGAACATATACAATGTCGGTTACATTATTAAACAAATCATCATATTTTTGCTCTCTCTCGCGCAATTCTTCATATTTTGCTTTTTGACTGGCGATATTTCTTTTCTGATTATAAAGAAACACACTGGTGAGACTAAAACCAAATAAGATGACGACACTGGAAATTATCAGTACAGCCCACCATAATTCAACCGAAATTGTCTGCATATAAAATCTCTATATTTGAGAATAAGTTGAAATATATTTTTGTAACGATCTTGAGAATGCCGCATTATTAAAACGGCGGCAAACCGCTGGCGCATGTCTTTTATACTATGAACACTTTAGTCGTTTACTATAAAGGGTCCGTGATGTTAGCTTTGGACTTGAAAACATATTTTGCCCTGACGACAATTTATGCTCTGACATAGAGAAATTCTTCTTAAATTTAATCACGTCGAAGTAATTTACAAATGAAAATTTATGTATGCTCACATATAATTCCGTTCTGAATTATTCGAGCTGTCCTAAGGACTTCACACAATCGTATAGTGAATCAGATATCATATCCGGCTTCAGGAGAGAATTGTTTAGATCCTGTTCCCGGAATTTACCGGTTTTCACGAGACATGTTGTGATTCCAAGAGCGGCCGCGCCGGCAATATCTGATTCTATGTCATCTCCAACCATCAGAACATTTTCCGCGGGTAAAGCAATATCCTTTAGCGCCATCTCAAAAAAGGGTTTCGCCGGTTTACCAATCACAATAGAATCGATACCGGCGGCGAATTCCAGAAGAGCCACAAAGGCTCCCGCGTCAAGTTTATATCCATCATCACTCAGCCAAAAGCGATTTTTTTGTAAGGCAATCAACCGCGCGCCATTATGAAGATACAAGAACGCTTTGTTCAATTTTTCATAGGTAAATTCTTCACCAAGATCTCCCGCTACGACAAAGTCAACGTGGTCGCCGCCGACTGGAATATCATCAAACTCCTTTTTCGCGTCTTCAAGAAGCATCAGGTGGCATTCCGGATAATTCAGCGCCCGAATGTACATTGACGCCGCATAAACAGCTGTAAAGATGTCTTTTTTGGTAACATCGATACCCATTTGGGATAATTTCAGTCTAAGAGTATCCCTGCTTTTCATGGAAGTATTTGTAATAAATCTATAGGGGATTCGGTTCTCCGACAAAACACGAATGGCATCTACAGAACCCGGAATCGGAGTACTCTCATTGTACATCACACCATCCAGGTCAATTAGTAATCCCTTGATTTCATTCATACATCCCATCCAAATATTAAATCATTTTGGAAGAGTCTATCCGGCACCAAGACTATAGTTCCAGGAGCTCGCGATACAAATCGACATATTTGTGACTTTGTATTTCCCAGGAATAATTTTTTTTCATGCCGTTCAACATGAGTTTTTTCCAGGCATTTTTCTGTCTGAAAGTTTCAATCGCGAACGTCAGGGACCATGTCAGCGCGTCGGAGGCGTAATGTTCAAAGACAAATCCGGTTCCGGTTCCGGTCGGTCTGTCATACAGCTCAACCGTATCGGCCAGACCTCCGGTCTTTCTGACTACCGGTACCGTACCGTATTTCAGGCTGTAAATCTGGTTTAAGCCGCAGGGTTCATACCTTGAAGGCATTACGAACATATCCGCGCCGGCTTCTATAAGGTGCGCCAACTCGTTGTTATACCCCTTGAAAAATGCCACTTTTGCCGGAAATTTATTCCGGGTATCTTCAAAAAATTTTTCATACACCGCCTGACCGTTTCCGAGAACGACAAACTGAATATCATAATTCTCCAACAAAAACGGCAGACTGCTGAATAAAAGTTCAATCCCCTTTTGTTCAGCCAACCGGCTCACGATACCGGCCACGGGTATTTCCGGATTATACTTCAATTTCATCCGTGATAATAATTCAATTTTATTTTTTTCTTTTCCGGAGAGATCACTTTCTGAATACTTATAGGGGATTAATTTATCTGTATCCGGATCCCATTCATCATAATCTACCCCGTTTAAAATTCCCACAAGGTCCTTTTGACGTGACTGTAACAGCTGATTTAATCCTTCGCCAAGAAATTCGGTCTGAATCTCCTCCGCGTAGGTCCTGCTCACCGTCGTGATCTTATCGGTGTGAGTAATTCCGGTTTTTAAGAAGTTAACCTGCCCGGAGTTTAAATCATCCTTGTCAAACAGGTTCGAATACTCCGTCAGGCCAAGCTCACCCACTTTGTCGGCGGCGAAAATCCCCTGGTAACCAATGTTGTGAATAGTCAGAACCGTTTTAGTGTGTTCGAATAGCTTATCCCAGGCATAGACGGACTTTAAATAAGCCGGAATCAATGCTGTTTGCCAGTCGTTGCAATGCAGGATATCCGGAGCCCACTGCATTCTCTGACAAATCTCCAGAGATGCTCTGGCTAAAAGCGCGAATCTGATATGTTCATCCGCGTCATCCGTGTAAATAGCGGATCTGTCAAAAAGTGACGGACAATGTATAAAATAAACATCGGCATGGGTCTTTGGGAGTTTAGCGGTAAAAACCGAATATACCTTTTTAACTCCCCCAAACCAGAGCTCGAGATTCTGCATGGATTTTATGATCCGGAAATCCTGCGATTTCAGATCAATTGACGAATATAGAGGTATGATCAACCGTATATCATGACCTTCCTCATGCAGATATTTACCAAGCGCGCCGGAGACATCCGCCAGGCCGCCGGTCTTTGCAAAAGGAACAATTTCTGATGAGACAAAACATATTTTAAGTGAATCCATATCAGCCCGGAGCAAAATTAATCAATTTTTTAATTTAATATTCCATAAAGAATCAAAAATACCACAGGAATCATAACGCCGGCCGCAGCCAGCCACGCTCCCCTGCCTTTGATTCCATTTTTCCCCTTTAAAACAAATAAACCTGATATCGCGAGGAAAAACAATACAAATCCGTAAATATCCGAAATAAATGTCCAGATCTTATTTGCCTTGTTCAAATGTAAAAATTTAAAATAATGAAACAAAAAATGATCTTGAAATATGGTCTGCCTGACATTACCGCTTGGCAGATCGATTTCCACCATGTTCTCTCTGGAAGTGCTTCCTTTGAGTAAAATTTTTAAAACATCAGGAGACAGTTTGGTGACAGAAATTACACTGTCTTCTATGCTTAATTGTTTGAGTGCCAATCCGGCGATCTCTTCATCACCTGAAACTTTAATAGGATTAATATTTAATTCCAATACCTTCTTTTTATAAATAAATCCCCAGTCATTGATATGATTTAACAGGATACCGGAAACAGCAAACACAATCGTCAGGCCAACCGCCAGATATCCAAGATCACGGTGTAACAGGTTGTTCCACTTTCTCCACTTCAACTTTCGAGTTCCTCCTTAAACAAAAAAAACCGCCACTTAGCGGTTTACCGGTCGATTACATTATGGAAAATGTACCGCTTTAGTTAATCCCCAACCCCCTGAAGTATAACTTCTATATATTTGGTGATTTATACCCGCCGATTCATTTCGGGCGGACAATATCTTGATCTTTACGCGAATCCGTGCTATTTCAGCGCGGTTCAATTTAATTAAAAGACCTACCATTTGCAAAGAGGAATCCGTTGCTTTATTCATTTTCAGAATAATAATCTGCAAATCAGAACAGCCGTGATCAGACCGGCCGCGTCAGCCAATAAGCCGGCCGGCAGCGCGTATCTGGTATTGCGTATATTCACCGCTCCGAAATATACGGCAATCACATAAAAAGTGGTCTCTGTGCTGCCAAACATGGTGGATGCGATAAATCCGATGAGAGAATCAACACCGTAGGTATTCATTATTTCTGTCATCACCCCCAAAGATCCACTGCCGGAAAGAGGGCGCATTAAGGCCATGGGCAGTACTTCAGAAGGCATCCCTATCAGCGATGTAAGCGGACTGACCAAAGCCGTAAAAAAATCCAATGCCCCGCTTGCCCGAAGCATGGCAATCGCCACCAGCATCGCTACCAGATAAGGTATAATTTTTACCCCTATGTTGAATCCTTCTTTGGCGCCCTCGACAAATGTCTCATACACTTTCACTTTTTTTATCCCGCCATAGCCCAGGAACACCAGAATAATCAGCGGGATGGCAAGAATGGACAACCAGTCGATTGAAGTTTTTAAAATTTCCATCGTCTTCTCCCGCTATTTAGATCTTTTATGTTGATATCTTTGAATTAATTTTACCGTGGTGACACCCACCAGTGTCGCCATACTCGCCGCGATGATAGACGGGATAACAATTTGCTGTGGATTCACGGATCCAAGTGAAGCTCTTATGGCGATGGCGGTCGCGGGCACGATAGTGATGGCGCTTGTATTAATCACCAAAAATGTAATCATATCATCACTGGCTGTGCCTTTCTTCGGATTAATCTTTTCCAGCTCATCCATGGCCTTTAATCCCAAAGGGGTCGCCGCGTTACTTAATCCCAGCATATTGGCCGCGATATTCATAAGCATGGCGCCGATGGCCGGATGATCGGACGGTATTTCCGGAAAGAGTCTTTTGGTGATCGGGCGGACGATTCTGGCGAGAATTTTTATCATTCCCGCTTCTTCCGCGACTTTCATGAGACCCAGCCAGAGAGCCATCACCCCGATCAGGCCTATCGATATTTCAACCGCCGTACCGGCGGCCTTTATTGCAGCGGTGGTTACCTGCCCCAGCTTTGTTTCTTCATTCAGATTCCGTTTCTCATTGACTTGCGCGCCCGCTACCGGTCCGGATACTTCGGTATAAATATCCATTCCCGCCGCCACGAGAATACTCAAGGCGATCATCCAAAGCCAGATATGATTTAACATATAACCTCCAGGTTGGATCAGTTAATAATCCCGTTTCTGTAATTTAAGATGTTACTTATTTTAAATTTTAAATTCAACTATCGGAAGATTTGTAAATAATCCTGTTAAAGATTAGTGGAAATTGTGATTTGGTACACAATAGCAACATGTTCAAATTTTTTATATATTTGATGTTTAATTTGCAGGATGCTGACAAAACTTCCGGAGATATTTTGGATAAATCAGATCAATTCGATTATTTTGAGCTGCGATGGCATGATCGGATTGACCGCAGATTTTCAGCTATTCTTTCCCTCTGCCTCCTCATGACATTAACCGGACTTTATATCGCGGCAAATATGGACTATGACCAATTTCGCACCGAGGTCCATTCACAAATTGTCACAAAATACAAACAATTCGCTGCTGAATTAATCCTTGAACCACAGAAAATAACTGATGTGGTAGTGGAGCCCGGTTCGCTGTCATTTTCAGAAACAAAAACGGCGCGTGGAATTCCTGAGCGTCTCACTCCTCGGGAAATACGTGACCGTGAAAGAAAACGAATCGAGGATGAAATCGGGAAAAGTGAGTTTATGGCATCTATTGGCAAAGCAGACCCATACGCCGATCTGCCTGATCCGGAGTTAGATTTCCTCCCTGATGACCGGAGTAATTTTATTGAACTGGAGCGCCCGTTACCTGAAAACAGGATAAGGCCATCCGGAAGATCGGATCATGATAATTATGACGCGGGAACACTTGATGATCCGTTAAAAAGTCCATTTAATTATAAACTGACAAGAAGAGGCGCGGCATATATAGAGTTCACGGACGAACTGTTACGTCAGCCCGATGAACATGCGGGGTATCGCGACCCCGATGAAATCAGCCGGGTAATCTATGACTACCGGCCCATGATTGAGTATTGTTTCAGAAAGGGCTCCAGGCAAAACACCGGAATGAAGGGTTATATAAAAGTACAATTCCGGATATCCTACGAGGGGCATGTGTTGCCGGAAAGTATTAAAATCATCAGCTCAACCATTCATGACCGCAGTGTTGAACAATGTATTAAGAATTACATCAGCCGCTGGCGAAATTTTAAACGGCTGGATGAATCGATGGGAATCGCAAAAGTGGTCCAAAAATTTGTTTTTAATTAGCAGTTCTCACATGCGCTTTTTTCTGTTTAGCCATTAATTTCTGGAATACTTCTTTGGCGCGTTCTTTAAGTTCTTCCATGCTTCCATCATTATTTATCACAAAATCCGCCCATTTAACTTTATCTTCCAGGGGGATTTGTTTGTTGACTCTCTCCATAAACTGCCGTTTGGACATTCCGTCCCTGCCGATCACTCTTGTTTGTCTCATATTCAGGGGGGCATTCACAACAATCACATAATCAAAAAATTTCTCAATACTAATTTCATAAATCAAAGCGGCATCGACAATGACAATCGGGTATCGCTTTGAAAATCTGGCTTTTTCCATATCTTCAATCAGGCATTCGACCATTCTCGGATGAACAAGATGATTTAATTTCATCGTGTTGAGCTCATCCTTAAATGCAATTTCGGCAAGTTTCTTGCGGTCAAGCTCACCATTGTCCATAAAAATCCCGTTCCCGAATGTGTTTTTTAATAATCTCTGCAAATTCCGGTCTTTTTGAATCACTTCCCGGGCCTTTAGGTCTGCGTTTATAACTTTACAGGACATCTTCTCCAGAAATTCACATACGGTTGACTGTCCGCTTCCTATTCCACCGGTGACACCCACTACAAGAGGATTCTTATACTGTCTGCGCATTTGCTACCTCACTATTACAATTTTGCCGGGTTTTTCATAACCAGCTGATTTGAATTCATATATATATACTCCCGTCGCCACCCGTTTGTCTTCATTATCCCTGAGATTCCAGCGAATGCCCCCAAAATCCGGCAGCTCATTGATATATTTTATGAGCTTTCCGTTTATATTATAAATATAAATTTCGGCTCTTTCTGAAATTCCCCCGAATATTATTTCCTCATGAAACGGACGGACGGGATTTGGGTAAACTATGAAATTATCCGCTAAAGAAACTTCGGTTAAAAGATTGATTTGACCTGTTTCATCAAGTTCAACCCCGTTTTCCCCTTTCAGATTCTTCAGAATAAGATATGATGGCTGACCAAATAAACCGATAAAACTTTCCCGGTCCAGAGTCAAATCGACAATCCTGCCTTCCATATCTGTGTTTTGCGCGTCTATTACGGCGCCGGAAGGTACTATCTCATAATTTTCCCTGTTTGTGAGCCGCATCCGATCCATAGAGACGCTAAAATTTAATTTCAAATGATAACGGTCCAAAATTTCAACTTGCTCCAGATACGGCTTTTCCGGTCTTTTCTCATAAACATATTGAGTAAAATTAAAGTCATCATCCACCGGCACACCGTCCGGATCCGTGATATTCCTTACATTTACAGTATCCTGTTGTCCGTCTGTAAACGGAACGTTAAAACTGACGAGCAGTTGTTTTTTATCTTTTAAACTTAAAACCGATGACGCGATCCGGTTATTTTGCGATGTAAATATTTTATAATTCTGGATGCCCGGTACAAGCACATCTTCATTGAAAGTCAATATTAGCTGCCTTTCATTGATCACATCCGCGCGAACCAGTCTCGGCGGATAACTTGTTTTCGCCGAGTCAGTATCACAAAGAAATCCCTCAGGAATCATATATCCTGAATCAATTACCGATACCGCGTAGTAGTAAAATTTTTCCGCTTCTAATCCGGTATCGGTAAATTCTGAATCAGATGTAAATGCAATCACTGAGAGCTCATCGTTTCGGCTGCCGCGGTAAACGGCGTAATTCCCGGCACCTGTTCCAGTTCCCCACCACAGCCTTATTTGGGCGCTATCAAGAGGCTGCGTTCTAAAAGGATACGGAGCGGCCGGCCTGTTGTCAGATGCCCGTGTAAATCCTACTATACCGCTTCCATCATTAAAATAAAATTCATCATTTCCGTCGCCATCCATATCATCAATCAGAATGGTATTGGATCTTGAACGGGATGTGTGCCAGATTGCCCGCAATCCTTCATCTTCAATCGTGAAAATATACATATTTGGAAAAAAAGAAACAAACAAACATGGATTATTGTCAAAATCAGATACGGATATTCCGCTGTCATAGTCCCGTGTAGAAAAGTATCCATAAAAATTCAATGTGTCCCGCGGAACCAGTTTTCGGTCATAATCACGATAACGGAAACGCTCCATTGTCCAATATCGTGCGTCAAACTCATGCTCGTAATTCAGATTGTCTATTGTATGAGTGGCTGCAAATACATCCGCCGGTGATGATTCCTTGTCATTTGCGGTCAGTATTTCAGTGGCATCAGGAAATCTTGTATGGCCCGTCGCCAGCAATGTAAAATTATTGTCTCCCATGCTGCCGTAGGTAATTAAATCGCCGTCATAATCACCGAACGTAATATCTTTTCGTTGATTCCCGTTGATATCACTGATCACGACCAAAGGCACCCCGTAGCGATTCAAACCCTGCGTAATATTAGGCAAAACACCAATTTCGGTGAATTGGTTGTCGCCGGCCGATTCCAGCACGACATAATCCCCTCTTTTTCTGCCCGTTAGCTCAATCAGACCATCACCGTCAAGCTCCGAATAACCGGCCGCCCAGAATTCTGTTGTATCGAACCAGACTAATTCTGTGGGAAAATTATATATTGATGTCGATTCGAGAATAAAAGCATCGTCTCCGTATCCCAGAAGAATATCACTTAATCCGTCTTGATCCGCGTCGCCGGCATCACGCGGAATCGCTCTGAAGGATGTTTGCGCCCTCTTTTCGAACCGGCCGTTTTCAAATTCATAAATTTCAACCGGACCGAACATATATTCATCATCATACCGGCTGATGATGATTTCCTTCTTGCCGTCATGATCAAGATCCGTGCTCTTATTCAGCATATATCCGGCGGGAATGGTCCACTCAACTTTGGTAAATGTCTCTCTCGTGATGAGTGTTTTATTCTCAAATGTGTAAAACGCGCCCTTATTATCATCAATCGTTTTCAAACCACTGTAGTTTGTGGCTTCGATATAAAATTCATACCGGCCGTTAAAGTCGAACTGATTTAACTTAAACCGGTGATTACGCGTCTCGTAGCCTGACTCAGAAATGATATTAAAAAACGGGTCATTATATTTTCGAAGATAAATTCTCGAAGTCGTAATTTCATCGGTTGCAAACGTGATCAATTGGGCGGATACCGAACCATCATACAGACTTGTTTGTTCGATATTTTGAATAACCGGCGGAGTGCGGTCAATTTTAACAGCGACTCGCTGTTCAATTGTTTTGCCGGTCGTCAGATTCATGGAAAGACGAATTGTTAATGATGTGTCTGTCATTGATTTTGTATTGACAAAACCTATTGTGTCGTCAAAAACCTGGCGTGTCGGCCAATTCCCGATACCAATCCATGAAGAGGGATTGATGCCGAATCCAAATTCCAATATCACTTTTCTGACATCCGGATGGATCGCGCTGCCGGTGATCCAAATGGTGTCACCTGCGGTGCTTGAATTGGGAAGCGGATTATTAATATTCAGGTTACCTGAATTACCGGTTTGAACAGCTTCCGCGGCGGCAACTCTTCCCGCGCCGCTGAAAATATCCCAGCCGGGAGTTAATATATCCTTTGCCGATGACGTCAGCACATTTCGCACCCGTCCGGCAGAATATTCGGGATGAACCGAAAGTATAAGTCCCGCTATCGCCGAGACCACCGGCGTACTGAAGGAAGTGCCTCCGGGGGAATTATATCCCCCGCCGATTGCGGTGCTGGTCATATTCACACCCGGAGCGACAAGATCGATACTGCTGCCAAAATTTGAAAATCCGGCAAGATTATCTTTTTCGTCTGAAGCGCCGACCGCAATGGTTTCTCTTAAACCCGACGGATAATGTAGCTCATCGCTCGCGCTGTTACCGGATGAGGCTGTCATGATAACATCCGCGTCATAAGCATACGCAATGACATCTTTTAGAAATCGCGAAATCACAATATCGCCAAAGCTCATATTGATAATCCTCGCGCCATTCTCAACCGCGTAAATTATCGCGCGGGCCACATCGTCTTCTTCAAGATACCCGCTGGCGGTACCCGCCCGCAGGTTCATCACCCTAAGACCGGGGGCGAGTCCGGCGATACCTGTTCCGTTATTTGATTTCGCGGCGATAATCCCGGCGATTTGCGTGCCGTGCCCGCTCATAAATTCATCCATAGGGTCATTGTCGGGATCGAGATAATCCCCCGAATCTATAAATCGCGGCGCGTCTGTAAAATCCCAACCGATAACATCATCCACAAAACCGTTGCCGTCATCGTCAATCCCGTTTATATCAGATGAATCCAGAGTCCCGTTTTTATTGAGATCTTCAAGTTGATTCACCCAAAATATTCCGTCAAGATCGGGGTGATTATAATCTATTCCCGTGTCAATCAGGGCGACAACAATGTCAGGATTTCCAACGGTAACATTCCATGCCGGGGAGATATCAATCTTTCTGCGATACCATTGTTCTACGAGAAGAGGATCATCCGAAGCCTGATCTACCCGAAATTTCCCCACAGGTTCAAATGAGTCAATGATCCCTTCTGCCAGCAGCATGTTGACAAAATTCAGGTCATCAGTCCCCGGAAAATCCAATATCAGCCATTTTTTTACAAATTCAGGGCTATGAGCGGATTGGAGAATTTCATGAACCTCAGGGGACTGTCCTTGTTCAAAGCTATATTTTTGCAGAGAAGGCAGATTTGTCCAGTTATTTGTTATCATGGATTTTTTAAATGAGAGACCGGAATCGGTGAGTCGGACAAAAAAGTCACCGGCAGCTGCCGTCTGAACCGCAACGCAAAAAATCAAAAATGATTTAAATAATTTCGACATAGAATAATTTCATCTCAAAACTGCAGGGTCAATTATGATAGATTTTCCGGACACAGTTTGTTCAGGATTGAGCTCCTATCAGTCTTTCGAGAAAATCGATTTTTTTAGCATATCGCTGATTCTCCGGAAATCTTTTAGAAAGTTCTATAAACACATGCCTGGCTTCATAAAATTTTCTCTGCGCGATCAATATTTCACCGAAAGTGGGGGTGATCAGACTTGGATTAGAAATGATATCTTCAATGGTTACCGTGTCATCTTCATTTAGCTCTTCATTATAATTGGTCGGATTTCTATCAGGGATTTGAGAGTTGATCTTATCTGAAGTACCGTACCGTCTTTTAAAATCGATCCCTGAGATATCTTCAAATATATCATCCCCCTCATGTTCCGGCTTACCTGGCTGATCAGTCTCAAGAAAATCATGCTTTTCCAGTTCTTCAGTCCCCGGACTGATCTGATCATGAAATTTATCGAGATCATCTTCAACCTTGGATGACTGCTGGCCTGAATTATTGGCTTCGAATTCAGAAGCATTCTGTGATTCATCCGGCTGATCATCCTGTTTCTTTTCCATAAAAATAATTGATGTATCTAAAATCGGCCTTTCTTCAGCCGGAAGCTCCTGTTCCGGACGAATCTCATCTTCATCATCAACGCTTCCTATCTCAAGCCACACTTCTTCATCATCATCCTCATCCGACACTTCCTTAAACAGCCCTTCCATCAGCGTTGAAAAATCATCTTCCACATTGGCGTACTGACTGAGATCCAGTTCCGCGTCCTCAATACCCGCCTCTGACAATCGGTCAACTATATTATTGGCTTCAAATTCATTTTGCTTCTCATAGCCTGTTCCGTTCTCAGCAGGCAGCATTTCCTTATCGCTCTCCCGGATCAATTCATTCATCGCTTCATCTTCTTTTTCATCAAAGGAGATGTCAGCTTCAGGCTCGGTTGGAATTTCTCTGTCCTCGACCTTTTGAACAGGAGAATCCTCAACGTTTTCGTGACCGGCGTAAAGAACATCATACAAATTTTCCGATTTCAAAAATTCTGTTAATTCGGGATTAAACGGATCGTACAATGTTGAGCTTAGAAGAAGTTCATTACCGATTTGTTTAAGTTTTTTCTTATAATAGATATAAGCGAGCGCATTTATAGCTTTAAGATGACCCGGGGCATAAGTGATTGTTCTTTCAAATTCGCTTTTCGCGTCATCGATCCGGTCCAGAGCCTGATAGCATTTTGCGAGAATAAAATGACCTTCCGGATAAAAAGGAAATTTTGTTACACCTTTTTCACAAAGTTTGAGAGCGTCTTCGGTCGCGTTTCCCTCGAGTAATTTTGATGCCTTGTGCGCAAAGAGGATAGAATCGCTTCCCGCTGACTTAAACAAATCTTCAATATTTGACATTAAACTCTCCCCGGTTTAAATCACCATGACGCCAGAGTCAGATTCAGGATGTCCTCTGTAATCTGCTGGATAGCGTCATCAATTGCCTGATCCCTCTCATCCTGCCCCCCGCTGCTCTCCATAAGACCGTAATGACTGACAGTTTTGTCATACATTACTTTAGATTGCTTTATATCTTCGCATTTGACTTTTACATTCACATAAATCTGATAATCTGTTACGGTTTCACCGGCCGCCACAGTCGCTGCCTTCTGGTTAATTGATGTGATGGCTCCGCTGATAATCAGATCAGCCTGAGTTTCATCGACAACTTTCAGAGTATTATCCGTGGTGAACGCTTCAATAAGACGGTTTGTCATTTTCTCTCGCACTCCGGGATAAGCAGTACGATCATCAAAAAGCGGCACCGCTACCGCTTTAACATATGAAGGCAGAGCCCCCTTGAAAGAATAATAGCCGCATGAACTAACCGCCAATCCTGTTATCAACACTAAAAAGAAAACAAAATATGACTTTTTCACACGATTTCCATACCCAATATTGTATAACTTAATAACCATCCGATTTATAACCCGTATTCTTTAATTTTTCTATATAGAGTTCGTTCACTTATTTGAAGCGTGCGCGCGGTTTTTCTCCTGCTGCCACCGAATTTTTTTAAAGTTTCTTTGATCAGCTCACGTTCCATTCCATCGAGCGTTGTCATCTTGATCTCTTTATCATCATTGCGTCCGTCATCATAAAAGGGTGGATGGTCGTCATCCGAAACGGTGTAAGCGCGCTGATTTAATAGATTAAGCTGCTGCTTTATCTCGGTGATATCCAATTTCAGGGATATGAGTGTACGGTATATTAATTCCCGCTCAGCCTGATCCGGTGTTTTATTCACGGGCACCGGCAGTTTATCTGATACAATTTGGGATGATTGCATATTGAGCGCCGACCTGACGTACTCTGTTTTGACAACTTCCCCGCGATTAAGGATAATCGCTGTTTCGATGAAATTTCGAAGTTCGCGCACATTACCCGGCCAGTCATGTCTCATCATTAAACTGACTGCATCCGGGGAGATTCCCTTAAACTTGATACTATTTTTTGTGGTATAATCATCCGCGAATTTCTTTATCAGAAGCGGAATATCTTCTTTTCTGTTTCTAAGAGGCGGGATTTCAAGTGTTATGGCTTTTAACCGGTAGTACAGATCCCGGCGGAATTCATTATGCTGGACGGCTTTTTCCAGGTTTTTATTCGTCGCGGCAATTACACGTACATTAACTTTTTGAATTTCTGTACCGCCGACACGCATAAATTCAGCCGTTTCAAGTACCCTCAACAACTTAACCTGTGTGTTCATCGGCATTTCACCGATCTCATCCAAAAATATTGTACCTTTATCCGCGACTTCGAAATACCCTTTTTTTTGACCAATCGCTCCGGTAAATGAACCCTTTTCGTGTCCAAATAGTTCTGATTCCAGAATGCCTTCCGGAATAGCCCCGCAATTCACTGATACCAGCGGTTTACCTTCTCTTTTACTCAGCTCGTGAATGGCATTGGCCAGGACTTCCTTTCCCGTGCCGCTTTCACCGATCACCAGAACCGATAATTCGGTGGGGGCGACCAGGGCAATTGTTTGAAGTAATTCATCAATCTGTGGTGACCGGCCAAAAAAACCGATTTTTTCCTGAAGCTCCGATAGCGATATTTCTGATAATGAGTTATTATTTTTCATAGGAATTCTGAGTTGTTTATGTTGCGGTTAATCTATAAAAAAAAACAATTTAAATCAATTCATGAACCATAACATGATTTATCCGGATAAATCATCACTAACATTTTCATCAGCTTCTAGGATGATATGTTTTATATTCCTGCTGAATATAGGAACGGTCAAGATGGGTGTAGATCTGGGTTGTACTAATATCCGCGTGACCAAGCATTTCCTGCACCGCTCTGAGATCAGCTCCGTTTTCCAAAAGATGCGTGGCAAAAGAGTGTCTGAAAGTATGAGGGTGTATTTTTTTTTTAATTCCGGCAGCCTCTGTATATTCTCTTAGGATTTTCCAGAACCCCATCCTCGACATAGGTCTTCCCCTTGCATTCAGAAAGAGTATTCCATCCGAATGCTTGCGCTTATCTAGAATCGGTCGTGACCTGTCAATATAGCTTTTTACCCATTCAAGCGCTGAATCAGAAACGGGAACCAGGCGTTCTTTACTGCCTTTTCCGAATATCCGCAATATTTTTTGCTCAAAATAGACATGCGCCACCGGCAATGTGAGTAATTCCGATATACGTAGTCCGGAGGCGTAAATCGTCTCAATCATGGCCCGATTCCTTAATCCCAGGGTATTGCGATCATCAACCGCGTTCAAAATGCGCTGAACCTCCTCAAACGTCAGAACCGACGGAAGATGCCTGGGGATCTTGGGGCGGTCAATGTTGGAGGTGGGATCATTTTCGCACATATTTTCACCAATCAGAAAACGGTAAAATCCACGGATGGCTGAAAGGTTGCGCGCAAGGCTGGTGGCTGAAAGTCCCATTTTGCTTAGAATTTGTATAAATTGATGAACATGCCCGGGAGCGGCATCCCGGGGGTTTTTAATCCCGGCCGCATTTAGAAAGTCAAGATACCGGCGTACATCATTAAGATATGCTTCGATTGAATTGGCGGATAAGTTTTGTTCAAAATTAAGAAAACTTTTGTAAAGGCGGAATGATTCTTCCATGACTATTTTGAGCTTTTTTCAAGCAAGGGCTCCGCGAGAGAGAGCGCGATACCGGATAGCATTACTTCAGGCGCGAGTTTGGTAAAATCTCCCGAAAGCAATTCCGCGTTGACATTGGTGAAAACGGAACAAGCGGCTTGTTTCTCGATGATAATCCCTGAAAGTCTTCCGCTATTTTCCCCGATAAAGGTCACTTCCCCGAGAACGTCACTGGCAACAAATCCGGTACAAAAATGCAATTGCATATGAGCATTGGGAGTGAAAATAGAGATAAGATTTCCCTGCTCCGCGCCGATCGGAATATCCGGATATATTTCAATTGTCAGTTTTCTTCCTTTTTCCGTATTCAAGAGTACCGCCCTATATTGGTCGCCTCTTTTGGCAAATTTCGTCTCAAGCACCTTTTCTATTTCAGCAAAGTGTTTTTCGGAAAATTTAAATTTCATCTTCATCCTCGTTTATCGCCGACTAAAGTCATTTACGAAAAAATATCAAATAAGTTGTTTACTTTCAGAACTGATTCAATCACAAAAGGTTCACCATAAGTTACTCCGATCTGAAACCCAAAATATTTCGCGCGGGTTTCCACGGACTCCATGAATAACCTGCTGCTAATATAAGTTTCAGGCTCATTTGACGCCGGATTATGAAATTGGCTCCCATAACTTTTAATAGCCTTCATTTTTCGGTCAAACTCATCGCTGATATCCACCACGAATGAAGGTTGGGCAACCGCGTGATTAAAATAATAGAGCATATATTCAGGCCTGTGTGGTTCTGTGCCACTGTTTATTTTTGCTAATCCGGACTGAAAACAAGCCGCTTTTAATAGTTCGGAAGCATTTACATGATCCGGATGACGGTCTTCCCAGTAAGGTAATATTACAATCTCCGGTTTGTAAAATCGCAACAATTCAATAATTTTCATCCGGTTTGAGCGATTATTTACAATATCCCCATCCGGTAATTCGACATTGACGCGAATCCTGGCATTTATAATTGAGGCGGCTTTCTCTGCCTCCCCGGATCTTGTTTCCGGATTTCCTCTTGTGCTCAGTTCCCCGCGGGTCATGTCAATTATTCCTGCTGAATACCCCAGATCAGTCATCTTTATCAGGGTACCCGAACAAAAAAGCTCCACATCATCGGGATGAGCGCCAAACGCCAATATATTAAGATTCATTACTTCAATCATTTTAGTGTTCTTTGTTTTATAAATTTATTAAAATCAGAGTATAATGCAATGAGAAAATTTATCCGGGAAATATTCAAACTTGAGGGTAATTGATACGTGGATTTAGTGAGCGGCAGCCTGTGAAAGCATTTTGAGAATGGACTTGACGATATTTCTGTTATCTTCGTTAGGTATATATTCACGAAAATATTGGATGGACTTTTGGTCATCGCAATATAAACTAAGCATACCTAAAATTAAATACTGATTTGGATTATAGGTGTTTTGGTTATTGAACTTAATTTCCCATTCATTAACAAGCCCGGGACACGGACAGTCATCCTGGTAAGGATCCGTATTGATGATGATAAACGGATCTTTTTTTAATAAATCATAAAAATATTTTAGCGCTTTTTCGATTTGGCCGACCTGAATATAGCAGATGATCAATTTTTTTATAATGCTGTCATTCTCTATCTGAACAGAAAGAGCATTTTCCAGCTCAGGAATTGCCCGGCTGAATTGATGAGCGATAAAATATCTGTTACCTAACATCTCTGACATGGTTTACCCCTTACATACGAGTAAAGCAATAATCATTCCAATTGTATGCATGCATTAATTAGGGGGGGAATTTGAGAACACAGCAACATTATGTTTCAACATTGAAACAACATAACGGATAATATATTATTTTTAATAGAGATAGCCAATATTTACATTACAAAACAATTTGTTTTAACTGAAACAGGTTAATTCTCCACAAGTCCCAGGGCTTTCATTTTGCGCCAGAGAGTCGTCCTTCCAACGTTCATTTCTTTCGCCACATGACTGCGATTCCAGTGATATTTTTCCAGAAGATTCTTAATAAGTATATATTCATCGGTCTGAGGGGAAAAACCGTTTCTGCTGCTTATACGGTCGTTACACGGCAATTCCAGTCTTACGTTCGGGGGCAATTTTGATGAATGTATGGTGGTATCTTTTGTTCTTGCAAAAGCATATTCAATAGTATTTTCCAGCTCCCGGACGTTACCCGGCCATTGGTAACTAATCAGAATATCCATCGCTTCGTCATCAATATCACGAATATTCTTTCCCGACAGCAGGGAGTATTTATTCATAAAATGCTGCACCAGATGCGGTATATCACTTCTTCTTTTCCTAAGAGGCGGAACTTCAATAGGTATCACATTTAAACGATAATACAAATCTTCTCTGAACTTGCCGTCCTTCAGTTCCCTTTCTATATCTTTATTAGTCGCCGCGATGACACGCACATTGACTTTTTTTGTAACCGATTCACCAACCCGTTCAAAGGTACCCTCCTGTAATACCCTAAGCAGTTGTACTTGCATTTGCAGAGGCATTTCAGCTATTTCATCCAGAAAAATGGTGCCTTTATCCGCCATTTCAAAACGGCCCACCCTGTCTTTCACCGCGTCGGTAAATGCGCCTTTTACATGACCAAACAATTCGCTGGCCAGCAGCTGGGGCGGAAGCACACTGCAGTTTACTTTGATATATGGCTTATCATCCCTTCTTGACAATTTTTGTATAGCATTGGCAATCATTTCCTTACCCGTACCGGATTCTCCCAACACAAAAACGCTGGAATCTGAATCAGCTATTTCTTCGATAAGATTAAATATTTCGAGCATGGATTTATGCTGGCCGATTATTCCCTGAAACTGGTAATTAGTCATCAGGCTTTTCTGCAGGTTTTCCAGGTAGGACATATCACGGAAAGAAACAACTCCGCCAATCGGTTTTTGATTTTCGTCTTTCAATATCGTAGCGTTCAGCTTTACAGTAAGAATTCTGCCACTGGCATGCATCAGCGCGCCTTCTAAATCAAATATATCTTCGCCGGTTTCGAGCACTCTCCCGATGGGACATTCTTCCATACAACGCTTTGAGTTAAATACGTTTTTACAATAATCCCCGATAACGCTTTCACGGCGGATCCCCAGAATTTTTTCCGCGGCGAGATTTAAACTGTTGATACGAAAGTCTTTGTCAACCGTAAACAGACCTTCCGCGAGTGAATCTAAAATGACCTGTGTGAAGTTTGAATCAGAAATACTCATTTCCCCTGCCCCGTTCCATACAATGAAACACTTATGAAAACAATTGTTTCAAAATAGCAACATTAGTAGTCAAAAGTCAAGTGAAATATTTCTTTTTATACGTATCCAGGTCATTTTTCTATTTTATGACAACCGCGGTTCCATACACAAGAATTTCAGCGGCATTTGCCATAATATATGAAGTGGAAATCCTTGTACCGACTACCGCGTTTGCTCCCATCTCTTGCGCCTGCTTCATCATTCTGTCCAAGGACTGGTCTCTTGATTCCGCCATTAATTTTGTGTATTCCTCAATCTCCCCCCCGATAATATTTTTGAATACCGCGATCACATCGCGGCCTATGTTTCTGGCGCGGATGGTATTGCCTCTCACTATGCCCAGCACGCTGACGATTTCTTTTCCCGGTATCTCATCGCTAGTCACACAAATCATCTCATGATCCTCCTGTAGATGTCCTTTTTTCTTGAGGTAATTTTTTCACGTATCACAGATACAATTAATATAATCATTCCGATAACAAAAACGCCGATTCCTGTTTTGAGAAGCAGCGGGATTTGGGTATCATTAAAAAATTCACTCAACGCCTCATATGCGACAAATCCAAGAATCAGGACGGCGCCGATTGAAATAAGCAGCCAGCTTATTCCCCTTTCAATCCTGTTGTAAATCGTTTCCCAATAACCGTCCCAGTAGTCTTCGGGATATTTGATACTTTTCATGATTTCTGTCTCCTTCTTCAAGTTCGAAAAAGAATCATATTGCAGTTTACAGGAGCCGCAATTCTCCAGATGTGAGCGAACACTGACAATCTGCTCCTGATCCAATTCATCATCAATCAGTCCCATCAGCAAAGGCCTTATTTCTTCGCACGTCAGATTATTCTTCATCACTTAATAATCCTAAATTTTTTATTAGTTTTTTTCTCGCGTAATAAAGCCTGGACATCACACTGCCGATCGGGATCTCTAAAGTTTCCGCTATCTCCCGGTAGCCCATTTCCTGAAATTCTTTTAGAATTACTATTTCTTTATCCCTTAGTTCAAGCATGTTAATCGCGCGCCAAAGGAGCTGTTTCTTTTCATTTTCTTCATAAATCCAATCCGGTTTATCCGCGTCGTTTGAAAAATTGGTGTCAATGATCGATCCATCGGCTGACCGGTTAATTCTGTTTACCATTTCTGACTTTTTAAGATAATTAATGCTCAGATTCTTTATGATTTTATAAAGCCAGGTGTAAAAATTTTTTTCCGGATCCACTTTTTTCAGAGAACGGTAAGCGCGATAGAATGCTTCCTGGGAAATATCCATTGCTTCTTCAGAATTACCGGTCCAGGCAAGAGCAGCATGATAAGCGCGCACCTTGTATTTTTCAACAAGGAACCTGTAACTTTCTTTCAATCCTTTCTGACAAGCCACAATGGCCTCCCGGTCTGTCGTCATGAATCCCTTTCCGCGTTCTCAATTATATATACATTCGAATATCCGGTTTATTCAAAAAAAATAATTACCGGATCTGTTTCCTTTATCTCACAAGACAAGTTATTCTGTTTTCATTGCTGAATCGTCCGCAGTTTAAGACCGGCTGCCGATTTATTTACTGCTACCGGAGTTTGATCACTGCTTTTGAAATGAAATTTTAAGTTTTATTGTTGATAAATCTTATTATATTTTAATAATCAAAATTTCTTTAAATATTTTGGTTATAATATCGTTACAATTGCAGGATTTCTCAATCATACAAAAATTAACCTGGAAAATTTATAAAAACGGAGTATTGTCATGACATCACTAAAAAATAAAATTGTACTTATTACAGGAGCCACAAGCGGAATCGGCGAAGCCTGCGCGCGCGCCTTCGCAAAGGAAGGAAGCAATCTGATCCTCACCGGGCGTCGTAAGGAAAGGCTTGAGAAACTCTCAACAGAGTTAAAGAAAAATCATAATGTAAACTGCTTTCCGCTCTCATTTGACATCAGAGACAAATCAAAGGTATCTGAAAAGCTTTCCTCACTACCGGATGAATGGCAGTCAATCGATATTCTGGTCAATAATGCCGGACTCGCGAGAGGAGTAAACAAGGTATTCGAGATAGCGGCAGACGATTACGATGAGGTGATCGATACAAATATTAAGGGGTTGCTATACGTCACCAGGGCTGTAGTTCCGGGTATGATAAAACGAAATAAAGGGCATGTGGTTAATCTTGGCTCCATTGCCGGTCACGAAGTTTATCCCGGAGGGAATGTGTACTGCGCCACAAAACACGCGGTTGACGCTCTTACGAAAGCTTTGCGTATCGAACTGGTTGAAACGCCCATCCGGGTATCAACCGTTGATCCGGGTCTGGTTGAAACAGAATTCAGTATGGTGCGGTTCCGTGGTGATAAAGACAAAGCCGAGTCCGTTTACAAAAATCTGACACCACTCAACGGTGATGATATTGCCGATGTCATCATATTTATCACATCACGTCCCGCGCATGTACAGATTGCTGAAGTCATTGTTTTCCCGACGGATCAGGCTTCGGCGAGTGTTGTGCACAGAAATTCTTAGCGCGGCAACCAGAGAAATAATAGCTTGAACTTATTTTTGCTTATATGTAACTTAATGCTATTAATTTGATACTTGAATTTATGTTAAAGGGAGACTTGATGACTACAATATTAGATATTTACGCCCGTGAGATTCTCGATTCCAGAGGGAATCCTACCATTGAAGTTGAAGTTGAACTGGAAGGCGGCGCCGTAGGAAGAGCTGCTGTTCCATCAGGCGCTTCGACCGGTGAACATGAAGCCGTTGAGCTCAGGGATGGCGATAAAAATCGCTATATGGGAAAAGGCGTTTTAAAGGCAGTCCAGAACGTTAATGAAATCATTGCCGACGAACTTGTCGGACTTGACGCGACCGATCAGACCTATATCGATCAAATTATGATCGAACTGGACGGAACTCCCAACAAAGCCAAACTTGGCGCGAACGCCATATTAGGTGTTTCTATGGCTGTGGCGAAGGCTGCCGCCGAAATTTCAGCTTTACCGCTGTATCAGTATCTTGGCGGGGTAAATGCCAAAGTGCTTCCGGTACCGATGATGAATATTCTCAATGGCGGTTCACATGCGGATAACAATGTTGATCTGCAGGAATTCATGATCGCTCCGGCTGGGGCTACAGAATTCAGAGAAGCTTTGCGTATGGGAGCGGAAATATTTCATACTTTGAAAAAGGTTCTCAGTGAGAAAAAGTACAACACCGCCGTTGGCGATGAAGGTGGTTTCGCGCCGGATTTAAAATCCAACGAAGAAGCGGTTCAGGTCATACTTCAGGCAATTGAACGCGCCGGATATAAACCCGGTGAAGATGTTTTTATCTGTCTCGATCCCGCCAGCAGTGAATTCTATGATAAAGATAAAAAATTGTATCTGCTCGCATCCGAAAACAAAAAACTGACATCCGATGAGATGGTGGATTATTACGCGAACTGGGTAAAAAAATATCCTATCGTTTCAATTGAAGACGGTTTGGCGGAAGATGACTGGTCCGGCTGGCAGACAATGACAAAAAAACTCGGGTCAAAAATCCAGTTGGTCGGCGATGATCTGTTTGTTACAAATACGGCGCGTCTCAGCCGCGGCATTAATGAAAAAATAGCAAACTCCATTCTGATTAAGGTTAACCAGATTGGAACAATTACCGAAACCCTTGACGCTATCGAGATGGCGCATAAAGCTGGCTACACGGCCGTTGTTTCGCATAGATCCGGAGAAACAGAAGATTCCACCATTGCTGATCTGGTGGTCGCGACCAATGCAGGACAAATTAAAACAGGTTCCGCGTCGAGGAGCGACAGAATTGCCAAATATAATCAGCTGTTGAGAATTGAAGATGTCCTCGGTGGAAATGCCATATTCCGGGGTAAAAGCGTTTATAAGAATAATTAATATTAATCAGCCCGGCTTCAAATCAACCGGAAGCCGGGCAATTTATAGAAGTATATGAAAAAAAACATTAAAAGAGTCACTTCCCGACGTAAAACGGGAAAGCAAAAATTCGGTTCTGTGAACAGGAAATGGATATTTGGACTAGTCCTGGTCGGTCTCATTTATTTCTATTTCCTGCACGGTTCCCGGGGCACCATAGAATTTTATCGTAATTACCGGGCAAAACAGGAACTTATGAATGAAATTGACGCATTGAAACAAAAGAAAGAAGAACTGCTGATCGAGAAAGCAAAATTGAATAATGATTCAGAGTATATCGAAAAAATAGCGCGTGAAAAATACAAGATGAAAAAAAAGGATGAAAAAGTATATCAGATTATAGTAAAGTAGTCTTAATTGTCGATCCTTTAAACGCCATTTACAAATAACGAATAAATTGCATAGAACATCCTCAGTTTTATCAAAAAGCCGGAAATTACTTCTTCCGATACTATTTCTGACTCAGTTTTTATATGCCCAGACCGGTGACATCCCCATTCCTGAATGGACAACTGAATTCTCAAAGCAGAATACCACATGGAATTGGTTTGGCAAACTAAATTTATCGAACCCTGAAAAGAGCCTTTGGGAATGGAATGTCAGCGAATCATTTAACAGCAATCTGCTAATCCCGTCCGAAGGTAAAAAGCAATGGAAAGACGAGCATAAATTCGATGGATTTTATTATTACCCATTATCAGAACTAGATCTTGGAATTTACGGTAAAAGCTGGATCCAGAGTGACCGTCAGGTTTCCAGTGACAACCGGTTTGAAAATCATATTATCGGAGTGACCGCAAAGTTCGATAAAACACCCGGCTTCTCAATCAAGCCCTATTCAGGCTATCAGCAGTCTGTCAATCGTTCCAACACCGACTGGGGCTGGGATGCCGGTGTTCAGGGCACTTTGAACAATTATGAGCTTGGCGACTACCGGGCCAATCTGCAATTTGATTCGGATTATGACTTTTATAAATCACGTCAGAACTTTGAGAATCAGATCGGAATGCAGGTGGCGACCAGATTCAATAATTTCACCAGTGATTCTCTTAGCCTTTCATACAGTGAAACGAGCAAACAATATTACGGCGCCACTTCTTCTGATTTACTTCATCTAACGCTCTATAACCGCAGCATCGATAATCGTCTTGTGTACCGGTTATCATCGGGAAATCTGATCACTTTGGACACAAAGATTTTTTCAAAAAACATCTCAAGTGTAAGCAGCCGCGACGTGTTGCAATTTGAGAACCGGATCCGATTTTATCGCATCGGCCGTAAACTATCTTATAATTTATCCTTGTGGACGAACGATGAAACACAGGACAACACCGGTATCCGAACCGACAGCCGGACCCGTCAGACGGCGGTGGGTTTGCAAAGCTCTTATAAAATCGATCAGAACAACCATTTCAGCATTGACTTCGATTATGTTAAATTACAATACGACACGCCTGATTCCGTCAATAATAATGACGACCGGGACGAACAGCGCTTTGTGATCCATCTTAATTACACACACCGGTTCAGCCCTCTGCTCGAAATGCGCTGGCAGGCTTATACCTATCTCTATCATCAGATTTATATTTTCAGGGAACAGAGCGCGAACAATAACTGGAACCGGGTCTTTCGTTTGAATCCTCAGGTTATTTATAAATACAATAACACCACCAACACACTAAGTACCAGTGTTCAGGCAAACTATACCGTTTATGATTTCGATCCGAAATCTGAACAGATAAGAAGCTATATTTTTAGAAAGTACACCATTTCTGATTCACTGATTACGCCTTTTTACAAAAAATTGAATATTGGTATTCATTCCCGACTCGAACTGGAAGAAAAAGGCAGCTTTTTTAAGGATGAGTTCGCGCAAAATAAAATTCAGTCACACCGATCCCAGTTTTTAAATATTTTTCTCTACCATGAGAAAATATTTCAGATGCGCGTAACCGCTGGATATTCGCTTTACGCCAGACAGGAGTGGAGACATGTCCCGGTGAAAAAAAAAGTCAGGGATATTATCAATCAGGGACCCTATCTGACATTGCTGTATCATCACTCGGAAAGACTTGATTTTTCGGCATATGCCGCCTTATCAACGCTTGATGACTCACAATCCGCAAAGACAAGTTACAGTACCGGACAAATCAAATTATATTACAATTTCTAAACCATACTGATGATCATTTCAGGAACAACTCTTGAATGATTCATGTTGTATCTGAAATAATATGTTGAATTTTCCGGACATCCGGAGATGACTGAGAATTTAGAGTTGATAAAAAACGGTGTCTGAAGTAAATTTTCTATTTTATCAGCTGGGAGTAAATGAATGACAAAATTCAAACAGGCAAGCGTATTATTTTTTTTGATCTCTGTTTTTAGTATCAAAAACTTGCTCGCCGGCAGCATGGCCTATCCTGATTTCAGAATCATTGAAAGCACACAGCAATCAATGATTCTTGAGTGGGTACCGGGAAATTTTAACATTGATACGCTGATAACCGATTCGGGAACATGGCATTCCGTCTCATTTGATCAGGGTGACTATGGAATGACGCCGGGATCGCCCGATCTCCCCCAGAGAAGAATTACAGTCGGAATACCTGTCTCGGGCTACGCGACCGTTGAGATCATGCATCTGGAATCATCAACTTTCCAGGGAATCAATATGATTCCTGTTCCAAGAATTTATAAAGACAGCCGCGGTATCAATGTTCATGATCGCAATTACAAAGGTGAAAGTTATAAGTCCAACCAGGCATTTCCGGATGAAATTATACAGCTGCAGGAACCCGCGAAATTCAGGGACAGTGATATTCAAAACATATCGATCGTTCCATTCCGGTACCAGGCGGCTCAGAATTCACTAACTTTCATTAATAAGATCCGCCTGAAAATTGTATATCACGGTTCTGTGAATTTGCTTGGAAGCGCTTCGGGAAGAAGCGCGATTGATGCGGTTTACGACCAGCTTCTGATAAATTTTGATATTGCCCGAAACTGGCGCCAGGCTGTCGTAAAAAAGCTCGGAAAAGCCGCTGTAATGCCCACCGGTCCGTTTTACCGCATGACCGTTGAAGCCGACGGGTTGTATAAAATTACCGCGTCAACATTAACTAATGCCGGTATAAATATCAGCGGCCTCAGCACTGCCTCAATTCAGATGTTCAACAATGGAGGACATACACTTAATTACCGCACCGACAGCTCCGAAAACAATCACCCGTTTACACAGGAAATCCCTATACTCGTCTTCGACCAGAATCAAAATGGCCTGTTTGACAGCGATGATTATTTGTTGTTTTACGGAAAAAGCCTGAACAGCTGGTTCTATAGCTCCGGTTCCAATGATTTTAGATACCAGAACCATCCCTATGCAAAGGTCAACTATTACTGGCTCAGCGCGTCCGGAACAAACGGCCTGAGAATGGAGCAACAAGTTCTGACCGATCAGCCCAACGCGGTTGAATCATCATTTTATTATGAGCGGTTTCATTTCGAAGAAGATAAATATAATCTTCTCGCGTCCGGCCCGGACTGGTACGGATTTCGTTTTTTTGGAAAATCGGCGGGTTATACCAATAACTTCTCAATCGACCCGGTAACTACTGCCGGAGCGATTCCATTTTTCAGGATCCAGCTAAAAGGAGGCTCCGGAATCAAATACGGAGATGATCTCGATCCGGATTACCGATATGAATTTACGGTTTTGGTCAACAATTTTATATTATTAAACAAAGTCGGTTTTACCAAACAGTCCCGCCGGAGTTATGAAACAATCATCACGGATCAATCATGGCTGAAAAGCGGGAATAACACGCTCTCTGTTCAGTATTCCGGCAATTATGACGGCTGTAATGCCTACCTTGATTGGTACGAGTTTTATTATCCTAAAAATTTTTCTGTTACTGAGAACCAGCTTAATTTTTACACACATATCACAAATCAGCCTGTCAGATACAAGCTCAGCAATTTCACACAAACCAGTGGGATTTATGCCTTTGACGTCACGGATCCGGTTTCTCCAAAATTGATACTTAACAACACCGTTCCTCAGGGTGGCGAGGTGCAATTTGATCTGCCCGCCTCCGCGAAGACGCAAAATATTCTTGTCAGCAATCTTACATCCGCCAAAATCAGACCAATTACGTCTCTAACTAAATTTACGCCATCTGATAATCTTTTAAGTTCACTCAATCAGGCGGATTTTCTTATCATTACGGATAAATCGTTTTTGCCGTACGCTGAAGAAATATCGGAACTCAGACAACATCTTACGAGCAAAACTGTTTCAACCGAGGATATCTTCTTCTATTTTAACAGCGGAGTATCAGATCCGACAGCCATCCGGAATTTTATCCGTTACGCGTATTATAACTGGAGCGGCGCGCAACCTTCGTTTGTGCTCTTGTTCGGCGACGGTCACTATGATTACAGGAATATATCGTTATCCGACTCAAACCGTGTGATCCCTTTTGAAATTTATAATGACCACGAAATTGACAGCCGGACTTCTGACAATTATTACGTCGATGTCAATTACGCGTCAAATGACCGGTTTGATTACATCACGCCGGATCTGGCAATCGGACGGTTACCCGTGGAAACCCATACCGATGCTGAACGTATGATCGAAAAATTGAAAAATTACGAACGCGATATGGAGCGTGACGGATGGCAAACTGTCGCGACTTTTGTTGCGGATGATGAACTCACCACTCAATCCACGGGTGAATGGATCCATCAGTCTCAAACCGAAAACCTGGCCACTCTTCCTGAATTATCACGATTTAACATCAAAAAAGTTTACTTATCGGCCTATCCTTCCGTTCCCGGAGGATTATACCGGATTAAACCGCAGGCCAATCAGGCGATCATTGATTATATGAATCAGGGCACCCTGCTCATCAACTATGTGGGACACGGATCTCCCGAAGTTTGGGCCCATGAAGATGTATTCAACATGGGACGTGACCTGAACAGGATCAACAATGAAGACAGGCTCACCTTTTTGATCGCGGCAACCTGCGATTTCGGGAAATATGACGATCCCCATGAACCCAGCTTTTCGGAAGCGCTGATCTGGAAAAAAAACAGCGGCGCTATCGGTGTACTCGCTTCGACGCGACTCGTCTATTCAGGCCAGAATGCGGCTTTTAATGAAAGATTTTATAAGTTTTTATTTCCGAATAGTCAGCCATCCGTTGAATTAGGGATTGCCAAACTACTCGCCACATATTCCGGTGTCAATGACCAGAAGTATCACCTTTTTGCCGATCCAACCATGAAACTTGCCGACCCCCGGGAGAATATCCAGATTACAACGATAACTCCGGATACGCTGAAGGCGTTGAGTAAAATAGAAGTGACCGGAAATATTCTAAAAAACAATCAGATTAACAGCGGGTTTGACGGTGATGCCGTCCTTATTGTCAACGATGCCAGATACGATTCTGTCACAACGGGAGGCGGACTTTACTATACACTTGGAGGACCGTTATTGTTCAAAGGTGAAGTTTCTGTCAACAAGGGTTCATTTACCGGGCAATTTATCGTACCGAAATCAATCCGTTATCAGAAAAAACCAACCGGAAGAATCACCGTTTACGCATCCGACGGAACGACAATGAACACAGCCATAGGTTACAACGATACTCTTCTCATTAATGGCTCATCCTCAAATATTTCAGATGATAAAGGACCATTTATTGATTTGTATTTTAAAGATCAGGAGAATTTTTCTTCGGGTGACCTCGTCGCCCAAAATCCTGTTCTGCTGGCAAAACTTGAAGATGACAACGGCATCAACATGACGGGACAGGTGGGTCATAACATCTCTTTACAAATTGACGCTGAAAATCCAAGAGATATTTCCGGATTTTTTGTCTATGAAAAAGACAGCTATAAAAAGGGAATTATTACCTATCCGTTGAGTTCTCTCAAACCGGGGACACATGAACTGAAGATAACCGCGTTTGATAATTTGAACAACCCATCGGATGAAAACATTCATTTTGACATCGCCGAAAGCGCTCAACTTACTATTACAGATGTGATCAATTACCCAAACCCGTTCCGTGGAGAGACCGATTTCACATTTCAGACGAATCTTAGCGGCGCGGATGTTAAAATAAAAATTTACACCATCAGCGGGCGAATCATCCAGGAAATAAACGGCAATCTGACGGTTCCCGGATACAATCAAATTTCATGGGACGGACGGGACCGCGATGGCGATGAACTTGCCAACGGAGTATATCTTTATAAAATTATTCTAAAGTATGACGGCTCGACAAAAGAAGTTATTGAAAAGATGGTTGTGCTCAAATAATAGGTGAAGAGATTGCCGGATAATCCCGTTATTGGCAAATAAAAACTTATCGTTCCTAAGGGTAAAAATAAATTGCGCTTGAGTATTTAATGTAAAGCAATGAAGTAGATTTCCGACTCCGCTATCGCATCCAAATTAATTTCAAGTTGATAATCAAACATGATACTATTACCGCAAGTCAATCATAATATCTTAATTATGACAGCGGCTCGCTCTCAAGTATTCGGAACAGAATACTCCTCAGATCTTCAAGTCTGTATGGTTTTGCCACCACACCGCAAAATCCGTATTCCCGGTAATTGGCCATTATCGGGTCATTTGAATATCCGCTGGATACAATGACGCGCACTTCCGGATCGATTTTTAATAGTTCCCTTACCGTATCCGCACCGCCCATTCCTCCCGGCACTGTCAAATCAACTATAACGGCATTATATTTATCATGATTCTCAAAACTTTTCTTATACAGTTTGACAGCATCCCACCCCTCCGTCGCGGTTTCCACTTCGAAACCCAGATTATTCAACAGACTGCGGGCAACCTCTAAGATAAGCACATCATCATCCATCACAAGAATAGTGCCCTGACCGGTCAGTTCAATTCTTCCATCGGATTCACTTGTTATTAAACGGCTCTTTCTTGAAGCCGGCAGATAAATAGAAAAGGTGGTACCGAGGCCAAGGGAGGATTCCACAAAAATATGACCTTCATGTTTCTGAATTATCGAATACGTCGTCGCAAGTCCGAGACCGCTCCCCCTCTGTTTTGTCGTAAAGTAAGGATCAAATATTTTATCGATATATCCTTTTGATATTCCGATCCCGTTATCCTTAAAGGACAGTTTTACATAGTCTCCTTGTTTAAGCGGAAGATCAGTCTCACCTCCGATAATATAATTTTCCGCTTTGACCTCAAGAACCCCGCCTTCCGGCATAGCCTGCAGCGCGTTTATGGTCAGATTATTGATCACCTGACTGATCTGTCCTTCGTCTATCTCAACATTCCAGATACCTTCCTGGATAGAATAATTGCAGAGAATTTTTGAACCGTGAAGCACAAATCCGGTATTCTCCCTGATCAAATCCGCTACAGACGCTGTTTTTTTTATTGGAGTGCCGCCTTTGGAAAAAGTGAGTAACTGCTGAGTGAGATCCTTGGCGCGCATCGTTGCTTTTTCAGATTCTGTAAGTCTTGATAAAATTTTTGCGTCGGACTCGGCGAAAATTTTCGCCAAAGATATATTTCCCAGAATTGCAGTAAGAATATTATTGAAATCATGGGCAATGCCTCCCGCGAGTATGCCTAATGATTCCAGTTTTCTTGCCTTTAGCAGTTCCTCTTCCATTTTATTACGTTCCGAAACATCTCTGCAGAACAAAACAAATCCGAGCAGAAAACCATTCGGTTCCCTGAGCAAGGAAAAACTAATCTCGACCGGTATGCGTCTTTTTCGTGTCGTGATCATCAAATATTCACGTGTTTTCGTCTCATCTGTGTTGATGGCTCTGAATACATCCTTAATAAATCGTTTTCGATCTTCGGGATCAATGAAAGAAACTCCCCGGCATCCAATAATATCGTATTTTTCATCTGCCTCCATAAGCTTAATGGCGGCTTCGTTTAAATCTGTAATCCGTCCCTTTATATCACTGATAAAAATACTGTCTGTTGATGTTTTTACCGCGAGAGAGAGCCTGCTCAATTCTCCCTCGGTCTCGTGTCTTTCAATAGCCCCGCCGATATTAGCGACCGCCGTTTTCATGATTGCCAGATCATTTTTTTCCCAGACACGTCTGTAATTCGAATCATCCAGCATAACAAATCCCCAAAATTGTTTACTGATGGTAACGGGAAGAGCCAACCGGGAAACTTTTGTCTTTTTGGTATTCGGGGAAAGATCAAAGGACGGGAAACGGTCCGAAACGAACTCATCATTTTTTAGTGATTCATAAATCTTTAATAAATCATTGTCATCAAAAATTTGCATTTTATAGGACAGTTGTTCTTCGTTGCTAAGATTTTCTTTTTTATCCCATTTAAAATGCATTTTAAAACGGACAGATACTTTTTCATGCAGTGTTGACTGATTTTGGAATATGTATATATGTTCAACACCGGATGCTTCACCTATAACCTGAAGAGCTTCACGGATCGACTGCATATAGTAAGGATTACGAAGCAGCAAAGTGGCGTTTTCAGCAATTTTTTGTAATTGATTTTCCTGTCTGTTTAGTTTTTCAAGCGCGAATTCAACTTTCTCTTTTTCCTTCTTCAACTGGGCTGTCCGGTGATCCACTTTTAACTCGAGCAGCGAGTTTTGTTTTTCAATCTGATGAACTTTTCTTTTATAAGAAATGGCCGCGCCGAAGAGAATGGTCAACAAACCCAGCCCTATAAACCACCAGGTTTTCCAGAACGGGGTCATTATTTCAAAACTATAACTGACCGGCTCTTTTGTCCAGATTCCATCATTATTGACAGCAATGACTTTAAAGACATATTCACCGGGTGGGAGGTTGGAATAGGTGGCGCGATTATCGGATGTTACAGGCGACCACTCAGAATCAAAACCTTCCAAAAAGTAACGATAACGGACTTTTTCAGGCGTCGAAAGGCAAATGCCGATAAAATTAAAGGTCAGATGATTTTGATTATATTCAAGTTTGGCTTCACGGATATCCGGAGTATCTTTGAAATAAATTTTAATGTCCGTAATTTTTACCAGCGGAGGCAGGTTATTTATCTGGTCCTTAGCAGGGTCGTATTTAATCGCCCCGGAAATGGTGCCAAACCAGAGATTTCCTTCGTGATCTCTGCTTACTGCATTTTCATTAGACTCAATACCCAGAAAACCCTCATGCTTGCCATAGTGCAATAAGGTTGAATCCAAACTGTCAAACTTATAAACTCCTGATGTCGCGGCAATCCAGAGATTACCGGAATCATCATGCTTGACGGAATAAATTATTTTATCATCAAGTACATTCTGCATTGGTACACCGGATATTTTTTCACCGTCAAATACAAAAATACCGCCCCCGGTCGTACCAAACCAAATATTACCATGATTATCTTCCGACAGCGATGTGATATGGGAGATGTTGGGTTTCCGGTCCATGGAAAATCTTTTAAATTCACGGCCGTCCCAACGCGTCAGAACCATATCTTCAGAACCGATCCAGATGTTTCCGTTCCTGTCGGTACAGGTAACATAGACATTATTTGAAAAAAGACCATCATCAGTCGTATAAATTTTTAAACTTTTTACCACTTTACCGTCACGCGGGCGCGATTTGGGAAGTTCGCATTTTACCAGTCCTCCCAGGGCCGTTCCAACCCAGATATTATTCTCAAAATCAACGGTCATGGACAAAATAAAGTCACTTGGCAGTCCTTCCGATTCAGATAGGACGGTTATGTTACCGGTCGTAGGGTCAAGCACGGCAATTCCCGCTTTTTCTGTCCCCGCCCAGATCCGGCCAAACTTATCCTCAACTATTGAAACAATCATCTGAGCGGGAAGTCCGTCCGCCATCTTGTAATTTCTGATTTTAAGTTGACGCGGGTGGTCATAGATGCCGCTGATTCTGGTTATTCCATCTTCCGTGCCCAGCCAGATTCTGTGTTGACGGTCTTCATAAACCGACCATACTGATTTATTTGACAATCCATCGGCTGCCCCAAACATCTCAAAACGCTCTCCACGGTATTGTGTAATACCATTATCCGTACCAATCCAGATATTACCTTCCCTGTCTTCAAAGATCGCACTCACATTCAGATGACCAAGCCCCTGAGCGGGAGTAATGGTGCAGGCGATTGCCTCGTTTTTATCAGCGTTTTCAGGCTTGTACTTTGAAACTCCGCCGCCACCGGTACCAATCCAGACATTCTTTTTCGAATCTTCAAAGATTACATTTATCTGATCCGACAGCAAACCATCGTTCTTATTTATTTTTTTCAGATCAGAGAGATTGCCGGTACTCCGATCTCTCCTGAATTTAAGAACTCCGTTCTTTGAAGTTCCCAACCAAATGAAGCCATCACTGTCTTCGCATATCGACAGAATGCCGTCGTCAGCAAGACCATCCTTTTCGGTATAGAATCGCATTTTCATTGTATCCAGCGAATTGGTATCCTCGAAACTGATGGTGACCGCGCCCTTTTTTGTGGCAATCCAGATGTTATTTTCCCCATCCGCGAATAACCTTTGGATGCTCCCGAAATTGATATTTAACTGTTCGGAGACATTAACAAGTGAATCTCCCGACAAATAGAACAATCCTTTTTCCAGAGTGGCAATCCAGAGCCTGTCGGCGGGATCGATGTAAAGGCCGGTGACGGGACTGCCCGGGAGTTTATCATTGAAAGTACATGGCCTGAAAATATTTTCCTTGTAATCAAAAATGCTCAGATTTCCGCTGAAATGGCCAAACCAGATATTACCATGCTTATCGCGAATGGAACTCAGCACAAAATTTTCTGCTAATCCGTTATTTTTACTGTAGTTATAAAAACGGAGTCCATCAAATTTTGATATGCCGTCCTTAGTTCCAATCCACAGATATCCATCGAAATCCTGGGTTATGGTCTGTACCTGTGATTGTATAAGGCCTTCTTCAATGGAGTAAACGCGTAAGGGGATTGTTTGAGAATAAGAAATAGTCACATACGCAATTAAGACAAGAACAATATAAAACCAGTTAACACCGGTTGAACGAATTTTCCAATACATTTTGGTAAATCCCAATTAAAATACCACTCTTTAGAAACTTGTCCCCCCGGAAACTCATAAAAGCAGTCAATTCATTGATTTAAGACTGAAAATGATTGACTTAAAGATTTTTTTCCTCTCAATGATCTACTTTTTCCAATACATAATCGATGATTTGCTCTATAGAAACACCTTCTGCTTCTGCGCTGAATGACGTAACAAGACGATGTCTGAGCACAGGTAATGCCAGACTACGAATGTCATTAATATCAGGAGTGTAGCGATGGTGAAGAATAGCTCTCGCCTTCGCTCCGAGAATCAGGAACTGCGAGGCCCTTGGTCCGGCGCCCCAGCGGATCCACCCGGATAATTTTTCATCCGACAATGAATTCCCCCGGCGGGTCGAACTGACAAGCCGGACGGCATAATCGACTACATTATCTGCCACAGGTACTCGTCTGATCAATTTCTGAAATTCCAGAATATCCTGTTTTGAAACAACGGGTTCAGATTCGAAATTTATATTGGTTGTTGTTCGTTTTACAATTTCCAGCTCATCCGCGAAATTGGGATAATCCAGCCAAAGGCTGAACATAAATCGGTCTAACTGAGCCTCGGGCAGCGGATATGTTCCCTCCTGTTCGATGGGATTTTGAGTCGCCAAAACGAAAAATGGTTCATCGATCTGATGAGATTGTCCGGCAGCGGTCACACGGTATTCCTGCATTGCCTCAAGTAATGCAGATTGAGTTTTTGGCGGTGTCCGGTTGATTTCATCCGCGAGTATTAGATTGGCAAAGATGGGGCCTTTAATAAATTTGAAGGATTTTTGACCGGTGGATCGGTCTTCTTCCAAAATTTCAGTTCCGGTTATATCGGAAGGCATTAGATCCGGAGTAAATTGAATCCTTGAAAACCGCATATCTAAAATCTGGCCGATGGTGCGGACAAGCAGGGTTTTTGCCAAACCCGGAACACCGACAAGAAGACTGTGTCCTCGTGTGAAAAGTGAGATTAACAGATGCTCAATAATATCATCCTGGCCTATGATAACTTTTGAGAGTTCTTTCTTAATTATTTCATATTTGGCGAGAATTAAGTCAGCGACCTCTAAATCAGCAGGAGAATTCGAATTTCCTTTGTCCATAGGCCATTAATTTCCTTGAGATTGAGCGAATAATTTAATAAATTTTAGTTTGATGATAACAGTGTAAATTTTACATATAGAACGCCTTAAATGCAAATGAGAAATAGATGATACAACATATCCTGGATTTTACGGAGCAGGAGCTCGAAAATTACATGTCGGAGATTGATCAGCCCAGATATCGGGCAAATCAGATCTACAAGGGAATTTATTCGAAAAACTGGAAAGATTTTACCGAATTCAGCACGCTTCCGAAGCCTTTCAGAGAACTGTTAAAAAATCAATTCATTTTAAGATCCTTCAGTTTAGTTGACGAGATCAAATCAAAAAAAGACGGCACGACAAAATACCTTTGGGAAATGTCTGACGGCATGAAAATAGAAAGCGTGATCATTTATGAGGGTAAACGGGTAACTTTTTGTATCTCTTCTCAGATCGGTTGTCCACTGGATTGCAAATTCTGCGCGACAGGTAAAATGGGATTGCTAAGAAATCTGACTTCCGGAGAAATCATCGAGCAGGTGATTCAAATGAAAGAACGCAGTCTCTATCCCCCAACAAATATTGTATTTATGGGGATGGGCGAACCTATGCTGAATTATGAATCTGTTTTAAAATCCGCCGATATTATGGCGGATCCGGAGGGAATGGCATTTAGCCGGAAACGAATAACCATATCCACGAGCGGAATTATACCGGCCATCCATAGAATGGCGGATGAAAATCAGCCCTATTCACTGGCGATTTCACTAAACAGCGTAAAAGATGTCATCCGCGAACAAATTATGCCGATTTCAAAAAAATATCCGCTTGAGAAACTTATGGACGCGGCAAGATATTATAACAAAAAAACAAAAAAACGAGTCACATTCGAATACGTTTTAATAGACGGATTGAACTCATCTGAAGAAGATGCGCGACTCCTGGTACAGTTAACACAGGGCATCACCTGCAAAATAAATATCATACCCTGCAATTCAGATGATCCCCAGTTCAGACCACCAACGGAAGAACAGGTAAAACGCTTTGACATCCTGGTAAACGATAACCACCGGACCATTACCATCCGCCGGAGGAAAGGGTGGGAAATCCAGGCGGCCTGCGGTCAGCTCTATGCTGAAAATGAGCGCAAGAGAAAGATAAGCGTTAACAACTTAAGTCTTTAGATGCTCGAGAGACACAGTAACGGGTTCGGCAACCTGTTTAGCGATAGATCAGGCACACTTTAACGACAAACTGAAGGAGCTTTAGGATGCATCTTATTTTATTCGGCGCACCGGGAGTTGGTAAAGGTACTCAGGCGAAACTATTGAGCAGTAATTTCGGAATTCCTCAAATATCGACAGGCGATATGCTACGTGAAGCGGTAAGGACTGAAAGTGAGCTGGGTAAAAAAGCAAAATCAGTCATGGAAAAGGGAGAGCTGGTCCCCGATGATCTGATGCTTGGAATTATTAAAGAACGTATTCAAAGAGAAGACTGTAAAAAAGGTTTCATCCTGGACGGTTTTCCCAGAACCATTCCTCAGGCCAAACATCTTTCTGAATTAATGACAAAGCTGGAACTCCCGGCATTTGTTTGCATTGAAATAACCGTTCCGGACAGTGAAATCATCCGGAGACTGTCAAGCCGTAAAATCTGTCATAGCTGCGGGGCAGATTATAATTCGGCAACCAATCCCGCCCCGACAGACAACAAATGCACCATTTGCGGAGGTGATATCATAACCCGTCGAGACGACAATGTCGAAACAATACAGAAACGTCTGGATATTTACAGAGAACAGACAGAACCCGTCAAGAAGTATTATGAGAATCTTAACCATTTTTATTCGATTAGCGGGAATAATGAAGTAAAACAAGTGTACGAAGAGATACTGAAGAAACTTTCATTAAATTAACCGGTTTGCAAAATATTAGTATCACAAATACAGATAGCCGTGTGAGATATCTTTATTTTACAATATATCTGTTTGTAACAGTCACCCTGACCGGCTGCTCAGACAGGGATAAGAACAATATATTTGACCCCGGCAGTGGTATAACTAATATTGATTTAAACCTTTCTGTTTCATCCGTTGACTCCACCGTGCAGATTCGATGGAGTCCGCGGTTGACGGTGGATTTTAATGGATTCAAACTCTACAAAAAATCTGAATTGGAAAATCAGTTTACCCTTCTGTCTTCATTTCCAAAAAATCAATCATCCTATCAGGACATTGATATTAAATACGATATCAAGTACAGTTATTATATGACACTAACCGGTGAAAATTCCGATTCCCCTCCCACGAAAATTGTCGATGTCATTGCGGGGCCCGGTGATATATGGCTTATTGACAGATGGGGTCTTGAAACATTTCTGAATCTCGCCTATGACATGAAGACGGTTACATTAATCGTTTATGGTGTCTGGATCCCAGAGGCTCTTGCCTTCGACCATGACCATAACCGCGCGATGGTAACCTATCCGGCCATAAATAGTTTCGATATTTTTGATTTAGACAACGGGGAAGTTCTCTTCAGTGAATTCGGCATCGAGCATCCTTTTGACTGCGCTTATGATTCGTTTAACCAAAGCTTCTGGCTGACCGACTCTTCCGGGAAACTATATCAGATTAATTCTGTGACAGGGACATCAACCTTAGCCGCGACAAATCTAGGAAATCCAATACAAATTGAATTTTCAGAAGAAAAACTTCTGTTTATACTAGATGACAGGAATCACAAGATACTTGTTTATAACCTGGAGGGAGTTTTACAATATTCGCTTTCATCCCTGGATGATCAATCCCTTCTGGATCCGGAATTTTTTCAGATAGACCAGACCAATCAAATCCTGTTTCTTACCGATCAAACGCCGGCCGAAGATATTCTTTATAAATATGACCTCGCGACCGGGGAAACCGAAGAAATTTACAGATCGGATAATTTCGGAAAATTCAGACTTGATGAAAGGAATAAGACGGTTTGGATAATTATTTATAATGATATAAATTCAGAAATAATGCAACTTTCATACAACGGATTACGTCTCAGTCAACGTGAAGGTTTTATTTCTCCATCAGACCTGAGAATTAACCCGAAAAACGGCAATCTCATAGTGAGCGACACAGGAACCCGGCTTGTAAAACATTTTCGGAGTGATTCAACACTGATCGGAGTTTTCTCAAACGCTATTTATCCTTTTAAGGTATTTATTGAATGAAACGGATACATCTGCCGACGCAACTACTGATTGGAATTATCGTATTCAACAGCCTGATTACGTTTGCATATGATGTCATACAGTATTTCAGCTCTCTAAACATCCAGTCGTGGAATTACTTACATGAAAGCTTTTCTGTTTTAACTATTTATTTTTATTACCTTTACCTAAAAAGAAAATCCTTTTTTTCAGTTTCTGATGTTCAGACCAATCTAAAAAATCTGATAAAATTTTTAGCGATACTATATATTTTGGTGCTTGTACTGAAACAGGCTCTTTCACCGGGCTTCTCCCCGGCTACATTTCCACAGCAGCCTGAAACTTTTCTCAGTCTGGTTTATTCAAATCTCGTGTCTCTCGCGGCAATACTACTGCTATTGCCTATCCTGATCAGTATCAAAAACCTGATCTATTATAAATTCAGAAAAAGAACAGATCTCTATCTTGCCATCGCGCTTGCGGGAACATTAGCGACAATGATATTGACCGTTGTCTTTGAAACACCCCTCGACCTTAGCTTTAGCGGCAACGGCATATATAACAACGCCGCATTTTTAGGGACATTGATATTTCTCGCCGGGCTATCTACCAGAAACAGCTGGATCACTTATTTGTCACGCAAAGAGAAATATTACTATTTTCTTATCTCATTTGTCCTAATCTGGGTAGTATTATATCTATTCGATCTCGCTTTCAAGGTTTCTGTCCCTGCCCATAGTCTCGCGTTAGCCGTTTTTACAAATATCAGCTGGTATTTCCTTGTGTTTTATGCCATTTTCGCGAATTTGAATTTTCTGCTCCATCTGCCCACAGCCAGGGTATTTGACCGCAAAATGAAAGAAGTCTCATCCCTGCATCATTTAAGCAGAGTTATGTCTGTTGAATATGATTATGAAAAATTAGTCCAATTGGTCACCGAAATGACCGCGGAGGTTACGGAATCGTCTTATACATGGCTGGAACTGTTTGATGAGCGGGCGGATAATTTATATGTCGCGGCTTCAAAAAACATCAACGGTGATGAACTCCTGGAATTTAATTCAAAGACAAATCAAAGCGTTAGTAATCAAATTCTGCTTCAAAAAAAACCGCTCATTATGAATGATCTGACAAAGAGCAAGGAATATCAGACTATCAAAATCCTGAAAAACGGAATCGGGTCGTTCGCCGGAGCTCCGCTTCTCGGCGCCAATGGACAGGTAATGGGCATATTGTACGCGGTAAAAACCCATGTGTTCGGCTTTGATCCTGATGATGTGAACATGCTGGAGGCTTATGCCAATCAAGCTGCCATCGCTCTTGAAAATGTAAAACTTCTCCGAAATTCATTCGAACGTGAACGCATGGAACAGGAATTAAAAATTGCCCGTGATGTTCAGCTCAAGCTGCTGCCACAGGAAATCCCGCAAATCGGGAGTTTTAAAATTGATACGCTAACCATCACTGCCTATGAAGTAGGCGGCGATTATTACGATTTTTATACATATCCTGATTCAAAACTCGGCCTGATCATCGGGGATGTGAGCGGTAAAGGAACATCCGCCGCGTTTTATATGGCAGAAACAAAAGGAATTATCCAATCACTCATCAGAAACCAGACATCTCCGAAAGAAATTCTGATAAATACAAATAAAATATTATATGAATCTCTTGAGAAAAAGACATTCATAAGCCTCCTGGCCGCCCATCTTGACGCGAAAACAAACGTTTTGAGATTCGCGCGGGCGGGACATTGCCCTATTTTATATTATAATTCAGTTGATGACCGGACCTCATTACTTCAGCCTTCCGGCGTCGCTGTTGGTCTCGATAATGGTGACATATTTGATAAGATGCTTGAAGAAGTGGAAGTAAAGCTTTCTCCGAATGATATACTTGTGTTTTTTACAGACGGTCTCTCCGAGGCAAGAACCGGAAACGGTGATGAATTTGGCGAGGAGCGTCTTTGTGAGGTTGTGAAGCAGAATTTTCATCTGAGCGTCGAAGAAATTAAAGATAAAATAATCGATGAGATTCTCGGATTCATGGATGGGCAGAACCTTCATGATGATTTAACATTAATTTTGATAAAAATTTAAGATTGCTTATAATAGGGATATAAATTTAGATAGCCGGATCTCCCGCCCCGCGGTGGCTATTTGAATAAAATATCCAATGACTGTCCCGGAGGTAATTAATGAGTGGTTTTGAAATTTCACGAAATGATCAGGATACAATTTCAGTCTTACATTTGGCTGGATTTCTTGATGCCCATACAGCTCCAAAATTTGAGGATGCGCTCGACCGGTTATTAAAGGAGGAACGGGTAAATATCATTGTGAACCTTCATAAACTTGATTATATAAGTAGCGCGGGCCTTGGAGTCTTCATGGGCTTTATTGAAGAAGTACGTGAAAAAGGGGGTGATATTAAACTATCAAATTTATCACCAAAAGTTTATAAAGTTTTTGACTTACTTGGATTTCCATCACTTTATGAGATTTTCGATGAAGAAACGCAGGCTAAATCAAAATTTTTTAAGGCTAAATAGCAACTTTTGTAAAATTAATTCGAATTCCTAATTAGAGTCCGATATGAAAAAAAGTCGAAAGCAAAAATTCAAACTCCGGTTCCCGAGTAAGACAGATAATCTGGAGATCATTCGCGAGTTCGTAAACCGCCTGGCGTTGAAGACAGGATTCAATCCATCCACAGCGGACCAGATTGCTCTTGCCGTGGATGAGGCCTGCACAAATGTTATCAAGCACGCGCATAAATTTGATTCCAGACGTATGATAGACATCATTGTGTATTTGGATAACGAAAAGATTGAAATTATCATCTCCGATACGGGCAAAGGATTTGATCCTTCGAAACTCCCGGAACCGGATTTACGACAATACATTCATGAAGCTAAAATGGGAGGTTTGGGTATTTATCTGATGAAGACAATCATGGACGAGGTTAATTACACTTTTAATCCGGGTACAAAAAATCAGGTCGCCATGATAAAATACTTAAACAAAAAATCCGCATAGCTATGAATGACCATCTTAACAGTTTTCGTCACCGCCATCAAAACGAATTAAACTCAGATGAACTGGATAAAAGGCTGCTCGAACTCTCCGCCCTATTTGAAATAAGCCAGACTCTCAACTCATCCCTGAATCTGAAATCTATTCTCAATACCATTCTGCTTGTACCGATGGGAAGAATGGCTATCGGGAGAGGGATTGTTTTATTCCAGCAAAAATCTGAACTGTACCGGGTCGAAACCCTTAAAGGTTTGCCATTTTCGCTGATTGACAAGGAAATATCGATCGCATCCTTACCAAAACACCCTTTTCTGATCAGCCGATATGAGGGCGATGATGAATGGGTCGATTTCTTTAAAAAATTCAAAATTGAGTTGATCCTGCCTTTGAGTTCGATGCGTGAATTTAAGGGAATTGTCGGTTATGGCGCCCGGCTTGTTAAATCGGATTATACCGATGAGGAAATTGACTTTTTGTCGTCGCTCTCAAACATCGCCGCGCCGTCTATCGAAAATGCCCGTATCTTTGATAAACTGAATCAGGTAAACAGACAGCTTGATCAAAAAATACAGGAACTGAACACGTTATTTGAAATCGGTAATGAGTTAAACAGGCTTTTTGACACAGACAAGATTCTCAGACAACTGTCCTATTCACTCATGGGACAAATGCTGGTTAACCAGTTTTTCGTTGCCCAGCATGTGGGCGGCAAGCTGGAAATTGTATATAGAAAGGGCTCATTATTTAATGATGCCGCGATCAGAAAATGCATCGATCAGTGCCGAAACCTGCCTGACTTCAATACCCCGATGATTCTCACTGAAGATCAAAATCAATATTCTAAATTATATGATCTGGGCATCCGAGTTATTACCCCTATGGTAAATCAGGACCAGGTTCGCGGATTCATATTTCTGGGTGAGAAACTGGATAAAAGCCTGTTTAACAAAGCCAATATCGATTTTATGTCCACGCTGGCAAATATCGCGATCATATCCCTGGAAAATGCGCGTCTTTTCGAGGAAACGCTTGAAAAAAAGCGGATGGAAGAAGAACTCAATCTGGCAAAAAAAATTCAGATTCAGCTTTTACCAAAAGCCATGCCAGAGATTATGGGATACGATATCCATGGTCTCAATATCCCGAGTAAGCAGGTAGGCGGCGATTATTTCGATATCATCAAAATAAGTCATGATGTATTTATACTAACCATTGCGGATGTTTCCGGAAAAGGCATGCCCGCGTCTCTCTTAATGTCTAATCTGCAGGCGGGTTTACAGACCCTTGCCGGCGAACAATATGAACTGGATGAAATCACATCCAAACTAAATAATCTGATCTATAAAAATACATCAGTCGATAAATACATAACTTTTTTTATCGCGAAACTTAACGCTAAAACCCATCAACTGGAATATGTCAATGCAGGTCACAATCCCCCGTATTTATTCAGGCCTGACGGCAGTTATCAGGCTTTGGATAAAGGTGGAATCATTCTGGGTATGATGCCGGATGTACATTATGAAACCGGCAGAGAAAATCTTAAAGAAGCACTATGCCTGACAATGTTCACTGACGGTGTCACAGAAGCTATGAATGATGATGAGGAACCATTTGATGAACCGGCCCTAATTCATTTTTTCCGGGAAAATATGGCGGCATTCAACAGTCAAGACTTAAATCTGAAACTTTATGATGTTTTGACAGAGTTTTCCGGTGATCCAACCAAATACGATGATGTCACCATTTTAACCCTTAAAATAGAGACATCAACCTGATTTTTTCATTGCTTTAATTTCCCGATTATTGAATATAATCCAAGTATTCTCTATATTTACGCCCATAACAAAGGAGTGGTTTTGTCGAAATATGATATTATTGAATCTGCAATACTTTATCTGATATATCTCCTTTTAACATTACTCCTTTACCTCGGACAAACGGTCATTGATAAGGCATCCTTTCTGCCGCCTGTAGCCATAGTGCTGGCCTTGATTATCCTGTTTCATGAGAGGTTAAAGCTACTGGTCAGACGTTTTGTCAATAAGCACTATTATTTTCTGCTTAATCATATTCAACAGACCCTCGAAACTTTGAATACAAAACTGAACAGTTCCTTCCGTTACCATGAGGTGACGCATGAGCTTGAAGACGCGTTTAAAAAAATATTCAGTGATGTTTCCTACGCTTTTTATATCTTTGAGAACAATAAATTCTACCCTGCTTTTTCGGGCAATCTTGATGACAGTGAATTAATGACTCTCGGCCTTGATGCTTCATATATCAGACCAATCCAAGCGGAAACCCTACTGATTGAAGATTATTTTTCCACTTTGCGGATACCTGATTCTTTTGCCCGCAAATTTAAAAAGGCGGATCTATATGCTCTTCTACCCTTCCATGGCCATAACCAAACGTTTGCATTTTTGTTGGTTAATCTAAAAAAAGTCCGCTTCTACCGGGACAAACCGACCCGATTATTATTCCAAAAAATTCAACGTAAGGGCGGATTAATACTTGAGAATACCGGACTTTTTGTCGATTTGGAGAAAAAGAACTTTGAGACACGCAAACTGATTGAAGTCAGTCAGCGTATCCTCTCATCGCTCAACACCAAAGATATTCTCGATTTTATACTAAATTCTCTCCAGTCTTTGATAAATTTTGATGCCGCGGCCATTTTCCTTGTAGATAAATCAGGGAAAAACCTATTAAATACCAGCAGCCGGGGCTATGATTCGGGAGTGACGGACCGTCTCCATCTTAAAGTCGGCCAGGGGGCCTGCGGCTGGGTTGTTGAATCAAAAAAAATTGATATAATTGATGATGTTCGCACTTCAGAACACTATCTTGAAATACGCAAAAATACGAAATCCCAGATTTCTATCCCGATGATATTTGAGGAAACTGTTCTCGGAGTAATATGTATGGAGAGCGACAAATTAAATTACTTTAATGAAAATCAGGTAGATATACTGAATATTTTTGCCAATCAGGCGGCTATAGCCATACACAATGCCCGACAGCTTGATATAAGGCTCGCAAAACAAGCCTATGAACATGAGCTGATCAATGCAAGTATGGTTCAGCAGGATTTACTTATAAAACAGCTTCCGAAACTTAAAGATCTTCGCCTGACCGCAGAGAACATTCCCAGCAAACTTGTAAGCGGCGATCTTTATGATGTTATAAAATTCAATGAAACCACTCTCGGTTTCATTATCGGTGATGTTTCCGGAAAAGGCGCGCCCGCGGCGCTGATGATGACTTTGATTCTCGCGGGGTTTCGTACGCAAAACAAGACTTTTATGACCGCGTGCGATGTCGTCAACAGATTAAATAATCTGCTTTGTCAGACCACCATTGAGGGAAAATACGCTACCCTGTTCTATGGTATTATCGACATGGAAAATCATAAGGTGATATATACCAACGCCGGACACAATCCTCCGATTTTGATTACAGCAAACGGGCGGATTAAACACCTTACCAAAGGGGGTATCGTCCTCGGTTTTATCGGAAATCAGGAATATGGCCAGGAAGAAATTGAATTTAACCAAGGTGATATTCTTGTCGCTTATACCGATGGCGTCAGCGAATCCATGAATCATCTTGAAGAAGAGTTTGGCGAAGACCGCTTAATTGAAATCGTTAAAGCCAACCGGCAGATGTCTGTTCACCAGATAAAACTGGAAATTATTAAGGCGCTAAAAGATTTTGCTGAATTTGATAATCCGGCTGACGACATTACTTTATTAATTTGCAAACATCTCTAAACAACAGGGAATATTAGATAAATAAATAGGTCCCGCAAGCGATCCCGCTTGATTTTTTAACCAGGATAGTTTACTTTCTTGAATTGAATATCAGAATTCCGGTAAAATTGTTCGTTTTCTCGTTCGGCTGTCAAATCCAAACCATTAATATAATCAGAGATCCATGAGTATAGACAATAAAAAAATACTCTATATTGAGGACGATCCCGAAACAAGGTCTCTGATGGCTGATATTATCAGGTATAAGGGATATCAGTTCTATGAAGCTGCCCGTGGCCTTGACGGTATTCAGATGGCCATTGAACACAAACCGGATCTAATTCTGGTGGATTTACGGCTGCCCGATATGCAGGGATACGAGGTCACTACCCATTTAAAAAGTCTGTCCGATATCAAGAACACGCCTATCATCGCCCTGACGGGTGAAATGCACCGTGATGCCAGAGATTTAACTCTCGCCGCCGGATGTGACGGCTATATTTCAAAACCCATAAATGTCACTGAATTTTTATTTAAGATCGAAGAATATCTCTCCGGGAAAAAAGATTTTATATCTCCTGAAAAAGAGAAGAAATTTTTACAAAAGTATAATGTCCAGCTTGTTGAAAAATTGCGCCGAAAACTTCTCGAACTCGAATCTCTCAATGAAAACCTTACAAAGTTGAACAAAGAACTATATGAGTCTCATCAGGATCTTGCCAAGTACAATGACAGACTGTTCTATCTCAACAACGTTGCCAATTTTTTAAGAACACAAAGAGATCCGGCAACGCTTCTGAAAATACTGCCTGAAAAAATAATCGAAGGATTTAAGGTTGAAAGATGCATTTCTTTTGAACTAGACACCATAAAAAGAAAGCTAATTCCATTTTCATTTGACGGTGTCACCAGTTCATCCATTCATAAGAAAAGTTTTAAATATAAACCCGAATTTTTGACTTACCTTAAAAAAGACGGTGGAATTATCTGGATAAAAAATCTTTCCGAAATCCTGGAGCCTTCACTTTTGAGCCTGGCAAAAAATTTGCGGACAGAGTCGTTTATTTTGGGGAATCTATCTAATTTAGCCGTAAAAAAAGATTCCACCGAAATTTTCGCGAATATTGCTTCAAATGTGACATCTGATGAAAAACTCGAGTTGCAGATGCCAAAACGTTATCTGATTTTTATAGATAAAGGGAAAACCCAACAGGATTTCGAGACATACGAAGTTCGCATACTGAAATCCTTTATTCAGACCATCGGAATTATCTATGAAAATATGATTCTATATCATAAACTGATGAAACTGTATAAGATCAAGGAACAGCAGGCGATCACTGACGGTCTCACTAAAATTTACAATTACCGCTATTTTATACAGCAGTTGGAACGGGAAATGAACCGCGGTAAGCGTTTTAAGACCCCATTTTCCCTTTTGATCATCGATATCGATCACTTTAAGGATTACAATGACCGTCACGGGCACCCCGAAGGTGATAAAATTCTTTGTCAGGTCAGCCTAATTCTGTCAGAGAACACCAGGAGTCTTGATACAGTAGCAAGATACGGGGGGGAAGAATTTGTTATCATACTTCCGGGTCTGGACAAACAGAACGCGATCTGGATTGCCCAAAAACTTCACAACTTAATAGAAGATTTCGAATTCAATCTGCAGCAGTTCCAGCCTCTCGGAAAACTTACAGTAAGTATCGGCCTGGCTAATTTCCCTGATGACGGAACCGATATGGAAGATCTTATAGAACGAGCGGATCAGGCTCTCTATAAAGCAAAAAAGTCAGGCCGAAACAGAGTCTGTATCGCCTGACTTTATCAAAACCTATTCAGTACCGTAAATCCGGTCTCCCGCATCACCAAGTCCCGGCAGAATATATCCATGATCATTAAGTTCCCTGTCTAAAGCAGCGGCGTATATGGGCACATCGGGATGATGCTCTTCTAAATAACGAACTCCTTCAGGCGCGGCGACAAGACAGACAAACAAAATTGAATGACCTCCACGTTCTTTAACATAATCAATCGCCGCGGATGCGCTCCCGCCGGTCGCGAGCATTGGATCGATCACAATTATTTCGGATTCAGCAATGTCGCTGGGAAATTTCAAATAATACTCCACCGGTTTAAGAGTCTCTTTATCACGATATAATCCGATATGACCAACCCGCGCATGCGGAATCAAGCTCAAAATCCCATCGCACATTGCGAGTCCGGCTCTTAATATCGGAACCAGTGTGACCGGTCGTTCAAGCACGTTACCTTTGGTGGTCTCCATAGGTGTAACCACTTCCCGTTCAGTCACCGGTAAATTTCTTGTCACTTCATAGACCATTAAACCCGATATCTCGTTCAGCATGGAACGAAAATTTAGATTATTTGTGTTTTTATCCCGTATATAATATAGTTTTTGTTGAATGAGAGGATGATCAAGTATTGTTAAATTTGAAAATTCCATTATTATTCCTTGTTAAATTCAGGCTCATACATTTCCATAATTTGATTTCTGGCCTGCTCAACCAGCTGATTCCGACTATCATAACTTAAATTCTTTGTCGGAATTTCTTTTAAAAATCGTGTCTTAATTTTTCCCGGTTTAAGAATAAACCAGTGTTTTTTTAATACATATTTACTTCCTGAGATCACTATGGGCATGATGGGAATTTCACCGTTGAGGGCGAGAATAAATCCGCCTTTCTTAAAGGCATGAATTTTTCCGTCTTTGCTCCTGGTCCCTTCCGGAAAGACAATTACCGAAACCCCGTGATTTACTATATTTACAGCCTCATCAATACTTTTTTTTGCTGAGGCGCTGTTACCACGGTCAATTTTAATCACCCCGGCAGCCTTCATTCCCTGAGCAAAAAGAGGTACTCTGAAAAGCTCCTTTTTTGCGATAAAGCGCACCGTCTCCGGAATGGCAACGACGGTAGCGAGTACATCAAAATTGCTTTGATGATTGGCGACAAAGATATAAGGCTGTCCCGATTTCACATTTTCCAGTCCTTCTATAATTAATTTTGTACCCGAGATCCAGAGAATGGAGCGTGCCCATAATTTAATTATACGATTATTAAATTCGCAGTAAGGATCTTTCAATGTTCCGCCGATAATAGCCAGAGTCGCCGCGATGCCGGTGGCAATAAAGAGTACAATGTAAGTCAGAATAGTCCGGATAAATGATTCAATAATTTTCATCAGATTAAAATCACCTCTGTTTTTTCCGATTTCAGGGAACTGTTTCCCTTAGCTTCCTGACTTTTTCATCCGGAAGTATTGTATAACCGCCCAGCATCTTTGCCTGAAACGCGATTTGGGCGTAGTGTTCAACCCTTTCCAGGTTAAAGTATGCGGTCTCAACGTCAGATCCAATCGCCAATACTCCGTGATTCTCAAGTAGTATCGCATCCGATTCACGGATTAAGTCAGAAATAGAATTCCCGACTTCAGCGGTTCCCGGTGTGCCGTAATCCGCCAGCGGTATTTTTCCCAATGTCAGGATGATTTCAGGTAAAACTGAATCTTTAAGCGATAATCCCGCGGATGCGAAGGATGTGGCAAAAAGAGGATGACCGTGAACGACAGCCTTTATGTCCGGCCGTAAATTATATACGGTCAGATGCATTTCTTTTTCCGATGATGGTTCCGCGCGTCCCCTAATAACTTTTCCGGATAAATTGATCAAAGATAATTCATCCGCCGACAGAAGGCCTTTGCAGGCCCCTCGGGGTGTGATTACAATATTGTCACCAAGCCGGATACTGATATTCCCATCGCCGGCGACAATATATCTGAATTGATACATTAAACGGCCGATTTCCACAATTTTTAATCTGGCCTGTCTCTCCGTCATAATCAATATTTCCGTTTAATTATATCCATACCACCCATATATTTTCGTAAAACCTCCGGCACAATCACCGTGCTCTCATCGGTTTGATAATTCTCGAGTAATGATACCATCAGTCTCGATGTGGCCAGACCCGATCCGTTTAATGTGTGGACATATTCCGGTTTGGATCCCGCTTCACGTTTGAAACGTATTTGAGCGCGACGCGCCTGAAAGTCTTCAAAATTACTTACACTTGACGCTTCGAGCCATTTATCTTCAGCGGGAGACCAGGTCTCAATATCATAACATTTTGCCGCTGAAAAACTAAGGTCTCCCGTACACAGCAACATTACCCGGTAGGGAATCTCCAATAATTCAAGAATTTCGGTTGCTTCGGTCAACAACTGCTCATGAAACCGGTAGGAATCTTCCGGTTTTACAAAATTTACCATTTCAACTTTATTAAACTGATGTACCCTTAAAAATCCCCTGGTATCCTTGCCGTATGAACCAGCTTCCCTTCTGAAACACGCTGAATAGGCCGTATATTTAACCGGAAGATCTTCACCGGACAGAACTTCATCCCTGTGTAAATTGGTGACCGGAACTTCCGCGGTGGGGATCAGGAACAAATCATCTTTCTCCATGAAATACATATCATCCTCAAGTTTGGGAAGCTGTCCTGTCCCAAACATGCTGTCTCTGTTTGCAAGAAAAGGAGGAAATATTTCCGTATAACCATGCTTTTCTATATGCAAATCCAACATGAAATTAATCAATGCTCTTTCCAGACGAGCACCCGCGCCTTTATATACCGGGAATCCGCTGCCGGTTACCTTACCCCCGCGTTTGAAATCCATAATATCGAGATGATCGGCGAGCTCAAGATGATTTAATACCTTGAAATCAAAATTTTGAATCGTACCCCACTTTTTAACCTCGACGTTATCTGCCGCGTCTTTTCCCAAAGGAGTTGATTCATGAGGCAGATTCGGAATTCGACTCAGCTCATAGGATATCTTATTTTCCAGATTCGCGAGTTCTTCATCAACATTTTTAATGTTCTCAGAAATCTTTTTTGTAGAGTCGATCAATTCTCCGGCATCCTTGCCTTCACGCTTATATTGAGAAACACTTTTAGAATTTTCATTCCGCTGTTTCTTTAATTCTTCTACCTGGAAGATTATCGAACGTCTCCTTTTGTCCATCTCAAGAAGCTGTTCGACATCCCCAATTTCTCCTTTGGCGCGGATTCCGGCCTTAACCTTTTCCGCGTCATCCCTGATAAGTTTTATATCCAACATTATTTCAGATCCTGTTTTTTCGATGTATTCATTGTTCCCGAATAAAACGGTAAATTAAATTTCATGCATTGTTTAATTTAACGAATTCTATATTTTAGAGCAAGGTATAATCAGTACCATGTTCACCGGTTATGAGTATTTATATTATGACAAAGTTAAATTCTGATTTAGTACTGGATGGTCCCTTAATCATTTTATTTTTTCAAAAAGAGCGTCCTGTAGATAATCTCGGCATCGAGTAAAAAATTCTGATTTTTGAGATAATGTAATTCAAAGTTATCGGATATTTGATCATCCGTGATCTTGCTTTTATTTATTTGAATAATCCCCGTCAAACCGGGTTTATAGTCAAACTGCTGATCCCGATTTTCATCCTTCTCCAACGGCGCTCCAACCAGCGACAATTTTCCGGAGAATACATTTATCAGATTGAGAATAAATCGAAAAAACCCTTTTTTGGGATACCATAAAATTGTTTTGATATTATTCCGGCCCTGATGAACAGGTTTTCTGCTAATTTTTCCAATTTTAAACGGTAATAACAGCAAAGTGACAGGTAAAAGGGCTGTCAGGATTATAAAGGAAGAAAAGATATCGGTAGATCTTTTTACAAACCGGTTAAAAAGTTTGCCATAAGCATATTCGATATCCACCAGCGGCATGTTATCAAGACGTTCTATATTTGATTTACCCACCATAAATTCCAGATGTCCGGGCACCATCTTAAACTCGATATGGGAATTTTCAACATTTGCCATCGCGGTTAAAATAGATTTATATGAAATATTATGAGTTGAGAATATGACAAGGTTTATTTTGTTAAGCCTTAAAAATTCGGGCAATTGTTGTATGGAGCTTAAAACCGGGAATCCAGCGATTTTTTTACCAATATCTTTTTGATCGGGAGAAATCAAGCCGACAATTTCGATTGAAGAATCGACGCGTTTATTTAATTTTAAAAGCAGGTTTTGTGTCTCATCATCCAATCCCACAATCAGCGCCCGTTTCGCAAACAAATCTTTTCGAAGGACTTCCGAATATTTTCTGCCGTAATACCTCAGGCCGATTCTCCAGATAAGCATCAGCGATGTGCCGGCAAATGCCGTAAACAGTACCACTAATCGTGAAAAGGCGAACTGTTTGAAGAAAAACGTCAACGCGGAGACAAACGTGTACGTGAGCAGGTTAGCCTTAAACACCTTAAGCAGAGAATATCTGTCTCTGTCGATGCTGTCGAAGAACAAGGATGAGAAAAAGTAAGAAGCCGATGTTATTAAGTTAATAATGATATAGTCACTGAAAAAATCATGCAGCGAGAAATCCCCTTTCATTTCATAACGGAGATAAAAACTTAAAAACAACGTTCCGTTCATTATCAGCAAATCCAACAGGAAAGGATAAAAGGTAGTGAAAAAATTTCTGATGAAGATCATCAATCCCCTTAATATGACCCCGAGAAGTATCAACCACTTAAAGGGATATATATATTTTTGCTGATAGTGCTTTTTATAAAAAAAATACAGAGACTTGTTAAATGTAACCACATAATCCAGATCGTTTTTCTTTGTACTCTCCCCTTTGTAGTGTATTAACTGAGATGTAGGAACATAATAAATTTTCCCGCCGGACTGATTGATCCGGTGGCAATAATCAATGTCCTCGCAATACATAAAAAATCGGTCATCCAGCAGTCCGACGTTCTGAACAACTTCCTTTTTTATCATCATAAATGATCCTGAAATGGCCTCCACATGGTGAATATTATTTTCATCAAGGTAGGTCAGGTTATAACGGCCGAATATTTTACTTTTTGGAAAAAGACGATTGAATCCTATCAGTTTCCAGAATGCCGTCATCGGAGTCGGAATACTGTGGCGGCAATCTATTGAAAAAGTCCCGTCAGGATTCAGAATTTTACACGTGGCGGCAGAGGCGGCGGGATTTTGTTCAAAGAATTGTATCAGCTTTTTGAATGTGTCTTCCTGAACTACCGTATCCGGATTCAACAAAACGATGTATTCTCCCCGGGCATCTGTAAGCGCCAGATTATTAGCGGCGGAAAACCCCAGATTTTTATCATTTTCGATGAGTCTTACTTCGGGGAACCGATTCCTGAGCATCTGAGTGGATCCGTCGATGGACGCGTTGTCGACCACAATTATTTCTGATGCAATATCCTCAAGCGCGCGCTTCACCGAAATCAGCGCCTGCTCTAGAAAATCTCTGACATTGTAATTAACAATGATAATACTGATTATTACTTTGGGACGTGACATGATTTCTCATCGGTTAGTTAAAAATATGACTGACGAACGTAATAAAATTCTGAAATCAAAAGTCAGTGACATATTTTCCAGATAAAACAGATCTTGTTTGAATTGCTCTCTTTTATGCTGCAGTGACTCATCATACCGGAATTTCACTTGCGCCCAACCGGTCATTCCCGGCCGGATCTGAAAACGCCGGTTATAAAACTTGATTTTTTCCTTTAAATGATCAACTTCCTCCTGCTGTTCGGGACGAGGCCCCACAAAGCTCATTTGTCCAAGCATCACATTCATAATTTCCGGAACCTTGTACAATCTTGTTTTAAAAAGCAACCTTTGGACAATCGTTTCCTTCTCACCAACATTAAAATTAAGCTTCCCGAAAAGACGACCATTTCTGCCGACCATATTTTGAATGATCAGAGGCGGATAATTTCCGGATATTAACAGAAGAAAAATTATGAGCAAGGCAACGGGGCTAAATATCAGCGCTACCGCAGAAGCCAGTATCACATCATAAATTCTTTTTAATATCCATTGCCACAAAAACATGTGCTCAGGAAATAATCGGATCAGAGGATGTCCGATGACTTCTTCCGTCTTATGACCGGAAACCACATCATATATTTCCGGCACGATTTTGAATACTACATTCATGTTTTCGGCATAAGAAACGATATTCAAAACTTCATCCCTGGATCGTTCATTAATGGCGATAATGACTTCTTCTATTTCAAATTTTCTAATGATTTCAGGTATGTCTTTATAGACTCCAAGCGAATCCAAATCATAAAATATCTTCTCGGATGGATTTTTAGAAATATATCCGACAATATTGTAGAGTAAATGCGGATTTTTTCTAATGTCCTTTAATATCTTCTTACCTTTCTCGGAAGTGCCGATCAGCAACGTGTTATGCGGAGCGTATTCAAGCAGCTTATATCTTTTTTCAAAACCAATAATAATCAACCTGCCGAAATTCACAAAAAAAACAACGCATAAGCCATAAATTAAAATCGCGATTCGTCCTTCGGTAAACAAGTTACTGGGATCCAGGGTCACTAAATACAGGATGACGATTCCGAACAGAACCGTCTTGTTGACGCGTTGCACTTTATCGAATCGGGAAACATCCCAGTACATATTATAGAGATTATTTACAAAAAATAACGATATCCAGAGTAATGTAATAATCAGCGTAACCGGTGTAAAAATAAATTCATCCAAAGCCACGGGTCTGTTGACTTTAATAATTCCGGATTGAAATCTGACCCACCAGGTGACAATCAGCGCGATGTTAACCATAAAAACATCTGATATTCCAATGAATAATCTGTGCTGTATCCGGCGCATTGACAGAGGCGCAATCTGGTGTTTTGCGCGGATAATTTTTTCATCCCCATAATAAGTCTTACTTTTCTGCGCTTCGAGGTAACCAAGACGTTTAAGGCCCAGGACCGACAATGCGAATGTGACCAAAAACATTACGACACTTGCAATGAGAGATTGTGTGGCCACCGTGAACGCCGTTACAGCAGATAAAATAGAAATACCGTAGATGATATAGACGGCCTGACGGTGCGTTAAACCCAAAAAAATCAGTCTGTGATGGAGATGATCTTTGTCCGCTTTAAAGGGATGGCGCCCCCCATTTAGTCGCCTGAAAAAGGCCAGGCTGGTATCGCTTATCGGTACGGCAAGCGCGATGGATGGAATCAACAATGAAATATTGCCCGGCTGACTCTCGAAGCCTCTTATTGAAATTGCCGCCAGAATAAATCCTAAGAACAATGAACCCGTATCACCCATAAAAATAGAAGCCGGATGATGATTAAATTTTAAAAATCCAAGCAGACCCGCGATCAATGAAAGAGTCACCACAAATGTGGCATAATCAGCTGACTGCCAGGCGATTAAAGCGATAGCGGAAGAGGCGATAATCCCCGCTCCGGCCGCGAGTCCATCAAGCCCGTCCAGCAGATTAACCGCGTTACTGACACCTATAAACCAGAGGTAAGTAAACGGAACTGCCATAATCCCCAGATGAATTGAGTGTCCCGATGGAAAAACAAGAATGTCAATTTTACATCCCAGAAAAATAACTATTGAAGCGGCTATAAACTGCCCGGTAAATTTTTTAGCGGCATTTAAACCCTTGAGATCATCATAAATCCCCAAAATCACTATAAGAAGAGAACCGGCGAGTATTGCTCCATATCCGGAAATAATCTCAAAAAATAAATTTTCATTCATCCAAAAAAGCAGAAGTATTCCCCCCGCGAATCCGGTAATGAATCCTATTCCGCCCATATGGGGGATAAAACCAAGATGAACCATCCTTCCGTCCGGATATGTTCCGATGGAATGTTTTGTCGCCATTTTTTGCGTTAAATAAGTTGCCAGTAACGCAATAGCCAGACCGAAGATGAAAATAATTATAAATGTCATAAATTCTTACATATTATAAGACAACACCTGAAATTACTCATTTTTGACGATTGATGAAACCTATTCCCTAATATCGCAATTCAAAACCAAAATGGAATTCATCTAATTTGGTTTTGCTTCCCGCGCTTTCAATATCAAAATGATCATAGACCAGTGTTAAAAACAAATCATTAAAAACTTCATATTTTAGATAAGCTTCGTATTTTTGTTCGGTGGTTAAATTACCTTCAAGAAAATCCCGGGTTTCCCTGGGCTGTTCCTGTTCACCCAGCAAATCGTTGTGTCCCAGGAGTATATCGCCGCCAATATTTTCATCATCATAATTATCGCCATGTTTATATTGCTGAAATTTGAATCCGGTTGTTAAACGCTGATGCCAGTCTTTTGACACATGCGCATAATACACTTCAGAGTTCGGACCGGCCCAATGACCAAGAGACTGGTAATCGGTTGTGTAGCTGTTTACGGGATACTTATGCGTGTAAACCCATGGCATGATGGCTGTATATTCTAAACGCAGGGATAGGTTTTCGATACCAAACGGATCGGTCTGGTGCAAACCGATCAGAAAAGCGTGCTTATTTCCGTACCAGTCTGTGAATAATTTGCTTCGTTTAAACTCATCCAGAAATAACGCCCCATAGAGTTTGCTCCCCGGTCGCGCGACCCATTCAAAATCGATGGAAATTGTGGCGTTGTCCCGGTCGCGTAAATTATGTTGAGTCGCTCTGTAGAAATTAAAAGGTACCAGATAGGACCAATCCGCGTAACGATAGCCATAAATAAAATTCTCGTTAATTCCCAGGGTCAAACTTTTCCAGGGAGCAAATTCAAGACGATGCGCGGCCAGCCATTTATCAGGATACAGCGGCTCTCCGCTTTTACTGGTGTCCTCAGGAAATGATTGTAATTTCCCATGCAGCGCTATGAATTTTCCCCACCCCCAATCTTTCGAAATACTGACGTAAGGATAGTGCTCCGGGTTATTGGAAAGCGTCAGTTTACCCGATTCACCGGGCCCCCATTCAATTTCCTGCTGAGCGAAAGTAAAATCAAAATACTTACTATGCCAGGCCAGTTCGCCTCCGGTTCTGTCTGCATACCTGGTTTCATTTTCATGAAGTTTACTCCACGCGCCTTTCAGAACGGGATGTTCTTCGACATAGGACTCGTCCCCGCGCAAGGCATAAAGGCTGACTTCCACCGCATAACCGAAATTATCATCGATCAAACCGCGTACCTGATATGTCTGCCAGTTGGCGTCCCTGGTCACATCATCCGATCTCTGCTCATATGTAAAATTCTGCTGATAATCAAAATAAAAGTTGCTTCCTCCGGATTCCCAAAGAAATACGTGATTTTCTTCCTCCGGATGGTTCTGTTTAAAAAACCGGTTAAAGTCGTTCTTGAAATTCCCCCAACCTGAAAGAACCGAATACCAGTTTTTTCCGTCAGGCATTTCCGAATATTTTTGTGTGCGGTCTATTTCAAATCTGAAATCCAATAAATAATCATCCAGTCTTCGCCTGTCGATTGAAGTTAATTCATCCCGTTTCTCATTTAACTGCTGCAGCAGATCGGCCGCCCGTCCGCGGCTATACGGCCGAATGCCGTCCAAAAGACGATTTAAATAGCCCATCGTTTCCATACGATCAAAAAAATCATAAATTGGATGATTAATAGGCACGCTGACCGGATTACCGGCAAAAACCGGGAGATTAATCAGCAGAAATACCACAATAAATAGCTTCTTCAAATCCATTCTCCAATAAATATTCCATTCATCATTACCAACTTATTTTCAGCTTCACTCAGAGCCTACAAAATTTTCTTCAAGATCTTTGAACACCTTTTCCCATCTGAAATTTTCTTCAATATATTCCCTGCCTTTTCGCGCTTTTTCCTTCCTTAACCCAACATCATTCATCAGGGAAAATATTTTGTCTGACAGCTCCTCGGGCGTGTCTCCTATGAGCACCATATCATTATTCAGCCCTTCTGCCCCAATCGAAGTGGTTACCACCGGCGTACCCAGGGCCATCGCCTCCAGTATCTTGTTCTGAATTCCCGCGCCTACCCTCATCGGCGCGATTAAAACCGCGGAATCAGTGATATAGGGAACCACAGATTCAACAAATCCGGTGACAATAATATCTTTGTCGTTGTGTAAATTCCATATTTCAGCCGGAGGTTCATTTCCGACAATATAAAATTTCAGATCTTCATTTACTTTTTTCAATTTTGGAAGCACAGATTTTACAAAATAGTTTACCGCGTCTGTATTGGGAAATGTTCTCATATTACCGACAAAACATATCTGATTAGGTTTGTAAGGTCCGGTGTAAAACTGAAACATATCAAGATCAACGCCGTTTGCCACGATTTTTATCTTGTCTTTATTTTGTTCATTTCTGAGGAAATCCGCGTCTATTTCTGATATAAATATGGATCTGCTCGATTTTTTTATCACCGATTGTTCATAATGGTAAACGCGCTTAGCTTCCACATAGTTGATGACAGAAAACAATCCTTTCCGGAATTTTTTACTGCGTTCATAATTCAAAGATATGGCATCGGTAAAATCAACTACCTTTTTAATACCCTCACTTTCGGGAAGATACTGCGCCATTCGGATCAGATGGGAAAATACGACATCATATCCATTTTTGAGCTCGTTTTCCATCTCCCTCCGCATTTTATCCGAATTATAATAATGAATCTGAAGCGGTTTTGATGAAAACAATCCGAAAAATGTATTTTTATATGAATTCACTTTTGGTAAAGTGACACTGATCAGTTTATCGTAATATTTACGATATTCAGAAATATTTTGCAATTCCGTCTCATTTTCTATAAAGGAAATGAGGGTAACTTCATATTTTTGCTTTAGATACTTCAGGAAATTAAAAGTCCGCAATTTATCCCCCCCGATTGGAGGAAAGGGCAGACGGGATGTTAAAAACAATATTTTCATGGGCCTGTTAGGTTTCCGAATTTCTGGCTGTCTAATCAATTCGTTGTTTTCATATTTATACCGATGAAGCAAATAATCCATGGAAATAGCCATTCCAAAGATTTTTTATTTTATGCAACCTGTCTTTTTTTAGGCCTCCTGCCCTAAGAACAACCGCTGTTTTCCAGATACAATTCACGAAAGTAAATAATACAACATAAATGAAATAGAAAAAAGACCGTTCTCTGAATAACCATAATCGATTTCGCGTGTGATAATAAAGATAAAGAGCGGAGTAATCTATGCCCTTTTTTCCACCGCCGCAACCATGGAGAACACTGACACCTGAAATATAAACCATTTTGTACATTTGATTGACACGAAAGGCATATTCCAGATCTTCATAATACATGAAGAAGTGTTCTTTCATAAGACCGATATTTTCAACAACCTCTTTCCTAATGAGAAAAATGGCTCCCGGGACAAAATCAATGATCTTTCTTTCAGTTATTTCATCATCCGATTCACCAATTTTTAAATTCTCACCGGTGCAGATCCATTTATTAAAACGGCCGCCGGCTGAGTAAATTATTTTTTTGGGCCCGGTAAAAAACACTTTACAAGTGATCACTCCTACCCGCGGGCTGGATTGGAATTCCCGGAGAAACGGGGTCAATATATCCTCTGTAAGAATGATATCATTATTTAACACAAGAAAATTTTCAAATCCGTCGGACAGCGCTTTTTGGATGCCAACGTTATTCCCGGCGGCATAACCGCGATTCTCTTCGAGTTCATAAAATGAGACACCGCTAAACCTCTTTTTGAGTTTTGACCCGCTCCCATCCGTTGAAGCATTGTCGATTAGGTATATGGATAGTTGTTCACCGTATATATTCTGAATTGAATTTATACAGGCTTCTGTATCCGCATAACCGTTATAGTTAAGGATAATTGCCGCGACGGATCCGATTTCCATGTCTTTGAGATTCATACCGGTCATATATTAAAAATCCGATCTCATAAATTAAATCCGTTTCCTTTGTAAAAATTTTTAGCGAAATAATCGGATAATCCCCTATGCCCCGCCAAATAAAAACTTCTGTTTGTGAACCGCCACCAGATGAGTTTTGCCAGAATCACCGTCAGAAAATAAATCGACGCGCTCCGGCGCGTTAACCCCTTCCAGGATAAAGATATCAATAGCAGCCTGTTCCTGACCGAATAATACAATTTAAACGGATTTTCGGTCTCATTTAAAACTTTATGATAAATTTTTGAGTTTGGATTGAAAAGAAGCCGGAATCCTTTATTTTGCATTCTTGCCGAGTATTCGATATCGTCGAGATACATAAAGAAACGCTCATCCTGAGAACCGGCTTCGTCTAGTTTTCCCGATCTAAACATGATCATACATCCCGTAATAAAGCTGACAGGATGTATCGATTTTAATTGAAGATCTTCGTAATTTTTCCCTTTGTGGTTGTGAACCGCGAGCCCTCTCCACGGAACCAATCTCCCCCCGGCATACCACACCGTCCGTCTGTCATGTTCGGCGAGAATCAGTCCGCCCGCCGCCGCGGCCTCGGGGAAAGTCTCCATCGAATTTACCAGTTCTGTCAGGAATGTCTTTTCAACAATCGTGTCATTATTGAGCAGCAGAATGTATTCGGGTTTTAGTGATCGCGCCTTTCTGATTCCAAAGTTTATTCCCCCGGTGTACCCCAGATTCTCACCCGTTGTAAAAATATCTGTTTCCGGGAATCGCTTTTTTAGTTTTACAACAGAATCATCCCGCGAATAATTATCAACCAATATTAAGTGATAGTTTTTATAATCATTATTAAGAATCGACTCCACACATTCGATGGTATCATCCGCGCGCATGTAATTTAAGATAACAATAGCAACTTTTGGTATCATTTTGGTTTTAAGATCTTTCATCTTTTGGTTTCATTAAAGAAAACTTAGATGTTTTCTCTTTTTGATAGTACTTCAAATAATATTTTCATTTTTTACCATTTGCACTCATTTCATATCTATTCCTCATCATCAGCCTTAAAACACAATCAGAAAAACATTTTATAATTATATTCCGAGAGCTTAAAGTGTACCCATTGAGATAAATTTAATCATCGGGTTTGAATACATAGAATGCCGCCACATTCGCGGCAGCCAAAAACCAAACAAACTCATTTAGGTAATATTGATAAAATATATTCGAGCCCAGAATACCAATATAAGCTGCAAAAATACCCACCATTAGAGATTTATTATGTGGAGATATAATGGTTTTGATTCGAATATGTGATTTTAATATTATCGTACCTATAACTGAATAATTAGCAAGCGCTCCTATGATACCGCCCTCTGAAAAAAACGACAAGAATACACTATGGGCCATCATATTTTTATTTGTGATTCCCGTGTACCAAAGATGATTACTATGTGAGTAATTTATACGAAAATTATTTAATCCGACACCCGTAAGCGGATTCTCAATGAACATTTCGACACCCTGTAAAGCTATTTGCAGGTGAAGCATTGTCGATTTTGTGCGAAGAGGATTTTTATTATTCATGCCGAAAGATGTAAAAACCCCTATGATCAGATCTAAAAGGTCGGGTATGAGCAGGATGCCAAATATTGCAACAACCACAAAAGGTGTAAGAATTTTCAACCATAAAAACCTACCAAACAATTCTTTATGATAATAAAATAGAATTACCAAAAACAATAGGAAGAGACCAACCAGGGCAGAACGTGACATAGTCAAAAGAATCGTCATTAAAAAGATGATAATTATAACCCAAAATTTCAGTTTACCTCTCGCAATTTTTTCTTTATAAGAGTAGATCAATTTTGTTATTGCTAATCCAAATGCGCTAACTATATACCCAGCAAAGGTATTTGTATCAAAAAATGTTCCTCTTATACGAATAAAAAAAGAGCTTATTTCCTCCATGGCCCAATCTTTCGATGACGGATCCTTGAGAGATTCGTTGTACGAAAAATAATCCAGAAAAGGAATGTTTGTGTCCCATCCCAGCAGAAATCCAATCTGCTGAAATACACCGTACATAGAAATAATGAGCGCCATATAAATATAGGAATTTATTGCAAAATCCAGTGATTTCTCGGTGTTTAGCAACCAGTAGCTATAGTAAAAAAAGAAAATTATGAACATTTGCAAAAGAGCATCCTTAAAACTAAGCAGGACATCAATTGCGAACAATGTGATGATAAAATTTGCAATTAGTAAAAGTAAAATATTAAAACCAATATAGGTTTTAGGAATATTTAACTCTCCTTTTAGGAGCATCAACAAGACAGCGATGAAGAAACTGGCCAGAAAAAAAATGCGGACAAGTATTATACTGAATCCTACATAGAAGGAAACTATTTGAAGTGGAAGAGCGAATATGATGAATCCAAGACTAATTTTTGTAAATTTGGTCATCTTTAATAATTCCAAATTTCATATTTATTTAAAAACAGTTTCACTTTCAGGAATAATGTTTTGCAAACCCGAATAAAACCAATGAAAAACAGAATTTTTGAAAGCCAAGAGAACTCAATCATGCTTTTCCTTTAAATCCTGATTTTTGCCTAAGATATTTTTAATCTCCTTTACCACTCTTTTTGAATTATCCGTATCAACATAGGAGTTAAATAGTTCCAGAGTATGAATTCTTTGTTCTTTATAAACATCTTTACCCTTCATCAAATCAGATAAATTTTCCATGACTTCTTTCCAATTTTCGCACTGAGACCCCGGCACAAACCGTTCATAATCGTCATAAAACTCTCTGTCCTTTGCCAGGATCGTATCATTTCCGCGGAATATGAAAGGTTGCGCACCTCATCAAATACTTCCTTTTTTCTGGATAGCCAGACTGCTTTTATGGAAGGTTCGTTTTTATTGATATATTCAAAAACATAACGGCTGTTATCCGAGTATCGTTCCCCAAACCAGGCTCCGAATATCCAAAGATTTTTATTTCTGGGAACAAAAAACCCAAACCAGTAAGGAAAAAGCAATAACAGATAAACGGTTATTTTTTTACCAAAGAAATATATTTGTTTAATGAGACTCACAATTGTTGTCATCCAGCTTTTCCGAAATCATAGTAACAGAGAATTAGCCGATCATTTCACCAAGATGCCTTACGATGAGCGCGGGAAATTTTTCATCCTTAAGCTCCTCCACATCTTCCCTTCGTGTCTCGCCGCTTAATACACAAACGAAATCACAACCGATATTATCAGCCAGTTTTTTATCAGTGTACAGCCGGTCTCCCACCAGCACCATCTCATCAGACTCATACTTCGCGCCGAGATGCTGAAGCAGTTCAGGATTCGGTTTTCCAAAGATCAAATCCGGTTTTCTCCCCGTTGTCTGCTCAATTGTTAAAATGATGGTACCGATATCAGGGATGTTGCCTTTCTCTGTCGGGCAGACCATGTCACTATGCGTCGCGAGATAAATCAGGTTTTTATTATTCTGCAGCAATATAGAAGCTGTTCTTAACTTTTCATAAGTCAGCTCTGTGTCATAAGCCAGAACAACCGCCTGACAATCAGATGATCCGGCGTTAAGCTTAATCCCCGGGATCGCCTCCTTTAAATAGTTGGAAAAACCGGAATTAGCAACAAGATAGATATTATTTATCTCATTTTTTTTAAGATGTTCAACAAGTGGAAATACCGGAGAAATGATCATACTCTGTTTAATATCCAGGTCAAAATTCTTTAATCTTTTCACGTACTCCGCCGGTACTTTTGACGTGTTATTTGTCATAAAATAGAAATCTTTTCCATCTGTCATGTGGTCACGGATAAAATTAATTGTACCGACGATTGGTTCTGTTCCTAGATACACTGTTCCGTCCAAATCAAAAATAAAACATTTCTTGCTTTTCAAATTGAACTCACTAAACAGGCGATCCGCGAGAGTCAGGTCATCCATGTTGTCAATTTCAACCCATTTTTCCCCTCTGATATCCAGCGGTTCAAAGTATTCTTCCCCTAACAAATTTTTTAGCGCCACCTCTGTCCACAAATTTCGCTTTTTCTGACTAAAAATATAATCTTCGATAATTTTGGTCAGTTTGCGGATCGCCGGAGAACCCAATTTGTAAAGATCAATGGAGACCCCATAAGCATCCTTGTCGGTAATTTCCTTGGAAATATTATCAATTTTTCCCTTTTGCAGGGTGATTTTCATAGATTCTTCATTATGAACGCCTTTTTCCGCGGCGATAAGATTTGGCCGATGATCATCCATCAATTTTTTGATGACCGGTACCGAATAAACACAGTCACCATTACTGATAAATAAACCATTTTTATTATCAAATCCGATCTTTTCCAGGGAGAGATATAATGAGTACATGTTGTTAGTCGTTTGATAGTCCTGATTGACAACCACATTTACACCCTTGTAATTTTTGCTGATAAATTCGACAATAATTTCTGCTTTATAGCCAACCGCGATATATATTGCTTCCTTCTTCAACCCCGCCTTCAGATATGCGTCTATCTGGTGCGCGAGAATCTGTTTCCCGTTAACTCGCACCATGGATTTGGGTAGTTTTTCGGTCAGGGGCCGTAGCCGGCTTCCTGTTCCGGCCGCCAATATGATTGCTTTCATTCTCTCCTCCAGAATCCGCTTCAAATCAATTTCCGGTTTGATTAAAACCATGTTTCTTTTATTAATTCATTAAAGTATTAAATTTAGGGTTTTTTATGCTTCTTACCAAAATTTGAATGTAAAAAATTAAAATTGATTGAATAAGCTGTTAAATTTCGGAGAAAAACGGGGAATTTGTTTCACGGCGGTGAGAAGGAGTATAAAAAATGTAAGAAATTTTATTAAATCCATTGATAAAGCGCGGTTTTCCCTTTTGTTGGATCCGCTATTACCTTTTTAACAGTTGAATAAAAAGAGCTGCTTTTAATCTTTCTCTCAATTTATACGTGATTTTCTGCCAAAAAGATCTGATTTGGTTTCTTTGATCAGACTGGAAAAGTTGAGATAACGTTCAGGATCATTCAACTTTAAACGGCTCATATATTCATTCAAAAATGAAAAGAAGATTCCGGTGAATATCCCAAGTAAACCCGAAACTACTACTATCAACCAACGTATTGGTTTAAATTTCTTAACAGGCGGAACAGCTTTATCGATAATCTGAATGGAAGGAGTATTTTTTACTTCCTGCAGTTTGGCCTGTTCATATTGCTGAGTTACAAACTGATATATGATTTCCTGTACTTCCGCTTCCCTCTTTAGTCTCAGATATTTAATTCCAAGCTCCGGGGCCTCAGAAAAAACCGGGAATATGGCCATCGAATCTCTTTTAGCCGTACCAAGCTTTAATTCCTTTATTTTTTTTCTGAGTTCGATCAGTTCAATATTTAATTTTTTGACAAAGGAATGATTGGGGTTAAGAGACTGCTTTAAGGCTTCCATTTCAATCTCTTTGGATATAATTTCGCCCTCGAGTTCAGCCGCGGCGGTAATGGCGGCGGAAATTTGATCCGGAAGAGAAATCATTCCCGATGTTTGGCTGAAATCTTTCATCTGCTGTTCTAAGGTTTTTATATCCTGCTTGCTTTCATCGTATCGCTTTTCTATGAACAGACGAAAAGATTTTGCCTGAGACGTCTGTAATTCCGTAAAGATTCGGTTTAATTCATCTACAATATAATTATTTATTTCGGCCGATAACTGACGGGCTTCTTCTTCATCCTTGTCAAAATGAAGATAGCCGGTTTCCACATCAAATGTTATCTCGATGGTTCCTTCTTCTTCCATGGAGAAATCCAGATGTTCCTTAAATGTCTTAATCGCCTGCTCCATGTTGTCATTATCATACCGTTTCATTAAATCGAAATGAGTGATCGTATTTTCGGCAATGGTGCGGCTGTCAAGTATGGCAAGCAATGTATAGGATTCATCCGATGCTCCGCCAAAAAGCCCGCCAAAGCTGCTCAACAGCCCGCCGGAAGGCAAATTCATCGGGAACGCGGACATTAATCCGCCTTGGTCGGTGGATGGCATAATAACTGACGAAGCGCGGTAAGTTTTCGGAATAATGAGGCTGATGAAAATAGCTGTCACACTAAATATGATAAAAGAATAAATTATAATTTTGCGCCACTTAAGCAGGATTGTAAAATAATCCAGTAAATTGACTTCATCTTGTTTACGCTGCCGACTGTTCTCTGTCATCATTCTATTCCGGATTTATATTAATGACCGGTTCTGTTATCTAATTACAATCACCTGGTTACTATCGCAATTGTGGATATAACGATGCTCAGTACAGGTATAATGATTGAAACGTAATCCCTTACCAGTTCCCTTCTCTTCCTTGGGACGATAATGGTATCGCCTTTTTCAATAATTGTGTCTCCGCCTTTGACGACTTCTTTTGTTCCGGCGCGTATTATAATCACATCATCGCTGTTCTTTGCTCTTTCAAGAACTCCTGCTTTTCCAATATAATCATTGGCCCGAAGATTTACGTTAAACACATAAGCGCCGGGGATTCGGACTTCACCCTGTACATATACTTCTCTGTTCAAATCCGGTATGTTTAGTATATCCTTGTTTTTGAGCAAAAACCCTTCGTACTCTTCGTATCCATTGAGCAGATTAATAATTTTACTATCTCCTTCCCGCACCAGTGTAATGGTGGAAAGATCGATCTCCGCGGTAAACGCGGAAATTCTGCGCAGGAACATTGTTACGGTCTCATCATCCATGAGGCGATAAATCTTTCTTGTGCTTCTTTTCTCGGTGTATGATGATGTTTCGTCTATCTTGCTGCCGACGATTTTTTCAATCCGGCTTTCCACGATCACATACGGATCCGACAGGTTGATAGCCGGTATATGGATCACATCACCGCCCCGCATAAAAAGGTTATGATCTTTATCGGCATCGCGGTAATACTTTGATATATTTAGTGTATCGATGGTACCATCCGTGTGACGAACTTCGACTGAAGTCTCATCGGCCCAGTCAGTTAAACCGCTCGCGATCTCGATCACATCCGATACGCGGTCAGATCCCTGGACAAAATAAGTTCCGGGTGTTTTTACCTCACCGGTCAGGTAAACTCTGAATTTTCTCAAACCGACAATGTTGATGGAGAAATCGGAATCATTATAATACTTCCTGATCGCCGCGGAAATGGTTTCTCCGGCATTTTTCAAATTCATGCCGTTTATGTTAACGGCGCCGACCGTCGGAATCACAACATTTCCCTCAGGGAGTACAGAAAATCTGAGTTCTTCATTAATCTCACCAAAAAAATTCAGGCTAAACTCATCTCCGGGTCCCACAAGATAAAATTCCTCATCCAGTTCATCATCCAGTATCTGCGGTGAAACAGAACGCAAAATACTCCTGTTTTTATAAAACTTTTCAAGAGAAGTTTTATATTTTTGGCCTTCACGTTCAACCACATCCGAATTGTCCTGGTTGAGGCTTACCTGCGACATAAGAGGGTTGATAAGAATAATCAGAAAACAGATAAGTTTTTTCAATATTATTCCCCGGTTAATATTTTAACTATTCGTTCGGCGGCTTTCCCATCCCATAAATCAGGGATTCTTCCGTGTTTGCCATTTCCCGAGATCACTTTTTGCGCTTCTGCGATAATCCGGTTGGTATCGTTCCCAACCATGACATTTGTTCCTACTTCTATTGTTACCGGGCGTTCGGTATTTTCACGCAGTGTGATGCACGGGGTTCCAAGATAAGTTGTTTCTTCCTGGATTCCTCCTGAATCCGTTAACACAAGCTTCGCGTTCTGCATCAGATTCATAAAGTCGAGATACCCCATTGGCTCCAGGATCATCAGGTTCTTCATTTGATCCACTTTTTTCTGCAATCCAAATGATGCAATCATTTTCCGTGATCGAGGATGAATCGGGAATACAATATTGATATCTTTTTCAATGACCTCAAACGCGTGCAGTAAATTTAAGAAATGGTCTTTGTTGTCAACATTGCTCGGTCGGTGCAATGTCACAAGCGCAAAGTTCTTTTGATCCAAATTAAGTTCATTCATAATTTTTGACTGTCTTGCTTTTTCAAGAAAATAGACAAGAGAATCAATCATTACATTGCCGACAAAATGTACTTTTGAATCATTGATGCCTTCATTCTTTAAGTGCATAAGTCCGCTTTGCTCGGTTACAAACAAAAAATCTGAAATGGCATCTGTCAGAATGCGGTTAATTTCTTCAGGCATTGTTCGATCAAAAGATCTGAGCCCGGCTTCCACATGCGCGACCCTCACCCCTAATTTTGCGGCGACTATGCTGCATGCCGCTGTCGAATTCACATCTCCTACAACAACAACCAGGTCCGGTTTCTCCGCCAGAAGCACCTGTTCAAATTCCATCATTACCTTCGCGGTCTGCACAGCATGACTTCCGGAACCGACATTCAAATATACATCCGGTTTAGGTAATTGCAAATCTTCAAAAAACAATTTTGACATGCGTTCATCATAATGCTGACCCGTGTGTACCAGCCTTGTTTCTATATTTTTATGCGCGGACATAACCCGTTGAATCGGGGCGATTTTCATGAAATTTGGTCGCGCGCCCACAACATTGATAATTTTCATTAGCAGAATATACCTTTATCTATTGCTGATTATTCTTCGTCTTTTAAATTTTCAGATTTTTTATCCGTAGAATCTTCAATCTTTTTCAGAACATTTTTCGCCGCCTGCTGCTCAGCCTTTTTTTTACTTTTCCCGGTACCTTTTGCTGACCATTTATCATTAACTTTTACCTGAATAATAAAGCGCTTTTCATGATCCGGGCCTTCTTCAGCCAAAATTTGATATTTTGGAAGTCCCAGGCCTTTGGCTTGAGCAAATTCCAATAAGGATGATTTATAATTAAAATACGTATTTGTTTTCAGAAATTCGTCTCGCTGATCAAGTAGCACACTGTACACAAATTTTTCCGCCGATTTTATCCCGGTGTCGAGATAAATGGCACCCAACACAGCTTCAAAAAGATTGGCAAGATTTGATAGCCTTCTTCTGCCTCCGGTTTTCTCTTCTCCCTTATTGATCAGAAGATATGCCCCTAGACCAAGCCTGTCCGTGAGATGCCCCAACACCTGACGCGAAACCAGAATAGATTTCTTTTGGGACAAAATTCCTTCACTCTGCCCTTTAAAGTTCTTGTATAAGTGGTCCGTGACAATCAGATCTAGAACGGCATCTCCTAAAAACTCGAGCCTTTCATTGGACTCTATATCATTTTGATTGGTTAAACTTAGGTATGATCTATGCCGTAAGGCTTTAAGAATTAAATTTTTATCCTGAAATGTATATTCAAGTATTTTTTCTAAATTTTTTAAATCTACCGGAAATTTCTCCTTCTCAGGAAGAGGGATTCCAATCCTTTGGATTATTTCTTTTATCATATTTTAATTTGCACATGTCAGTGTTATGATTACCGTTAACTCTCTGCATAATCCATCATTTATCGTAGAAACCAGTAAACCTCAGCATAAATTAAGCATATTTCTTGACACAAAGACAGGCATTGTGGCCACCAAAACCAAAAGAATTACTCACGGCAGCGGTTACAACCCTTTCCACCGCTTTATTCTGCGTATAATTCAGATCGCACTCAGGATCAGGTGTTTCATAATTTATTGTCGGCGGAATAGTATCATTTTTTACAACAAGAGTCGATATAATCATTTCAATACCGCCCGCAGCCCCCAGGAGATGCCCCGTCATGGATTTGGTTGAACTGATATTCATTTTATAAGCGTGGTCACCAAAAAGCGTTTTAATAGCCGCGCTTTCATTTTTATCATTAAACGGCGTGGAGGTTCCATGCGCATTTATATACTGAATATCTTTCAATTCAAAATCAGCGTCTTTAACACAGTTCCGAATCGCGCGGATCGCGCCTTCGCCTCCCGGTGCCGGTTGTGTGATGTGATATGCATCAGCGGTGAACCCAATGCCTCCTAATTCGGCATATATGGTCGCGCCACGTCTTTTTGCGTGCTCCAGTTCTTCCAGAATTACGATCCCGGCGCCTTCCCCCATTACAAACCCGTCTCGCCCAAGATCGAAAGGACGACTTGCTTTTTCGGGTTCGTCATTCCGGGTTGAAAGCGCTTTCATGGAGTTAAATCCCGCGACTCCCATAGGAGTAATAGAAGCTTCTGATCCACCGGCGACCATTATATCGGCATCGCCATATTGAATGGTACGCAAGCTGATTCCAATACTGTGTCCGGAAGTAGCGCAGGCTGAAACCGTTGAATAATTCGGTCCTTTGAGATTATATGCCATGGAAATTTGACCGGCGGCAATATCAGCTATCATTTGCGGAATAAAATACGGACTCACCCTTCTGGGTCCCTGAGTCAGGAGTTTCTCATGTTCATTTTCAAACGAGGACATGCCTCCTATACCGGATCCGACAATGACCCCGATTCTGTCACGATCTTCTTTTTCTAAATCAAGACCGGACATTTCAATGGCTTCTTTTGCGGAAATTAACGCGAACTGTGTATAGCGATCCAGTTTTCTGGATTCCTTACTGTCAAAATAATTTAAGGGATCATAGCCTTTAACTTCCGCGGCGATTTTTGTAGCGAAACTGTCCGGGTCAAATAGGGTGATTGAACTTACGCCACTTTTACCCTTTAACAGATTTTCCCAGGTTTCGGATGCATTCAAACCCACCGGTGTAATGGCTCCAAAGCCTGTCACTACTACTCGTCTTTTTGCCATGATCAATAATCCATTTTATTCTACTTACACTGAATACAAATAAATTGATGCAATCCGCGGTTGATATCAATCAGATTGCATCAATTTAAAGATCAATTGTATGATTAATTGCCTAATTTTTCAGTCAGGTATGTAATAGCATCTCCAACAGTCCGCATTTTTTCAGCGTCTTCATCAGGAATCTCAATTTCAAATTTTTCTTCAAATGCCATCACCAGCTCGACAGTATCCAAACTATCCGCGCCAAGATCATCTATAAAAGAAGCTTCCGGTTTTACCTGTGCTTCATCAACGCCCAACTGATCGATGATAATTTCTCTGACTTTTTCTTCAATAGCCATTTTACTCTCCTTATTTATTTAATGTTAGCCTCTACTCGTTTTTACATTACCATGCCACCGTCAACATTGATGACCTGCCCCGTAATATACGCTGCGTCATCGGAAACTAAAAATGATACTATTTTAGCAACATCTTCAGGCTGACCTAACTTAGCTAATGGAATTGATTTAAGCAATTCATCTTTTACCTGCGAAGGCAAATTCCCCGTCATATCTGTTTCAATAAATCCGGGCGCCACCGCATTTACACGTATATTTCTTCCTGACAATTCTTTTGCGACGCTTTTTGTAAGACCGATAATTCCCGCTTTTGATGCCGCATAATTTACCTGTCCCGCATTCCCTACCTGACCGATAACCGAGGTAATATTAATGATCACCCCGCTTCTCTGCTTCATATATGGTTTAGTGATACTTCGTATACAGTTATACGCGCCTTTCAAATTTGTTTTTAACACTATATCCCAGTCGTCTTCTGACATGCGCAGCAAAAGATTATCACGGGTGATACCCGCGTTATTTATCAGAATATCAATCTTCCCGAATTTTTCTATAGCGCCGTCGATTAACTTCTGAGCATCTGAGGCATCACCAACATCGCCGGCGATAGCAAGAACTTCGGAACCGGCTTTTTCGATTTCTTCCGAGACATTAGCCAGACTCTCTTTGTTCCTACCGCTTAGAACAATATTGGCTCCTCTTGAAGCCAGTTCCAAGGCGATTGATTTACCGATTCCTCTTGATGATCCGGTTACGATAGCCACCCTGCCGCTTAAATTCATGCTTCTCCTCCGGATTTTTCCAATTCAGTGATTCTACCGATTGTATCACAGGATACCGACCGGTCAATACGTTTCATGAGTCCTTTTAGCACATTACCGGGTCCGACTTCATAAAATTCCCTGAATCCGTCACTTATCATGTTTTCTACTAAATTTTGCCACAAAACCGGGCTGGTAAGTTGTTTCAGCAACAATTCTTTTATCCGCCCGCTATCCTGAGTAGGGTTAGCATCAACATTTGAGTAAAATGGTATATTGGCGTCTTTAAAGACCGTCTTTTCAAGCACTTCTTGCAAACCTTCTGCCGCGCTTTGCATAAGCGGGCTGTGAAACGCGCCTGAAACGACTAATTCCATGGCCATTTTAGCGCCCATCTCTTTCGCCGCATTTATTGCATTAAGAATCACATGCCGGTCGCCGGATATGGCAATCTGGCCGGGACAATTAAAATTAGCCGGTTGAATAACACCGGTATTTTTAAGCTTATCACATAATTCATTCACCTGATCAGGATTCATTCCGATAAGCGCGGCCATTGTGCCCGGTTTTTCCTGTCCCGCTTTGTGCATTAACTCACTGCGTTTTTTTACCAGCTTTAACCCGTCCTCAAACGAAATCGATTCGGCTGCTACCAAAGCGCTGTACTCACCAAGACTGTGACCCGCGACAGCGGAAGGCACCCGGCCTTCGAGCCTCATTAAATTATAAACTATGGTACTGTGTACATAGATCGCCGGTTGAGTAATAAAAGTTTGTTTAAGATCATCTTCCGGGCCTTCGAAACAGATTTTTTTCAGGTCCAGATCCATAACTTCATTCGCTTTATCGAAATACTTCCGCGCTAAATCGAATTTTTCATACAAATCCTGACCCATACCGACATATTGAGAAGCCTGTCCTGGAAAAATGAAAGCTCTGTTCATACTCGGGTAATATCCTTGTTTCTGGTTCTTATCGGACACATCATTTTTGAAACGCGCATTTTTGACAAAAGTTAATTCGACGGTTTATCGATTGCCCATCGGACCAATGTACTCCCCCATGTAAATCCGCCGCCAAAGGTGGCGAACAAAGCTAAATCCCCTTTGTCCAGCTTTCCCTGCAAAAAGGCTTCGGAGAGAGCCAGCGGTATGGTAGCTGCTGTTGTATTTCCATATCGCTCAATATTTATCATCACTTTATTGTAATCAATACCGAGTTTTTTAACAGCGCTGTCGATGATACGGAGATTTGCCTGATGAGGCACAAACAATTTCAGGTCATCACCTGTATAATTATGCTTTTTTAATATATTAACGGATACTTCCGACATTTTCTGTACAGCAAATTTAAAAACGGATTTTCCATCCTGATAGATAAAATGCCAGTCTTTTGCAACGGTCTCAAGCGACGCGGGGAACAGGCTACCACCACCCTTCATCATCAGGTAATCAGCGCCGCTCCCATCAGAAAACGACATAGAATCGATTATTCCGAGATGATCATCTTCCGATGGCTCCAGAAGAACCGCTCCGGCCGCATCACCGAAAAGCACACAGGTGTTACGATCCGTATAATTAACGATTGAACTCATTTTATCTGAACCGACCACAACCACTTTTTTATGAGTTCCGGCCTGAATAAACTGGGTACCGATAGAGAGGGCGAATAGAAATCCTGAACACGCGGCCGCAACGTCAAATGACCAGGCGTTTTTTGCTCCGGCTTTTTCCTGGACAAGATTTCCGGTGCTGGGGAAGAACATATCCGGCGTTACGGTGGCCACAATAATAACTTCAATGTCAAGCGGATCAATTTTACGCTGTTTGCAGAGATTTTTAACAGCTTCTGCAGCCATGTCGGAAGTCGCCTTCCCCGGTCCTAAAATTCTTCTTTCCCTGATACCTGTTCTCGTACGTATCCATTCATCATTCGTGTCAACGAGTTTCTCAAGGTCGAAATTTGTTAGGACTTTGTCCGGCACATAATGGCTTACCGCACTTATCTTAGCACGTATAGACATATTTAATCCTCTGTATTTAATCGCTCCGCGATGAGCTTGTTCACGTTTTTCTGTTGCATATTTTTTGCAACTTTAATTGCGTTTTTAATCGCTTTAGCGGTAGATTTACCGTGACAGATAATTGAAATGCCGTCAACTCCAAGCAGCGGAACACCACCATATTCTTCATAGTCATAACTACGTTTTAGTTCAGAAAATGCCGGTTTTACCAGAAGAGCGCCCAAATTTGTAAATAAATTATTACCGATATTCTTCTTAATGCCCTTCACGATCACACCCATCACGCTTTCGGCCATTTTCAAAAGAATATTGCCGACAAATCCGTCACAAACAATAATATCGCATTTACCTTTTAGAATGTCACCACCTTCAACATTCCCGGTGAAATTGCGCAAATTTTGCTTGAGTAGCTGATGGGCGGCTACAGTCAGCTCATTTCCCTTCTTCTCTTCTTCACCAATGCTAAGCAGACCAATTGTTGAATTTGGCGCGTCAAAAACTTTGCTGACAAAAATATTACCCATCACTGCAAATTGCAAGAGGTGATTGGGTTTGGAGTCAGCGTTTGCTCCCACATCAATAACAAACACCATTCCGTGTTCACTTGGCAGAAAAGCGCCAATTGCGGGACGTTTCACACCCTGGATTCGTCCAAGTGTAAAAAGACTTCCGGCCATTTGGGCGCCGGTACTGCCGGCACTCACAAAAGCTGAAACTTCACCACGCTTATGCAGGTCGAGACCGACCACCATCGAAGAATTTTTCTTTTTCTTAAGAGCTTCGGTAGGAGATTCATTCATCTCTATATTTTCAGGGGCGTGAACGATTGAAAATCGTTCATGGAATTTAGGAGGAATATGTTGTAACCGGTCATTAATTAAATCCCGGTCGCCGACAAGTACAATCTCATCGTCGTCATGGGATTCCTTAATATATAAATAAGCCCCTTCGACCGTAGCGCGGGGGCCCAAATCTCCTCCAAGAATATCTAATGCTATGCGCACTAATTTAACCCGATACGATTATACTATGCGGATTTAGGAATAAATACACTTTTGCCTTTGTGGTAACCACAAGCAGGGCAGGCATGATGAGGTAATTTTTTCTCACCGCAATGGTCACAGGTAATCAGGGTTTTGGACTTCAGCAAATTCGCCCACTGTGCGCGGCGCATATCTCTCTTTGAGCGTGAAATTTTACGTTTTGGATTAGCCATTTTATGCTCCTACTTAATAAATTTTCGTAAATCTTCCCATCTGGGATCTATTTTTTCTTCTGAACAGGTACATTTTTCAAGATTCAGGTCTGCCCCGCAACCGGGACAAAGCCCCATACATTCATCCTTACAAATCATCTTCACCGGGTGATTAAGAGAAATTATTTCAGTTATCAGCGGTGAAATATCTATCTCTATCGCGTCTCCGGGCAGTTGAGTTACATCTTCTGTCTCAGTGAGACGACCCTTACCTATTTGATAGATATGTTCCAACATTCCTTCAAAGGGTTCAGAATAAGATGTCAGACAGCGGTCACAATTATAATGTCCGGTAGATTTCAACACAACTTTTACCCGGTAATCATGATCAAATCTATCCAGCCAAACATGAACCAAAAACGCTTCAGGGTAATAGGTTCGTAATTCTTCTTTCAGAAACCCTGCTTCAATCAAATCTTCAATCTCAATGAGATCATTTTTTATATTTTGGATATTAATCTTCATAGCAAAGCGGAAATATATAAAAAGAACCTTTGTAATTCAAATTTATATGATAAAACACCCAAAATATTTATTTTTGAGTCATTTAGTATCACGCGTTTTTATATTCACTGACAATCTTCATCGTATCAACGGCGATTACCAGTTCTTCATTTGTCGGGATTACAAGGCATGCCACTTTGGAATCATTACTGCTTATTTCCCGTTCTTCTTTCGATTTAGCCTCATTCTTCAGTTTGTCCAGCTTGACTCCGAGAAATTCGAGTCCTTCAAGTGAATTCTTTCTGACAAGCGATGAATTTTCACCGATCCCCCCGGTAAAAACAATCGCGTCCAGTCCGCCCATCGCGGCCGCGTAGGCGCCAATATATTTTTTCAGCCTGTATGTAAAAATGTCGTGCGCTAATCTGGCCCGCCCGCTTTCTTCATACTCATTTTCAATCTCGCGCATATCACTGCTGATACCACTCACTCCCTGTAGTCCGCTGTGTTTGTTCAGCATGGTGGTCGCGTCATTCATGGTCAATTCTTCCTTACTCATTATCTGCAAAATAATGGCAGGATCCAGATCCCCGCTGCGTGTCCCCATCAGCAATCCTTCGAGTGGTGTGAAACCCATCGAAGTATCAACAGATTGGCCATTCTTCACCGCGGCCGCGGAGGCGCCATTCCCGAGATGACACGTAATAATTTTTAGCTGTTCTTTAGGTTTTTTTAATATTTCAATCGCGCGCTCAGAGACATAACGATGTGAAGTACCGTGAAATCCGTATCGTCTTATCCCGTGACGTTTATATAATACATATGGCAAACCATAAAGATAAGCATGTACCGGCATTGTCTGATGAAAAGCCGTATCAAATACCCCAACCTGCGGCGCATCCGGTAAGATCTGCATGGCGGCGGCGATTCCCTTAAGGTTAGGCGGATTATGCAGCGGCGCGTAATCTATACAGCGGCGAATCTCTTTAATTACATCCTCCGTAATCATAACAGAACCGCTGAATGTTTCACCTCCGTGAACCACGCGATGCCCAACAGCTCCAATTTCTTTCTTATCTTTAATAACCCCGTGATTCTTGCTCATCAGGATGCTTATGACATATTCTATCGCCATCTTATGATCAAGTATTTCCCCCGAAAGTCGTACCTCATCGCGATCAAAAGGCGTGTGTGTCAGGATCGCGCCGGACATACCTATTCGTTCGACAAGGCCCTTAGCCAGAACTTTCCTGTTTTCCGGATTAATTACCTGGTACTTAACAGATGAGCTACCCGCATTGATTACCAGTACGATCATCTTTGTTTTCCCCAATATTAAATTTATTTTTATACCACTGATTGTACATTATTTATCGTACTGAAAAAATCCTTTGCCCGTTTTTTGTCCTAAATGTCCGGCCCGGACAAGTTTTCTCAAAAGCGGACAGGGCCTGTATTTTGAATCTCCCAGTTCACGGAAGAGTGTCTCCATCCAGGTCATGAGTTCATCTAATCCAATTGCGTCCGCGAGCGCAAGAGGTCCTTTTGAAAAATTATAACCCAGTTTCATGGCTGTATCAATATGTTCCGCAGTTGCCACACCTTCCATTAAAATGTGGATTGCCTCATTAATCATCGGCACAATTATACGGGTGGTGATATAACCGGGATATTCAAAGACCTCAACTGCGGTTTTATCCAATGTTTCCGCAAACGCCTTGATAAACTGATAGGTTTCGTTCGATGTCTTTAAGCCACGGACAATTTCGACCAGAGGAATCTTAGGAACCGGATTAAGAAAATGCATTCCGATAATCCTGTCCTGGCGTTCTGTAACAGAAGCTATTTCAGTAATACTCAACGCTGATGTATTGGTGATAAAAATAGTATCCGGTTCGCAAATTTTATCGATTTTATTCAACAAGTTTTGCTTAACGGACAAATTCTCGGAAATTGATTCTATCACGATGTCACCATAGACCGCGTCATCAACTTTGCTCGAAACACTGGTTCTACTGAGAATGGCCCTTTTCTCACTCTCGGTCATCGTCCATCTCGCGATTTCAGCATCAATATTTTTTTGTAACTCAGAAAGTCCCTTTTTGGCAGATTCTTTATCTCTTTCGATCAAAATCACATCCATACCTTTTGATGCCACCAACTGAGAGATACCTCTCCCCATTGTACCGGCTCCGAAAACAACTACCTTCTTGATCACTTCCATTTGATCATTTCCGGCAAGTTCAGTCTGACGCAGAATCTCGATATCCATAATATTTTCTGCCATAGCCACCTCCCAAAAACAATTAAAAGCGCTGAAATCAGCGCTTTTAATTAATTGTTTTCAATTAATTCCTGCTCAGAAAAGAAGAACTTAATTTCGATTTTTGCATTCTCTGATGAATCGGATGCATGAATGACATTTCTTCCCTTGCTCTCAGCATATAATTTTCTTACTGTTCCGTCCTCGGCTTCTGCCGGATCCGTCGCGCCAATCGTTTTTCTCAGATCGACCACCGCATTTTCTTTTTCCAGAACCAGCGGAACAACAGAACCTTCTGTCATAAATTCCACCAATTCACCATAAAAAGGCCGTTCTTTATGGACCGCGTAAAACTCGCCGGCAGTCGCCGGTGTCAATTTAGTCATTTTCATCGCAATGACTTTAAATCCCGCGTTCAACAAATGATCAATTACTTTACCTGTATAATTATCCTGAACGCAATCCGGTTTCAGGATCGCCAATGTTCTCTCTTTCACTCTAACTCCTGTTCTTTTCATCCATTTGATTATTTTTTTGACAATACTTTTTGCATCGTTAAACCGATTTCAGACGGGCTTTTGCAAACATGAATTCCGGCTGCTTCAAGCGCTTTCATTTTGTCTGCCGCCGTACCCTGTCCGCCGCTGATAATCGCACCGGCATGCCCCATTCTTCTTCCCGGAGGCGCTGTCTGTCCGGCGATAAAGCTGACGACCGGTTTATTAAAATTCGCCTTAATCCAGGCGGCGGCCTCTTCTTCCGCGGTTCCGCCGATTTCTCCGATCAGCACAACGGCTTTAGTGTCATCATCATCTTTAAACAACTTAAGCGCGTCGATAAAACGGGTACCGATAACCGGATCGCCTCCGATACCGATACAGGTCGACTGGCCGATTCCAAGACCGGTTAGCTGGCCCACGGCTTCATAGGTTAGCGTTCCCGAGCGGCTAATGACACCCACATTACCCTGTCTGTGAATAAAACCCGGCATAATTCCCATCTTACCAATTCCTGGTGAAATCACGCCCGGACAGTTTGGCCCGACTAAATGGGTATTTTTATCACTGATATATTCATAAACATCCACCATATCCATTGCCGGAATGCCTTCAGTAATACAGACGATCAGACCTATTCCCGCGTCAGCGGCCTCCATGATCGCGTCTTTCGCGAATGCCGGCGGCACAAATATTACCGATGCGTTGGCGCCGGTTTCTTTTACCGCGTCTGCCACCGTATTGAAAATGGGCACTGTCTCCATAAATTTTTGACCGCCTTTTCCCGGCGTGACTCCCGCGACAACTTTCGTATTGTATTCCAGCATCTGTGTTGTATGAAATGATCCCTCGGAACCTGTGATTCCCTGGACAAGCACTTTTGTATTTTTATTTAATAAGATACTCATTCTTAAACTCCCTTATATCTAAAGTGGATATAATCCAAATCTGATTTAATTTTTTATCTGATTGACCACTTTTTCAGCGGCATCCTGTATAGATTTTGCAACCACAAAATCAAGACCTGAATTATCCAGCATCACACCGGCTTCCTTAGCGTTAGTACCTTCAAGACGAACGACAACAGGAACACTTACATCAATTGATTTAACCGCTTCAATTACCCCCTGCGCGACACGGTCACAGCGGACAATGCCACCAAATATATTAATCAGAATCGCTTTTACATTTTTATCGCTTAATATGATCTTAAAACCGTTTCGGACGGTATCCACATTCGCGCTGCCGCCAACATCCAAAAAGTTGGCCGGTTCACCGCCGGCTAATTTAATAATATCCATTGTTGCCATGGCCAGTCCCGCGCCATTGACCATACAACCGACATTGCCATCCAGCTTTATATAGTTCAGATCATACTTTGAGGCTTCCACTTCCAGTGGTTCTTCCTCATCAAGATCTCGTAAATCCAGTAATTCTTTATGACGATACATGGAGCTGTCATCAAAATTTATCTTGGCGTCCAGCGCGATAACATCCCCTTCACCGGTGATGACTAAAGGATTTATTTCAGCCAGTGAACAATCATTTGCCTTGAACGCGTTATAAAGCGACATCATAAATTTTACGGCGTTTCCAACCTGCTTTCCCTCCAGCCCAAGTCCAAATGCCAGTTTTCTGGCCTGAAACGGCTGTAAACCTACACGGGGATCAATCCATTCCTTTAATATTTTTTCCGGAGTTTCAGCGGCTACTTTTTCGATTTCCACACCACCTTCTGTACTTGCCATCATCACAAAACGGGACGTTGCTCTGTCCAGAACCATTCCAAGATAAAGCTCACGGGCAATGTCCATTCCCTGTTCAATCAACAATTTCTTGACTTCTTTTCCCTCAGGGCCGGTCTGGTGAGTGATCAGGTTCATACCAAGTATTTGCTTTGAAAGTTCACGCACTTCATCAGGACTTTTAGCAAGCTTTACACCACCGCCTTTACCACGGCCGCCGGCATGAATCTGCGCTTTGACAACAACTACCTTTGTACCTAGCTTTTTAGCCGCCTGGACAGCTTCATCCGGAGAAAAAGCGACATATCCTTCGGGTACAGGCACATTATACTTTCTTAAGATTTCTTTGGCCTGATATTCATGAATTTTCATCCTAAAACTCCTAAAATTTTATTTATGAAAAATTAACTGATCTTAGTCCGTGTATTTTATTATTGTCTATTTTCAAATATAAGGATTTATCTCGTATATGTAAAACAAAAACACACACCTAATTGTTCTGATGAAATCAATTTTTCAGGCTTAAATCCATTTAAACACTCAATTGGCTATAATTCTTGTTCCGGATTTTCCTTTCAGAGCATCACTTACCTTTTCTATTGATGTAATCAACACTTCTGAGCCGCCCTGTTCTATAAAATCAACCGCTGCTCTAATTTTTGGTCCCATGCTCCCTTTTGGAAATTCACCGGCTTCAAGATATTTTTTTGCGTCCCTTACGGTGAGCTCAGAGAGATCTTCTTGTTCGGGAGTTCCGAATTTTATGGCGACACGGTCAACACCGGTCAAAATCACCAGTTTTTCGGCGCCGATTTCGGCGGCAAGAACCGCAGAAGCCAAATCTTTATCAATTACGCCGTCAACCCCTTCAAGCCAGCCCCGTTCGTCATAATACACCGGAATGCCACCGCCGCCCGCCGCAATAACGATGATTCCCTGATTTACCATCATTTTAATAATGTCTTTTTCAACAATCCCTTTTGGCACGGGTGAAGACACGACCCGGCGGTATCCCCTGCCCTTATCCTCTTTTATGGTCCATCCGCGTTCTTTTTCAAGATCCGCGACCTGCTCTTTCTTGTAAAACGGACCTACATATTTTGTAGGATCAAGAATGGAAGGATCATCTTTATCCACGATAACCTGTGTGAGAATGGTAGTGACTTTTCGATCAACACCGTGATCATGCATTTTATTCATCAGGCATTGCTCAATCATGTAGCCCATGCCACCTTCCAGATCCGCAACGATGATTCCCAGAGGAAGCGGCGGAACCAGGTGTCGTGTTTCCTCAACACGGATCAACGCGTTTCCTACCTGCGGGCCGTTTCCATGTGTAATAACAACATTATAACCCTGCTTCAAGAACTCAATAACACTCACAAGGCTTCTTCTCGTGTTTTCAAATTGCTGTGTGATATTCCCTTCTTCAAATTCACGAGAAATAGCATTACCCCCAAGCGCGACTACAACGGTTTTCTTTTCCATTCATTCTCCAAAAAATAAAAGAGTTCCCACCATAAACAGGCAGGAACTCGTGTTTATTATTACTGAATAATACGCATATTAGAGTAATTTCTGCAACACATCGCTTAAATCGGGTTTACCGATTTCCTGAAGTTCATATGTAACACGCAATGCAGGTTTATTTATTTTTACCAGCTTACGCAGATCGATCGGCGTACCAATGATGACGAGATCACAATCCGTATTATTAATCGTTTCTTCCAGATCTTTTATCTGCTGATCGCCATATCCCATCGCCGGTAACAGTTCACCAATCTCCGGATATTTTTCAAAAGTTTCGGTAATCGTGCCAACGGTGTATGGACGAGGATCAACAAGTTCGGCAGCTCCAAATTTTTCCGCCGCTACAATACCCGCGCCATAAGTCATTTCGCCGTGAGTTAAGGTCGGCCCGTCCTCAACAACAAGAACACGCTTTCCTTTTATTTGCTTATAATCCGTAACGAATATCGGGGAAGCGCCGTCAATGACGACCGCATTCGGATTTGCTTCCTGAATATTTTGCCGGACTTCAAGAATATTTTCTGAATCCGCGGAATCTATTTTATTGATTACCACCACATCCGCCGCGCGTAAATTTGCCTCTCCGGGATAATAGTATAACTCATCACCGGGCCGATGAGGATCAACTACGGTTATCAGAATATCATGTTTGTAGAACGAAAGATCATTATTGCCGCCGTCCCATAGAATGATATCCGCTTCTTTTTCGGCTTCGCGAAGGATGGCTTCATAATCGACACCGGCGTAGATGATGGTCCCGGCGACGATATGCGGTTCGTATTCTTCTCTCTCTTCAATCGTGCATTTGTGTTTATCAAGGTCAGATAGCTGTGCAAATCGTTGCACTTTTTGCTCAATTAAATTCCCGTACGGCATCGGATGGCGAATAGCGACAACTTTTTTACCGGCAGCCTGCAAAATCTCAGCGACTTTACGGGTTGTCTGACTTTTTCCGCAACCGGTGCGAACCGCGCAAACCGCGACGACCGGTTTGGTGCTTTTTATCTGAGTATGTTTTGGCCCCATCAGCTTAAAATCAGCTCCGGCCGCGTTTACGATTGCTGAACGACTCATCAGGTAGTCGTACGGAACATCACTGTAGGAGAAAACCACTTCATCCACATCAAACTCCCTGATCAGATTTACCAGATCTGACTCAGGATAAATTTTGATTCCGTCAGGATATAAAGAACCCGCGAGTTTTGCAGGATATTTACGATCATCGATATTCGGGATTTGTGTAGCAGTAAAGGCAACTACTTCATACATTTCATTATCTCTGAAAAAAGTATTGAAATTATGAAAATCACGTCCGGCTGCACCCATGATAATAATCTTTGTGCGCTCCATCTGAACCTCCTCGCTTTTATTAATTATTTCTGAAAACTATATTCTTAGAATAAATATTTACCCGATTTTCCGAAAATTCCTGACATTGCAAGTTTGCTTATAAACCATTAAGAATAAACGAAATAAAATATAGTATGGCTAATTTATAAATGCAATACGAATAATAGGTTTTTTTAGGCCATCTAAAGATCTGTATTTATTAAACTTATGTGTACATATTTTATATATGCAAAAGTATAAATAATTATACTTTTTTTATCGTATATCATTTATTATCAATACTTTAACAGCTTTTACCGGACGATTGGATATATTGCCGCAAAATTATTTCTATTCTTTATCTAACCTGAATAATTCATAAAAAAAGCTGTTTTCTCTAACAAGTAATTGTTTTATATTGTTTTAGCGAAACAAAAAAACAAAAACTAAATTAGAGAAACAGCTATGGATAAAAGTACAAATCAAATG
>JBFXLE010000020.1:0-80720 GCA_050173015.1 Calditrichaceae bacterium
AACGCAGACATACATCTTGTCCTTCCATAAAGATCCCTTTCTTTGTTTAGAGTAGCACCCTTTGGGCAAGGGTAATAAATTAACACTTTTTTGTCAATTTATTCAGGACAAGTCACTTCCTACTTCTCACTTCTCTTCTTCCTGCGTCTTTTTTGGATCTTACCCGTCTATACGTATAGATGACAACAATAAGAAAGGAGTTTACAGATATGAGTGAACAAAGTAATGACAAAGTCAGGCAGGCGGTCAGGGATAATTATGGAAATATCGCCTCGTCCTGCTGCGCTCCCTCATCCTGCTGTTCGCCGGCGGATGACAAATCACTGACAAGAGATAATTCTGAGCAGCTTGGTTATTCTGCTGAAGAACTGGCCATGCTGCCGGAAGGCGCGGATCTGGGACTGGGCTGCGGAAATCCGCAGGCAATCGCCGCTCTCAAGCCGGGTGAAACAGTTGTTGACCTGGGCAGCGGCGCGGGGATCGACTGTTTTCTTGCCGCCGGAGCGGTTGGTACCACGGGTTATGTGATCGGCGTGGATATGACCCCGGAAATGATCAGCAAGGCCCGGGAAAATGCTGAAAAGATCAAAGCCGGAAATGTAGTGTTTCGTCTGGGTGAAATCGAAAATCTTCCGGTGGCTGATCAGACCGTGGATGTGATCATCTCCAACTGCGTCATCAATTTATCCCCGGATAAACAGCGTGTGTTTAATGAAGCATTCCGTATTCTCAAACCGGGCGGTCGTCTGGCTGTTTCGGATATTGTGGCGACGGCTCCGCTTCCCGACTCAATCAAATCGGATCTCGCTGTGTACACGGGTTGCATATCGGGCGCGGCCTTTATAGATGATCTGAGAAATATGATCGCGGAAGCCGGGTTTTTAAATATCCGTATCGGGCCAAAAGACGAGAGCAAATCATTTATCCGGGAATGGGTTCCGGGAAAAGAAATTGAAGATTTTGTGGTCTCAGCAACGATTGAAGCCATAAAGCCTTAGCAATTTAACTGGTCAGAAACTGACCACCCTGATGTAATAATTCATGTGCTCATATAAGGAGTCGAATCTCTCTGATGTGATAACTCCATGGAATTAAGGGATTGGAATCGGGATCAAGGATGATTCCCTTTTTCAATCCTGTTTTTATTTTTAACCCCTTCTTTTAATTTTTTGTGAAACTTTTTTAACTTTCTTCTCTATATTAATTTTATCAGAAATTTAAAACTATGGAGCCGCCATTGTTTCGCGTTCACACCCGCTTTATGCAATTTACCGCCAGTTGTAAACAGGAAAAAAACCGCGCTTACCGTTGGCTTTTTTTTATATCCGGGTGGATCATTTCATTTTATGCGTTAACCGGATTGTTTTCAGACGCTTCCGGATTGTGGCCGGCCGCGCTGCTTATTCACATTTATTTCTGGTACCGGCTCAATAAAGAGATACTAAGTAAGCTTCATCCGCCGGTTGAATTCCTGCTTATAATGATCCTGGTTTTCTACGGGATCGAATACTTATTGCTGAAAACTGTCACGGCTGAATCAGGACTGTCATTGCATTTTGGCGGCCTTCAAATATTTTTACAAAAATTTGTTCTTGCGGTCATTGTTTTATTTTTTGGTTTGCTGATTGTCGAAAACAGACGGAAAGACGAAAGCAAAATTGAAAAAGATGATATACCGGACCCGGATTATTCCGGTATTAAACAGGGTATATTAATCGGATATATCTTTCTGGGACTGCTTGCTCATTCGATCGTTTTTTATGATCATATCTATTATTTATATCTGTTTCAATTATTGCTTTTTGCCGTCCTGCTAAAGAGGGCGGTCTGGCTTGAACGTCTTACAAAAATTGAATTATGGATCTATTTTCTGATTTTTCTGTTCCTTTTTGTAGTATTTCTGGATGATTTTTTGTTCAGGCAGTTAAAATCAGGCATTACCGAAAATGAAATCATCTTTTTCAGTGTCCCTTATTATATCTATCTTCTGATAAGAATATACCTGCTGGCGCTGATCATCAAAATACCGATGGTTTTGGTGTACAATCATGCCGGTTTATCCAGAAAGCTGCAAATCTCAGGGCTGTTCCAGTCCACATTTCCACAACTTATCCAAATGGTGACACTGCTGACCCTGTTCTATTTTTTTATTTCAGGGTGGCAGGCGCAGAATTTAAGAAAAACCATTCATCACGAAATGGGTCAGATCGCGAGCGGGAAAATGGCTTCAGGGAAAAATTACCCGATATATTCATTTCCCCGTGTTCCCTCTTCCATCAGTCTGAAGGGGTATCAGACAAGATCTTTTTCAGTGAGAAATCCCGATACGGGCATATTGTCTTTTACCCCGACAGATACGTCGGGAGGAGGGAATGATTATTTTCTGTATTTCACGTCGTCTGATACATTTTCCGCGTCATTTCATATGGTAAAGCTGGATACGGCATTTATCAAAAGAATCTCGGAACATATTTCGCTTTTTGCCGGTACGGGGGTTCTGGCATATGTTTACACTCCGAACCTGTTTCGCGAGACGTTGTATAAATTTGATTTCTGGCAAGGTGACCATGAGATCAAAATTTTTCCTTTCGGGATTCTATCCAATAATCTGAATCAGGCGACACGGACTATAATTGATGAAAATGACCGGGATTATGAAACAACGGCATCGGCATTTCATGAAAAGTATTTCCCCCGTCATTTTATCATCGGCGAACTTTTTCTGCCGGTCATAGGCATTGACAATGAACAGTCGGCTTACTTTGCGTTTGATATCTATCTCTCCGTGCTGGACAGTCACATCGGAAAAGTGATGGTTCGGATCATATTGCTGTTATTTGGTATCTATTTTCTCTTCAATTCCTTCATCACCCGGCGTGTGATCAAATTTGGCGCGGAGATTAACGGTATCATTGTCAGGAAATTTGATCAGCTTAAGACGGGAATTCGTGAAATATCTTCAGGGAATCTTGATTATAAGGTTATTCTTGAAGGTGAAGACGAGTTTGTTGAACTGGCGGACCGTTTTAACGGTATGGGATCCAAATTAAAGGAAACCATTGAAACCGCCAGGGAAAAAGACCGTTTGGATCAGGAGCTTAAAATCGCCCGGGATGTACAACTCAGCCTTCTTCCCAAAAGCCTGCCGGATGTGAAAGGCTATAGGATAGTTGCCGATCTGAAAACCGCTACGGAAGTCGGCGGTGATTTTTATGATCTTTTATCATTAGACGATCATCATTTTCTCTTCGCCATAGGCGATGTTTCAGGGAAGGGATCATCCGCCGCTTTCTACATGGCGCAGTTTATAAGTCTTCTGAGGTATTCAGCGCAGTTTACCGTAAAACCGGCGGAGATCGCGCAGCGGCTGAATGAATATTTTGCCAATCATATCAATGATAAACAGATTTTTGTCACAGCGGTCATCGGCTTGATCGATTTACAAAATCAAACACTGAGCTTTATTCGGGCGGGCCACACAAAGCCGTATTTAGTGCCTGCCGGTGAGGACGGGAAAATAGCGGAAATTGATCAGCCGGGTCTCGGTATCGGCCTCACAAACTCAAAGCAGGTTTTTAAAAAATCCATAAAAACGATCGATATTACACTCAATACGGATGATATGCTGGTTCTTTACACGGATGGCGTGGTGGAAGCCGCGCGTCCGGATGGAATTTCCGGTAATGAGAATAACAATTTAATTTACGGGGATGAGCGGTTCAGGAGAATTCTGGAAGAAATGAGATGCGCGGACGCGGATAAAATTCTCCGGAAAATTATCGATGAGCTGGACAAATTTTATGGTGAAAACCAACGTGTGGATGATCATACGATTATGATTATTCAAAAAATTGATCCCTTATCCTAAATAGGTAGGATTAGTTTGATTTTTATATCTTTTCACTCATCACCCGGAAAGATTATTCATGTAATGCTTTTAGGATGCTTGTCAAATGATGCTGACTTTAAACCGTAGAAAGGTGTGCTAATGGAATGGATTTTTTTATTTATCGCGGGACTGTTTGAAACCGCCTGGGCCATCAGTATGAAATATTCGGAAGGATTTACCAAATTCTGGCCGACGGTTGTTACCGCCATAACAATGCTGATCAGTATCCTGTTTCTGGCAAAAGCGTTAAAAGGTCTTCCGGTCGGAACCGCTTATGCGGTGTGGACAGGGATCGGCGCTGTAGGTACCGTGATTCTCGGTATCTTATTTTTTAATGAATCGACACATATTTTGCGTTTGTTTTTCATCCTGTTGATCATTTCAGGCATCATCGGTTTGAAAGTTGTATCAGGTTAAGAAGCGGTGGTTTTATTGATAATTAATTGGATTTCGCTCCCTCACCGCTAATAAAGATTTCCGCAAAAAAATTCTTCATAGCCTGCCATGATCGTTTATCGGCTTTTTCGTTATACGCGGCCCCTTTTGAGTTGTCATCGCCCGCGGCGGGATTGGTAAACGCGTGGACCGCGCCCCCGTAAATATCCATCTGCCAGTCAACACCGGCCTCTCTCATTTCCTTTTGAAACGCTTCAACTTGCGCGGGGGGTACATTCGGGTCATCCCCGCCGTGTAAAACCAGTATCGGACATTTGATATTATTGGCGTCTTCCGGGTTGGGTGTCGAAAGACCTCCGTGAAAACTGACAACTCCTGATATATTGACGCCTGATCGGGCCAGTTCCAGCGCGACGGATCCGCCAAAACAATAACCAATCACAGCAACCCGTGAAGTGTCTGTCAGTTTATGCTCCAGCAGGATTTGCAGCCCTGCTTTGGCCCGGTCCCGCATCAATTGCCGGTTTTCGTAAAATTTTCCCGCCCAGACCGATGCTTCCGATGCCGATTTCAGCCAAACACCCGCGCCGTACATATCAAGCGCGAAGGCGACATAGCCCAATTCCGCCATCTGATCCGCGCGGCGGCGGGCGTATTCATTGAGCCCCCACCATTCATGAATAACAAGGACGGCGGGACGTTTCCCCTCGATCGTCTTGTCATGCACCATATGACCCCGTAGGGACGTATCACCATGTTTGTAAAGCACCCGCTCGGATACGATGTTTTCCTGAGCGAATGCCGGAATGGAAAGTACGATTAAGAATAACAGCAATTTTTTCATAGCCGGCCTCCGATTATATAAAATAATATTTGTATTTTTCAAGGATTAGAACAGAGCGGTTCATCGTTGTTATAAGAGCTTATTTGTTTCAATTTATTCCTTGCAAGATTAAATTCAAAGAGCATAAATTTTTTATTCGGGTTTGAAAATAACTAATCCGGCTGTTATTATAAGATGAATGTTTAAAACAAAGGAATTTATAAATGCGTATTGCCATCTTCGGGTCCGGAGGTGTTGGCGGTTATTTTGGAGGGCGGTTAGCCGAAGCAGGTGTTGATGTCACGTTCATCGCCAGGGGCGCCCATCTCGAAACCATGAAAAGGAAGGGCCTGCGGGTGGACAGTATCAAGGGTGATTTTTTAGTTTATCCCGTGAAGGCGACAGACAATGTGTCGGAAGCGGGTATAATGGATGTGGTTATTTCGTCGGTAAAAGCGTGGCAGGTGGCGGAATCAGCCAGAATGCTTGATCCTATGGTGGGACCGCATACATTTATCCTTACGCTGCAAAACGGTGTGGACGCGCCGCGGGAATACGTGAAAATTTTTGGCGAGGAAAAAGTCGTGCCGGGTTTATGTCATATCATCAGCTCAGTTGCCGGGCCCGGACGCGTCAGGCATACCGGAACCGAACCGCGCATTGCCTTTGGTGAATCAGATAATCAAAAAAGCGCGCGTACCATTGAGCTTCGCGACCTGTTTGAAAAAAGCGGTGTTCATGCCACCATCCCTGATAATATTCAGAAAGCCTTATGGGAGAAATTTCTGTTTATCGCCTCACTGAGCGGAATGGGCGCGGTGACAAGGGCGCCGGTGGGTGTGTTGCGAAGTCTGCCGGAAACCAGAAAAATGATGGAGAGCGCCATGCATGAGATTTATGAACTTGCCCGGGCTTCCGGTGTTGATTTGTCCACTGATGCAGTTCAAAGAACAATGGCTTTTGTGGATAGTCTCCCCGAGTACGGCACGGCATCCATGCAGCGGGACATCATGGCCGGCAGGCCATCCGAACTTGAAGCGCAGAACGGAGCGGTAACTCGTCTCGCTGCCGAAAAAAAGCTCCATACACCCGTGAATGAATTCATATATCAAACACTCCTTCCGTCAGAACTAGTCGCGCGGGGAAAGATCGATTATCCTGTTGAATAGGGACGTATAATCAATTCACATAAGTTAGGCATAATTTATTGATAATAAATCCGGAGATCTATAATGAAACATTTAAAACTGTATTTTGGATCATTGCTGTTATTGTTCCTCCTGTCCTGTACAGGAGCAAAACAGGAAATTAAACTGATCCCGATTTCGGCGCCTTTGAACCCGGAGGACGTTCTGCCTGTTGATCCGGCCATCATTAAAGGCAAGTTGGATAACGGACTGACTTATTATATCCGGAAAAACGCCACGCCGGAATACAGGGCGGAATTGAGACTGGTGGTAAACGCAGGATCAATTCTTGAAGATGATGATCAGCAGGGGCTGGCGCATTTTGTGGAACACATGGCATTCAACGGAACCGAGAACTTTCAAAAACAGGAACTGGTCAGTTATTTGGAGTCAGTGGGAATGCGTTTTGGCCCTGAAATTAACGCTTACACCAGTTTTGATGAAACGGTGTACATGCTGCAGTTGCCGACCGACAGTGCGGGCATTGTCGAGACGGGCATTCAGGTGCTGGAAGACTGGGCGCGCGCGTTATCTTTCGATCATGCGGAAATCGACAAAGAACGCGGGGTTATCATTGAAGAGTGGCGATTGGGAAGAGGAGCCGATGCCCGTATGCGTGATAAACAACTGCCGGTTTTATTTAAAGATTCCCGTTACGCGGAGCGTCTTCCAATCGGCCAAAAGGCGTTATTGGACACATTTAAATATGAGACCTTAAAGAAGTTTTATAAGGATTGGTACCGGCCGGATCTGATGGCGGTCATTGCTGTCGGTGATTTCGATCCTCAATATATACAGGATTTGATCAAAGAGCATTTCGGCGCCATACCTTCCGCGGTAAATCCGAAGAACAGGCCGCTTTATAAAATTCCGGATCATGAACTACCGCGTTACGCCATCGCGTCTGACCCGGAGGCCACAAGATCGGTTATCAGTATCTATCATAAACTGCCCGTGACAAGAGATGAGACCGTTACCGATTACCGGAACCTTATTATTGAATCCCTTTACAGCAATATGCTAAATCAGCGGCTGGATGAGTTAACAAGTCAGGCTGATCCGCCTTTCTTTTACGCTATTTCCGGGAAAGGCCGCTTCGTCAGAAACGGCGCCTACTTTATTCTTTCGGCGATGGTCAAGGAAAACGGGATTCCGGCGGGCATGAACGCGCTTCTGACAGAAGCGAAACGCGTGCAGGAGTTTGGTTTTACCGAATCAGAATTTGAGCGTGAAAAAGCCTCGCTGCTGCGGGGTATGGAACAGGCCTATAAGGAGCGGAGCAAGGCTGAATCCGCCGGGTTCGCGGCGGAATATATCCGCAATTTTCTCGAAGATGAACCGATTCCCGGCATCGTTATTGAGTATGAGATTTACAAAAAATATTTACCCGGTATCAGACTCAAGGAGGTTGACGCTCTTACTTCAAAGTGGCTGACAGAGAACAACCGTACTATTCTAGTCAATACTCCCGAAAAAGAATCGGTTACTATCCCGAATGAGACCGAATTGTCGGCGGTTATCGCCTCCGTCGCGGAAAGCAGTATTGATGCCTATTTGGATGACGCGACTGATGAACCGCTGGTTGATTTTATTCCGGAGGCATCACCTGTCATCGAGACAAAATATCACGAAAGTATTGATTTGACCGAGTGGAAACTGAAAAACGGTGTTAAGGTCTTTCTTAAACCGACTGATTTTAAGAATGATGATATCCGTTTTACCGCTTTCAGTCCGGGCGGTTTATCAATGATTCCTGATTCTAATTTGGTAGCCGCGAAAACAGCCACCGGCATCGTGGTTGACGGAGGCGTGGCTCAATTCAGCAAAATCCAGCTGGAAAAAATGCTGGCCGGTAAGGTGGTCAGAATATCTCCGTATATCGGTGAGATTACGGAAGGAATTTCCGGGCAGGCTTCCCCGCAGGATCTGGAAACATTATTTCAGTTAATGTATCTCTATTTTACGCAACCAAGGGAAGACAGTACCACCTATTCGTCATACAAAGCGTGGATCGAATCGTATTACCGCAACCGTGACACAAATCCTGAAGCCGCTTTTCAGGATACCGTCACTTCTTTACTCACCGGGAACCATCCCCGTTTCAGACCTCTTAACACTTCTAATTTGCGGGAGATGAATCTACATAAGTCAGTCCAAATTTATTCAAACCGGTTTAAAAATGCCGGGGATTTCACATTTTTCTTTGTGGGGAATTTTGATCCCGAATCCATCCGGCCGCTGATTGAAACATGGATCGGCGGACTCCCGTCAAACAATTCAAAGGAAATTTGGGGTGACCGGACTTACCAATATCCTACGGGAATTATAGAAAAAACGCTTTATGGAGGATCCGAACAGAAAAGCCTTAATTCAATCACATTCACCGGCCCTTTTGAGTGGAGTCCCGAAGAAGAATACAGGGCCGACGCGATGGTTTCAATTCTGAATATCAAGCTGCGTGAGCGCATCCGTGAAGATCTGAGCGGCACTTACGGTGTGCGTGTTTCAGGAATATTCTCACACTTCCCGGTTGAAAGATACAGAATTAAGATATCGTTTGGCTCAGATCCGGAACGGGTTGAAGAACTTACAAAAGAAATTTTCACGGTGATCAGCGATTTAAAAGACAACGGCACGACAAAGGAATATCTTAATAAAGTGAAAGAAATGGATACCAGAGAACTCGAGATCAATCTTAAGGATAATGATTATTGGCTCAGATCGTTGGAGTACAGAAATTTTAACGGCATTGATCCGTTGGACATATTAAATACCAGAGACCGAATTGACAGGCTTTCCGTTGGAGAAGTTCAAAAGGCGGCCAACAGATATCTGAATACCGATAATTATTTCAGAGTGGTGCTTTACCCCGAAAATGTTTCCGCGGTGGAGCTGAATAAATAATGGGTTCAGATTAATCCGTGGGATAGCAAGTGCCTGTCTTCTCAGCGTTTAATAAAATAACAGATGCCTTCCGAATTTTTCGGGAGGCATTTTTCATAATGAATTAGTTATATGAAATGTTCGGCTAAAACCGGCTGTTGACCGACAGGTTCGCAGGCAAAAATGAGTTGCTTTTCGTCATTCATTAGAAACGGAGACCTTTATCATGCATAAGTTAGGCATGGCTTCACAAATTTCCATAGGAACAAAAGATGTTGAACAGTCCTTTAACTTCTATGAAAAATTAGGTTTCGTAAAGAAGGCCGGCAGCCCGAACCCGAATCCGTGGATGCAGATATCCGACGGAACGCTACTGATCCTTTTGAATCAGGATGACCGTGAATATATAGGATTGAACTATTTTGACGGCGGTATGGAGAGCAAAGTGGTTGAGCTTGAAAAGTCGGGAATTGAATTTCTTAAAACTTCTGATCATGACGGGAAATTTTTTATGGGCATTTTTTCGAGCCCGGATAATTTTAAAGTGGGATTGATAAACCGACATCCAAACGGAATGTACATACCGGATGGGTATCATCTGTTTAATTTTCCGAAAAAATACTTCTATGAACCGGACAGATATCCAAACAAACAATGCGGTATCTTCGGTGAAGTCTGCCATCCCGTAAAGGATTTGAAATTATCAATGAAATTCTGGGAAGGTCTGGGATATGAACAGAAAGCCTATAACAAACAGCCATATCCCTGGGCGATTATATCGGATGGGATGAATTATATCGGGCTCCATCAGACACGGGATTTCAAACAGCCCGCTATCACCTACTACGCGCCGGATGTCCCGAAAAAAGTCAAAGAGTTTGAGAATGCAGGAGTTGACTCCGTGGAATTTTTTGGCGGGATCTTCGGGAATGATTCAAATGTGATTATCACGACACCCGAAGGGCAAAAATTCTTTCTGTTTAATCTGTAAAGAAGTAAAGAAGAAGTGGGAAGTAAGAATTAGGAAGTAAGAAGTGGGAAGTAAGAAGTAGGAAGTAAGAAGTAAGAAGTGGGAATTAGGAAATAAGCAGGTTAAGAGTGTTAGAGTTAAGAGTTTTGAGTGGGGTGTGTCCCTAAATAAAAACATATACAAATCCGAACTTGTCAGGTGTAAAAATGCTTCATATAACCAACGGCGATCTTACCGCGAAATTGCTGCGCTGCGCGAATATGCCGGGAATCGTGCTTCCCTGGAAAGATATATTGCACGAGGGGCCGGTTCCCGGAAACCTGAGTTTAAATGAATTATCGGTGACCAGGGCAAAGTTTATCGCGGGAAACGGCTGGGGTAACTACCGAACGGTTCAACGGGATTTTAATAAACGCGATAATTTACTGACGCATTTTAAAGAACACGAAGAGGTTATATTCTGGTTTGATGACGATTTGTATGATCAGCTTCAGTTGCTTCAATTATTCGGATGGTTCAGGGGCAAAAATCTCAGACAGACAAAGCTGAGTAACGCTACCATTCCGCGGGACATGAAACCAACCGATTTTAAACTGATCGGCCAGTTTTATCGTTCCAGAATTGATGTGACACCGGAACAACTGGAAACGGGATATCAGGCCTGGTCCGCATTTACCGCCTCCGAACCGGGAGGAATGGAAGACTTGCTTGGCGCTGATACATCAGCCATGAGTTTTTTAAAGGACGCCATTCTCAGACTCCTGAAGCAGTTCCCATCCGCATCAAATGGCCTTTCATGCACGGAAAGACATATTCTGGAAATTGTGCTCGCGGGAAGGAATAACCCGGATGAGATATTTTCCGGCGCGCAGAGTAAAGAGCCCCGGCCATTCATGGGAGACTTGCCTTTCTGGTCTTATGTGCAGAATCTCACCATAGGCGCGCGTCCGTTACTCAAAACATCAAACGATCAGCCCTTTCGTAACCCGTCCGAGTTGCCAAACGGCAACGGATACGGGAAGCAGCGTGTGTATATCACTCCCTTGGGCATTGAGGTTCTGCGCGGACAGGCGGATTGGATAGAGATCAATGGAATCAACCGTTGGATCGGCGGGATTCATCTTACAAAAGAGCGGTTTTGGCGCTGGAATGAGAACAGTGGGAAACTTATCCGGGATGGAAAAGCCGTATTGTCGGAAGGCCAAAATTTATCAAGTCCGCGATAAAAAGTTACTGTAACTTTTCCGAATCGGAGACTCCGGTTCAAACTGTATTTCGTCCGGAAGTGATTTTTTTCAAATGACTGATACAGATAGAAGTAATTTTCCGGACTGATCAGCAAGATTTTTTCGTTTATCAGGTAAACTACCTATCAAAAGGGGGGATATATGGGAGCACCGGTTGTACACTTCGAGATAACAGGCAAGGATGTAAAGAAATTACAAAGCTTTTACAGCGAGTTGTTTGACTGGAGGATCAATTCCGATAATCCCATGAATTATGGGATGATCGATGCCCAAACCGAGAAAAGTATCGGCGGTGGCATTGCGGAAGCAGCCAAAGGCAGCCCGAGTCACGCGACTTTTTATGTGGAAGTCGCCGATCCGCGTTTAGTGCTAAAAAAAGCGGAAAAAATGGGCGGTAAAATCGTGGTCCCGGTGACGGAAATACCCAATATGGTCACCTTCGCCATGTTCACCGATCCGGAGGGACATCTGATCGGACTTGTGAAAAGCATGTAAGAATGTACCTGACTTTTCTGCATTGAAAATTGATTCTTAGCCCCGCGTTCTTTTTCTCAGCCGGTGGTTACGCGCCGGCTGTTTTTTTCCGCTCTTAAATCGCCGATATTTGATTTAAATCCCGGTAGTTTTGACGAATTGATTTAACGCGAATAATGATATAATTTCATATCATTATTCTCTTTTGTCATAATACGGTGTTAATGATTTGTTTCAGACAGCATATTTTTGTTATGTTTCAAAGGTTGATTAATGTTATTTTGATTTTTTTTATTCATCTGCTGTTATCTGGTCTGCAAATGCGAGCGTGTAATTTTTGATGTTAATGATTCGCCGGAGGAGCAATGTCATGAAATTGATTACTTTGATTATTTTATCGGTAATTTTTATTGGCTGCTCAAATACAACGGAAAGTCCTTCGCCGGAGTATGTCGAAGGTGATGTTGTCTTCGGCCTGCAGGATAGCGTCTCACTTGAAGAACTTGCCGATTATGTCTATACCTTAGATAATATTTCAATAAGTGATGTTGTTTCATTCCAATATGATTCAGATCTTCCACAGGATAGTATGGAGACAATACAATCTGTTTTGGAAGCACAATCATATTTCAGGAGCGGAACCGTGAAGACATCCTGGTTGGAAACAGATTCAAAAATACTGGTAGAGTTTTGTATTCAGGACTTTGAATCTGAAGACAGAAACGACTGGGCGTTACAAACTGAACGGTTTCACTTAACGCATTCACCATATAAATACCAGGTCGGCTTATTTAAGGTTGATAAAGGAAAAGAGAGAGATTGGATAGATGTTCTGTCAGAGACTCTGCTTTTTCGCTATGTAGAATTAAACACCATAGGTCATATAACAACGGCTGACTGACAAACGCCGGGTTGTAGGGATGTGACAGGCGGAGTCAGTGTCTAAATTGGAACAAAGAAAATAAGGATGTTTATGGAAAGTTATGCCAGTATTGTTGTTTTTTATCTGTTCAGAGTCTGCGCCGTCACGCTAAGTCAGGTTTTTATTCTGCTCGGACCCGTTCTGATTTTATCATTAATTATGTATTATATATCGGATATACTTGAAAAAAAGTCTTTATCCGTTTTCGGTTATAATTTTCTGATCTATTTTACCGCCATTGGAGTCGCTGTTCATGAAATTGGGCACGCCGCCTTTGCTTTGATATTTAGACATAAGTTAACAGAAGTAAAGTTGTTTAGTCCAAATTTGGAATCTGGTTATTTGGGTTATGTTCGTCATACTTATAATAACCGGAATTTGTACCATAGAATAGGGAATTTTTTCATAGGTATCGGACCGATTCTTTTCGGGTCCATCGTTATTTATTATTCTTCAAAATTCCTGGTGGGGAACCATTTGTTTATGCCGTTAAGCGATTTATCCATAAATACATCCACGCCAGGCTCGACCGAAAATGCATGGATCTTTATCAGGGAAGTTTATTTTAATGTATTGCAGGTATTCACCCTATTGATTGATCCCGAAAGGTTGTCTGATTGGAAATTTTACGTTTTCCTATATCTGGTTTTCGCGGTCGGATCGAACATAAAACTGAGCCCTCCGGATATAAAAGGCGCGTGGGCGGGATTCAGCACCCTTGTCGTTTTGATTCTTGTGTTAAATTTAATAACACTTTGGATGGGTGACCTGGCCACCAGGTATATCATTCTGATAAGTCAAACATACAGTTTCTTTTACGCTATCATGATATTTACGGCAATTCTGAGTATCGCGTTTATTCTGTTTTTTACAATTCTCAAGGTCATAAAGGGAGCGATAATCAGGTAGTTTTTTTATCCCGGATGTTCATTCGGATCCGGATAAAATAACCGGGCTGAATTGAGGCGGCGCCGTCGAAATACTATCCCTCCATTAACATTGCCGCCGGGCTCGAAACCTGTTCATTCCGTTTTAGTAAACTCAAGCGTCACTTTCCCGATTTCATTGTTCAGTATAAATCCGGTGATTTTGTTTTCCGCGTCACGCTTAAATTCGATCATCATATAGGGAATACTGAACTGATCATTCATAATGTGAATCATCTTTGCCGGGATTTCCATTTTTATAAATTCGGGAAATTTAGGAAGACCAAGATACAATTCACCATCCTCCATCGTCACGGGATATGTCATTTGTATTTCATCGCTGAAATATTTACCGGTGTAAATCATTTTATCCGCTTCGGTAAGATTTTGGGGTTCCAGTTTTGACGCGGTCATTTCGCGGCCGCCCTGATGCCATTCAAGTTTAGATACCCGGTCGTTTTCATCACGCAGAAAGATACCCTGCGCGTCTGCGACTTTTAGAGTAAATTTATTTTCCGATTCCGGGAAAAATTCAAAGGCGGGCTGACCGGTCGCTTGTCCGAAAAGCTGGCCGTTTTTATGTGTGACGGTCATGATAAATCCGCCGCCAAAATCATACCGGCCGGCATAGTCGTCATAGACTTTTTTATCAAATTCAGGTTCCGGCTGATCCGTTTTAACCGCCGTGTTGGATTGATCAACCGGTTTTGGTTCGTTCGCCTCCATCTGATCAGATAAATAGAGTTCCGCGATTTGCCTGGTTAGTTTGTTGGCGTTTATATTCCCGAGATTTGAAAGAATAATTACTGATAAATTCTGACCCGGGAAGCGCAGATAATGGGCTTTAAATCCACCTGTAAAACCGCCGTGTTCGGCGATATCGAGGCCCCGGTATTTTTTGATCAGCAGGCCGAGAGCGTAATCGATCGTTTCGCCATTATTCAAGAGTCCTTGACGGTACATTTTTTTTGTAAAATCGCTTCCGCCGATTTTATTGGCGCTGAAATTTGAGTCCCATAAAATCATATCGTCAATGGTTGTGCACACCCCACCGTCGCCCACAATATTTCCTGCAAATGAATGTTCTTCCGTGTATTCATGTTTGTTTTTTGCGATATAGCCGGTGGCAAGATTTTTCTGATTAAGGTCAGGATTGTCAAATATAAAAGAATGATTCATACCCAGCGGTTTAAATATGTTTTTGGAAACGAATTGGGGTAAGGTCATGCCGCTAACGCGTTTCACAATTAATCCGGCCAGGAAATATCCGGAGTTGCTGTAGTAATATTCATCTCCGGGAGTAAAGTTGAGCTGCCTCTGCCGGGTGATCAGGTCGAAGATGCTATTTTCGGTGAGTGTTCCCTCCGCGGCGCTACCCGTTAGCACCGTCAGCCAGTCATAATCGGTTATACCGCTTGTATGATTAAGCAAATGGCGGATAGTAATAGACGCGCCGTAGTCAGGGAATTCCGGAATATACTTTCTTATATCATCTTCAAGTGAAATTTTTCCCTGCTCCTCCAGCAAAACCAGGGAAGCAGCCGTAAACTGCTTGGAGAGCGAACCGATATTAAAAACAGTATTGATTTGATCGGGCAGTTTATTTTCCAGGTTCATCATCCCGTATGCTTTTTTATGAGCGACTTTGCCGTCAAGGATAACGGCGATAACACCACCCGGAGCGTCAGGTTTTAGCCATTGTCCCGCCAGTGAATCGATTTGGGATGAGACGGAATTCTGAGAAAAAACGGACTCTGACAGGATAAGGATCAGAGCAAGCGTGGTGAACAGTTTCATCGGTTTCATTTTTTTCCTTTGTAATTTTTATAAATACATCCTGAGTGTAAATAAATTCACAATCATATTGACGTATATATTGTTCCGGAGTTGCGTTTATCCGGGCTGATTAATTAAAATTTTTGATCTTTGTATTAAAATATTGGATATTATAATCACCTGAAGCCAAACATACCCGGGGAGAAACAAATGTGGCGCAAAATGATTCTCATTTTAATGATTGCCGGTTTGGTTTCCTGTAAAAATGAACCGGCGGATATTCGTCCAAATAATTATGGCGTTTTTTCCTTTGAGCAGCAATTGACATTGCCGGGCACCCCTGAATTAGTTTTTGACGCCATCACCGGTGATATCAGCGAATGGTGGGATCATTCATTTTCAGAAACGCCGTTGAAATTTTATATTGATCCTAAACCGGGCGGCGGATTTTATGAAATTTTCGACGAAAGCGGAGACGGCGTGCTGCACGCTACGGTTATCTATGCCGAACGGGGTAAAGCGCTAAGATTCGACGGACCGCTGGGACTGTCCGGGAAAGCCGTTCAGATGGTGACAACATATAGGTTCGAATCCGCGGGGCAGGACTCTACCGCGCTGAATGTATCCGTTCATGTAGCGGGTGAAGTCGAAGATGGCCTTCCGGAGACGGTTAAAGCGGTCTGGCATCATTTTATTTTTGAGAGATTTAAACCATTCATGGAAGCTGTTTATCAAAAATCCCGTTAATCCGGTATCGATATTTTTATCCCGGTAATTTTTTTCCCTATATTAATGTGATAAAAATTTTACAAATAATAAAATAATACTTAATAAAAAATAGATACGGCCGAATACGATTTATATATAGCTACAAAACAGATTATGTTATTCGAATGCCTTACCGTTGGTTTAAGTTGCTGTTTGTGTGAAAAGAGAATATAATTCAGAGAGGGATTATGGGGGATCAGCAGGACGACCGAAGAAAATATCAGAGATATGTATGCGCTATCGATGAAGGGGTGCACGGACGCTTTACTTTTTCTCCGGAACGAAAAGAACTGTTTACAGCCTATATCTTTAACATTAGCCTGGGCGGCATGTATTTTTCGGTTAGAAATGATCAGAAAAATAAATTTAAAAAAGGCGATATACTAACGTTTGTTGAAATAAAGAAAAGCGGTTCACAGAATTATTTGATAAATGTCGAGGCCGAAATTATATGGATGTTAAATCATCATTTCCTTAATCATATGGGTCTGGGATGCAAATTTCTAAAGATTTCGGATAACAGTAAAGACCAGATATCAAAATTTATTGAATCCTGTTCAATCGCAAAGAATAAACCAATTATGCTAAACCACGATAGTTTATAAAAAATAATGCAATTAAATCTTCAATCTTTTGAAAAAACGCTTGACCAGACCGGGAAAAAATTACTGGAAATTCCGGTTGAAATCAGTGGTTTGCATCCAGCGGCTGATAAATGGTCAGCAAAAGAGATTCTGGGGCATTTAATTGATTCCGCATCAAACAATCATCACCGATTTGTGCATGCCCAATTTTCTGATGATCTTATTTTTCCCGGTTATGATCAAAATGCGTGGGTTCGCGCGCAAAATTATCAGAACGCGTCCTGGGTTTCACTTATATCTCTTTGGAAATCATATAACCTGCATATTATACATCTTGTATCTCAGATACCGGACGAAATTCTACTAAAGAAACGGTACAATCATAATTTGGATAAAATTGCATGGAAGACCGTTCCCAAAAATAATCAGGTCACTCTCCAATATTTTATAAATGATTATTTTGAGCATATGAATCATCATATTAATCAAATTATTGATTTGGTGAGTACTTTGTAACTTTTCATCACGAATCCGTCGGGCAAGAATAAACAACGGATGAACATAATTCTAAAATCATTTATTAAGATACCTCTCATCTCGATCAAAAAATTTTAAATCCCCCATTTTTTTGTTGACAAAGTACATCGATCTTTTTATACTTTCTGGTAAGTTGTCAATAACCAACTTGTGAATAGCGTTAACTTGTTTACTGATTTACTGATGGTCACAGATCTTTCCTTCAATCTGCCGGATTTAGGGAAAGTTCATATAGAATCGGCAAAAGAATGTCCTTGAAAAAGTAATTCTGAGTGGGTTTACTATAGCGGAATACATGGCCATAAAAATTGAAATTGATTTTTATAAATAAAAAAATTACAGTTATTGTGGATTTTTTTCTGCCCCAACAGGGAAGTCAAATCAAAAAAGGAGTTTTGCCAATAATTACACATTGACAAAATAAGTCCTTCATACGGTTAATCAGTGAATTTTATTTTTCAAATATCATTCCAAATTTAATTCCTGAGAGCATCTCCGTTTTTCGGACAAGCATGTTCATCAATGTGCTCTTTTAAGATGTTTATTCAAAATTACTAAAATAATAACAACTAAGGAGAATTTCCTAATGTCAGTTTCTACCCCAAACCTGACGAGATGGTTCCTTTTTCTCTCTACCATGCTGTTTCTGTCAGTAAACCTCTATGCTCAGGGTGTTACCACATCATCAATGAGCGGTATCGTGATGGATGTTCACGGAGAAGCTCTTGCCGGAGCTACAGTGATCGCTGTCCATGAGCCAACCGGTACCGAATACGGTGTGTCCACCCGTGTGGATGGACGTTATAACCTGCAGAACGTAAGAGTAGGTGGTCCTTATCATATTACTGTCACCTACGTTGGATATAAAGAGCAGGAGCTAACTGATATCCATCTGAGTCTGGGTCAGGAAATGAAAATCGATTTTAATTTACAAGAGCAGGCATTCGAGGGCGAAGCCATCGTTGTAACAGCTGATAAGGATAACATCCTGAGCAGTGACCGCAACGGAGCATCAACCGTCATTTCAAGCCAGAAAATTGATCAGATGCCGACAATATCCAGAAGTACCGGTGACCTGACAAGACTAACGCCACAAAACGACGGCAACAGCTATGGCGGAAGAAATGTACTCTATAATAACTTTTCGCTGGACGGTTCGATTTTTAACAACCCATTTGGTTTGGATAGTCCTGTTCCGGGCGGACAAACCAATGCGCAGCCGGTAAGTTTGGATGCGATTGATCAGATCCAGGTTTCATTAGCGCCCTTTGACGTTCGGCAGGGTGGTTTTACCGGCGCCGGCGTTAATTCTGTTACAAAAAGCGGTACCAATGAGTTTACAGGATCCGCATATACTTTTACAAGAAATGAAGGAATGATTGGTGATGAAGTCAGCGGAACGACCGTGACTAATCCTGATTTAAGCTACAATCAATCCGGTTTCAGAATTGGCGGACCACTCATAAAGAATAAACTCTTCTTCTTTGTAAACGGAGAAATCGAAAGAAGAGAAGATCCGGGTTCAAATTATGTCGCTTCGCGTCCCGGTTTATCCGGCTCCAATGTTTCCAATGTGTTAGCGTCCGATCTGGATGTGGTCAGTGAAACTCTAAAAGATGTTTATGGATATGAAACCGGTGCTTATGAAAACTATATCCATGAAACGCAAAATGATAAATTCCTTGCTAAGCTTGATTGGAATATCAATGCGAATCACAGCGCGAGTTTGCGTTATAATTACCTTAGTTCATGGAGAGATGTACTTCCTCACCCGGCTATTTCTACAAGCGGAAGAGGTCCGGATAAAAACGCTCTCCCTTTTGAGAATACCAGCTATATCATAAATAATGACATTAATTCGGTTGTAGGTGAATTAAACAGCCGGTTCGGAAACAAGTATTCCAATCACCTGCAGTTTGGTTATACCTCTTTTAGAGATTATCGTGACAGTAAAAGCGCGCCTTTCCCGTCTGTTGATATCGAAAAAGAAGGCAGAACCTACATTTCTTTCGGTCTGGAAAGATTTTCAACCAATAACCTGTTAGATCAGGATGTATTTCAGTTGACCGACAATTTCAATGTGTATCATGGTGATCACCTGCTTACAATCGGTACTCACTATGAGTTGTTCAAATTCAATAATTCATTCAACCTGTTCTATTATCCGGGATATACATACTCTTCTGTCGAAGATTTCTTGTCTCATACAGATCCGAACGATCCGGATAATTTTCATGATTTTAACGCTGACGTAGAAAATTCCAATCAAAATCCATTTAAAATGGATGAAACCGATGTCGCTCAGCTCGCCTTCTATATTCAGGACGAATGGCAGTTCTCTAACCGCCTGATGCTGTCAATTGGTATGCGTACCGATATGCCTATTTACTACACGGATGTTCCGAAAAACTCTGTCATTGAATCATATGACTGGGTCGATGAAAACGGCAATCCGGCGGAAGTTGACGTAAGTAAATTGCCAGATTCAACACCGCTGCTTTCACCGCGTGTTGGATTTAACTGGGATGCGACCGGCGACAGAAGCACTCAGCTCCGTGGTGGTACAGGTGTTTTTACGGGAAGAATTCCATTTGTGTGGGTTGGAAATCAGGTCGCCAACAGTACAATTACGCCTTACTATACTTTCCAGGTAAACGCTACTTCCGAGGATTTTAAATTTCCACAGGTCTGGAAAACAGATCTCGCCGTGGATAAAGAATTGCCATGGGGAATGGTTGGTACAGTTGAAGCGATCTACAGCAAAGACATTAACGCGGTCGTTCACAGAAATTATAATATGCCGCAACCGACAGAACATGCTCAGGGAGCGGACAACAGAGAAATTTTCGCCGCGCCAACAGCAGAAAATCCCGAACCGTTTAAGGTTAACACTATCGTGGACGGAAGCTATCTTGATGCCGGCGCGATTGTTCTTGACAATACCGATGAAGGCTATCAGTTTAGCTTTACGACACAGTTGAGAAAAACGTTTACCAATGGTTTGTTCACAAGTATCGCTTATAATTACGGACTTTCAAAAGACCTGACAAGCAGCCGTGGTGAAATCGCTGCGGATGCCTTCCAGCAGAACCCGGTTGTCGGAGATCCGAATGATCCTGAATTAAGCTATTCCGATTATGGCCTGACTCACCGGTTTGTAGGTGTTTTGTCCTATAAAAAAGAATACAAGAAAAATTTTGCCACCAGTGTCGCTGTGTTCTTCGAAGCTGCTCAGGGTGACCGTTTCTCCTATACCTACGCGGGTGATATGAACCGTGACGGTATCTCCGGTAACGATTTGATTTATGTTCCAAAAGATCAAAGCGAAATCAATCTTGTACCGACAGACGCCACAGATACAAGAACGGAAGGTCAGATCTGGGATCAGTTGAACGCGTACATCAATCAGGATGATTATCTGAAAGACCGCCGTGGTGACTATGCCGAAAGAAACGGCGCCTTGTCCCCCTGGTACACTCAGATGGATTTGAGAATTTTACAGGATTTCTATGTAAATATTGGCGGAAAGAAAAATACTTTCCAGCTGAGTCTGGATATTCTGAATGTGGCTAATCTGATTAATTCCGACTGGGGTGTTCGTGAAATTAAAAGCACAGAAAATCCACTTTCATTTGAAGGATATAATGAAGCCGGTGAACCGGTTTATAGCTTCCCGCTTTACGGTGGTGAGCCATTGTCCGATTCATTCAATGATGATACCAGTCTTGATTCAAGATGGAGAGCTCAGATCGGTCTCCGTTATATTTTCTAAATTTTACGATAGCCGGTGGATAATTTAAACATTTATTCACCGGATTTTATTCTCACACACGAAGCGGAACATGCTTTCAGAAATGAAGGCGTCTTCCGCTTTTTTATTTTATTTGCAATCACATGGACGAAGCGAACATTTGAATTTGTTTTTTTTCATTCCGGCCGATATTTTAATAATCACTTTGAAGTTATTCGCATTTACATTAAATAAAACAAACCTGTGTTTTATAAATAATAAGGAAAAAAATGCTTTTGACATCGAATTACAAGCCGCCGTTTTTTTTAAGTAACGGACATCTCCAAAGTATTTACCCGTCGTTATTTAGAAAATTTGATCCGTCATTGTACCGGCGACAGAGAATAAGCACTCCGGATGATGATTTTCTTGATCTGGATTGGTCGGAAGTAAATAGTGACTGTCTGGCTGTGATTTCGCACGGCATGGAGGGCAGCTCACACAGGGCCTATGTGATTGGTATGGCGCGCGCGCTCAATCATTATGGCTGGGATGCCCTCGCATGGAATTTTCGTTCATGCGGCGGCGAAATGAACCGGCAGCTCAGAATGTATCACAGCGGATCGACGGATGATCTTGATCTTGTCGTAAATCATGCCTTATCTAAAAAAAAATACAAAAAAATAGCGCTTATCGGTTTTAGCATGGGCGGTAATTTAACTCTGGTTTATCTGGGTCAAAAAGGGAATAATCGCGACCAAAGAATTCGGGCGGCGGTTGTGTTTTCCGTGCCGACAGACTTGCATTCGAGCTCAATGCGTCTCGGGGAACCGCAAAATATCCTTTATATGAAGCGCTTTTTACGTATGCTCCACAAGAAAGTTCGGGACAAAATGTTGTTGTTCCCCGACCAAATTAATGACCATGATTTTCACCGCATAAAAAACTTTAAGGATTTTGATGACCGTTACACCGCGCCGATTCACGGGTTCAAAAACGCGGAAGATTACTGGTATAAATGCAGCAGTAAACTGTTTCTTAATGATATCAGTATTCCGACTCTCATTGTCAACGCGAAAAATGATCCCTTTCTCCCCCCGGCCTGCTATCCCGTGGAAGAGGTCAGGGATCATCCATCTATCTATCTGGAAATTCCGCGATCCGGAGGGCATGTGGGTTTTGTGTCTTTGAACAATGATCATTACTATTGGTCAGAAAAGAGGACGATTGAATTCCTGAAGTCCCATGTGACTTAGTGATACAATTTCAAAAAGCATCTCTCCCGACGGCTAATATTTTCTAATCATAATAAGATTTTGTGAGAAAGCTGATATAAACATTTTGTTTATATTTAATGATTTTCTTGTTAAGTTCTTCTTTATACTGAATACGGGTTCTAAAATGATCACTGCCGGTGTTGGAGTATTTAGATAATTAAAGGTGAAATGATGAAAAAGATTCTGATTCTCGGAGCAGGGAAGAGTTCTCCCTATCTTATTTCCTATCTTCTCGAAAATTCAGCGAAATTTGATTGGTTTGTAACGGTTGGTGATAAGGATATCCGACTCGCGAAAGAAAGGGTTGGCGAGCATCCCCGCGGGAACGCGGTCTATCTCGATGTGAACGATTCGGGATTGCTGAGCCGGCAGATAAAAAATTCAGATATTGTGTTAAATATACTCGCGCCTGTTTTTCAGCATCTTGTGGCCTGGACATGCGTCGAACATGGCAAGCATATGATCTCGGTATCCTATACCGACAGCCGGATCAATGATCTTGAAAAAGATGCCCACAGGAAAGGGGTTATTCTGTTGACAGAAATCGGCCTCGATCCGGGAATAGACCACATGTCCGCCGCATCCATTTTAAATCAGGTGATTCAGAAAGGCGGAATAATCAAGAGTTTTGAATCGTACGGCGGTGGTTTGCCCGCGCCTGATTCAAAAGCGAACCCGTTTAATTATGTCATCAGCTGGAATCCCAGAAATGTGGTTATGGCCGGTGAAAACGGCGCCCAGTATCTGAGAAACGGCAAAATAAAGATTATTCCCTATTACCATCTCTTCAGAAATTCCTGGCCGGTTGAAGTGGAAGGGATCGGAATGCTGGAGGCGTATCCAAACAGGGATTCACTGGCTTATCTAAATATGCCCGGTTTAAAAAACGTTTCAACATTGATACGCGGAACCTTACGTTATCCGGGTTGGAGCGAAACATGGCTGCAAATTGTTCGGCTGGGATTACCCAACGAGAAAATGCAAATCCCAAACCTGAAAAACAAGTCGTATGCCGATCTCGTGGAGATATTTTTACCGTCAACCGTGCCGGGGTCAAATCTGGAAGAACGTGTGGCCAACCTGCTCAATATCAGTCCGACCGGAAAAATTATGGAAAATCTCCGATGGCTGGGGCTGTTTTCTGATGAAAAAATCGGTGTCGCTGTGGAATCTTCCGCTGAAGTGTTGATCAATTTAATAAGCAGAAAGCTGCATCTTCCTGATGACGCCAGGGATATGGTCATACTTTTTCACAGAATCAGAGCAAGATATCCCGCGGAAAAAAACCGGCAGGAGGAAATATTATCCACGATGATTCATTACGGCGAAAAAGGAGGATTCACGGGGATGGCAAAGGCGGTTGGTTTTCCCGCCGCAATCGCCGCTAAACTGATCTTGACCGGGAAATTACCGATAACCGGATGCTATATTCCGACCCATCCGGCGATCTATGAGCCTGTTCTTGAAGAGCTGTCGCGAAATGGATTTGATTTTCATGAATCCGTCAAGCAAATCAGTTAAGGCCTAAATTTTATCAAGGAAAGCCTGGAGGTACCGGTAATCTGGCGTCAGCTTTCCTTTGTGAGCGATTACCGCCCGTTTAAATTCCGGCGGAATGCTAAGATTTTCAAATGGGACATCGAAATCCGCTGAAGCCAGCTCCGGAATAAAGGGGAGTAGTGAATCGCCGAAGCCGGATGTCGCTTCTCCAGGCAGTTCGCTGGGAAGTTTATCCACGGCGAGAATTACAGGCCCGTTTCCCTTAAAGCCGTCATTAACGGCCCCTGTCAACGCATCATAAACATATACCGGATTATCAGATGTAGTCGTTTTGACATTGCATTCGATGGAACCTTCAATATCGCAGGTGATATCGGAAATCACTCTCAGGCCGGGATTTTTGACGCCTTCAAATAACATTTTTAAAGACTTTTTTGTGACAAGTTTGGGATATTTTTTTTCCCAATAAATACCGTTTACCAGCATGGAGATCGCCGGGATATATTTCTCAAAATCTCCCCTGTATCTCTCCGGGTTATTAATATATTCATCAAAATCAAATGTATCCTCCGGATTAACAGGTTTAGCGAACGCGTCCACATCAATGATGACCGTTGTGATCCCGTTTCTTCTCAGGACCGACGGATCCGTTGTGAGTAATTCATGGGCCGAAACCCTTGCCGCCGGAAGCAGATCAAAAATTTCCTGCGCTCCCTGAGACACCTGACCGGTGCCGGTTACCGCGATAACCACAGGAAGTATCTCTCGCGGAAGTCCTTTTGAGCGAATAGTATCCGCCAACAGGTTTATATCATTTATCGCGTCATCAAGGCTGTCATATTTTGTCGCCTGTTTAATCATTGAAAAAGGAGTATCCATACCCTCCGCTAAGAGTCGTTGTCCGTAAATCCACAATGTATTAATGGCGCCTACGATTCCCGCGTATCTGCCAAAGAAGATAATGCGGCGGCCCATGTCATCAGTCACTTTTTCATAATCGATGAGGGTATTCTTCAGTTCAAGCATGCGTTTCAGAAGGGGCATATTATAGGACTGCCCTTTGATGGTGTGTGAAAAAAAGCAGTACGCCGTATTCTCGAATAATTCATCAACTGGCACCTCTTTGACCCCGAGTATGATATTACAGTCAGATAGGTCATCTTTTAGTACAGCTCCCGCATCCTTATATTGGTTATTGGAAAAAATTCGCTGCTTTGACGGAGTCATGATGATGTCAAGCCCGGTATTTTCCACTAACTCCTTGATATGATCCGGCGACAATGGCGCTCTTTTTTCTGTCTGATCTATATCTTCCCGCCTGATTCCGATGCAATTCTTCATAATAAGCCTTTCCTGATTTGTCGGATCAAAGAATATCAAAACTATAAATACACTCTGAGGGATTTATAATACGGTTATAATATAGTTTTTTAGTATCTCTCAATCAAGAACCACATCTCTATCCGAAAATAGAATTTCTGTACTTCAGGGTTCGGTAAAAAACCTTGATGAATAAGTGATTCGGGGCGCGATGTGTCAATTTTATTTTGTTTAACAGAGTCCAGTTATTTATATTTGCATCATGTGATGTTCCTGATCAGGGTGTAATATTTAATCCACCAAATCATGCAGGAATTTCTGGATGGAATTTTCAATCTGACCCAATTTTACCAGGAAGGTAATTTTTTATATGGAAACGTACGAGTACAACGTTAAGGGATCACCACGCCAGGGATTGTTCGGAACAACCCTGGGATTTTTCTTTGGTTTCGCGGCTGTTTCTCTTTATGGGCCAACTGCGGTGAAATTTAAAGAAGCAATGGATTTAAGCCCGGCATTGCTCGGTTTTCTTGTCGCGATTCCCTCTCTATCCGGCTCGCTCCTGCGTATTCCCTTCGGAGCGTGGGTGGATACCACCGGTGGTAAAAAGCCGTTTTCCTGGCTTCTCCTTTTGTCTCTGATCGGTCTCGGCGGGGTGACCTTTTTGCTCAAATTTACGTATCCCGGCCAGATGCAGGGATTATATCCGATAGTCCTGTTTTTCGGGTTTCTGAGCGGCTGCGGTATCGCCACGTTTTCGGTCGGCATCGGACAGACATCCTACTGGTATCCGCAGAAAAAGCAGGGGGCGGCGCTAGGGATCTATGCGGGTCTCGGCAATTTAGCTCCGGGGATATTTTCACTGTTGCTCCCGGTATATCTAACCTATTACGGTTTTATTTCCGCCTATTTTGCATGGTTTATTTTTCTGCTCATCGGAACAATTCTTTATCTGAGATACGGAACCAACGCTTATTATTTTCAATTCCGTCAGTTAAAATTGAGCGTGGCGGAAAGCAGAGAAAGAGCCCAAAAGCTCGGTCAGGAGATTTTTCCAACCGGCAATATGATGGACAGTCTGATCAATTCCGCCGTAAAGTTGAATACCTGGGCTTTAGTCGCGCTGTATTTTACAACATTCGGCGGTTTTATCGCGCTTACAGCCTGGTTTCCAATCTATTGGAGTCAGTTTCAGGGATTCTCGCCGGTAAAGGCCGGATTATTCACAGCTATTTTCTCAATACTCGCATCGCTTCTGAGAGTAGCGGGGGGTTCCATCGCGGATAAATCAGGCGGTGAAAAAGTGAGTCTTATCTCTTTAGTTCTGGTGCTGGTATCGGCTTTAGCACTGTCATTCACCGAAAGCATCGCCATCGGAATGCCCGCGGTTATTATACTTGCCGCCGGGATGGGTTTTAACAACGCGGCGGTATTCAAACTCGTCCCGAATTATGTTCCGGAATCAGTCGGCGGAGCAGCCGGATGGGTAGGCGGATTAGGAGCGTTTGGCGGATTTGCCATTCCGCCGGTGATGGGATTTATTGCCAGTTCTTACGGCAATATAGGTTATGCCCGCGGATTTCTGATTTTTGCCGGTTTAGCGGTTTTAAATTTGTTTGTCATTCTGGCGCTGATGAAATCCCGCAAAAAAACGGTCGGCTGACCGGAACATTATAGTCGAGATACCTGTAAAGAGTGAATTAAACAGTCATTATATAAATAAACTGATAATAATTTGAAAGTGCTATCATGGGTTTGTTAAATAAGCTTATTTATTTTAGTAAGACGGTGGAGAAATCTCCAGACAAGCATAGCGTCACCGCGAAAGTGAGCAGAGATAACGAGCGGTTTTATCGCGGTCGCTGGCAACATGATAAAATTGTCCGGTCAACACACGGGGTCAACTGCACCGGTTCATGTTCGTGGAAAATTTTTGTCAAGAACGGACTAGTTACCTGGGAAATACAACAGACGGATTATCCGGAAACACGACCCGACCTGCCAAATCATGAACCCCGGGGATGTCCCAGAGGGGCAAGCTATTCATGGTATCTGTACAGCGCCAACAGAATAAAATATCCCATGGTACGAGGTACATTGGTGAAAGCTTACCGTGAAGCAAAGTCGCGTTTAAGCGATCCTGTCAAGGCCTGGCAGGATGTAATGGAAAGCAAGGATATAACTAAAAAGTATAAGGCCGAAAGAGGTCTTGGCGGATTTATCCGCGCGGACTGGGAAGAAGCGACAGAAATGATCGCGGCCGCCAATGTATATACCATTAAAAAATACGGTCCGGACCGAATTGTGGGATTTTCTCCGATTCCCGCCATGTCGATGGTTTCTTATGCTGCCGGTACACGGTATCTTAGTCTTCTGGGTGGAACGATTCTCAGCTTTTATGATTTTTATTGCGATCTGCCTCCCGCATCGCCGCAGACATGGGGCGAACAGACCGATGTTCCGGAAAGCGCCGACTGGTTTAACTCTTCTTTCCTGATGTTGTGGGGATCCAATGTACCGCTTACCCGTACTCCGGATTCGCCGTTTTTTACCCAGGTGCGCTACAAAGGGACCAAGGCGGTGGTGATTGCCCCTGATTTTAATGATGCCGCCAAATTCGCGGATCTGTGGGTAAAACCAAAACAGGGAACGGATGCCGCGCTGGGTATGGCAATGGGGCATGTCATTCTGAAAGAATTTTATCTTCAGAAAAAGACCGAATACTTTGAAAAATATGTCAGGCAATATTCAGATCTGCCTTTCCTGGTGAAAATGGAAAAAGACGAAAAGCACGGTTTTGTTTCCGGAAAAATACTGAGAGCTTCTGACTTCGAAAACAATCTTGGCGTGAAAACAAATCCCGACTGGAAACCGATTCTCATTGATCAGAATACCGGAGATTTTTCCGTTCCGAACGGAACCATCGGTTCGCGCTGGGACAAAGAACAAAAGTGGAATCTGGAATTAAAAGACACAAGGACCGGGGCTGAAATAATTCCGCTGCTTTCGGTAATCGATTCACATCAGGAAGTCATAGAGGTTGCCTTTCCCTATTTTGGAGGGCCGGCGTATAAACATGATCAATTCAATGCCACCGGGCATGATGATATCATTTACCGGAAGATACCGGTTCAAAAAATAAATACGCGGGACGGAGAAATCTACTGCTGCACAGTTTTTGATCTGCTCACAGCAAATTATGGACTCGACAGGGGATTTGATGATCCGAACGCCGCGAAAAGTTATGATGACGATCTGCCGTACACACCGGCATGGCAGGAAAAAATAACCGGTGTGCCAAAAGATCAGATTATTACCATCGCCAGGCAATTCGCGGAGAATGCGGAAAAAACTAATGGCAAGTCAATGATCATCATCGGAGCGGGAGTTAATCACTGGTTCCATACCGATATGATTTACCGCGGCGCCATCAATATGCTGATCCTTTGCGGTTGTGTCGGGCAATCAGGCGGCGGATGGTCCCATTATGTGGGGCAGGAGAAACTACGTCCGCAGACCGGATGGCTTCCGCTGGCGTTCGGACTGGACTGGAACAGACCGCCGCGGCACATGAACACCACATCTTTCTTCTATCTTCATACGGATCAGTGGCGGTATGAAAAAGTGAAACTGAATGAGCTTATCTCACCATTAGCCGACAAAGAAGCCTGGGATAAAAAGTCAATGATCGACTGCAATGTATCCGCGGAACGCATGGGATGGCTGCCGTCGGCGCCGCAATTGGACGAAAATCCCCTAAAACTGGCAAAATAAGCTTCTGAAGCCGGGCAAAAACCGGAGGACTATGTCCTGCGCAAACTCAAAAGCGGTGATATATCCATCGCTTCCGAGGACCCGGATAATCCCAAAAATTTTCCCAGAAATCTGTTTGTCTGGCGGTCTAACCTGCTCGGTTCCAGCGCCAAAGGAATGGAATATTTTATGAAACACCTTTTGGGCGCTCAGCACGGAGTCCTGGGAGAAGATTTAAAAGCAGACGGAAATGAACTGCCTGCTGAAGTCAAATGGCACGATCAGGCTCCGCAAGGAAAGCTTGATCTACTTGTAACGCTGGACTACAGAATGTCCACGACCGCTTTGCATTCCGATATTCTCTTGCCGGCGGCCTCATGGTATGAGAAAAATGATTTGAGTACCTCGGATATGCATCCGTTTATTCATCCATTTAACAAAGCGGTGGATCCTGTGTGGGAGTCACGTTCTGACTGGGATATTTACAAAGGGCTGGCGCGAAAGTTCTCTGAGATTTCAAAGGGTCATTTGGGGAAAGAAACCGATGTGGTTCTGCTGCCGCTCCAGCACGATTCACCCATGGAAATGTCGGATACCACGGATGCTGTTGACTGGAAGAAAAAAGGTATTGATCCCGTTCCGGGAAAAAATATGTCGAAACTCATTACCGTTGAGAGAGACTATCCGGCGACCTATAAACGCTTCACATCATTGGGGCCGTTGATGACCAGTATCGGCAATGGCGGAAAAGGCATCAGCTGGAATACCGAAGAAGAAGTGGAATTTTTGAAAAAGCTGAATCATACCATCACTGAAGAAGGCGAATCAAAAGGATTGCCGGAGATCAAATCAGATATACAGGCAGCTGAAGTCATTCTTTCACTTGCCCCTGAAACCAACGGAAATGTCGCATTGAAAGCATGGAGGGCTCTCGAGTCAGTGACGGGCAGAAAGCACGAGCATCTTGCCGCCAACCGGTCGGATGAAAAAATCCGTTATCATGATTTGCTGGCCCAGCCGCGCAAGATCATCACTTCTCCAATCTGGAGCGGAATAGATTCTGAAGAAGTATCCTACAATGCGGGCTATACCAATGTGCATGAGCTGATCCCGTGGCGGACCATTACCGGAAGGCAGACTCTGTATCAGGATCATCCGTGGATGCGGGCTTTTGGAGAAAGCCTTGTTTGTTATAAACCGCCGATACAAACCAAATCAGTGGATAAAGTACTTGATAAACTGGATCCGGAAGATGAATATCTGATCATAAATATGATGACGCCGCATAATAAATGGACGATTCACTCCAACTGGTCTGATAATTTGCTGATGCTGACCCTTGGCCGTGGCGGTCCCGTGGTCTGGATGAGTGAAAAAGACGCCGCGAAAATCCATCTTTCGGACAACGATTGGGTAGAGGTGTTTAACCTGAACGGCGCGTCCGCCGCAAGGCTGGTCGTATCACAACGTATCCCTGAAGGCGCGCTTGTGATGTATCATAATCAGGAACGAACGGTAAATATGCCGGTAAGTCAGATAACGGGAAACCGCGGGGGAGTGCATAACTCGGTCGAGAGGATCAGTATTAAACCGACTCATATGATCGGCGGCTATGCTCACTTATCCTATGGATTTAACTACTATGGGACCATCGGCTCGAATCGTGATGAATTTGTAGTGATTCGAAAGTTAAAAAAAGTTGAGTGGAAAGACGAAGAAATCGGATAATAAGCCTGAAAAGGACATAAAGATATGAAAATAAAAGCGCAAATCGGCATGGTGCTAAATCTTGATAAATGCATCGGCTGCCATACCTGTTCGGTGACATGCAAAAATGTGTGGACATCCAGACCGGGCGTGGAATACGCTTGGTTCAACAATGTGGAGACCAAGCCGGGAACCGGATATCCATCCGATTGGGAAAATCAGGATCATTATAAAGGCGGTTGGGAGCTAAAAAAGGACACTTTAAAGCCCAGGATGGGGAATAAAGCAGGAATCATGAAAGGTATATTCGCCAATCCGCACCTGCCAAAAATTGACGATTATTATGAACCCTTTACGTTCAACTATTCCATATTGCATAAACAGGCAAAATTTGTCACGCCCCCTTCAGCGCGTCCCTATTCGATGATCACCGGAAAACGAATGGAAAAAATAGAGAAAGGACCGAACTGGGAAGACAATCTGGGCGGCGAATTCTCAAAACGCGGCAATGATAAAAATTTTGCAAACATGCAAAAAGAAATGCTCGGCGAATTCGAAAACGCGTTTATGCTGTATCTGCCCCGTTTGTGCGAGCATTGTCTGAACCCCACCTGTGTAGCCGCATGTCCGTCCGGCGCGATTTATAAACGTGATGAAGACGGTATCGTGCTTATTGACCAAGATCGTTGCCGGGGATGGCGTGAATGTGTTACCGCCTGTCCCTATAAAAAGACCTATTTTAACTGGCAGCAGAAAAAATCGGAAAAATGCACATTTTGTTATACAAAGATCGAAAACGGTGAACCGACCATCTGTTCGGAATCATGCGTCGGCAGGATTCGCTATATCGGTGTGATACTCTATGATGCCGATAAAATAAAGTCCGCGGCATCCGCCGATAATGAACAGGATTTATATGATTCCCATTTGAATATATTTCTTGATCCGAATGATCCGGAAATAATCAAAGAAGCGCGGAAACAAGGTATCTCAGAGAGTTTCCTGAAAGCGGCGGCGAAATCGCCGGTTTATAAAATGGCGATTGACTGGAAAATAGCTTTTCCTCTTCATCCGGAATACCGTACACTTCCTATGGTATGGTATGTTCCGCCTCTGTCGCCGATACAGTCCGCGGCTGATTCCGGAGCGCTGGGAGTTAACGGAATTCTGCCGGATGTGGATTCATTAAGAATACCCCTAAAATATCTTGCTAACATGTTTACCGCCGGCGATGAAGCGCCGGTAAGCGATGCACTGAAAAAGATGCTTACAATGAGAGCATGGATGCGGAATAAAACAGTGGAAGGCAAAACGGATTTATCGATACTTGAAGAAACGGGATTGACCGTTGTTCAGGTCGAGGAAATGTACCGTTATTTGGCGCTGGCTGACTATGATGACCGGTTTGTGATTCCCACCTCGCCGAAGGACCTCAATATGGATGCGTTCACAGACAAGGCCGAAACCGGTTTTGAAAAAGAGACCATTAGCCGAACCCTGAAAAATTTATTCGGCGGAATATAACAATGATCAAAACCTATAAAATACTGTCATTGCTGCTATCCTATCCTAATCAGGATGTAATGGATTTCATGGTGGAAATTCCTGAAAATTTATCGGAAGAAGGGATTTTAAATACCCGCCAGATTGATAATATTCAGAAATTCATTGACGCTTTTAAATCGGATGAAATCGAAACATGGCAGGAACACTATGTTCAGTTATTCGACTATTCACGTGCGGTGTCGCTTCATCTTTTTGAGCATGTCTATGGCGAGTCGAAAGATCGCGGCCAGGCAATGGTTGATCTGATCAGTTTTTATGCTGAGGACGGTCTGGAAATAAAAACATCGGAACTTCCGGATTACCTGCCGGCATTCCTTGAATTTCTGTCCATGACAAAAAACGAATCTGTCGCCTCGGAAGTCCTGTCGGAAATAGCGCATATCATCAGCAAGATACATGACAAACTCAAGGGCATGGACAATCCTTATCAGCATCTTCTGGAAGCGGTGCTTTCACTCTCCGCCCGCGAGCCTGATCCCAAACTTGTTGATTCTCTGAATCAGATGGAGAAACCGGTTGATCTGGATAAAGAATATGAAGAAGAGCCGGTCCGCTTCGGAGAAAATAATAATTGTAACATTTGCTAACAAAAGAGATCTGCTATGGAACATTATATTAATAATTTATTGTTTACGTATTTTCCGCATATTTCGATGGCGGTTTTTTGGTTCGGGCTTATCACGCGTTTTGTAAAAACTTCCCGCACTATTCAGGCGCAGTCAAATCAGTTTCTGGCTGAAGACGGGTTAAGATGGGGGAGTAATTTCTTTCATTATGGGATTATTCTGGTCTTTTTTGGTCATTTCTCGGGATTGCTAACACCGGAAAAATGGTATCATCTGGTTATGACCACCGAAGTTAAACGCATATTAGCTGTCAGCCTCGGATCGGTTTTTGGCGGAATGACTCTTATAGGCATTATCATTCTGATTGTGCGAAGATTCCGGAATGAACGAATCAGGATAAACAGTTCTCCGCAGGATTATTTTATCATATTTCTCCTGCTGTTCGAAGTTGTCCTGGGAATGGGATCTATCAGCAGGACAATTGTTTCACCGGTAGAAAATTATGCCGCTTTGGGTGAATGGGCGCAGATGGTGGTTACTTTTCAGCCGAATGCCGGCGCCGTGCTGGCAGATCTCAGTATAGTCTATAAATTGCACATCTTTGTCGGCATGCTGATTTTTATTATCTTTCCATACACAAAACTGATGCATATTTTAGTCGTACCGTTACAGTACTTTATCCGGACAGGATATCAATTGGTAAGGAAAAGTCAATAGGCGAAGAAATTTCCATTTATCAAGTCATGAATAAAGTAAATATGATTATTTTTGCATGAACTTTCCGGAGAATTATCTTAAACCATACTCCGACAGGTAGTTGTCCCCGCAATTTTTGCGATTACAAAACTGTTTTTGATTAATGCTGAGTATTCATTTTTTTCATGAATACATCCAAATATAAATCCTATGACAGGAATTTTGGTTAGCATACCCGTAGATGTAACATGATTTTAATCATAATGAATAGCATTTTTAACGAAGCCTTAATATATTTGGTTTAAAAGCGATGAGGAATAAAATGATTAAACTTTACGGTGTGCCTACCTGTACTCAAATCAGAAAAACTAAAGCCTTATTCGATCAGCACAGCATTCCATTTGAATTTATTAATGTTAAAAAGGATCCTGTTTCCGAAGAGAAACTGGATAAAATCATTGCCCAGGCGGGCCTCGATCTGGTCCTGAATAAAAAAGGTACCACTTACAGAAAACTCGGGCTGGGCAAAATGAATTTGAATGAACGGGAATTGATTGAGTGGCTGCTTAAGGAACAAAGTATGATCAAACGGCCGTTGATCGAAAAGGAAGGCCGTTTTATGATCGGGTATGATGAACAGGCGATTCTGAGTTTTGTTAAGAATAAATAAAACGGGGGCAAATATATGACCAATCTAACAGCCGTTATATTAGGAGGAGGCAGAGGCACCCGGCTTGATCCTCTAACCGGGGTAAGGGCAAAACCCGCTGTGCCGATTGCCGGGAAATTCCGTTTGATAGATATCCCGATCAGTAATTGCCTGCACTCGGGTGTGCGTAACATATTTGTATTGACACAATTTAACACAGAATCACTGCATCGTCACATTTATAACGCTTACCGTTTTGATAACTTCAGCCAGGGTTCTATCCGTATTCTCGCCGCGCAGCAGACCAGCGATACGCAGGATTGGTATCAGGGAACAGCTGACGCTGTCAGAAAAAATCTACGCTATCTTGAAGATGCCGCTGATCATATTATCATACTTTCAGGAGATCATCTGTATCGAATGGACTATCGTGAGTTTTTCGAACACCACCTTGAATCGAATGCGGATATTTCGATCGCGGTTAAACCGATTGAAGAGAATGAAGCCTCTGAATTCGGAGTTTTAAAGGTGGATAAAGAAGGATATATTACTGATTTTTATGAAAAGCCTAAAACGAAGGATGTCCTTGATAAATACCAAATTGAAGAAGATACTTTTAAGATATTTGATATAGATCCCAAAGGCCGCCGGCATGTGGCATCGATGGGGATTTATATATTTAAAAAAGAAGTGTTGATCAATCTTTTAAGCAACAACGAAGATGAGGATTTTGGAAAAGAAGTTATTCCGTCGAGCCTAAATGATTACAAGGTTATCTCCTATTTTTTTGAAGGATACTGGGAGGACATCGGTACCGTTCAGGCTTTTTTTAACGCGCATATGGACTTAACCCAGCCCATCCCGAAATTCAATTTTTACGATGAAAGCTATCCATTTTACAGCAGGCCAAGATATTTGCCGGCATCAAAGATCAACAATTGTCATATTAATCAGTCCATTGTTTCAGAAGGGTCAATTATTCTGGGTTCCATCATTGAACAGGCGGTGATTGGTATTCGCTCTTTTATTGATGAGGGTACACTGATTCAGCGGGCGATCGTCATGGGTAACAGTTTTTATGAAACAATTCAGGACCGTGAAACGAACTTAAATCAAGTTAAGCCAAATCTAGGTATCGGCCGTAACTGTGTCATTAAGAATGCCATTATTGATATGGATTGTTATATCGGAAATAACGTCCAGTTAATAAATAAGGACAGCCAAAATGAAGTTTTTACGGATTCCTATGCGATTCGCGACGGCATTATAATTATTCCAAAGGGAACGGTGATCCCCAATAACACCATAATATAATCACGATTATTCGGGACAGGAAGTCTAAACAGCTCTGGGCTTATGAGTAAAAAATATGTCTTCTTCAAATTATTTAACGATCTTGACGACCCGTTCGAAATCGAACAACTCTCATTTTTAGAAATTGAATCCTTATTTGAAAAGCCAAAACCTCTGGCAAATGTCTTCGAACTGCTGAATTATCAGGATCTCAGGCATCTGATTTTGCGGGAACCAAATTTACAACAGTACCTGACGGATTCGATCTCTTCATTCGGGCGGCATGGATATCTGTGGGTTGGGGACCAAATATCCCGTCTTCCCGATGCCATTTTAAGGTTGGGATTAACAAAAGAGATCATATTAATTCAGCATATTGCCGACCCTGTTCCATTATTTCTCCGCGCGAAGTTTAAAAATTTTCCGTTTAGTGAAACCGGTACAAATGAATGGAGAATTTACCGCTTCCCGACTTTCCAATATCTGCTGGAAAGAGTTGATTATATTTCGGCGATAAGTAAAAATGAATCAGACGTGGATAAATACACTAAGTTTCTGGATGAACACTTTAAGCCCGGTTTTCCCGCTCCGGGTGTGAAGACTTATCTGGCGAATCATGAAATCCTTAATGCGAATAGCGGCGGATTTTCACTGGTTGGAACGGATATGCGGGCCTATTCCGACCGCAGTAAAACCGTTTGGATGCGTTCTGTAATTAACTATATGCTACCCGATATTAACAAAGTCCTGTTTAATCCGTTTTGCGGAACCGGCAGAATCCTCGCGGAGGGGCTTCTTTCTGAACAATCGGTATTCGGCGTAGAACTAAATCCGCTATCCGGCCTTTTTTCAGAAAGCACAATTCACAGTTTTGATTTTGAGCCGGCTATCTACAAGAAGGCTATTTCAGAAATATTATCGCAAATACACCTGTTGATTTCCAGTAAGCCCGTTGCGCAAACCGATTTGTTTCTGGACAGGATTGAATCACGCTTTATGCCTTTCTGGAGAACTGAAAAGGAACGCCTGAAAAATCAAAAAACGCGTATTATTTCTGATGAAATATTAAAATATATTTTAGCAGCCAGGTTTTTAATTGAATCAAAATATATCACACGGTCTCATTCGATTAATTCGTTTTTGATGACGGCTCTCTCGATTTGCATATCTAATTTTTTGAGAAAAAAACAGCAAAGGAATTTTATGTCCTTTTATTCATCTCACCTGCGCGAGCTGTTTCTCAAACATTATGCATTCTATCGCCTTAAACAGATTCTCTCACCGGAAACCGGTCCGGGTGAAGTGTATAACAGAGATTTGCTCACCATGTCGGTTCTTGAATCAAACAGCGCCGATGCCTCAATTGCCTGGCTCCCGTCCGGTATAAAGAAGGCCGGTTTTGGCAATGACAATCTTCCCGTACGCTTGCTAAATCTCCATGGCTTATCGGGTGAATTGGAGCAAAAATTATTTGGCAAAAGCCTGATTGAGGACGCGGAGTTTAAAAACCTGATGAATCAGATCTTTCAAAAAAATGAACTGTTCGCCCTGCATGGAGAATATGGTCAGGCGATCATCGAAAAATTATTCTATGGCAACAGAAAAGAAGAAGCCGCGGGGCTATTGAAATTATGGGGGAACCATTTAAAAGCCCTCGAACAAATAAGCCGAATCACCAGAATTAATGCAAAAATATGTCTGATCATAGAAAATGTATACTTTAAAATCGGCCGCCGCTTTGAGTTAATAAGCAATGAGCAAATACTGGTTGATCTTGTGGCCCGGCATCAGGAAATCGTCCCGCTCCACCTGGTCAATCATCATAGAAAAACGCTGAAGAAAAAACATTTTGGCCGGCAAATGAGCGCTGGAATCTTTATTTTTGAAAAACATCTCTGATGCAGATTGTGAGTTTATCCTTAGACCATTTCAAAGGACATTCCTGTTCGCAAAATTATCATCACCTACCGAAGATGTTCATATTTTATTCAATTCTTCCACCGCGGAATCCACTGAATCATGAAAAACAAATACATTAATGAGCTGGGTCATGATAAAGACACTCCTTGTTTTCTCACTCAGTCCAACAAGCCGCAAATGGCCGTTTGCCTTGTTTAATGTTGTCAGGCATTTCATAATCATTCCCATGCCCATACTGTTGATCCAGTTCAGATGTGTAAGATCAAAAACAACCCGAATGACCCCATCCTGTATAAGCAAACATACTTCATTATAAAGCTCTTTTGTCTCCGGCGAACCCATCAGCTTTCCCCTTAACGACAAAACAGCAACTTTCTGGTACATACTTTCTTTGATTTTCATTGTAGATCCATTTTTAAGCGTTCTCATATCGTTTTACATTGAATTGTTCAGAAAACTAACAGATTGATCTGTCCGATACAATAAATAGATAATTTTATCCGGAAAATTTATCAAATTTACCAAATAATGTAGTGCAATTTGTCCATTTGTCCGAAAATTGTAAAGTGATTTAAGGAATAACTCGATAGTTAATATAGGTTGAATGTGCCGATTGCATATAATTTATGTGATCGTAATCACCCGGTTTTTGTATCGTAGGTCACTGATTTAGTTCAACTTAATCGTTATACTTGGAACAAAAAGAAATATAAAACCGTTCTAACCGGTAATTTGAAAGTAGAACCAGCATAGAGAGGCAAAAGATGAAATTAAAGCTAAAAATCAAAATTAAGTCTAAGTTATTTATATTTAATACAGAGACCGCGCGGGAATCAGCGCATCAATACGACCGGCATACAAACGTTTCCCGTATGCATACTAATGTTTACCGTAACCTGCCATCACATACCGCTATAGATAAAATTTCACTTGCCTCATAATTAAATTTTTATATCCCCCCGTTTATTGGCTTTGTCCGGTCTGCTCTAAGCAGTGGAGCTAAAATTATTCGCTCTTTTCAAAAGATTTAATCCTGATGATGTCGCGAATCCTGTTGAATGCGGCCTCAGGGGTTATCCCAAATGATGGATCAAACGGACCCGGAGCTTTGTTCGCGCTTTGAATATGGTAATGATCGCTAAAAACTGAGGCGGGAGACCAGACATCTGTCTTTGTATATCCGAAAATAGCCAGTGTAGGGGTCTTTAAAGCCACCGATAAATGATTAAGGCCCCCGTCATTACAGATGAGCAGGGCGCTTTTGGAAATTAAAGCCGCGGCCTGATTAAAGTCGGTTTTTGGAGCGGTAACAGGCCGGTTTTGCATCCGGCGCGTTATTTTGTCCATAACATCCTTTTCCGAAGGTCCCCAGAGAAGAATCACCTTATAATCCGTATGGCTAATAATAAGATCGGCCAGCCCCGCAAACCCTTCCTCATGCCATCTCTTGCTCCAAACCGGACTTCCGGGCGAAATACAGATAAATTCACCTTTAGGGATTTTTTCATTCGCCAGCCATCGATCGATGTATAAATGGGATTCTTCCCTAATATGAAAAAACAGATCATAAGGCTGTTCGGAAATACCCAGTGGAGCGAGGATATCAAATTTTCTTGAGCCATTATACCGGACAGGTCCCCTGGAAGCCTTCAGGTTGTATGTAAATTTCCAGTCGGCGTCTGCCCAGCCCAGCCGGTACTTTGCTTTACTGAAAAGAACCGCCTGTCCTGAACCCGGATTATTTTGTTGGTCAATAATCAGATCATATTTCCTGCGTCTGATGTCAAGAAAAAGCTTTATTCTGGAAAGGACTTGTCTGATGCCTTTTTCCGCTTTTTCGGTTATGATATCATTCAGATACTTATTGTTAAATAATACCTGATCATATGGTTTGCGCGCCAGAAAATCAATTTTCGCGGCCGGGAATTTTTCACTCAGCGCCTTGAGATATGTGGTAGAAAGGATGACATCTCCAAAGGGCTGAAACTGGATTATTAATATTTTTTTTATCCCCGCCGGGTTAATCCGCCCGGCTGACACTTTATTTGTAATCAACATATTGCTTTTCTTCGGTCAGCTCTGAGTTAAATTTACGGTTAATAGCGTTTTTAATTTTGGCGCGCTCATCATTGGTAAAGTATACCTTTCTGGCAAGCTGTATAAATTCTTCGTCAAAATCTTTGTTTCTTTCTTTAATTCTTATCGCATCCTCCACATCCCAGAGAATCAAATTGACGCTTTTGAGATTTTTAAATTCTTCGGAATCCGGAGTAAGACCGGTCAATTTCATCGCTTTTTCCAGAATCTGGTATTCAGCGGTTATATTATTCAATTTACCGGGATCAATTATTTTTTCTTTTTTTATGGATAATATCGACAGCTTATCAACAAGCTCGCCGATGGAAATATCGACTTTCATTTTCCCCTCAAGGTTTGATTGGTATGATCGTGTTTAAAGAAATTATGTTATAAAAAATAAATACAGATTATTATTCACTTATACCCGGAACCGGAAAAAAGTTCCAACAAAAAATATAACGGTTGTAAAATAGTCCACTTTTTAAAAATAATGCGATGTGTCAATCTATATGCAGGATCAAGCGCCGAAATTAAGAGATTGTAGCAAATAATAAACTATAGATGTCCTAACTTATTAATTTGACATGGTTTATTTTTGATAACTAAAATTCTTCCTCATCCAGTTCCGTTTTCTGAAATAAATTAATCAAATACTGCCGGGCATTTAATTGAGATTTATTATACTCTTTATTAATTTGAGCATCCGGTTTCAGTCTCCACTCAGCTGTCAGCTTTTCGAGGGATTCAAAAAATTGCCATTTATAAAGGTAACGCTCATTTTCCAGTCGTTTGAGCGCATCAAACTGCGCGTCAGAAAATAAATTCCGGTCTAAGCTCTTATCAATGACCACCGGATCAATAAATAATGGTAAAATTTCAGAAGCGTCAATAACTTCTCTGATTTGTCCGCTGTTCAATTTTGTTTGTCTTTTAAGCGTTGAGGACAATTTCATGGAGTTATGATATATTCTTCCTTCCAGTTTCAGCAGATTAAGGTCATCAATCCCTTTGGTCTGAAGTGAGGCAATCACTTCACCGGTAATGACATACTCAGTTTTACGGCTTACCTGCTGATCAAAAACATTTTGTAAAAAGAAAAGAGCGATAAAAGTAATAATGCCTGAAATAATCGGTGTGGTAACCCAGCCGGTGGCGATTTCACCGAGAACATTGTACCGAACGCTTTTTCCGCCTTTCATCAAACCAATACCTATGATAGCACCGACCACAGCCTGAGTGCTTGAAACCGGAACCAGCGGTATGGCCGGTAATCCCTGATGAAGGAGCCAGGATTCCAATTGTTCGGAGGAAAAAAGAAACAGGACAAGCGCCTGAGAAAGGACGACAACCAGAGCCGAAACCGGTGACAACCTGAATAAATTTTTCCCCACGGTGGACATAACTCTTCGTGAATAGGTGAATATACCCACCGCGATGGCCAGTCCGCCCAGAAAAAATAATTGTTGCGCGCTTGACAGTGTAAAGAGTCCATAAACATCCATCGTTTCGAACGGAGTCACCGGGACAAAAACCCCCATCACATTGGCGATATTATTCGCGCCAAGGCTATAAGCTCCAAAGGCCCCGGCAATGCCCAAGGAAATCCGCAAATAATGATCACTGCTCAACATATGAAAATGCAGATTGTTTAGGATGAGTTTTAAAAGACTGAACAGCAGAATTGCAAATATGGCCGCGAGGACGGGGCAGAGAAACCAGGTTAACACGATTTTTGCAAGGGAGTCATAATCTGTAACTGAATGAGTGAAGAAGTTCCATCCCACGATTCCGCCCACGATAGCCTGGGATGTTGATACCGGTACTTTAAGCCGGGTCATTAGGAAGACGGTCAACCCGGAAGCAAGCGCTACCATAAATGAACCCGCGATCGCGTTAACAGCGCCTAACTTTCCAAGAGTATATGCCGCTCCCGAGCCGCCGATGACCGCCCCAAGGATCACAAAAACACTCGCGATCAGCGCCGCGGTTTTAAAACGAATCATTTTGGTTCCGACGGCTGTCCCGAAAACATTAGCCGCGTCATTGGCGCCCAGTGACCAGCCAAGGAACAGTCCGCTCGTAAGAAAAAGAAAGATCATTCAAATATCCTGAGTCTATATCATACGTTTTATGGTGTAGATCGCCAGGCGGTCGGCTACATTTTCCGCGCGGTCCGCGAGACTGTCCACATGAAGGGCGAAATAACGCAGATGTATTTTCTGGCTCAGATCAATTTCCTGCATCTGGAATATATGGCGTTTGAGGTGATTTCCGAGTTTATCGGCCTCCTTTTCATAAAAATAAACCTTATGGAGATGGTCTTTTACAGCCCGAAAATCCATAAAAAAAGATCTTGTGGCCTGGACAACCGATTCGGCTGCCTGCGTGGCCATCTCTGCAAGGTCGGCGAATTCGACGTTTAAAATGGGTGGGATAAACGGGTTTTCCACGGAGAATTGATTGAGAGTTTCCTTCTCCGTATCAATGACGTTATCCATGGTTTCCAGCAGTCCCAATACATCTCCGCGGTGTTCAGGGATTAAAGAGTGGCTGTACAAATCGGTTTCGATATTTCTGCGCAGGTTGTCCGCCTCGGCCTCCAACCGGTCAATTGTTTCCATCCGTTGGCTAAAACTATCCTGATTATTATCCAAATAGTTTTTCAAGCCTTCCTTAAAAACAATTCCACCCTGGCTGACAGCGTCAAGATATTGATCGATTTGGCGTTCGAGAGCTTTTGTAGTTTTAAAAAGTAATGGCATAGGCTTCACCTGATAGGTTTACGGAACTCATTTAAATCTATCATAAAAAAAAGTTATTTCCAATTTTTATAAGGATTATGTACCAGATTTGAGTTATAGTAGCGGATATCAGTGGACACCTCTTCTCCAATCCAGCGGGGGAATTTAATGAACTGATTTTCATCATGTAATTCTATTTCGGCCATAATCAGTCCTTGGTTATTTCCTTCGAATTCATCGATGGACCACTCCATGCCATCGTGTTCTACTGAATACCTGGTTTTTTCTAAAATGGAATCTTTGCATAAAGTACGGAGTATCTCCTCGGCATCCGTTTTTGGGATTTCATATTCAAATTCACCGCGTGTTAAACCAATATTTCGGCCCTTAATGGTGATAAAGGCCTTAACACCGGCAACGCGGACACGAATGGTTTTATCCGGATCAGTGGACAAATATCCCTGACGGTATTTTTTTCCCGGACGCGTTTCCCGCCTCCATGAATCATTTTTAACCAGAAATTTGCGTTCTATCTCAACACCCATTCATGGCATCCTTGTATAAAGAAATTTGAAATTATAAAACAAGATGAGATCAATTTACATCGCGCCCTGTGTAATATTCCAATACTATTAAATATAAATTGTTTAAAAAAATTAAAATGATGGTATAATTATAATTTTTACTTAATTGACAACAGAATCCTTAAGAAAAATATTAAAAATGTTCTATTTTAAACTGAAATGACCCAATTTTAATATATTATCGGGTAATAAAGATAAAATTTATAAGGCGAATCACAAAAACACAGGTATCCGATGAATATCCGGATAAAATTAAAATTTCAATCAATAATTCATAAAATATAATTTGTAGTAGTTGATCACTAACATATTGGTTAAATTAGCCGAAGGTATCAGTATGTTAAGACATTAACAAGAATGTTGAAATGGGTTCTTGACCTTTTAAATAGTAAATATTCAATCGAGTGGGTTTAGAAGTACAGTTTAATTTGGAATTCAGTGGAGGGTTGAATTCATGAAAAAAAGCTATTCAGTAATTGCTAAATTTATTGTTAAGGGACGAACCTTTCAATTGGCAGTCGGCGCGGCTCTCATGTTCTGGCTTTTTGAATCATTAGTGCATGTCGTAATCTTTCATGACGGAGAATTTTGGCAGCAGGTTTTTTCCCCGGTACCGCACGATATCTGGATGAGATCACTGGTTGTGGTTTTAGGTGTTACATTTGGCATAAGCAGTCAAATTATGGAAAATTTCAGGAACCGAACCACGCAGATCATAACGGAAAACGAAAAACAATACCGCACACTTTTTGTAAACGCCCCGCTAGGATACCAGTCTCTGAATCAGGATGCTTGTATTTTGCAGGTAAATCAAACCTGGCTCGATAATTTAGGATATTCCAGACACGAGGTGCTATTAAAACCCTTTACTGATTTTGTACATCCCCTTTCCAGAGAAAAATTCCAAAATCATTTCATGAAATTTATGGATACAGGTGTCGGGCAGGAGCTGGAGCTCGATTTGATTCGTAAAGACAATTCAATCATCATAGTCTCCATCAGCGGGAAAATAGTGCATGATGAGGACGGACAAATCAAGACCCACTGCATATTTAAAAATATCACTCGTCAGAAAGAAGCGGAGAATGCACTGAAAAAAAGTGAAGCACAGCACCGACTTCTTGCTGAAAATGTGATGGATGTTATCTGGAAACTCGATTTAAAATATAATCTTACCTATATCAGCCCCTCAGTTTATCACCAGCTCGGGTTTACTGATTTGGAGATAACCGGACAAAATATAAGGAATTTTCTTCGCCCTTCGGATGTACAAGAAATCGAATTAATGGTTAGCGCAGCCACCTCGAAATTAGAAACAGATATTGAAAAAAAGGTTATGGTACGAACTTTAAGTGTGCCCTTAATCCATAAAGACGGAACAAATGTATGGTCGGAAATAAGCGGCAGGCTGATACTGGACGATGAGGGGAAGCCTACAGAAATTATAGGAATTTCGCGGGATATTTCGGATCGTGTAAAGGTAGAAGCTGAAGTTAAGAAGTCTGAAGCCAATCTCAGGGCGCTGATCGATCATAGCAAAAATTCATTTATCCTTATTAATCGAGATAAAACGATAATTTTATTTAATAAGTCGGCGGAAACCAGAATAAAAAATACATGCAGAAGAACATTAAACTCCGGTGATTCAATTGACGACTATTCATGCAAATATTTTGCAGGATTCGAACCTAATTTCAAAGCCGCGCTTAATGGTAAGCCAAAATCGGTTGAAAGTTATTTTGTAAACGACGCCGGCGAAGAGAATTGGTTCGAAATCACTTATACACCCGTCTTTGATGATGAGAAAAAAATAAGTCGGGTTTTGTTTAGCCTCGCGGATCTGACCTCTATTAAAAAGACAGAAAAAGATTTAAGGCTTTTCAGGCATCTCATTGATCAGTCCACTGAGGCGGTTTTTGTTATGGATCCTTTAACGGGAAAAGTGCTTGATGTCAATAATAAAGCCGTTGAAAATCTGCAATATACGAGGGAAGAATTTCTGAAATTGAGAGTGACGGATTTTTCTGAAAGAAACAATAACTTTGCCAATTATAAAAAGTTAGTAAAAGAGATCAAAGATAAAGGATCAAGAGTCAGAACCGGCCGCCACAAGCGTAAAGACGGTACGACCTACCCTGTGGAAGTGAGCGGGGCTATTATTAAGGTGGGTAAGAAAGAATATCATATAGCGATTGCCCGTGATATAACTGACCGGCTTGAACTTGAAAAGATTCAAAAAGAACTTAGCCGGAGAAATCAGTTGATTTTAGAATCAGCGGGTGAAGGTATATTCGGGCTCGATAAGAATGGAATGGTGACATTTGTCAATCCTGCCGCCATCAGCATGACCGGATACTCCGAAGAGGAATTTCTTGGTCATAGTCATCATAAACTTGTTCACCACCATAAACCAAACGGAGAAGTTTACCACGGTAACACATGTCCCATACAAGCGGCGTACAAGGACGGAAAAATTCATGAAAATTCTGAGGAATATTTTTGGAAAAAAGACGGAACGGGATTTCCTGTTGAATATGTGAGTACACCGATCTATGAGGATTCGGTTCTGGTCGGCGCGGTGGTCTCGTTTACGGACATTACTGATCGAAAAAAGCACGAAGAGCAAATCACGCGTCTTGCTTCGGTGTTGGAGCAGTCCAGTGAATCGGTGATTATCATTTCTCCCGATGGGAAAATCAATCATGTGAACCCGGCGTTTATCATATTATCAGGATTTGAGAATGCTGAAGTGATTGATAAACCCTATGATTTTAATATGGCGGGAGAGCAGTCGCCAATTATTTCCAGAGAGCAAAGAGAGGCGATGAAAAAGGGCAAAATCTGGAAGGGGCTTGCCACCAGAAGCAAAAAAGACGGATCACAATACTATCTGCAAACTATTTTATTCCCGGTCTATGATTATCAGGGGAACATTATAAATTACGCCTGTACTTCACGCGATGTAACAAATGAAAAAAATTTGCAGGAACAATTGTTTCAGGCCCAAAAACTGGAAAGTATCGGTCAGCTGGCGGGCGGCGTAGCTCATGATTTTAATAATATTCTGAGCGTGATCAATGGATACGCGAGTCTTGGAATGGACGCCATTGGTCAGGGGAATCCTCTTCATAAAAATTTCGGGCAGATTTTTAAAGCCGGAAAAAGGGCGCAGGCGTTGACCAGCCAGCTGCTGGCCTTCAGCAGAAAGCAGGTTATCCGGCCGCAGACCTTCTCTTGTAATGAGATCATTCTTGACCTGGAAAAGATGCTTCATCGTTTGATTGGTGAAGATATCGCCATCGAGATGAATCTTTCTGATACGGCCTCGCCGATAAAAGTGGATAGAGGACAATTTGAACAAATTATTATCAATCTGGTGGTGAATGCCAGAGACGCCATCAATATGAATGAATACAGTTCTAAGGAAAGAAGAATAACGATTGAAACCTCTCTCTCCAATATCGATTCCGAATACTATAAAAATCATGTGGGAGCAGAGACCGGTTATCACACAATGATTGCGGTCAGCGATACAGGAATAGGAATGGATAAAGAAACCCGGAATAAAATTTTCGAACCCTTTTTCACCACAAAGGAAGCGGGAAAAGGAACCGGGCTGGGCTTGGCCACTGTGTATGGAATTATAAAACAGAATGGCGGCAGTATTTTTGTTTACAGTGAGCCCGGAAATGGAACCAGTTTTAAGGTGTTCTGGCCCTGTTCCGATGAAATGGCCAGGCAGCTTGAAGCAAAGGAAAAAGCAACGCTTAAAGGCGGCAGCGAAACCATTCTGGTTGTTGAAGACGATGCCGATGTGAGGGAGTTCGTCAATCACGCCTTAACAACCTTTGGTTATAATGTTTTAAATGTCGGGAACGGAGTTGAAGCGATTAAACTTCTCAAAGAATCAACCAGTCATGTTGATCTGGTTTTAACGGATGTCGTAATGCCGGTAATGGGTGGCAAGGAATTAGGTGAAAAATTAACAGAGCTTCACCCTGATCTAAAATTGCTTTATGCGTCGGGTTACGCTGATAAGCATATCACACAGGACGGGGTATTGAAAGCCGGAATTAATTTTATCGAAAAACCATACTCCTTAACAGATCTTGGAAACATCGTGCGAAAGATTCTTGATGAAAATTAGTTTATTTTGAAATGCCGGTGACGATACCCGAGATATCCCTGCCGGACGGGTTTTGATAAATTTGAAGATCAAACTGCGGCACTACCGCGAGAATATGATCAAAAATATCGGCCTGAATCGCTTCATAATTTTGCCAGACAATATCATTGGTGAAGACGTAAATTTCTATAGGCAATCCGGTCGGCCCGGGTGGAAGCTGCCGCACCATGCTGGTCAGTTCCTGGTTAACCTTAGGGTGCCGTTTTAGATAGGCCTCAATATAGGCTCTGAAGGTACCGATGTTTGTCATCCGCCGGCCATTCACCAGCCGGTCGTTTTCAATATGATATTTTTTGTTATATTCCGCCAGTTCCTGCTTTTTCCTTCTGATGTAATCTGTAATTAACTGAAATTCTTCAAAACGGCGGATCATTTCTTCATCACAAAATTTTATGGTATTAAGATCGATATAAACCGCTCGTTTGATCCTCCGGCCTCCGGCCTGTTTCATCCCGCGCCAGTTTTTAAAACTGTCTTCAACCAATTTATGGGTGGGAATAACCGTGATCGTTTTATCCCAATTCTGAATTTTCACCGTGTGCAGAGCGAGATCAATGACATCTCCATCCGCTCCGTATTTTGGCATCTCGATCCAGTCGCCGATATGGACAAGATCATAACTCGATATTTGCAGACTCGCTACAAATGAAAGAATAGTATCTCTGAAAATCAATAATATGACGGCGGTCAGAGCGCCTACCCCGCCTAAAATGGTCCATGGTGACTGCCCTGATAATAATCCGATGATAAATATGATGGCGATGATGTAAATAAAAATATTGGTGATCTGAATGTATCCCTTTATGGGACGCTCTTTTGCTGTGGGAAGATTTTCATAATAACGGTTAAGGACGCTAAGAAAGGCCGTCAGGCTTAAAACAAAGACCCAGATTAGCAAAACCTGACTCACGCTTACAAGAACTCCGGATAATTTTGGAAACAAAAATGCCAGGTTGTAAACAACAAGAATCGGGACAATATATGAAATCTTTTTTAATATATTGCTTTCAAGAAGCACATCATCCAACTGTGTTTTGGTTTTCCGGATAATTTGTTCAGCGAACCGCAGTAAAATTCTGGCTACGATCACGTATGAGATAAAACTTAATAAACCTACACCGGCGGCAACCATCAGATCTGAAACCACTGGATACGCGGCGTGGAAAATCTTCAATCTTTCAAAAAACATTTCTTCTCCCGGGTAAACAAACTCTCAGGCAGCTTTGGCTCATTAAATGTGACGCGTTGAATCACCGGCCGCCGAATGTAATCAAATTACGTTTAATATAAGACACACAGGATATACAACTCAAATTGAAATTAGACCGCGAAGGAAGACACCATGAACAAAAAAACCGGTGAATGAAAGGTCACCGGTTTTTTCACATTGTTAAAAAATTAAAAATAGAAGAAAATAGAAAAATACTATCTAAAACTGATAGCTTAATCCTAATTTTGCGGGCTCAGCAATAACTCTTACCCTTTCCAGAGCAAAATAGGTATTCACAACTCCGGCAATAAGAAAAGAGTAACCAAGAAACTTTTTTCTGCTTTTTTCGCTTCTAAGCGTTGAATAATCGGCATTGGGATTCGGCTCACCGGCAATATCCAGTTGGTCTTCTTTTAAGATCTCTATTTTATCATCTATTTCGCCGGCTCTTTTAAAGCAGTCATAACTTATACCAAACGCTACAAAACTTAGTGAAATGAGTTTAAGGTGCGGGTACTCATATTTACTTTGTTGTGAAATATTTAAATCGGGTACAACCGGTTGAGTAAGCTCCTTTTTTGTCAATGAAGCGATGGCCTCGCCGTGTTCAAGAATCTTTGATGTCTCATCATAATTTATTTTGCTTTCCACAATTTTATCGATTTCTGCCTTTTCAAATGTGTGCAGTGAGAGATCCGCGGCGGCGACTACAATGTTTTCATCATCAGATTCCAGCAAATTTACATTAACCATGACTCTTCCATCTTTAAAATGGATTTCATCGGCAAGGGAAAATCCGGCCAGCCCCAAAACCAGAATCAGTAAAATCAGCTTTTTCACAATGATACCTCCACAATTTTGTAAAAATTTTTGTGTAACAAAACGAATCACTACAGACAGCACTTGCAAATCAATATAAATAATGATTGTAATGAGGATTAAAATTGTGTTGAGATATTTTATCAACAAAAAAGTCTGCCTGTGACGCTATAAAAGTATCCATCGAAAAAAATAGAATCAAGAAAAATTAAATTTAGTGGCCGCTAAGGTGCGAAAATTTAAATATCAGAAGATAATTTTTTGAATTCCCCGGTTATATTCCGGTTACTATACTGAACAGGACAATCGCATCTTTTCTTAATGAGCTCAATCACCTTAACATCATCAGGATAGTACGGCTCAATGAATCCACGGTCATTACTCCAGCTGTTACCGTCGGCAAATGTAATTTTATAGATCACATTTTTGGCAACGGTAACGAGAGACGAATGTTCAATTTCCTGAGCTTCAACCGTACTGATCTGCTCATAACTGTATTTTTCAGATCCTATCTGAAAAAATTTACTCATTTCGACGGAATCATGGTTGAACGCCAGATAGGTGTTTTGTACCAAAAAGATATAAATCAAGCTCAGGGTTGTGGCCAGATAAGCCCCATATCTTAAAATTTTAAGATTATCGCAGCAGAACCGGTCATTTAAATACATTACAAATTCTTCGTACTGATTTTTCATGACAGATTTCAGGAGAAAAAGTGTGAGATAAATTGCCGTAACCATTGCCATTAATGACGCCGGTATTCTCAACACGGCTTTTGGGGGGTGAACGATAAACTGACTTGTATCAAATTTGAGCAATGATTGAGAAACATATGTTTCCAGTAAAATCCGCCAGGGATAGAAGCATACCAGGATGAAAAACACCAGAGAAATAAGGGTGATTCTTTCCCAGAATTTGTATCTCTTTTTGAGGTGATATGAAATATTGGGTATATAAACACCTTTTTGGGGTTGGTTACGAACAGGATATAGCTGATGATATGAAAAATGAATCAGCGAAAATGATACTACTATTAAGACCAGACCTAACAGGAAATAGTTCATCTGTTAATCTCTTCACTAGTTTATTTCTTACTATATATCATTATCGACATTCTGTGAAATAACTTATATAAAAAAAATATTATTCTCCGGTTGATGAAATTTCGACAGCGTAAAAATAAAAAAAATCCCTGCCGTTAATAATAAACAGCAGGGATATATGACAATATCACTTACGCGCCAGGTTTCCTATCCCCCGGCACTAATTTTTTCCCGGCCCGGATAAGAAGATAAATTCCAAGTATAATAAGCGGAATACTCAGCAGCTGTCCCATATTGAGAAGCATTCCCTGTTCAAATGCCGACTGGTCTTCCTTTAAAAATTCAATAAAAAACCTGAACCCGAATATAAATATCAGAAACCACCCAAGGAGAGAACCCGATGCTGTTTTTTCCTTTTTTGCCTGATATAGCTTATAAAGAAAAACAAAAATAAGCAGATAAGCCAGCGCTTCATAAATTTGCGCCGGATGCCTCGGGATCATATCTACTTTTACAAATATGAATGACCAGGGCAGATCGGTTGGCCTGCCGATGATTTCAGAATTAAATAAATTGCCCGTACGGATAAAGAATCCGGCCAACGCTACCGTTATGACTACGCGGTCAACGATCCACAGATAGGAATAAGCCGGTTTTTTTTTAATAAATAAAAAAAGCGCGGTTAAAATTCCGATAGCGGCTCCGTGACTGGCAAGGCCGCCTTTCCAGACTTTTAATATTTCAATTGGATTGCTCAGATAATAACCCGGATCATAAAATAAGCAGTGACCGAGCCTCGCTCCGATGATGGTACCGAAAAGCATGTACATCAATAATTCATCAAGATCGGCAATCGGTTTTTTCTCCTGATCGAAAATCCTTTTCATGATGTACAGGCCCACTACAAAGGAAGCCATGAATAATAAACTGTACCAGCGAATGGCGAAAATACCAATCCTGAAAATTTCAGGATCCACATCCCATCTGACCATGATGATCCTTTCAAACAAAAATAATTAGAAAATTAAATTCCGGTTCCAATCCCCATTTCATCCAGAAGATGTTGAGCCCCGGCAAATTTTTGAGTTATCCACAATACATACCTGATATCCACACCAATGGAACGGCTGTAGGACTCACTCCAGGCGAAGTCATTGATCGTCGCTTCAAAAGTACGGTCAAAGTTGATCCCGACCATTTCTCCGTTTGTGTTCAGAATCGGGCTGCCTGAATTGCCGCCGGTGGTGTCCATGTTGTATAAAATCGCTACCGGCACATTATTAAGAGCCTTGTGTTTAAATTGTCCAAAATCGCGTTTTCTGTGAAGCTCTACAATTTTTTGGGGAATATCAAAAGGTTCTTCTCCCGTGTTTTTTTCAATAACACCCGTCAATGATGTAATCGGGCTATTGTAAACGGCGTCCGCGGGTGAGTATCCCCGAATTCTTCCATAGGTGAGGCGCAAAGTGCTGTTCGCGTCCGGTATAAATTCCTGATCAAAATATAATTTTCGCGCTTCTGTCAGTTTCGCGGAAAGCTCTCTTATGGCACCTGCGCGATTTCGGTTTATTTCTTTGAGCTCATCATGTTCCGGCTGAAGATCCACTACCAATTTAATAAAGGGATCACTCGATTTTTTGAGTTCGCCTTCTGTTTGGGTGAAAAGTTTTTCCAGATATTTTCTGTTATTCAGTTCAGATTTTTTGTAAGCCGAATTGATAAACTTATCAATGGATTTCTCCGGGTTTTTTGATCCCGTGATCCTTTTTAGGCCTTTGATTTGCTGGTCTCCCGGCAGAGCAGCCGCCTTTAGAAGCATTTCTTTTAAGACGGACTTATCGGTGAGTTCATAATAATCGGCGGATGCCTGTAAGATTCTGGCTTTCGTTCGGTCAAAATTTCGGTCCATATAAGCTGATTCACGTTCAACATCCGGTTTTTCCCGCTCGACGGCTGACTGATAAACGGTGTTGGCGAAATTCATCATGTTGACGTTTCTAACCAGATAATAAAGAATCATTTCTCTGTCAGCCGTTTCCCTTTTCTCATTATAAACTTTGCCGATATCCTGTAATACGGTCCCGAATTTTTCTTTACGGCCGGCATCCGCATTGATAAATTCCTGAAGATGTTTTTCTTCTTCCCGTTTTTTGTCCACAAGGCTGAGCCGATTCATCCCCTGGAGCTTTCCCCGGTAATTTTTTTCAGTATTGGCGAGGCCTTTGATACGGGCAAGGTGTTTTAAGGCAACGGCCCGGTCATTTTTGCCGATTTCTTTCATGAGACTTATTTGCCACTGATACCAGTCAACCACGAAAGGCATGCGAACTGCCTGTTCATAAGCCAGGAAATGCGAACTGCGGTGCCGGTATGTGCGTCCGGGATATCCGAGAATAAAAACAAAATCTTCTTCATCTACGCCATCGGCGGATGCCTGAAGATACTTTTTAGGGGTATAGGGAATGTTGTTTTCCGAATAATCAGCCGGAGAACCATCCGGCGCCACATACGCTCTCATATATGAAAAATCCGCGTTGTGCCGGGGCCATTCCCAATTGTCGATATCCCCGCCGAACTCTCCTATGGAGCGTGGAGGGATGTAAACCATACGCACATCTTTCACATAAGTATAAACGAACAGGATATAGGTTTTGCCGATAAACATTTCAGAAACTTCCGCCCGTTTCCCGGGATATTCAGCTTCGGTTTCCGCAACAATTTCCTTCATTCTTTTTTCTACGGCTTTTGTTTTTTCGGCCAGTTCCATTTCCCCGGTAACGACACTCAGCACCTCATCAGAAACATCCTTATACCAATCGGTAATTCGGACCGTATAACCCTTGGCCGGGAGTTCTTTTGATCGATCTTCGGCTAAAAACCCGTTTTTTATATAATCATTGTCCTTAGTGCTGGCAGCCTGCGCGGCGCGATAAGCGCAATGATGGTTTGTAAGAATCAATCCTTCCGGAGAGACGAATGAACCTGTACAGCCGCTTATATTGACAACAGCGTCAATGAGGCTCACTCCATTCTCATTATAAATTTCCAAAGGATCGATGGTCAACCCTTTTTTGTTCAAATCCAGGCTTTGTATCTCGCTCAACGGCAACATTCCTTCATCGGGAGATGCCGAATATGCAAAATTGACCGTTAAAATGATAGAAATCAAAAAAGGAAAAATCCGATATGTCATCTTAAATTCCCCTATGTAAATGCTCAAAAATTCTACGGATATATTTCTGTCAATCAAAATCTAAATTAATGCAAAAGCATCGAGCATTCAAATCATTCTGGCTGATCTAATTTTATAAATAAATCTTGTTACTCATTTCATCTCTCATTAGTTTACTTATTAATATTGAATAATAGAAAATCAAATTCATATAATTCTAAAAGGGGGTTGAAAATGTTAAGTAAAAGTATGTTAACGATACTAAATGAACAGATTAAAAATGAATTGTATTCTGAATATTTCTACTTATCCATGTCCACGTATTGTGAATCGATTGATTTTCCGGGCATGGCAAACTTCATGCAGGTCAAGAGCCAGGAAGAACGCTCTCACGGGATGAAGATTTATGATTATATTCATGACAGAGACGGACGCGTGACCTTGTTGGCCATTCCTCAGCCGCCGTCAATATTTAAATCGATTATAGATATGTTCACCCAGGTTTTGAAACACGAAGAGGAAATAACCAAATCGATTTATAATATTTATGAGCTGGCGACCAAGGAAAATGATTATGCCACGCAGGTTGAAATGCAGTGGTTTATCAAAGAGCAGGTAGAAGAAGAAAAACAGGCCAGAGATATCATACAACAGCTTAAACTTATCGGTGATAACGAGTCGGCGCTATATATGTTTGACAAAGAAATGGGCGCGACAAAATTTGTTCCTGAGGTCTAATGAGTTCTAATCCGGAATATAGTGATGGCGACTTCCTGATCAGCGCGGACAAATCGAAACTGAATCTTAAAGTAATTCATGGCTTCCTGAGCAGGTCGTATTGGGCAGAAGGAATCACGCGGGATCTGGTACAAAAATCAATGGATCATTCATTTTGTTTCGGTGTTTATCATAAAAACGAGCAGATTGGTTTCGCGAGAATTATAAGTGATTTCACTACGTTTGCCTATCTTGCCGATGTGTTTATTCTGGAAGATTTTCGCGGGAAAGGCCTTTCAAAACAGCTGATGGATTTCATACTGAGTCACCCGGATTTACAAAGGCTGAGAAAGTGGCTGCTCGCCACCCGTGACGCCCATGGATTGTATGAAAAGTATGGTTTCCGGGAGCTGAAAAATCCCGGCTATATGATGGAGCTTCATAATCCGGATTACTTAAAGAAATAATTCTAAACGATTTAACAAAACCGGTTAATAATGAAATTTTAGGGATTCCGTTATCAAAAGCGGAGTCCTTTTTTTATTTATGCTGAACGGGAGCCATCCGTATAATTTTTAACCAATACATTGCTTTGATAAACGGATAGGTCGGATCAAATTCAAAGAAACGAACGCCAAAATTTAAGCGTGATGGATATTTATGATGGTTGTTCTGAAATAATTCTCCCATGGTCAGAAAATCAAATGGCAGCGTGTTTTTAGAATGATCCTTAATGTCCTTAAAATTCCTGTATCCGTATTTATGTCCGCACCAGTTGACGATGGCTCCATGAATCGGCCCCATCAGGAAATGAACCGGAAGCAGAAAAAAGAGCCACCAGTAGGGGGCAAAAAAAACGTAAATCAGAATATATACCACCGCGAAAGATATTCTTGTCACCATGTGATCCGCTAATTTCTCGAATTTATGCCATTCGGGAGTGTTCTGTTCAAAACGGTCGCCCGGTTTCATTTTGCTGGTAAGAAGATCATAATAAATTGTCTTTGTCCGCCACATCATGCCGAATACACTGCGAAAGAAATGCGGCGAATGAGGATCCCGTTCGGTATCGCTGTAAGCATGGTGCATACGATGCATAACCGCGTACGCTTTCGCGTTTAAATAGGAAGTGCCCTGGGTTATAAACGTCATTATAAAAAAGAACCGTTCCCAGAATTTCGACATGGAGAACATTTGATGAGCCGAATAGCGGTGCAGAAAAAATGTCTGCATAAACAATGATGAAAACCAGTGGCCGGCAAAAAATACAGCTATAATCATAAAATTTATTTACAAACCTGTTTTGATACAGTGATTGAAGGACGCCTTTCATCGTCCGGGAAAATAATGATTTCCTTGCCTTAATAAAACAGAGTTCCGGAGGAAATTAATTCCGATGATTTTAGCCGGAGATTTTTTCCTGTTCGGGTGGTGGCGCCGGGGTGCTGATATCCAGGACTGTCTTCCACACGCCTAAGCGGTCTCTCCTCCAGATTCTCAGATAATAGCCGAAAGAATTCTCATCCGAACCACTGGTTTGAAAATGGCCGTAACTATAACCAAGGTCTCCACCGGATGAGGTCTCAATTTTATGATTGGTATAAACTGCCGGGGTATTTTCATCGCCGAATTTTTCCGGAATGATTTCGCTGCCGATGACCGGGTTGTAACCGTTTCTAAGAAATATAATGTCACTGTCATAAAAAGATTCCATGGCCATGCAGAGATCGTTGACCGACATATAAGCGGAATATTCATCATCGGCTTTTTTAAGTCTGTTCAGGCTTTTGGCGTCCATACTCACATGAGCTGTTTTCTCTGTCTCCCCAAGCCGCCAGTCCGCTGCCCTGGATTCCGGCTTTGGATGGTACGTTCCCATATCGAAAATAAATTTCCATGTTCCGTCACCTTGTTTTTTCCAGATGGTCACATACTGACCGTATGCCGCAGGAACGCTGTCGTCTCTTGAACTGCTGTATTCCCAGGGGCCAGTGGTGTAACCTAAATCCGCCGACAATGATATGCCCGCGTTCACGGGTCTCCATTTCAGGAGCCCCTTCGACGATCTGTGTTCCTGAATCCATGTTTTTCCGTTTACCGGATGCGGTCGGAATATGACCGATTCATCCGCGATAAAATCAAGAAACGCTTCATCAGTGCCTATTTCTTCCGAGATGGCGGCAAATTTTTGCTCTGTGGCAACAAGATTTGATAATTCCGAAGAAAGATCCGGTTTGGGACTGCAGCCTCCGAGAGTGTACAGACCGATGGCGACGAGAAGAAAAGTATATTCTTTCATAGTATCCCCCTGTGATAAATGGATTACCGCGGCGCATGTCACGGTAATGGCAAAAAATTGAAAAGAAACTTATCCGGCCCTGCGCTTATCGTCCAGTTTAATTTTTTGTTTTACTTCAATGGAGATATCCATCCCGCTTTCCTGGCTCATAAGATCCGTGATTTTAAGATACATTTTGTTGTTTTTGCGCCAGTTCCGGTTGAGATGACGCGCGTAACGGGCGATTCCGATTTCCAGTAAATCTCCGCGTAAAAATTTTTTTAACGATTCCCACACGGAATAAAATTTCCTGTGACTGATCATCTGGGCTTTCTGGAGAGCTTTCTGAGTAAATTTGAGCGGCTTAAATACAACATGATGCGTATCATACAAGGACCAGTCAAAAAACTGAATACGTTTTTCAGAATTCATTTTATTAAATAATTCGGATCCGGGAAGCGGGGTCAAAATAAGAAACTGCGATGAAGAAAGTTTTGATTTCTTGGCGAATCGTACCGTTTTTTTGACCGTCCTCCAGTCATCCTGATCAAATCCGTAAACAAACATTCCGTGCACATGAATATTCTGTTTTCTCAGGATTTTTATCGCGCTTTGGGTATCTTCCACGGTCTGATGTTTTTTCATGGCGTCAAGGCTTTGCTGATTGACGGATTCAAGACCGACAAACAGGGTGTGACACCCGGCTTTTTTCATGAGACGGATGAGTTCCGGGTCTTTCGCGACATCAACGCGCACCTGAGTGGACCATTTGAATTTAAACTTCTCGTTGATCATCGCTCTCAAAAGTTCTTTTGTTCTCTTGGGATTGGCGGCGAAATTGTCATCATAAAAAAAGATAAAGTTTTTTGGATCATTGTACTGTCTCAGTTCCGCCATAATGTTATCGGTGGAACGAAACCGGTATTTTTTTCCGAACATGCCGGTGACCGAACAAAATGAACAATCAAAAGGGCAGCCCCTTGAAGTCTGTACCGGAATAATTCTCTGACCGGCCACACGATGATCATAATCTTTCATAAGAGATAAATCCGGAAAGGGCAGTTTATCCAGATCATTGATATAAGGCTGCAGCATATTATGAACATATTTCCCGTCGCGCTGATAGGATAAATTGGAAACACCGGAGAAATTACCGTCACTTTCAAAGGCTTCGGCAAACTCCATTAACGCGTGTTCACCTTCGCCGCGAATCACATAATCGGCATGGCGCAGCGCTTCGTCGGTAAGCCAGGTGACATGCGGCCCGCCCATAATTACGGGAATTCCCATCTCACGAACACGGTCGGCGATGGCGTAGGCGCGGGGAGCGGTGGATGTGATGGTTGAAATGCCTATTAAATCGGCGGTTTTGATGTCTTCATAATCGATGTCCTGCAATTCTTCGACAATAATTTCGACTTGCCATCCCCTTTTTTTCATTAAAGTACCGAGAATAAAACTTCCAAGACGCGGCAGGGCAAATTTCGAAAAAATATGCAGATTGGCCGATTTTGGTTCAATGAATATCATCTTATACATGATTTACCCCTGCTTGATTTCAAGCTTTTTTTGATTTTGACCGATTAAATGAGAGATCTCTTTCTTTTTCTTTTTCATCAGATCCTCCCAGCGGCGGATACCCTCTTTCAGCAGATTTATTTTATCATTAAGCGTTTCAATTTCACGCGTCATTGAGTCAAGCCGGCGGTGAGTTTCTTCAGGGGCGTAGAGGCCGGGATCGTTTCTGATGGCCTGAAAATCCCGGAAATAATCGGAGATGACTTTGATCTCTTCAAGCGTATAACCGAAAAGCTGAAGATCCTTAATCAGATTACATAAAAACACATAGGATTCAGAATATAACCGGAATCCTCCCTCGCTCCGCATGTCCGGTTCGACGATTCCCTTATCCTCCCAATGCTTAAGAGTGCGGGCACTGACTCCGACCCGTTCAGCAAGATTCCCGACCGTCAGATACTGGCTTAATTCAGTCGGATCGTTTTTTCGGTCGTTGCTCTTCGGCAGACCGATTTTTTTTATAATTTTTTGTATTTCATCGATTTTATATCCTAAGTCCAGCAGTTTTTGTATCTGGTTTACCCTCTCAATGGTGCCCTCCGAGTAAAATGGAAGCTGGTCATCGGTGTAGCCCGAAGGCTTGATGAGTTTCAGGTTCTCCCATTCCTGAAGCGCCTTTTTGCTGACTTTCAATTTCGAAATAAACTCATCCTGCACAAATATTTTTTTCTTCATAGTGTACCTTTGCGTATCCGTGTGAGTAACGTGTACGTTAACGTATAGGAAGATATGCATAAAGACAATTGTTGTCAATGAAAATTATTCAAATATTTATCAGATCAATTGATATAGAGTTTTAAAATGAGTTTGAACGCATCAATCAGGACAATAAGAAGAAGGGTGGAGTAAAAGTGGCAGAAACGAAAAAAATCCCCCGATTTAATTTTATTTCTTTGGCGGAGCCCAGGTTTTCAGAAATTCGTAAACCTTTTCACGGTCGTGGTGATCACCGGATTCCAGCGCGCCTGTATCCTGAGAATAAAGAAACGCGCCGTCTGTGTCAAGAACAAAAAAATGCGGATATCCCGGTATGGGAGGATATTTGGAAAGGATTTCCTCATTCTTGTTCTCTTTACTATAATTTATTTTTAAAACAACATAATTTTCATGCATAAAACGCTTAATATCCGCGTTATCATCAAAAAAACGGTCGAGCAGATGGCACCAGCTGCACCATTCTCCGCCGACATCAAGCAGAACGCGTCTCCCGGAATTTCGCGCTTCCGCTATAGCCGCCTGAATATCTTTTGCCGCGTCACGCGCGGGATCAAATTTGGTTACGGAAATATACCCGCTTTGGCCGGTCTCGCCTTTTTTTGCGCAGCTTCCCATCATAAAAACAGATACAGTCAACAAGAAAACAATGGCAACCTTGGTCATCATTACTCCAAAAAAAACTTTACGACTTACCAGGGAATTGTCAGGTTAAATTGCTTCAATTTTTCTTCTAATTCTGACCGTTCCCGGTTTCTTTTTAATTTGCCCTCTTCATAGTTTAAAAAACCGAATGATTCCGCGATCGATCTTGCTTTCTCCTGATTCCCCTGAATCAGTTCCCGTAAAATTTCATGCTCCTGCCGGGTGAATTTGAAACCGCTGAAACGGTAATCCATGAACGCTTCCCAGGCCATCGGGCACCATTTGCTGACGATTTCATGCCCGATAATCTTTGCGTATTCACGGATTTCATACTGCGCGTGTTCATCCATCCGGAGGGCCAGAAAATGAAACAGATTATGCAGATCGATTTTCCAATAGGCTTCGGTATAGGTCGCCAGCGGAAGATCTTTGCGCGCCTGTTCTCTGGCGATGCCTGCCTTAATGCGGTTTTCATATATTTCACGGGTATTTTGATGCAGCTCTTTTTCCTGATCCGTGAAGAATTTTCCCTGTCCGGCATCCATAAATCCGTGACTGCCCTGTTTATTCTGAGCCGCCTGAAGACGCCACTGATCGGGCAGGGTTTCCTGCGCGGCATCGATAGCGACGGAGTAGCGGGTGGAATATTCATTGACATTAGCCGTGCGGTGCCGGATCCATTGACGCCAGGCGTCCATGGGAACGCGAACATGTAGTTTGAGTTCACACATTTCAAACGGTGTGGAATGCTGATGACGCATCAGATAGCGGATAAGGCCCCGGTCCTCGCTGACTTTTTTGGTGCCCTTTCCATACGAAACTCTTGCCGCCTGAACAATCGACTCATCCGATCCCATGTAATCGACCACACGAATAAATCCGTCATCCAGCACGTTAAATTTTTTCCCGAGAACGGCGTCGAGCGACTCGACAACGGGACGTTTTAAATGGTCTGCTTTTTCCTGCATAAGTCCTCGGTTGATTGATGGTTATGAAGTTTCAAATTTAAGGATTCAATTTATCAAAATAATTTACAGAGTCAAAAAATTATGAAATTTAAGCAGGCGGAAAACCGATAAGCGTATGGTCAGAAAAAGCCCACACGTACTTTAAGACGCGGTGGATGCGGTAGTGATTGCGGCCAATATGTATTATGGAGAAATCGGCAAAGACTAAAAGACTACCCCGGCAAATATCATCGACAAAAAAACACTCGACCGGACAACAAAAATGCACAAGAATCAGATAGTCAGAATGAAGAATGAAATCGCGCCAGACCGCACCGGGGCGGGTACCTCCGCCCCGGGGAAGGTCACACTCTCCCGGGAAGCGTTACTTTTCAAGAAGAACGCAATAACTCACCTCCGGGGAAGGCGATTAAGGTCCCGGGAAAGGGTACCGGTTCACCGGGGAGCCTCATATTCTTTCCGGGAAGGGGGCCTCGCCTTCCGGGGAAGGTCACACTCCCGGCGGGAAGGCGCAAAACGTTGACTGAGCGTGAAAGGGAACCATCAGGCTTGCAAGTGGCATGTTATGCAATGATATTCGATTCAATGTGACGGCCTGACGTCGGAGGCGTCACAGCTTAGTAGAATGGAGATCACATGGTTATAGTCCGACCCCTGCGGGGTCGCGGGAGGATGTGGTGTCTGCTAATATTCTATTAACGTGTAATCCCTACGGGATTGGAATTACCGGTTGCATTGGAAGCCATCAATTAATGATAAATATTGGTCAGGTGATAAAAAACCCGACGCCGGAGGCGTCACAGCTTAGTAGAATGGAGATCACATGGTTATAGTCCGACCCCTGCGGGGTCGCAGGAGGATGTGGTGTATGCTAATATTCTATTAACGTGTAATCCCTACGGGATTGGGATTGACGGTTGCAGGAAAAGTCCTGAATTAATGATGACAGTTGGCCATGTGAGATAGAAACCCTGACGCCGGAGGTGTCATATATTTGTAGAATAAGGGTTAAGCGGTAATTGTGCTGAAATAAATTCAGAATTGACAAAGGCGATTCTTCGGGGCGAATTTTCTGTCCGAGTGTAATAAATTGAAAAACGGATAAATTTAACACGAGTTAAAATTCGCCAGGGCTTTTTGCTACTTTTTGGCCATTCAAAAAGTAGGAAGAGAGAAGTAGGAACTTTAAGAGTTAAGTGTAGGTGCGACCGCCTGGTCACGGATATCCATTCCTGAAGTAGAGACGCATGTTGCCGATCATTCTACAAAAATATCATCCCTACGGGATTGGGATTGACGTTTTAATCTAAATAAAGGATGGATGATAATGATCGGATTGATATGACATGAAGGCCTGACGCCGGAGGAGTCACAGCTTAGTAGAATGGAGATCACGTGGTTATAGTCCGACCCCTGCGGGGTCGCGGGAGGATGTGGTGTCTGCTAATATTCTATTAACGTGTAATCCCTTCGGGATTGGGATTGACGGTTGCAGGAAAAGTCCTGAATTAATGATGACAGTTGGCCATGTGAGATAGAAACCCTGACGCCGGAGGTGTCATATATTTGTAGAATAAGGATTAAGCGGTAATTGTACGACCCCTATGGGGCCGTGGAATCGCGTGTTGCCGATCATTCTACAAAAATATCATCCCTACGGGATTGGGATTGACGGTTGCAGGAAAAGTCTTGAATTAATGATGACAGTTGGCCATGTGAGATAGAAACCCTGACGCCGGAGGCGTCACAGCTTAGTAGAATGGAGATCACATGGTTATAGTCCGACCCCTGCGGGGTCGCAGGAGGATGTGGTGTCTGCTAATATTCTATTAACGTGTAATCCCTACGGGATTGGAATTACCGGTTGCATTGGAAGCCATCAATTAATGATAAATATTGGTCATTTGATAAAAAACCCGACGCCGGAGGTGTCATATATTTGTAGAATAAGGGTTAAGCGGTAATTGTGCTGAAATAAATTCAGAATTGACCAAGGCGATTCTTCGGGGCGAATTTTCTGTCCGAGTGTAATAAATTGAAAAACGGATAAATTTAACACGAGTTAAAATTCGCCAGGGCTTTTTGCTACTTTTTGGCCATTCAAAAAGTAGGGAGGAAGAAAAGTAGGAAGAGAGAAGTAGGAAGTAAGAACGTTATGAGTTAAGAGTGTGAGAGTTAAGTGTAACATCAAGGAAACCCATGGCTGAAGTCGGAAGAAAGAACAATCTTTCCCCTGTTCATTTCCCTTGATGGAAAAGAACCAAAAGATCATGGCTGTCCAAAAAAATTGTGAAATTCCACGGCTCGCTGCACTGAAAATCTTAAACTCGCCCGCCTCGGGCGGGCTCAGAACATCATAGTTTTGCTCGTTCCGTTCATCTTCTTTTTAGAAATTATCCCGGGCGCGTAACTTTAATTCTCATCCGACTATCCCCAAATTTTTGATTTTTATCTGATCTTTTTTATAAATTCATTAAAATTACCAGCCAATTAAATAGGAATGTTTTTGAAAAAGTCGGTTATCAGCAAAATTCTGGAAATTCTGGAGACCACATATAATCACACCACCACCGCGCTGGATTTCAGCAGCCCGTTTCAGTTGCTGGTCTCCACCATGCTGGCCGCGCAAAGCACGGATGTCAGGGTCAATATCGTTACCAAGGATCTGTTCAGCGATTACCCGACGGCCGCAAAAATGGCGGAATTGAGCAGCAGTGAAATGGAAGAATACATCAAAACGGTTGGTCTTTACAGAACCAAAGCAAAAAATGTCATCGCCACCGCGAAGATGCTCGCCGAACAATATGACGGCGATATTCCTGCCACCCGTGAAGAGCTTATAAAATTGCCCGGTGTCGGGCGTAAAACAGCCAATGTGGTGTTAAGTATCGCGAAGGGCGTCCCAGCCATCGCGGTGGACACGCATGTTTTCCGGGTGAGTAACCGGATCGGGCTGGCGCGCGCCGGCAATGTCCTGGAAACAGAAAAACATCTGATGAAAAACATCCCGCGGGAAAAGTGGTCGGACGCGCATCACTGGCTCATCTGGCATGGAAGAAAAATATGCAAAGCCCGTAAACCGCTCTGTGAGCAATGTCCGGTGAAGGATTTCTGCGAATATTACCGTACTCTATAAACCAGTCCTGATTGTCCTGCCGGGTATAGCTCTTTCATTTTAATACCCTTTATTTTATATTCTGCTAAACCTTAGTTCAGAATGACCCTGATGGAAAATTATAGCGATGAGAATGAGAAAATATCTGTTTTTGATGTTGATTTTAATTTCGACGCCCGCGCTGGCGGATGATCTGATGGTAGCGGCCTCGGCCAATGCGCAGTTCGCCATGCGGGAACTAAGGGAGTCATTTCAAAAAGATACCGGAATCTCCGTCACGGTTATCACCGGCTCATCGGGAAAACTGACCGCTCAGATCAAAAACGGCGCGCCTTTCGATATCTTTCTCTCCGCGGATACGCGCTATCCGCGGGTTTTATACGATGACGGTTTTACTTTGGGAGAACCGGTGGTTTACGCTTACGGATCACTGGTGTTGTGGACCATAAAAGATCTGGAACTATCCGGTGGGCTGCCGGCCCTGTTAGGCGACGGATTCAAAAAAATCGCGGTTGCCAATCCTCAGACGGCTCCGTACGGAGTGGAAGCAATCAAAGCGCTGCGGTACTTTGATTTGTACGACCGGCTTGAAATCAGACTTGTGTACGGATCGAGCATTTCTCAGACAAGTCAGTTCATATCTTCCGGAGCGGCGGATGCCGGGATCACCGCGAAATCGGTAGTGCTGGCGCCGGAAATGAAAACCAGCGGATCATGGATCGATGTTCCACCCGAATCCTACGAGCCCATCGCCCAGGGAGTGGTCATTATTAAACGCGGAAAAGAGGCTCCAAAGAAGGACGCTGTATTGTTTTATGATTTTTTGTTCAGCGAACAGGCAAAAGAAATATTTACGAAATACGGATACCGCTTGCCGTGAATCAACTTACAGCCACCATTACGGCCATTGAATCATCCGGTCATATTTCGCTGGTTGACCTGAAAGCCGGCGGCGCCGTGTTCAGTTGTGTGGTCATCGAAAATCCGGAATCGGCCGACTATCTTAAGACCGGAACCGAGGTATCCCTGCTTTTTAAAGAAACGGAAGTATCTATCGCCAAAAACTTCAGCGGTGAGATCAGTCTGCGCAACAGGATCGATTCAGAAATTACAGGCCTGGAGAAGGGCGCCATCCTTACAAAAATCACGCTTAAATTTAACGGGCTGGAGATTCGGTCGATCATCACCACCCGTTCTGCGGATCGCCTGGAACTAAAACCGGGCGACCGGGTCACCGGATTGATCAAGGCCAATGAAATATCCATTATGCAGAGGGAAACCGATGTTTAATTTTGACTGGCAGCCGCTTTTTCTGACCTTCCGACTGGCGGGGTTGACCACCGGACTGTTGTTGATAATCGGTATTCCGCTGGCCTACTGGCTCTCCGGATCGGAAAAGAAATTCAAATATATCATTCAAACCCTGGTGAGCATGCCGCTGATTCTTCCGCCCACCGTGCTTGGATTTTATCTTCTTGTGGCCTTTAGCCCGGAGAACTTTTTTGGAAAATTTCTGGATTCCGTTTTTAATCTCCGGCTTGTTTTTTCCTTTGAAGGGCTAGTGGTCGCGTCCGTTATTTACAGTTTGCCGTTTATGGTGAATTCTGTTCAGTCGGGATTCCAAAGTCTGCCCCGTTCGCTTTATGATGCCTCATACACGCTTGGGAAATCCCGCGCGGCGACTTTTTTCAGGGTTCTTTTGCCGAATATTAAACCCGCGCTTATCACGGGCACTGTTCTCAGTTTTGCCCATACGGTGGGAGAATTCGGTGTGATCCTGATGATCGGGGGAAGCATTCCGGGAGAAACAAGGGTGGCGTCGATCGCTATTTATGATGAAGTGGAAGCGCTGAATTATTCAGCGGCGAATTTTTACGCGCTGATCTTATTTGTAATCGCTTTTCTGATTTTATTATCTGTTTATGTGTTCAACCGGAAATATTTAAAGGCTTTATAGTGATTGATTTATCGGTTAAAAAGCAGTTTGCCGGCGCTGACGGGATATTTGATCTCGATTTGAATATTCAGATCAATGATAAAGAACTGATCACCATCTACGGCGCGTCGGGAGCTGGTAAAACCACCATACTGCGATTGCTTTCCGGACTCGCCAAACCTGATTCGGGTCATATTAAGGTGAATGGTGAAACCTGGTTTGACGGCCAAAAGAAAATCAATCTGCCTCCGCAAAAAAGAGCGGCCGGATTCGTGTTTCAGGATTACGCGCTTTTTCCCAATATGACCGTCAGAAAAAATCTGGAGTTTGCCCTTTCGTCTAAAAAGGATATGGAAATTATTGACCGGCTGCTGGAGATCACCGACCTGGAAAAACTTGCCGGAAGAAAACCCGGGACACTCTCGGGGGGGCAACAGCAGCGAGTGGCTCTGGCCCGCGCCCTGGTAAGAAGACCAAAAATTTTGCTTCTTGATGAACCGCTTTCCGCGCTCGATCCCGAAATGCGGCAAAAACTGCAGGATGAAATATTGAATATTCACCGGGAATTTAATATCACCACTATCCTGGTGAGTCACAATCTGAGCGAGATTTTTCGGTTGTCAAACCGTGTTTTTGTCATCGAAAAAGGAAGCGTCATAAAATCCGGAAGTCTTACCGATGTGTTTATGGATAAAAAATTAAGCGGTAAGTTTAAATTCGAAGGTGAAATTATTGAAATCACCAGGGAAGATGTGGTGTTTGTGGTGACGGTCCTGATCGGCAATAACCTGGTGAAGGTCATCGCCACGGATGACGAGGCGCGGGAACTGAAGATCGGCGGCAGGGTGATTGTTTCATCCAAAGCGTTTAATCCGATCCTGATTCCGGTTCGTCAATGATTTCAAAAAGCTCATTCATTAATCGCCTAAATGGGTAACGGTTATGAAAAAGTCCTTTGTTTTGTTAATCGACGCGTTAATCAACCTGTTGCTTGGCCTGGCTTTGATGATATCTTATCCGGTTACCGCGGAGTTTTTTGGATTGCCCGCCACCGTCCAGCTTTTTTATCCGAATATTCTGGGCGCGGTTCTCTTTGGAATCGGTATCGCGCTGGTGATCGAATATTACCGTTCAGAAAATGGGCTTCCGGGTCTTGGTTTAGGGGGCGCGGTGGCAATCAATCTGTCCGGCGGATTTGTCCTGGGATTGTGGCTTATGTTCGGAGAACTGCATATTCCGTTGAAAGGGAAGATCATTCTCTGGTCACTTGTTCTTATTCTGATCGTGATAAGCGCGGTCGAATTGTGGATGCATTCAGTAAAAAAATCATCATAAACGGAGCAGCTTATGTGTGATACAGTCGTTGTAACGGGAGAGGCCACAAAGGACGGGGTCACGCTCTTTGGAAAAAATTCCGACCGCGAACCAAACGAAGCGCATCATATCCTTCAGATTCCCGCCGCGCGGCATCCCGCGGGTTCAATGGTCAAGTGTACTTATATCGAAATCCCGCAGGTGGAGCATACCCACGCGATTCTGCTCGCCAAACCATTCTGGATTTGGGGCGCGGAGATGGGCGCCAATGAGCATGGACTGGTCATCGGTAACGAAGCCGTGTTTACAAAAGCGCCATACAATAAAAAACCGTCGCTGATCGGCATGGATTTGCTTCGACTGGCGCTGGAACGGGCTTCCGGCAGCCGGCAGGCGGTGGATGTGATCACCAATCTTATCGAAGAATTCGGGCAGGGCGGGAATTGCGGTTTTGCTCATAAACTGTATTATCACAACAGCTTTCTCATTGCCGATCCCAAAGAGGCGTGGGTGCTCGAAACCGCCGGAAAGCATTGGGCGGCCAAACAGGTTAAGGGTATTTATACCATTTCGAACCGTTTGAGCATTGACAATGACTGGGATTTGGCATCGCCTGATCTGATCTCTTACGCGATTGAAAAGGGTTGGTGTAAAAACCGGGAAGACTTCAGCTTTGCCCGTTGTTATTCGGACTATTTATTTACAAAATTCAGCGACAGCGGACGGCGGGCGAGCTGTTCGGGCGCGTTTTTATCCGCAAGGTCGAATGACGGTATTGACGTAAAAACCGTCATGTCCGCGCTGCGTGATCATGGCGATTTTCATGATCCGGGAAATGGGATCACCGGCTCATCAGTGTGTATGCACGCCGGATTCGGCCCCATCCGCGGCAGTCAAACCACCGGTTCGATGGTCACACACCTGCATCCGGATCGCGCGACGCATTTTGTTACCGGAACCGCGGCGCCCTGTACAAGCATCTTCAAACCGGTCTGGACCGACACGCCGTTCCCTGAGAGCAATGTAATACCCACCGGTATTTATGATGAATCATCCCAGTTCTGGAAACATGAAGCCATACACCGTGGGATTTTGCGTGATTTCCGGCACCGGTTAGAACTGATCGCCGGTGACAGGGACCGGTTTGAGAATGATTTTATTGAAAAATCCCTGAAGTCGGCAAAAGAAAATGCTGAACGCAGAACGGAGCTAACGATCCGCTGTTATGATGAAGCGGTATCCTATGAGGCGACCTGGCTGAGAAAAGTCATTTCCTCGATTCCGAAAACCCGTCTGAATTTTTTATACCGGACCGCCTGGAAACAATTTAACCGCAAGGCAAAAATGAGCGTGGAAGGGTTTTAATGTTTATTGTCAAATCAATTTTGTCTTAGATTATTGAACAGTATCGGGTATTCATCTCTCCATCGCCAGGGCAATTGTAAGAACGGCTATAACCAGACCGCCGATGATAGACTGGTTAACCTGTCGGTTTTTCTCTTCCATCACCTTGTCGTGGTCTTTTATGACATAGTTGACAAATGATGTGTCCGCGTCCGCGCCATACATGCTGATAAAAGCTGAGTCCGTTTTAATCTTCACGGCGATTCCTTTGAACACTTTAGATGAGTATGTTTCTTTCGTTTCGGGGCTGAAAAAAATACCCTCTTCCCTGTTTCTATATCCGTCCGAAATATTAATGATACCGTTGGCGCAGTTATTCCAGGCCTGGTATCTTAAATGGTTAAACACTTTGGCGTTTGAAGCGGAAGCGTGACCGTTAGCTTCAACAAGCCCGATCTTTTTATATTCAAAATCCAGTTGTTCGCCTTCAAAGAAGAGATAAATTTTATCCGCCTTTTTATCACAGGTTTCATTCGTGATACTTGTAAACTGGCCGCCGGTGTAATCGCCGTAGGTAAGTAAACAGCCATTGATGGATGTGGTCAACATGATCAAAATTAAAACAGATGATAATTTGCTTTTCATGGGAAACCTCCGTGTCAGAGATTCATAAAGTGGAAGAAAAAAGCGCCATAAGAAATATACGGATACTTTTTATTAAAGCAAACCCTAAAATCGTTTGGTTCTTATTGATCTTAATCAGCATAAAAAAGTTAGCGCGACGTTCCTTGGATACATCCCACGATTTTTTTGCAAGATGTCCGTCATTTAACCAACCCGTCATGATGCTTACTCTGTTAAATACACGTGATATGATGAACTTTCACGATTTCGGAATAATTAAATGTCCAAAAATCGTTGGCACATAATTAAAAATTGAATAGGGGAATCAGATGAGCAGCAGTGAAAAGATTTCAAAGATGGCGGGAACAGGGTATCTCATTATTTTTATCACAGGAATATTCTCCAACTTTTTTGTTTTAGAATCGTTGATTTTGACGCGGGACCCGGCCGCGACGATGCAAAATATTATAAGCCATGATATGTTGTTTCGCGCGGGTATTTTTAGTTTTGTCCTCATGGTGGTTTTTGATGTCTTTCTGGCCTGGGCGCTGTATATTTTACTCCGGCCTGTAAACAGTAATCTGTCGTTACTGGCTGGTTGGCTCCGGTTAGCGAACAGCGTGATTTTTGGTGTCGCTTTGTATCATCTTTTTGGAATTTTACGTTTGTTAAGCGGGGCCGAATATCTGACAGTTTTTGATACCGCCCAGCTGGGCGCCATGGTCATATTATCGTATGTCACATTTAATGATATCTGGCTTATTGGACTGGTGTTTTTTGGGTTGCACCTGTTCGCGCTTGGTTATCTGATCATTAAATCCGGTTATATTCCCAAATTTATTGGTTTCTTTTTGGTCATCGCCGCCGTAGGTTATCTGACAGATAGTTTCGCGAATTTTATGTTGCCAAATTATGGCGATTATAAAGATATATTATTAATGATTGTTATAGTTCCGGGAGTTATCGGGGAATTATCCCTGACGTTCTGGCTTTTGCTTAAGGGAGTGAAAGATCAGTCGTTAGATATGGTTTTTGAAGAATCAAAAATTGCGTGATATCATAAAATATACGGGGGAATGATGAAAAAAATAGTCTATACGGAATACGGCCCGCCGGAAGTTCTCAAATTAAGAGAGGTCGAAAAACCGGTTCCTAAGGCGAATGAAGTGCTCGTAAAAATATACGCCACAACCGTAACGGCGACGGAATGTACTTTCAGACAGGGGAAACCGCTATTCGCCAGATTATTCACCGGGCCATTCAGACCGAGAATCACGACATTGGGAGAGGAGCTGGCCGGGGAAATTGAAGCGGTAGGTAAGGATGTCAAATTGTTTAAGGAAGGCGACAAGGTTTTTGGAACCGCCGGGCCGGAATTCGGAGCGAATGCCGAATATATCTGCATGCCCGAAGACGGTGTACTGACGACTAAACCGTCCAACATGAGTTATGAGGAAGCGGCGTCCGCTATTGATGGTTTTCTGACCGCGCTGCCATTTCTGCGGGATAAGGGAAACATTCAGAAGGGGCAAAACGTACTTGTGAACGGCGCTTCCGGGAGTGTGGGCTCGTCCGCGGTACAGATCGCCGCGTATTACGGCGCGGATGTCACCGGGGTGTGCAGCGGGGCGAATGCAGAACTGGTGAAATCCCTGGGCGCCGGAGAGGCCATCGACTATACAAAGCAGGATTTTACCGGGAATGGCCGGACGTACGATATCATCTTTGATACGGTAGGAAAAATATCGTTTACACATTCTAAAAAATCACTTACAGAAAACGGCATCTTTCTTGAAGCCGGTGTTGGACTGAGGATTATGCCGCCGGTTTTATGGACATCCGTGACCGGCGGTAAAAAGGCAAAGATCGCCGCTACCGGTTTGAGACCGCCAAAGGAAAGAACCAAAGATCTCATACTCCTGAAAGAACTCATGGAGGCGGGAAAGATAAAACCGGTCATTGACAAACGCTATGATTTCGCGGATATCGTCGAGGCGCACAGATACGTGGATAAAGGGCATAAAAAGGGCAATGTGGTCATCACCGTGGCGGGATAGAAGTAAGACCTGGCCGCAATATTGATTTAATTGACGGAAAATATCGCGTAATCTCGTCTTATTTTATGTATATCACGCTTAATTTTTTTAGCCGCGGGAGTCTGCTAATGACTGAAAAACTATGTTCGCTTTTTCTCTTTTAAGTTAGATTGCCATTGGCCCAGAGCGAATAAAAAGGGTATAGAGATCAGAATTCCAATAACCACCAGTGGCCCAATCCAAATAAATTCAGGAAATTTAACATAGTTCTCTAAAATTGCTTTTCGTAATAAATAAAAAGTGATGGGGAGATTCAGAACCATTGCGGTGACAACACCCGGAACATATTTTTTCATTGCTACTGTGGCGACAAAATGCGGGAATGGTACATTTAATAGCATTGCAAGAGCATAGCCCGATATCAGGTAAGCGCCAAAGCTTTCTTTACCTCCGGAAATAGCCAGATAAGAAGCTATATAAGCAACTATGGTCAGTACAAAAACGGCGAATCGAAACTCACGTGGCTCCACCGGACGATGCCAGCGACCCGCGATTTTTGACCATGCGGGTAACCAGATGGCTTCTTCAATATTATGAAGAGTGATAGCTATGGCAAATAACCAAACGAGAAGATTGAAATCCATTTTTAATACCGTATGTTTATATCATAGGGTCTGTTGTCCAGGGCGGTCGTATCGATGGAACTCGTTGATTTTCGCGGAATGCAGCGGAGTGAAAATCCAGTGCAGTGCTTGGTTGGGCAATCGATCACAAGACATTTACCTTGATTGAGTTTCGAATTTGCGGCCCGGCAACTTCAAGTGCCATTTCCATTATATCCTGTATATTTCGACGACTATAGTTTGTGCCAAGCCACCATCCTGACACAACTTCAACAGAATGTTGTTCTGCTAAATCTGGACGATCAGGGTAAAGATCACTTTTATCTTTGGCAATATATCTCCTTTTCTTGCCGTGTTTGCGTGATGCAAACCTATCAAGGAAACCACTATCTTCTTGAGACAGCAACTGAAAAAGCATTGTCATAACTTCTCTCGCGGAACGAGCAGGAAAATTTTTTCCTTTAAATATAAGATGAAATTTATCAAAAGTTCGGGTGTGAGTAGTACCGGTCGCTGGCGTGATTGGTTTCGTTGGTTTTATCGGACGTTTTATATCATCTTTATATTTGTCAAGATGTTGGTTATTCTGAATTTGCATTTCTAGAAATTGACTGCATACATCCAAATCCGGTTTATACCCGCAAAGGTCTTCAACCTTATCGGCAAGCAAATCCAACAACAAGGAATCCTGATCCTTAAGCAATCCTTCCCATGCTTTTGGGAGGTTAGTTTCTATAATTCGGACGCGTGCAACATTCTGATAATCTGAACGAGCAGCCTTTAGTGCAGCTCCTGAGCAAACATTGCTGTAACTTAAGTATCTGTCAAGTCTGGTTTTTGCTTCGGAAACATCTCGTTCAAGAAGGTCGAGTTTATAAACTCTGCGTTCATCATAGCGGCCTTGCTCACCAGGGAGGTAAAAACTCCACTCCTGACCGTCCGTCAGGATTGCCATCGGTACCCCAAGATGGAAAGCATATTCGAATAATTGTCGATCTGCTCCTTCGGAAAACCCCACCTTTTTGACCTCTATAAATACAGATGGTCGGTTTTCCGGATAGCATAGTGCGTAATCAACACGCCGGCCTTCAACAGAAAATTCTGGGATTACGATGGATGTATCAAAAACTGGCCATCCGAGCTCATTCAAAGCAGGTAGAAGAATTCCCTGTGATACAGCCGCTTCAGAAGTAAATCTGCCTTCTCGGAGGCCCATCCGAACATTTTCAATGAAATTAGCGATTGCCATTTTTGCTTCTTCCTTTTATGTCTAACAGGGGAGTACACCTGCCCCCGAACATCTACGCGTTTTGGGTCAGGTGCAATGAATTGTTATGCCAACTTTTTTTCAATTAAATCCCATCGATCTTTATAGATAGAAATATCCCAGTCTAAAGCCGATCTATATGGTGGCAAGATCACAGTACGAACCTTGTTGTCTTTATGAGGTTGTCCTTTCTTCCCGGGTGTTGACAGCCATAGATAGTGTCCTTTTTTTATATTTTTAGCCATATCTTTTGATTGGATTATGAAATACTCAAATTCTTTTTTTTGTTCTGGTAATGGGATTCCTCCTAAAATCCAGAAAAAGTTCTCACCAAAATTTACTTCTGATTTCAGACCAACACTGCATGTTCGATTTCCAGGGACAAATGTTTTCACCTGAATATGAACAAATTTAGTACCTGATAAATTACTGCATAATATATCTGTATTAGGAGTATTGCCAAGAGTTACGACTGCTGAATACCCACGCCTACAGAGCTCTCCCGCAATAAAAAATTGACTTGCATTTCCGCGTGTACTTTTTTCTTTTGCCATTTCCAAAGATTAGTTTATCAAATCTTGAGCAAGTTAAACTTAATATAACGCCGGCGATAACCCGCAAAACGCCTTAAAATTTTATCCCGACGAAATCAGCGTCCCGGTGTGCAGGTCGGGTTGATTGCATTGTTATGTGCTGCTGTTTAATTATTGTAAAACGCTTTTAAGTTCATTTTCCCATTTCAAAAAACCGTCAACAAGTTCAGAGTAATCATGGTAAACCCGACTAAAAGAATCATCTGAAGAATTTAAATAATCTTTCTTACCTTTGGCTTTTATCACATTTATTATATCTTCAATTCTCTTTACAGCTTGTTTAAGGACTTGTTTGTTTTTTTCAATATGCCAGATATAAGTTGCTTCTTCAGTGTCAAGAGTTTCCCAAATGATGTGATATTTTTTATTACCTTCAAACAAGAAGATAAAAGAAAAAGGACTATGTACAAAGCGTAGTTTCATTATTTTATGGGCATGCAATTTAGATAAATATTTTAAGTGATTAAAATGTTTAGTACCCGAAATTTGAATTAAATCTTCAAGAAACTCTATATCTTTTTTATAAAATATATTTGGGTTAACATTTCTCTCTGGTTGTGAGTCGAGTTGTTCATCAAAAGTATAAATAGTTTTAGCGTCTTTACTGAAGCTTTTCTTTTTAATCATTGATTTTACAAATGAAATTTTTACATCATCTATAAAATCTGTATTAATTTTTTCTATCTCTGGAGATTGTGCAGTACTAGAAATAACTCTACCATCTTCAATTACTATATTACATGAAACCCTAATTTTTTTTGATTTAAGGACATTGGCAAAATAGTTTTTAACCGCTTCAAATTCTTTTTTCAAGTCATTGTTGGGAATACAAAGTTCAATAGGGTCAATGTGGTTTTTAAATTTCTTAATAATCTTTACGCAACCATCTTCGAAGAGAACATTTTTCAGAGAAATCAAAAAATTTTCTTTTATTACTTTTTTGATCGGGAAGTATTTGGGTGGAATTTCATTAAAATAGTTAGTTGTAGATCTGCAAACAGATTCATATTTTTCAGGTATAAAAGTTCCTGGCTTTTGTCCTTTCAAGGTTCTTAATAGACCGTCAGTATCGATGCTTTTAAATGCGATAATTTCAATAGCATTAAGCTCATCAAATAAACTTTTTTGGACATATGAAAATTGAGTTTCACCAACATGATATGATATAACATCAACGTAAATTTTTTTTGGGCTATGATTTAGAATTTTAACTTTCCAAAATGCTGGGGACGAAAATGATTTTGCGATTGGTGGTAAACCAAGCTGGTCTAAAAGCAATGATTTACTGCTTGTTAAATAGGCTTTATTGTCTTTTAAGATTAGTTTTATTTCTTGGCCAATCATTTAGCAAACCTTTTAATAAATACTAAAACTACAAAGCACCTAACGATTAGGCATAACCGGATGAAAACAATGCGGCCAGTAACCTGAAAATTACCACCAAATTTGACCGGAACAATAAATTTAAAAAAACCGAAACGCGTTTTCATTCCGAGTTGATGCCCGTGTTATGTGCTGATTAATTGCAATTTGGTTCTATGAATTTAATCGTTCAATTTCAGCGCGTATTTCTTCAAGTATATCTTTGTTTCTTATTTGCTTTTTATCATTTATTTTTGAAGAAAATATAATAAACACCCGACCGCCATAAGCTTCTTCGAACTCATCAAAATTTTGACGCATTCTATCAGATATTGAGTAATTTCCAAAATTAGCGGTGGCAGTTATTGGTTTGATTTGAATTCCAAATGCTTTGTCATTTACATTACCCAAATAGTCAATATCACCTGCGTGATCTAATTCTGGGTCAGATTCAGTAAATTTAACATTTGGAAACTCTTTTGCTAATATATCATTTACAACTGATTTTTCAGTTACAAAGCCGTCATATGTTCTAAAAATTGTTACTTCTCTAATGTAGTCTAAACAATCTTGTTTTGTTATCTGCTTAAATGCCTCAGACCATTCCGGGATGACAACTTCTGTAATTTTTTCGTACAGTCTCTCACCTAATTCTGTTAATATTTCCTCGGTAACTTTTATTTCTTTTTTTGTTTTTGTGTAAGCATTTGCCCAATAATATTCTTGCCATTCATCGAATGATTTTGGTTGGCATTCTCGAATTAGAGCCATAACTTCGCCAACTTTTTTGGGTCTTGTTAGCTGATATGTATTACTCGTGTAATTTAGTACCTTTTCTTTTTTCCCGAATGATTTTGCAACTTTTTTGATCTCATCATCTGCCATTGTGATTTTCCAATCCGATAAATTTTGATTTATATTTATAATTCGTTTCTCTATCTGCAAAAGCATATCCGTTTTTAATTAAGTGGGCATTCATAAATGTTTTATTTTTAAGATATAGATAGCAAAGCAGATTGTTCTCATTATCGTATTTTACTACATCAAATTTTAAAAATACTTTTTGACTGTCAACTTTTTTCTTAATGAATTCTCGAGCTCTTCCATTTAAGGTTTCATTCTCTTTAATGCCTAATAAGCGAATCTTAAGACCCGTATTAAGTATTAGTTTCTCTGTGGAAACGATATCTTTAACCTGGTAATATTTTTCATTATTTTTTGAGTTATTGTCAATTTTTGAGCCAAACTGAAGCTTTTTAGGATCTATCTTTTTATCTAATAGATGAGAATCTTTAAAGATGTAAGGCAGATTTTTAATATCTTCTTTAAAGTCATTGTTCATCTTCGTTTGTTGAGTAAATTCATATTTTGTATTTAGCAAGTCTTGTTGGTCAACATTTAGCTTTCTTTTAATATAAGGAATGAACTCGGTATTTAATTCGTAGCCTACTGAATTCCTGGATAATTTTTTAGCAGCTAAGCTGGTAGTTCCACTTCCAACAAATGGGTCAAGTATAGTATCACCAACAAAAGAAAACATTTTTATTAAACGGTGTGGTAACTCTTCCGGAAACATCGCTATATGGCTATCTTGTTTTGCACCGCCAAAATTCCAATGCCCAGAAAAATATTCTTTCCACTCTTCTTTTGTCATTTTCGATTGTTCTTTTAACTCTTTATTAGGCTTTTTGGGGTTGCCGAGTTTCTTAAATAGTAGAATAAATTCATAGTCAATAGATAAAATTCCATTTCTCGGATATGGGAAACTACCCATCACGCTGGCGCCACCAGTAGTATTAGTAGTCGTTTTCTTTTGCCAGATTATTGCCCCCATATAATCAAAACCAACTGTTTCGCAAAATTTAATTATTTCAGTTCGAATTGGAATGACTTTATACCTGCCATAATATACTGCTCTTGCAAATTGGTCACCTATATTCACACAAAGCCTGCAACCATTGTTTAAAACTCTAAAACTTTCTTTCCAGACTAAATTGAGATTATTTATGTAGTTTTCGTAGCTATCATTATATCCGATTTGGTCAGCGCTTCCATAATCTTTTAATTGCCAGTATGGTGGTGATGTAATCACTAAATCAATAGAATTGTCTGGCAATTCGGCCATTCTTCGGCTATCGCCATTTATGATTAAATGTTTTGTTGAGTTTGACATTAAAAATCCTATGACTAAAGTTTCTATATTATTTTTATCTTTGCAAAGATAAGAAATAGAGGATTTGTTTACAATTTAGAAAATTTTAACAAAGCACATAACATATTGATCAGACGTCCATCTTCATTATCATTTTATTCTAATATTGGAAAACATTTTCTAAATGTAGAAAACTTATTCTAATGTTAGAAAAAAAATATTTCCAATATCAGAGAAATTAACCGTCGGAAACAGTTCGCCCCTCAGATCAATGGAATAGTGGCTTTTTAAGACACACCCCGAACCATTTGTTGTTTATATTCTTTAAACCGGCGTGAGATGATATCCAAATCATAATCGTCCTTGTCTGAACCATCATCAATTGTCTGAGTTTTCAACGATTGAAGCAAAAAAAGGGTTAAATAAAAACGTTATCATAATAATCAATTGAAATGGAAATTTCAAGAGGCTAATAATTTTCGGATATTTTAGCAAACGGTATAACCCATCCCCAATCCTGAAGGGATGAGATCTTTCTAAAAAACCGGCCACTCGTCGGTATCATTGTGATGATGTTCCCGGGTAAAGGGATTGCGATGGCTGTTTTTCATTGTATCCGGTATTGAGTGAGTTCTTCGCTGAAATTCCAGTAGGACTTCTCTTTTCTCGCTCCACTTTTGTTCACCTGATAGGTAACAATGAGGCTCTTCACGATCCCCACTCCCGGAGCGAACCAGAATGTGGATTCGCGATCCTCGTTCTCGACTTCCCCGCGCCATTGGGCTGTCATCGAAACGGGCAGGCAGTTAAACTTTCCGGCTGGAACTGAAACCTCCATCTCCGTTCCGACCGAAAATTTTTCATGAATTCTTGCCTGGTGGGGGCCTACAGGAGTCTGTACATCCGTGATATAGTCATTGGTCCATTGTGTTCCGGATTTCAAATCGTAAGGAAAGTAAAGTGGCAAGGGACTATTCTCATAGAAATACTCCGACGATGCGGTTTTACCGTCCTTTTTTAGAAAAGCGAAGTAACTTCCCGTTAACATGATCCCTTTGTCTCCTTTGGTGTAAAATTCACCTGAACGCTCTTTATTCTTTGCGGCTCCTTCAATCTCGTTTAATTCGCGATAATAGGAAAAAGCAGAACCTTGTTTCATGTTTTTTCCCGGGCCGGCTCTCCGTGTGACCTGGCGGACCATCTCGCGGGAAGTAAAGATTCCCGGAATATTCCCGCGCAAATCGTATACCCAATAGTTACCTTCGTTAAGAGACCAGAAGACTTCCTTGAACTTGTCTTTAGCTGCTTTGAAGTTGGGATCAAGATCGGTGGCTTTTTTGAGTTCCGCCAATGATCCCTGGCTGTCCAAACGGACCTGAAGCAGCGCCCCCTGTCCGAAATGTCTGTAAGCCTCGATTGATTCCGTGGGACGTTCCGCGATCTTGTCCAAATCCTGTTCTTTAAGTTCAATATTGAGTTTGGCCGCGAGTCCCCTGACTATTTCATCCTGAAGATCAAAGATACTATCCATAGGGCCTGTCGCTTTTGAAGATTGTATGACAGCGCCCGTTTTTACATCAACAAATCGGGAAGTGAGGCGGATGGTCTCGGCGCTCTTTTGATACGCTCCCAGGACGATTATATCCGCTCCGATCAACTCACCCACAGATAAAGCCGTTTTCTCATCTATAAGACCTGTAAGATGCAGACTTTGCTCTTCGAGTATTCTCATGAGTTGAAGGCGTTCTATAACAACTATGCCCGGTATCGAAAGGAGATCAGTTGTGATGGTTTCGGGAATGCCCAGGGAGAGCCAATCCAGATCCTGATTCTTTCCTACGTTCTCAAAAGGTATAACAGCCACATTTTGGCTTTTTGCATGGGCACCCGGTACGAATTCCAGGATGACAAGCAGAATGAATATTTTATACATTTTAATTTTTACATCGGACAACTTCAAAGAACCTCCTGAATCATTTTAACTATTAAATTCATACTGTCGAAGGTCACAAATCAGCCACGAATTCGGAGCGCAGCGGAAAATTTGTCGGCTGCGTTTGCTTGTTATATGGTGCTCTGATTAGGTGATTAAACGAGCAAACGGAACCCGCCATACACCATCCGTTCAGCATCAAAGATCGGCTTCGATGTATGAGTCAGTGGATTGATCAAATCCGTCATCCTTGGGTCGGCCGCGACTCTTTTATTTGCAAGATCACGTGCCTCACGAGATTCGAATGCGACCCATCCAAAGATTACGGCTTCATCCTCTTTTGTGTTCGCGACATCAGTGAAAGATCGAGTACCCTCTAAATTTGAATCGTCAATAACATATTCTGAATAATCGAGCGCGCCATGTTCCTTCCAAATCTTCGCAACCTTTTCTACAACTTCTCTATATGTCTTTAACTGATCGCGCGGCACCGGGAGTATGAACCCGTCGATGTAGTTCGTCATGTTATCCTCCAATCTTGCTACTAAACTTTGTGTTCAAGCCGTAACGGTCAATACTTAGCCGCCCGCCAGAATTGGATATTTACCAATGCATTTTACGAAAATCATCGTACGCATGTCGTGTCGGCTACAGTATTTTGTTAGCAACTTTTTGTTACATATTAATGAACCATTCCTAAGCTCAGGGCTAAAAAGCCAAAAGCTCCAAATATAAAGTGAACAATAATAGCAATTGTAGTATTTTTTCTAATTTGAACAATTGCAGGTAGAATAAAAAAAATAGGAGTAGACGCAAAAATCAAATCTAAACCCATTGGCAAATGCCAAAGTGCCCACAAAATGCCATGAACAAACCAAGTCCAATGATTATTGAGAAGTTCCTGTCTTGGCTGAATATAGCCTCTCCATAAAAATTCTTCACCAAATATGTTGAAAAAAAAGAAAAAAGGCCAAACATATAAAATCCAAAAAAATTCATCATTTAATGGCATGTTTTGAAAGAAAAAAGGAGTAGCATCAATACCAAATTTCGGCATAAAAATTTTAGCAATAATAAAAGATGTAACTACTAGAAGGAGAAAGGTTGATATAGTCCATAATAAATCTGATGGAGAAAGCTTTTTAATCCTCATTCTAGTAAGTAGATCTCTCAATTTATATGAGCCAACATCTCGACCACATAAATATAAAGCTCCAAAAAACATTGGCATCAAGACAATAATACCAACACTAAGAAAGTAAGTTATTTCAATTGGTAAAATTTGCTGCCTGTTGATAATTGGTATTACGATTTGGGAAGCGAAATAATTTAAAATAGTCGGTATGCCAAATAACAATATCAAATCTGGCCACTTAGTCTTTTTTAATTCTTTCACAATTACATATCTTTCAACTTTATTCTAAAAGTTACTCTGGTTGCTAACATATTGATCAGATGTCCATCTTAATTATCATTTTATTCTGATATTGGAAAACATTTTCTAAATGTAGAAAACTTATTCAAATGTTAGAAAAGGAAATATTTCCAATATTAGAGAAATTAACCATAGGAAACTATTTGCGCCTCCGATCAATGGAAGGGGGGCATTTTAAGGCACACCCCAAACCATACTTTGTTTTTATTCTTTAAACCGGCGTGAGATGATATCCAAATCATAAGCGTCCTTGTCTGAACCATCATCAATTGTCTGCGTTTTCAACGTTTGAAGCAAAAATAAAAAGGATTAAATAAAAACGCTATCATAGTAAACAAAAGGAATTGAAATTTCAAGAGGCTAATAATTTTCGGATATTTTAGCAAACGATTTAATCCGTTTCCCCAATCCCGAAGGGATTACACGTTAATAAAAAATACAGACCCACATCATCCCGCGACCCCGCAGGGGTCGTAAAATTATGTCCAAATTCCCGTTCTACAAAGATGTGACGCCGATGGCGTCGGTCGGCTGATTAAATTGAATTCCCCTCCTGCTAGATTTAGAGAATTCCCGGCGCTGACTGACGCGGATTCATCTTTGATTCAATTCATTTATTTTTGTTGTATTTGGTTGAACGGACGGGTGTGTTTTACAGATGATATTTGCATGCCTAGGGCGCCCATATGAGGACGCCCCGACTCTTAACTCTTACACTCTTAACTCTTAACGCTCTTAAATTCTTACTTCCTGCTTACGACACAAAAACAACCCCCTTAGTCCCCCTTTGGCCAGGCTGTTGCAAAATCAACTCATGCCAAAGCACTGTTGGGGATTAAAAAGAAATAAAATTTTTCAAGATAACGTATGATTGTTCTTTGACATGAAGTTTT